>PAZC01000047.1 GCA_002716045.1 Opitutia bacterium
TATCGCAAAGGTTGGGAAATCGCAGCCACTTCCCAAGAAGGATAATCTTTCGTGTCTTGCAAATTTGGTTTCATACTATGGATAGTAGCTGCCCATGAGCTCGGGGGGGCGACCCATGTCCCCCAAAGCGCGGCAAATCGACTCACCTATCTTGAAGAGGTCGATCCGTTTTATCCGCATCGCGATTTCCCGAAACTGACTACCCCTCAATGGGTCGGCGAAAGAGGAGTGGAGGCAGTTGTTACCTTGGGTATTGACGACATGCGAGGGCCCGAGAAATACGAGGCTTTTTTGCGCCCCATTCTCGAAAGATTGAAGAAAATCGACGGACGAGCTCCGGTAAGTATTTTCACCAACGCCTTCAACCCCGTGCACCCACAAGCCCAAAAATGGCTGACCGAAGGCGTCACCATCGAGGTACACACCTTGTCTCACCCTTGTCCGTTGCTTCAGCAAGGAAACTTCAGGCGGGCTTTTGAAAATGTCCATAACGGCCTCGATCTATTGGCCAGCATTCCAGGTAACCATCCGGTTGCCTACAGGATGCCCTGCTGTGATTCCATGAACAGCGTAAGTCCACGATTCTTCGCCGAAATCTACGAACGGCCCACCGCCAAGGGCAATTACATGCAAATTGACTCCTCNGTNTTCAANGTNTTCACNNCGCNATGACAAGTCCCTGCCNCNNGAACTGGTATTAGATGAAGACGGCAAGGAAACCTTTNGCAAGTACTTGGAGAAAATCNCCTCCTACGTAGGAACGATAGAGGATTATCCATACCCCTATGTAATAAACCGGANCTGTTGGGAATTTCCCTGNGCTGTGCCGAGCGACTGGGAAGCCCAAAATCTACTCGGCAACAAGAATCCTAAAATGCTGGAGGACTGGAAGAGATCCTTGGATTTAACCGTGATGAAGCAAGGGGTAATGAACGTATGCTTCCATCCACATGGTTGGAGCAGCTCGGAGCAGTTCGTATCCTTGATCGATTACGCTGAACAAAAATATGGGAAACGAGTGAAGTTTCTCAACTTCAAGGAATGCCTCGATCGTCTGAATCGAAATCTACTGCAAGGCAGTTCGCTCCGCGATAAGTCTGGCGGCGACAACGCGGTTCGCGTTCTAGACGTAAACAATGATGGATTCATGGACGTNTTGATTGGCGACCAAAAGAGGACACGGATTTGGAATCCGAAACAATCGTCTTGGGCCGAATGCAAGCTACCCTTCAATCCTACGCAAAAGATTGCCGGCGTGCTCAGCAAATCAGGCGAGACTTCAATGGTAGGCGCCAAGGGCAACGGACACATCTGGACCTTCAAGGAAGATGAGTGGCATTTCGTGCAATCCAATGGCTTGAAACAAGCAAGCGAATCGCCCGCAAACNTCAATCAAACCNATCAATTAATCACCAACAGCAAGCCGGCTTTTGAAAAGATCACNAAAAACGAGGGAGAGNAGTCCGATTGGTACGACTTCACCGGCACCATGNCCAACCGTCACGTGATACGCCAACTGGAAAAGGAAAAAGCATTGTCTTGGGAAAGTCCATTGGTCGAAGCCAATCCGNACAAGCCCCTCACGTTGTGTCTTACCGGGGGGCTCGGTTACGAAACTCAACCAAGCACCGCTGGCTTCATGCTGACGGTAGATGGCAAGGATGCAGTGCATTTTGACCTATCTCGNNAATTTTCGCGTTGGCGGNCAAAGGATGGGTCCGTTGAGGTGGTTTATCTTCCGACTTGGATCACGGATCTCGATTCCGGCGGCTACTTCTTTTTCATCTTGCAGAAAGACANCGTCAAAAAAAAGCGNCCCATAACTTTTTCGGTGCGCTCATTGGGTGCTGGTTCAAGGCGNTGGTTTGCAATCGACGCCAAGCAAAACATGGCAGAGAGCCTTCGGAAGCTCTCTGCCGAAATCGGCAAACCGAACGACAACATAGGCTTCCTGCGCGATGTCGACAATGATGGCATTTGCGAGCTAGTCGGCAAAAAGGTTTACCGTTGGGAGGCAAACAAGAACAGTTGGCGGCAACAAGCCCATGGGCTGCCCAAAAGGGTAAGTCATGCAAGCGATGGCTTGCGGTTTGTGGACCTTAATGATGACGGTTTTGATGACATCGTATTTTCCGATGAAGAACACTGGGGCATTCACCTCTGGACCACGAAGGTCAATGCTGGTCTTGGTTGGCATCCGGGGTGGAGCTACACCGTGCGGGAGGGAAAGCGTAACGACAGCATGGCCATCCCAATGATTTCACGCGGGGGCTTGAACCCAAACAATGGAGCATGGTTTCACAGCGATCACCTTTGGGTGCAAAACGAGGATACAGCCAAGTTGCCCAATAAGGTGGACAGGCGTTCCTTCAAGCAACTTCTGGCCTTTGACTCTCCAGAGGCAAAGACCCCCGAGGAATCCCGAAAGTGCCTGCAGGCAAGAGAAGGCTTCGTGGTTGAATTGGTGGCCGCCGAACCCTTGGTCCTTGATCCAGTGGCCTTCGACTGGGGAGCGGACGGGAAACTCTGGGTTGCGGAAATGGGCGACTATCCCTTGGGGTTAGACGGCAAAGGGAAGCCCGGAGGCGTGGTGCGATACCTTGAGGATACGAACAAGGATGGGAAATACGACCGTTCAACCGTATTCCTCAAAGGACTCAAATTTCCTACCGGTGTCATGCCATGGAATAAAGGTGTTCTGGTTAGCGCCGCACCGGAAATATTCTATGCCGAGGACACCAATGGGGATGGCAAGGCCGATCTGAGAAAAGTGCTCTTTTCGGGTTTTCGGGAGGGCAACCAACAGCACAGGATGAACGGATTTGAACTTGGCCTGGACAATTGGATTTACGCAGCCAACGGAGACAGCGGGGGTATTATCAAAAGTACCGCATCTGGCAAAAGCGTAAACATAAACGGGAGAGACTTCCGTTTCAAGTTAACGGGCGAAATGGAAACACTCTTCAACCAGACCCAGTTCGGTCTACGCAGGGATGACTGGGGAAACTGGTTTGGGAACAATAATCCAAACTGGCTTTGGCACATACACCTGCCTCTCCATTATATTGCAAGAAATCGTCAATTGGTTGCCAAGGATACGAAAAAGACTCTCTTCAATTACAGGGATTCTCGCCGATGCTTCCCCATCAGTCCGCGCATGGAAAGACCAAATGGTCCCAATCAATACGGAAACGTAACTAGCGCAAATAGCGCTTCCCCCTATCGGGACGAGCTTTTCGGGACCGAATTCGAAACCAGTGTATTCATTAGTGAACCGGTCCATAACCTAGTACACCGGGAGGTCCTGGAGCCCGATGGCGTCACCTTTACAAGTCGGAGAGCCAAGGGAGAGGAAAAGTCCGAGTTTCTTGCCAGTTCCGACAATTGGTTCCGACCCACCATGACCAAGACCGGCCCCGACGGGGCTCTTTACGTGGCCGACATGTACCGCTTGGTCATAGAACACCCGCAATGGATACCACCAACCATGCAAAGCAGAGTGAACTTGCGGGAAGGAGCTGACAGGGGACGTATCTGGCGAGTCCTTCCCAAAGGCGCCAATCTTCGCAAGACTCCGATATTGAAAAAAAGGCCAGCTAAAGAACTGGTTTCCATGTTGGATAGTCCAAACGGGTGGCAACGCGATACCATTCATCGCTTGCTATTGGAGCAAAACGACCAGTCAACTTGGGTTGGTTTGAGAAAGTTGGTTCAATCAGCCAAGAACCCNAAAGTTCGCCTCCAGGCCCTCTGCATACTTGAAGGCCTGAACGGATTGGATGGCAAAGTGTTGAAGGGTGCTTTGGCGGACCCGCATCCCGGCGTTCGCGAACACGCAGTGCGTGTCTGCGAGAAAGGCCATGCGGACTTAATTGCCTCAAGAATCAATGACGAATCGATCAGGGTTCGTAGACAAGTTGGTTTTTCTCTAGGCGAATGGAGGGATCCCAAGGCAGCGGAAGCACTGGTTGCGCTTGCCCTTGCAAATTCGTCGGAACCACGGGTTCAGGTTGCGATAAAGAGTTCGGCCCTACCCCATGCAGCCGCCATGCTGAAACTATTATTTGAGGCACAGGGGGAAGCGCCCGCTGATCTAGTCTCCGATCTTATTCGATACGCCATGCTCGATGACAACTTGGGTTCTCTTACGCGGGTATTGAAAGAAGCTGCCGCCGAAAAAGATCTGGAACGGCAATTCATCCTGATGGCTGGCTTTGTGGATGCAATCGAACGACGTAACGAAAGCCTTGATCAGTTTCAAAAAAATTTGGCCAAGAATTCCAAGGACGGGATCCAGGCAATCGAAACCGTTTTTTCCAATGTTCGAGCAACCGCCCAAGACCAGAATGCCGATGATGCCACCAGGGTTTCCGCAATCAAACTTCTGGGTCGAGGCCCAACCAGACAAAAGGAGGACATGGGCCTACTGAGCAAACTACTGGCTGCGGACAAATTGCCATTCATTCGCAAGTCAGCCTTGAACGCCCTCCCAAAACTAAGCCATTCCTTGACTACCTCCTCCCTGCTGGCTCAATGGAATTCTTATGGACCAAGCGAACGGGTCGGGGTAACGGACCACCTCCTTAACCAAGACGATTCTGCTGACAAGCTACTCGAAGGTATTAAGGCCGGCAAATTGACAGCGGGACAGATCAGTCCTGCCCATAAGCAAAAACTTCTCCAACACTCCAATGCCCAGATCTCCCAAAAGGCAAAAAGTCTTCTAGGTGTCATCAACGCCAATCGTGACAAGGTTGTCCAAGCTTATGCAAAAGTCGCAAAACTAAAGGGCGATGTGGAGAAAGGAAAACTTCTCTTCAAGACAAACTGCCAGTTATGTCATAGCTTCAAAGGCGAAGGTAACAAAGTCGGGCCCGACCTGACCGCCTTTGCCGCCAAACCAGTGAATGACTGGCTTGTCGGAATTCTCGATCCAAACCGAGCAGTGGAAACAATCTACACGGCCTACCTCATTGTCAGGAAAGATGGCTCTGCCCTAACCGGCGTTATTGCCTCGGAAACAGCCAACTCTCTCACCATTCGGACAGCGGCGGGNCAGGAAACCACGGTGTTGAGGGAAAATATTGAAAGTGTTCGATCCCTTGGCTCATCCCTGATGCCGGAAGGAATGGAAAGCGCTTTNAAGCCACAAGCCGTGGCCGATCTTCTCGCCTATTTGAGAAATCCTTGAGAGAGCAGCAACAGGTTAGGCGAATGCCTTGCGTAGCATGGCGATGCTCTTGGGAACTCCTTCGTCGGCCGGCGCCTTGCCCTCAAACTCGAGGGATACGTAACCCGAGTAACCGACCTTCCTGAGGATCGCGGCTATCCGATCGTAGTCGAGATCCAAGGTGTACCACTCCCCTCCCCCATAATAGGTTTTGGCTTGGACAAAAGTGGTTTTCGGGGCGATTTGCTCGAGTTTCTTATAAGGGTCTTCAAGGAAGTTCCCCGTGTCCATGAGCACGCCGAGCCAAGGTGACTCGATGGCGTTGGCAATGCGCAGCAAGCCCTCTGGCGTGCGAGTTAGCCCCCAATGGTTCTCAAGGGCCAAATGCACTCCGCATTCAGCCGCCTTGGGCAAACATTGCTCGATGCAATCTATGCACCAGCGAAAACCATCGTCCAAGGTATAACCCTTGAGAATGGGTTCCTTGCCTCGTAACTCCATGAGGTGATCGAAGTTTTTCGCGGTTCCCCAACGCCCGGAATTAAGGCGTATGCATGGAATGCCCATTTGAAAAGCCAACTCTATGCACTTCTTGGTGTGCTCGACGTTGCGTTTGCGGGCCTCCACGGTGGGTTCCACGAAATCTTGGTGGATGGAGAGGCCAATGAGATCGACTCCATTGAGAAAAGCGTGGCGCTTAAGCTTCTGCAGATACTCCGGTTTCTCCGAATCCATTTGGCGATGGAGAACGTCCACACCTTCCACGCCAAGATGAGCCGCCTTGTCNATGACCTGTTGAATGGACACCTTGGGCGGTCGAAAATGCCAGTAGGAATAACTGGAGATCCCCAATTTGATTTTGGTCTTGTGCTTTGAGGACGGATGAGCGGACAAAGGCAATGGAGCCGCCAAGGCAGGCAAGACACAAGCTGACTTCAGGAATCCACGTCGATTCAAGGGAGGCATGTTTAAAGAAAGAAGCACCCTGTCATTCGTTGCAAGCCGTTAAGGAGTTCCGATTCCATTTTCTTAGAAACTGCACCAATTAATGAATTCCGATTGTCATTGAGAAAAGCGCAACCTTTTGGGAAGCTCTGTCGTTTACCCACATAGTTGCCCCATCNCCAAACCGGGGAACAAACCAACCCATATAGAAAGAAATTATGAAGATATTAATCACCTTGTTAATCGCCTTCTCCATCGGTTCAGGCTCTGTCTTTGCCGCTGATGGCGACAAAAAGCCCGGCAAGGGCAAGAAGCCACGTCCCGCCCTGAATGAAGACCAACGGGAATTGATGAAGCAAATGCGGGAAAAATACGATGCCGACAAAGATGGTAAAATTAGCCCGAAGGAACGAGCTAAGTTCAGTGACGAAGACAAGAAGCTCATCAAGGATGCCGGTATTGGCCCAAAGAAAAAAGGCCCTGCAATCTCGGAAGAGATGAGAGCGCTGCAAAAGGAAATCACCGGGAAATACGACGAAAACAAGGACGGCAAGCTCGACAAGGAAGAGCGCGCCAAAATCAGCGACGAGGACAAAAAGCGAGTCCGCGAAGCCAGAATGGCTGCCCTCAAGGACAAGCCCAAGAAACTTCCCTCAAAGAAGGAAGGCGGAAAGAAAGGCAAAGGCGACAAGAAGAAAGAAGAAGCGGAAAAGTAAGACTCTAACCACAAAATATTTTCTTTTTGGAAAGGCGGGACTCCTCGGGGTCCCNCCTTTTGCTTCGAAAAAATAGTCCGCTCCCATGCAAGAAAACTCTCGCCACGCGATAAGTGGCGCCTAGCTTCGTTTTTCAAGCCTGACTCCCTTCTCAATCGCCCGAATCAGTCGATCTGAAATCGGATAGCAACTTTAGCCAACAAAACAAACCCAATATAGAACGATGAAACTATCGCTCACCAAGAAAGTATTTTCGCAAATTCTTGCGAAATTTTCACAACTTGCAGGCCTCGCCTCAGCGTCGCTTTTCGCACTCCTCCTGCTAGGCGCATCTCCGGAAGCAAAAGCCCTGGACGTTAACAAAGGAGATCACGTCGTGCTCCTCGGCAATACCTTGGCCGAACGCATGCAGCACCATGGTTGGCTCGAAAGCTATGCCCAACTCGCCATGCCTGACAAGGAACTGGTCTTCCGTAATCACGGATTTTGCGGGGACAAGGTGGACAAGCGGCCACGCAATCGAGGTTTCATTAACCCCCACGACTACCTAACCATTTCCAAGGCAGACGTTATCCTAAGCTTCTTTGGGGCGAATGAAGCTTGGGACAAGAATCNCGACGCCTACAAGGGAATCCTTTCCAAGTGGATCGACGAGACCAAGAGCAAGAAATACAACGGCAAAAGCGCCCCGCGCATCGTGCTTTTCTCCCCCATTGCCCACGAAGACCTAGGCAACCCAAACTTGCCCGATGGCAAGGAACAAAACAAACACCTCGCCGCCTATGCCACGGCCACCGCCGAAGTGGCCAAGGAAAAAGACATCGAATACGTCGACTTGTTCAAAGCCTCTCAAGACCTTTATAAAGCAAGTGGGGAAAACCTTACGCTCAACGGCATCCATCTCACTAACGATGGAAACAAGCATTTAGCCCAAGTGATCTTCAAGGCCTTGTTCGGCAAAGATGCACCAATCGACCATAAGCATCTGGATCAAACCAAAGCCGCCGTGCTTGACAAGAACTGGCACTGGTTCAACCGCTACCGGGCAACCGATGGTAACGATGTCTGGGGTGGACGCTCGGGCCTGCGTTTCGTGGACAACCAATCCAACAGGGACGCCCTGTTTCATGAACTCAGCATGATCGACGCAATGACGGCCAGTCGTGACAAGGTTGTACACGCCGCCGCCAAGGGAAAAACCATCGTGGCGGACGACTCCAAGGTGCCACCACCCGTCGTAGTGAAGTCCAACATTGGCGGAAAATCAAGAAGCAGCAATGCGGGCAAGGAAGGTACCGCTCAGTATAAAACAGCCAAGGAGACCCTTGAACAACTCGAGTTGGCCGAAGGGCTTGAAGCCAATGTATTCGCCTCCGAGGAAATGTTTCCAGAAGCCATCAACCCGGTACAACTCGGCGTAGGACCCAAGGGACGCCTTTGGGTCGCTTCCTGGCGTACTTATCCAAAATGGGAACCGCTCAAGGAAATGGGTGACACCATTTCCATTCTTCCCGATGAGAATCGTGACGGTGTAGCGGACAAGTCCATCGTCTTCGCCAAGGTACACAATCCCACAGGATTTACCTTCTGGAACGGCGGTGTTATCGTAGCCTCCGCTCCCGACCTCATTTTCCTCAAGGACACCGATGGCGACGACAAGGCGGACGTTCGCATTCGCATCATGCACGGNATNGACTCNGCNGACACNCACCACGCCGCCAANAACCTNACTTTTGGTCCCGGATGGNNANNTNTACTANCANCGNGGNGTNTTTCANGTNTCCAANGTGGAAACNCCNTGGAANGGCCCNCANCAGCANGGNAACAGNGCCATGTANCGCTTCAANCCNCGCACNNNCGANTANNCNTTNCACGCNAANAACAGTCCNAATCCNCANGGNNTNTCCTTCAATCACTGGGGATANCATTTCGCAACNGANGGAACNGGTGGTCGNGCNTATCAGGTNCGNCCCGANGGCAAGGGNGGNTTCAAGATGCAAGNCTCTGCTNAANAAAACNGTNCGNCCCGTNNNNTCNAGNGGNATNCTNTCNAGCGACCACTTCCCNGAGCGCAACAACGGNAACTTNCTCATNTGNAATTCCATNGGNTTNCTCGGNNTCAANCAGTACACNNTNGCNACNGANGANNACGGNAACGTNAAGGGCACNCANATCGAGGATCTNCTNGTTTCCAANAAGGATCGNAANTTCNGNCCCACNGANTTNGAAATNGGNGACGANGGAGCNCTCTACGTAGCNGATTGGCANAACGTNATCATCGGNCANATGCANCANAACGTGCGNGANCCNANNCGCGACAANAANCACGGNCGNATNTTTCGNATNAANGTAAAGGANCGNCCCTTGATGAAACATATCAAGGTGGTCGGCCAACCGCTGCCAGTACTGTTGGACCTCCTGAAGCACAACACCTACAACATCCGCTTGCGGGCACGATTCGAGCTTAGCAGTCGCGACACCGACGACGTCATCAAGGCCACCAAGGCCTGGTTGAAGAAAAACAAGGACCCCAATGCCCAACTTGAGGGGCTTTGGGTGCATCAGCAGCACAACGTTGTGAACAAGGAACTTCTGCAGTCACTCCTCAATTCCAAGGAGAGCAATGCTCGCGTCGCAGCCAAGACAGTGGAACAATTCTGGCGTGATCGTCTATAATTCCGGGATAATTTGCCCATTTCGAGATATTAGTCTTTAAAGACCAAAAGAGTTGAACCGTGTAAGAAGCGGTTCATCCTAAGATTGTTGTATAGTCACGCACGCACAATGATTATGAAATCCTTATCTCTAACCATGGCATGCGCCTTCTTGGCACATGGTTACTTGTCGGGCAAAAACGAGGACCTTGTGGCGGAGGGAGCAAAACCCGTAAAGTTGGCGGGTGGATTCAAGTTCACCGAAGGGCCCGCAATGGGTCCGGACGGAAACCTATACTTCACGGACATTCCCAATAATCGGATTCACAAATGGGATTCGAAGGCAAAGAAGGTGAGTGTTTTCATGGAAAACTCAGGAGGAGCCAACGGTCTCTTTTTCTCCAAGGAAGGAGACCTCTTCGCTTGTCAGGGAGTATCTCAACGAGTCACCTCGTTTTATTTGGAAGACGGAGGCGAAAAGGAATTGCTGGCCGACCAGTACGACGGACGCTCATTCAACAAACCGAACGATCTCTGGATACATCCCAACAACGGAGTGTTCTTCAGCGACCCCAACTACGGTCGAAAAGAGCTTTCTCAAGACGGTGAGCACCTATATTTCATTACTCCTTACAGGGATCAGGTAATTAGAGTGGACGACAAACTGAAACGTCCCAATGGCATAATTGGCACCCCCGATGGCAAGACGCTCTACGTAGCCGACCCGGGCCAGGGCAAGACATTCCGATACACCGTTGACGAAGGCGAGGAAGGCGCTCTTTCAGGCAAGAAGTTGTTTGTGGAATCAGGCTCCGACGGCCTGACTCTCGACAACAAGGGAAACCTTTATCTTACCGCAGGAACTGTCTTGGTCTTTAACCCGCAAGGGAAGAAAATTGCGGACATCCCGTTTCCCGAACGTCCATCCAACGTTTGCTTCGGAGGGAAGGATGGCAAAACGCTCTTCGTAACTGCCCGCACTGGTTTCTACTCGCTCGACATGAAAGTCGCGGGGGCAGGATTCGTGGACGCAGCAGCAGCCATAGCGGGAGACGAATTCAAGATCGTCATCGCATGCATAAAGGAAAAGTTGCTTTATGACATAAAGGAGTTCACCACGCGTTCTGGCCAAAAGGTAAGCGTAACTTTCAAGAACAACGACTTCCCTCCCCACAACCTTTTGTTCGTGAAACCAGGAGCAGCGGATGAAGTGGCTGCCCTTGCGGTAGCAATGGGTGCGGAAGGCTTCGCCAAGCAATTTCGCCCGGACAGCGACAAGATACTCTGGGGTTCCACCATGCTTGACCATGGTGAGGAAGCCACCATCAACTTCGTCGCCCCGGAACCAGGCGATTATCCCTACATTTGCACCTTTCCCGGTCACCACATCCTCATGCGTGGCGTCATGCACGTGGTGGAATAAGTCTTCTTGGATCGAGCCGTTATCCAATCGCGGGATTAGGACGGTGTTTGTCGCTTGGCAAGAATTAATCCATTCTTCAAGGTAAAGTATTCTCAAATGAATTCTTTTCGACTAGTCCTCTTTCTACCTGCCTTGTCGATTGGAGCACAGGCTCGTGAAGTGGACTTTAACCGCGAGATTAGACCGATCCTCTCGGACAAATGCATCTTTTGCCATGGTCCCGACAAGGAGCATCGCAAAGCCAAACTGCGGCTCGACTTGGAAGCGTCGGCAAAGGATCCGAAGAACAAGGTGGTCGTTTCCGGCAACCCCCAAGACAGCGAACTCATCTACCGAATTACCACGGAAGACGAGGACGATCTCATGCCCCCTGTGGACTCCGGAAAATCCCTCACTGCTGCCGAAAAAAAACTTCTGGAGCAATGGATACAGGAAGGGGCAAGTTGGTCCGAGCACTGGGCCTACGTCGCTCCCCGCAAGAAGGAAGTCCCCAAGGTGCGGGATACCAAGTGGGAGAGAAACTGGATCGACCGATTTACCTTGAAGCATTTCGAGGAGAACGGTCAACGACCGGCACCTGACGCGGACTCTGTCACCCTAGTCAGGAGACTTCATTTCGACCTGATCGGTTTGCCGCCCGAACCCGAGGTGGTCGAAGCCTTTGCTGCCAACCCAAGTCAGAAGGCATACGAAGAACTGGTCGATAAATTGTTGGCTTCGGAACATCACGGGGAACGCATGGCCGTCTACTGGCTGGACTTGGTACGCTTTGCCGACACCGTCGGGTATCATGGGGACCAAGACCACAACATATCCCCCTATCGGGACTGGGTGATCGACGCACTCAACGACGGCATGCCCTACGACCAGTTTACCCGCGAACAATTGGCTGGTGACTTGCTCCCCGAGCCAACCATCGACCAAACCATCGCCACTGGCTACAATCGGCTACTCCAAACTTCGCACGAGGGGGGAGTGCAGGCCAAGGAATACCTTGCCATGTACGCGGCCGACCGCGTGCGCAACGTTTCCGAGGTGTGGATGGGCGCGACCATCGGGTGCGCCCAGTGCCATGATCACAAATACGACCCTTACACAGCCAAGGATTTTTATGCCATGGCGGCCTTCTTCGCAGATATCGGAGATACCGCCCACTTGAAGAATGGCACCAACAGCCTGCCTACCCGCCGTGATCCGGAAATCAACGTATTGAGCAGACGGCAACGAGAAGAACTCGCCAAACTGGAGCAGTTCATCGCGGCCAAGGAAAAGCGGCAAGCCGAAGCGGCTAGTCCTGAGCTTCTGAAAGAAATCCAGGTTGACAAAGCCAACCGGGAAAAGCTCAAGAAAGCAACTCGCAAGACAATGATAACCCGAACCACCAAGCCGCGGGTAACCCGTATTTTACCACGAGGTGACTGGCTTGACGAAAGCGGCCCCGTGGTGGAACCCGCGATACCTTCTTTCATGGGCAACTTAGCCTCTGAACAACGCCTTACGCGGCTTGATCTCGCGAATTGGCTGACCGACCCTGACAAAGGGGCGGGCAAACTAACCGCCCGTGTACTGGCCAACCGCATATGGTATTTGCTTTTTGGTCAAGGGTTGGCACCCGACCTGACTGATTTCGGGGGGCAGGGACAACCGCCCGATCACCCAGAGCTTCTCGATAACTTGACCATGAGCCTTCTCGACAAGAAATGGCGCATCAAGGCCTTGCTCAAGGAAATCGTTCTCAGTCGCTCTTACCGCCAAGCGTCCAAGCCGGAAAAAGGAAAGGCGAGTTTCCAAACCCCAAGACGTTTGCCAGCCGAAACCATTCGAGACAACGCACTCGCCATAAGTGGATTGCTCGTTCGAGAAGTCGGAGGAGCCAGCGTAAAGCCCTATCAACCGGCCGGATATTATAGACACCTCAATTTCCCAACCCGAAAATACGCCCATCACAAGGACCAACGCCAATGGCGTCGAGGAATCTACGTTCATTGGCAACGCCAATTCCTGCACCCCATGCTGAAGGCATTCGATGCACCGCGTCGGGAGGAATGCACCGCCCAACGCCCGAATTCCAACACTCCCTTGGCCGCTTTGGTGCTGTTGAATGATCCCACTTTCGTGCAAGCCGCCGATGCTTTCGCCAAACGCATCTTGGAAGAGGGAGGCAAGTCCACCGATTCGCGACTGGACTTTGCCTTCAGACACGCTGTTTCCCGCAAACCTGATGACTTCGAGCGCAAGACGTTAAACCAACTTCTCTCCACCGAGAAAGCTTGGACAACTGTCGCTCGGGCAATCCTGAATCTCGCTGAAACCAACCTCAGGCTATAAAGTGCATCCCGTAACAATCAATCGACGCGCCTTCCTCGCCGGCTCCGGACTAAGCCTCGGCTCGGCCGCCCTGAATCTTTTGTTGGCCGACAGTAAGCAGGCAGGGGAAAGGCCAGCGTATCTCCTGCCCAAGGCAAAAGCCAAGCGGGTGATTTTTTTATGCATGGCGGGTGGGCCCTCCCATCTGGAAACTTTCGACTACAAGCCGAAGTTGGATGAAATGAACGGACAGCCCATGCCCGAGTCCTTCACCAAGGGACAACCCATTGCACAATTACAGGGACAAAAGCTCAAGGTGCAGGGCCACCTGACGAAATTCAAGAAATACGGGGCAAGCGGTCAATTCGTCAGCGATTTCCTCCCTTGGACCGCGAAGATGGTGGACGAGATCGCCATCATGCGCTCCATGGTGACGGAGCAAATCAACCATGATCCCGCCCACACTTTCATGAACACGGGCACGGCGATCAACGGGCGTCCCTCCATGGGGGCTTGGGTGAACTACGGACTGGGCAGCTCATCGAAGGACTTGCCGGGCTTCGTTGTCATGACCAGCGTGGGTGGACGAAACCCGCAACCGATTGCTTCTCGTCAATGGGGAGCCGGGTTTCTGCCCAGTAGACACCAAGGCGTGGAATTTAATTCAGCCGGCGATCCCGTCCATTACGTGCGCAATCCCGCGGGAACCACCAAGGAGACACAAGGCGAACTGGTCGACGCCATCACGGCCCTCGACCACCACCGCAACAAGATCATCAAAGATCCCGAGACCGCAACCCGCATCGCGGCCTACGAAATGGCCTTTCGCATGCAGACGTCGGTCCCCGAGTTGATGGACGTCTCCAAGGAGCCAAAGCACGTACTCGACATGTACGGCGCCAAACCCGGCGACGGGTCCTTCGCATCCAATTGTTTGCTTGCCCGCAGGTTGGCTGAGCGCGGGGTGCGCTTCATCCACCTCTACCATCGCGGCTGGGATCATCACGGCGGATTGGTGCAATACATGAACAAATGCTGTGGCCTGACTGACAAGCCCACCTGGGCCCTGATCCAGGATCTCAAGCAACGTGGCATGTTGGACGATACACTGGTTATCTGGGGCGGAGAATTCGGACGCACCCCGATGTTTCAGGGAAAAGGCGGAGCTGGGCGCGACCATCACGTAAAAGGGTTTTCCATGTGGATGGCCGGCGGGGGCGTCAAGGGCGGCGTGGGCTACGGCGCAACCGACGAACTGGGATACCACGCCGAGGAAGATGTCGTTAACGTGCGCGACATGCACGCCACCATGCTTCATCAGCTCGGCATCAACAGCGAGCGTTTCTCGGTAAAACACCAAGGCCTCGACATGCGGTTGACAGGTGTGGAAAAAGCACGCGTGGTGAAGGATATCTTGCTTTAAGTCCGGCCAAAATTCAAAAACACAACCCATGAGAATCTCACCCTTGCTCTTGCTCTTGTTCACTGCTCCCCTTCTTCATGCCAAAGGCACGCTCGACGTATACTGGGTGGACGTGGAGGGCGGGGCCGCCACCCTCGTGGTTACACCGGCAGGCGAATCGCTGCTGGTCGATACCGGCAATCCCGGAACTCGCGATGCCGGGCGCATCCACGAAGTCGCCACCAAGGTGGCCGGCTTGAAGAAGATCGATCACCTCATAACGAC
>PAZC01000048.1 GCA_002716045.1 Opitutia bacterium
GGCGGACCTCCTCCTCATGCCCGTCCCGGCGGTCATCGCGGCGGACCTCCTCCTCATGCCCGTTCAGGCGGCCATCGCGGCGGACCCGGGGGCAAACCTCAAGCGCGTCCCGGCGGCCATCGCGGCGGACCTCCTCCTCATGCCCGTTCAGGCGGCCATCGCGGCGGACCCGGAGGCAAACCTCAAGCGCGTCCCGGCGGTCATCGCGGCGGACCTCCTCCTCATGCCCGTTCAGGCGGCCATCGCGGCGGACCTGGCGGCAAACCTCAAGCGCGTCCCGGCGGTCATCGCGGCGTCAAGGGTGGCTCTGGTTGCCGTGGAGGCAAGTGCAAGGGCGGATCCAAGCGCCGCTAGATCAGTTCGCTGATTTTCAGATTTCGCAAAGGCCCGCCAACTTGGCGGGCTTTTGTTTGGGTAAGTTAGATTACGCCCCTGACCAACTTTCTCCTTAGCCCTGATTCAACTAAAACGCCCCGAAATCCTCACGGATCCCGGGGCGTTAGTTGGGAGGGGTAAATTGCTTTGTGTTTAGACCTTTTCCGGTACCACGAATGGTTTCCGATAGCTTCGACTAAGCATCGCATTCGCTTCATCGTCCCCGACGAAAGATTCCGTCTTGCCGTCGAATTTGAGGTGGCGACCCACGATATAGTCGGTTTCGTCTAGTTTGACTCCGTTGTCCTTGAGGTGTTCCTGCATCCGTTCAAGGTATTCCGAGGCATGCTTGCAAGCGCTGAACGACTTGTTCTTCTTGCTGAAGCCCTGCTTTTCGCCGAGCCGATAGGATATGTTGGCTATGTGCCCAAGTCCACTGGAGACATGTCCTTCAAGAACATGAGCGTTCATGTCGGTGGTCTTGCGGCTGCGCACGGCGGTGATAAAGTTTGCGAAGTTGTCGCCGGGACCACGGTCGGCGATTGGACTCTTCACGCCCTTGAGCTTAAGAACTTTCTTTTTGCCTGCCTTGGCGTCCTTGTCGAAGTATTGTTTGTTGGAGACACCCATGTTGGTCTTTCCGGAGAGACCGCGGACATCGAACACGAGGAGGGATTCGCCGTAGTCGAAGATGGCGACTTGAGTGTTGGCGGTTTCGCCCTGGTCCTTGTAGCCGAAGCGTCCGCCAATGGAGACGACACTTTTGGGCCACATGGCGCCGGGAATCATCCAGCGGGCGATGTCCATCTGGTGGACGCCTTGGTTCCCGATGTCGCCGTTGCCGTAGGCCCAGAACCAGTGCCAGTTATAGTGGACTAGGTTTTCATGGTACTTTTCCTTCTGCGCGGGACCAGTCCAGATGTCGAAGTCAAGCTCGGTGGGAGGAGTCTTGGCCTCTTTGAAGCCGATGCTGCCGCGTCGCTTGTGACAGGTTCCAAGGGATACCTCAAGCTTGCCGTGCTTGCCTTCGGCAATTTCCTTGGCCTTATTGGCCCAGTTTTGGCTTGAGCGATTCTGGGTGCCGTGCTGGACGATGCGACCGTATTTCTCGGCGGCCTCCACCAGTTTGCGGCCTTCGTAGACATTGTGGGAAAGCGGCTTTTCGACGTAAACGTCCTTGCCCGCCTGGCAGGCCCAGATGGACATGAGACTGTGCCAATGGTTGGGGGTGGCCACGGAAATGACGTCTATTTCCTTGTTTTCTAGGGCCTTGCGTACATCCTGAATGCAGTCGGGTTTGTTCTTGAACTTAGAGCTGACGAACTTTGTACGGCTCTCGAAGAAGCGAGAATCAGGGTCCACGAGGTGGGAGATCGTAACATTTTTTACTCGCCCTAGGGATCCCATGTGGGACCCTCCTCGTCCCTTGATGCCGCACACTGCAACGTTGATTCGCTCGTTGGCGCCGATTATTTTGCCCGAGGACTTGGTCCCGCTGATGGCAAAGGCCCCGAACGCCGTCGAGGCGAGGGCGGATTGCTTGATGAAGTTTCTACGGCTTTGACTCATGGCGTTTGTTCTCCTGTTGGGTAGATTGAATGGTCGGTTGAATATCTTAGAGTTTCTTGATGCGTATGTTGCGGTACCAGCATTCGGCGGGGGCTCCGCTATGTATTTGCAGACCGAAGCGCCCTTTCAACGGAATATTTTCGTCCGGTTCGGTGAAGTCAACCGTTTGATAGCCGTTTAGCCAAATTTGTATGCGGGGGCCTTCCGCCCGCACGATTAATTCGTTCCACTCACCCTTGGGGCGAACGTGTTTCTTCAATTCCTCTTGGGGAGCCTCGGCAAGCATCTTTCGCCGTCTCGACTCATCATAAAGAAAGCCCCATATGGCTCCCTTGCTCCATCCTCCGATGTCACACTGGTAGCCGATCATTTCATGGTTGTTCGGAATGCGTTGGCTACGGAGCTGGACTCCCGCGTTGTTCCCTTGTCCGACCAACTTGGCCTCGAAGCGGAGCTCGAAATCATCATATTCCATTACGCTGGCGAGGAACTCGTTGTTAGGTATGCGGGCGTCAAGAAATCCCGCCACGATGGCTCCGTCTTCCACCCGGAAAAATTTCTTTTTTCCTTCCCAGCCCTCGAGAGTTTTGCCATCGAAAAGAGCAACGAAGCCTTTTTCGTCCTCTTTTTCTTTCTTGGGCTTGGCGGATGCGGTTTGTGCCAGCAAGACACAAAATGCCAATCCGATGATCGCGGGCGCTTTTGGCTTGGGCATGATGCTGGTTTTGGGATTAGTGACCGGTTGCGTCGCCTGCGCCTTTGGGGATGCGCACGCTTTCCACCAGTTCCTGCACTTCCTTGGGCGGGGGCGAGGTAAAGGACGAGACGGCAAAGGCAGTGACGAAGTTTACCACTGCGCCTACTGCCCCAAAGGCATTCGGCGAGATGCCGAAGAACCAGTTTTCTTCCATGCCGCCCAAGAAGGAGGTGCCTGGAATGAACATAATGCCCTTGTGCTGGAACACGTAGAGCATGGTGACTCCGATGCCGGCAATCATACCGGCAATGGCGCCTTCCCGGTTCAATCCCTTGTGGAAGATTCCCATCATGAGGGCAGGAAAGATCGAGGAGGCGGCCAGTCCGAATGCGATTGCCACCGTGCCGGCCGCGAAGTCAGGCGGATTCAAGCCGAAGTAACCGGCCACACCGATCGCTCCGGCCATGGCGATACGGCCGGCCTTGAGTTCTTCTTTCTCTGAAATGTCAGGTTTGAAGATGCCTTTCAAAATGTCATGGGAGATGGCAGATGAAATGGCTAGCAATAGGCCCGCCGCAGTGGACAGTGCAGCGGCTAGTCCGCCAGCCACCACCAAAGCGACAACCCAGTCGGGAAGACCGGCGATCTCGGGGTTGGCCAATACCATGATGTCTCTGTCCGGTCCGCTTTTGGCGTCCTTTTCCGTTTTTCCGAATGGGATGTGCTGAAGTTCATTGCCTTTCCAACCATAGCTTGCCGCGGTAGCCGAGAATGCCTCGTTCTTGTCATCGTAGTATTGTATGCGGCCATCACCGTTCTTGTCGTTGTGGCGAAGCAATCCGGTTTTTTCCCATTTCTTGAACCATTCCGGCCGGTCCTCGTACCTTATGTTTCCCTGGGGTGAACCTACCTCGCCTGTCTGGATGGTATTTGTCAGGTTGAGTCGAGCCATCGAGCCAACCGAAGGCGCGGTGGTGTATAGTATGGCGATGAAGACCAGCGCCCATCCTGCCGAAACCCGGGCATCCTTTACCTTGGGCACGGTGAAGAAGCGTATGATGACGTGCGGCAGGCCAGCTGTACCGATCATCAAGGACAAGGTATAGGCGAACATGTTCAGCTTGTTCCCCATGGTTTGGGTGGTGTATTCCTTGAAGCCGAGGTCGGTCACCACTTGGTCCAGTTTGGCCAGAATTGGGATGCCTTCCTCCTTGATTTCACTTCCCAGTCCCAGTTGAGGAATCGGATTTCCCGTCAGGTTGAGGGATATGAATACGGCTGGTACTGTGTAGGCGAAGATTAGCACGCAGTATTGAGCAATCTGCGTGTAGGTGATGCCTTTCATTCCGCCTAGCACGGCATAAACGAAGACGATACCCATGCCGATGAACAGGCCGGTGTCGTAGCTGGTCTCCAAAAAGCGGGAAAAAGCCACCCCGATGCCTTTCATCTGCCCGATTACGTAGGTGACCGATGCCAGAATCAGGCAAATCACCGCCACCAAGCGGGCGGTTTTCGAGTAAAAGCGGTCCCCGATGAACTCGGGTACGGTGAACTTGCCGAATTTGCGCAAGTACGGAGCCAGCAACAAAGCCAGCAGCACGTAGCCGCCCGTCCATCCCATCAGAAAGACGGATCCTCCGTAACCGTTGAAGGCAAGAAGACCGGCCATGGAGATGAAGGAGGCGGCCGACATCCAGTCCGCCGCCGTCGCCATGCCATTGGCCACCGGATGCACGCCGCCGCCGGCGACGTAGAATTCCTTGGTGGAGCCCGCTCGGGCCCATATCGCGATGCCGATGTATAGAACGAAGGTGGCGCCAACCACCAAGTAGGTCAAAGTTTGCAAGTCCATGGCGTCTTACTCCTCTTCCACTCCGAATTCTCGATCGAGATCCCCCATCTTTTTCACGTAGACAAAGATGAGAGCAACGAAAACGTAGATGGACCCCTGTTGGGCAAACCAGAATCCTAACTTGAAGCCGCCAAAGGTTATTTCGTTCAATTGCTCCACAAACAATATGCCGCATCCGAACGAGGCGATGAACCACACCACCAGCAACTTCGCCATGAGGCGTAGGTTAGCTTGCCAGTAGGCATTGTTGGATTCCACGTTTTGCGTGTTTTCCGTCGATTCTTCTTCACTCATTTGGCGTTTGGGTTTGGAAAACTTTGGAAGGTAGTTTTTGTGGGCTTTGTAAAGTCATTCTAAAAGGCGGCGCGGGACAAGCTTTTTCCCGTTCTCGCCGCCTTAGCCAAACCTTCCTTTTTCTTTCCGCTTGCCAATGCGCCCAGAACAACAAGACACAAGTCACGCCAAATTATGAGTGGCAAGAAGGACACCCCCATGATGATCCAGTATCGGGAAGCTCGCCAGAGCTTGCCCAAGGATACCGTGCTTCTGTTTCGTCTGGGTGACTTCTACGAGTTGTTTGAGCGCGATGCCGAGGTGGGCGCTGCCATTCTTGGCATCACCTTGACCAAGCGACATGACATGCCTATGGCGGGGATTCCCTTTCACGCCGTGGACAATTACGTCACGAAGTTGCTCGATGCGGGCAAGAAGGTGGCTTTCTGCGATCAAGTGGAGACTGCTCAACCCGGCAAACTGGTGAAACGGGCCCTCACTCGAATCCTCACCCCGGGCACTGCCCTCGAGGAACGGCAAATGGAGGCCGATCAAAACCACTTTCTCCTTGCCTTCGACTTGAATGGTTCCGGCTTGCGGGCTTCTTGGCTGGATCTTTCCACTGGCAAGTTCGTCCTGACCGCCGAAACCAATGCAAGCGAGTTGCTCTCCGTCTTCGCCTCCCTGGCGCCCAAGGAATACATTGTCCCCGAAGGATGGAGCGAAGCCTCCTTCGAGGACGAGGAGAAGCGACCCTTCTTTCAGGAACTGGAAATGGTCCTCGGCGGAGCCACTCGGACCGAGCGAGCAGGGTATGAGTTCGAGACGAGCGCGGGAGCCCGAGAGGTGATGGAAGCCTTGGGCGTGCTCAATCTAGAGGGGTTCGGCATAAGCGCAGACCATCCCGGTCTCGGTCCCGCCGGCGCCTTGCTTAGCTATAGCCAGGACGCTCTACGAAGCAAGCCGGGCAACTTGCGGCGCATCGAGGAATATTGCAGCGACAATACCTTGCTGCTCGATCCCGCCACCCTTCGTAACCTGGAAATTTTTCGTACATCATCCAACCAACGCAAAGGATCGCTCTTGGACACCATGGACGAAACCGTCACCGCCGGCGGAGCCCGTTTGCTGGAAGACTTTCTGGCCCGTCCCGAGGTCAATTTGGACGAATTGCGCCGTCGCCAGCAGTGCGTGACTGATTTTCACGGTGACTCCAACCTGACGGAGCAAACACGAGAACGACTGCGCTCCGTCAGCGATTTACAGCGCATACTCGGGCGCTTGCGCAACCGATTGGCCCGCCCCCGCGAATTAGGCGGCATATTGGGTGCCTTGCATCAGTTGCCGGATTTAAAGGCATTGTTCGCGGAGCGAACCGAACTCGAGGTGACCAAAGTGTCGGATCGGTTGGGCACCTTCGATGGTTTGCGTGATCTCCTGTCCCGTGGCTTGGCCGAAGAATTGCCGGCTGACTTGCGCGACGGTGGTGTCATACGGGAGGCCTTCGACGAGGATTTGGATCAGTTGCGTGAATTGTCCGCTGGCGGTAAGACTTGGCTTTCCGAGCTGGAGGAGTCCGAGCGCGAGAAGACGGGTATCAAGAACCTGCGCATCAAATACAACGGTGCCTTCGGTTATTTCATCGAGGTATCCAAGTCGAACATTCCACTTGTTCCAGAGCATTACGTTCGCAAACAAACCCTCACTAACGTCGAACGTTACTTCACGGAGGACCTGCAGCAAAAGGAGAAGGAAATTATCAATGCCGAGGAGCGTGCCATCGTGCGCGAGGAGGAAATTTTCAGGGAGTTGGTCGAGGCGGCCCTCGAAGAGGCGGAGGAATTGGCCGACACCGCTGCCGCCTTGGCGGAACTCGACCTCTTCGCCGCTTGGGCATTCCTCGCCCGTGATCGTGAATATTGCCGTCCGGATTTTCGTGAGGAAGGCGACTTGCTTGAGATCGAGCAGGGCCGCCATCCTGTGGTCGAGCTTTCCCTGCGCTCGGGCGGATTGGGTCTCGTCGGTACCCACGCCTTCGTTCCCAATGATTGCAATCTGACCGCCGGCGAAGAACAAATTGCCCTCATTACGGGACCGAACATGGCCGGCAAATCGACTTACATTCGCCAAGTGGCTCTCATTGTCCTGATGGCTCAAGTTGGCTCTTGGGTGCCTGCCAGGCGATGTGCTTTGACGCCGATCGACCGTATCTTTTCCAGAGTAGGGGCGAGCGACGAACTGGCCCGGGGCAACTCGACCTTCATGGTGGAGATGAACGAGACTGCCAATATCCTGAACAATTGCAGCGAGCGCAGCTTGATCATTCTCGACGAGATCGGGCGCGGAACCAGCACCTATGACGGACTCAGCATTGCCTGGGCGGTAGCGGAACACTTGCATGGCGCGGGCGAGGCGGGCCCCAAGACCCTCTTTGCCACCCACTACCACGAATTGACCAAACTGTCCGATACCTTGCCGCGCTTGAGAAACTTTTCCGTCGCGGTGAAGGAGTGGAACGACGAGATCATCTTTGTTCGACAAGTCATTCCCGGGGCGGCCGACCGTTCTTATGGCATACAGGTTGCCCGGCTCGCCGGTATTCCCGATGAAGTGATCTCACGGGCCAAGGATATCCTCGACGGGTTGGAAAATCCCTCGCAGAAAGAATCGAAGAAATCTTCCCCTGAACCCGCTCCTCCCAAGGAAAAAGCTCCGCCGAACCCCAAACCGGATCCCAAGCCGCTTGCTCCCCCGGAAGAAACCGTGGACTCCGGTCAAATGGAATTGTTTTGAGCTACTTGCAATGGCTCAGTTTCGACTGGTCCATATGCGGAGAGAGCTCAATAGAAAATGCTCGATGGCAACCGTTTCCTTGATGTTTAACTCCAGTAATCCCACCGCCTGCTCCAGAGTCTCTATGGCTTGGCCTATGGCGATGGCTGGCAATTTGTCATCCTTTTGGGCAACCGCAAATGCGTGCGTTTCGGTTTCCAAGTCGATGAAAAGTTGATGTCGCAATCCTTTGCGGCAACCGCTCTCCAGAGCAAGAAGTTCCTTGTCGTCGAGTTCGTCCGGCAGGCCTTCCTTGGCTGATTGCCATGCTTCCGACGTCCATTTGGAGAGCAGGACGTCGAATTGATAGATCAAGCCGAACACCGCCAGCACCAAGCCGCAGGTGTCTTTTCGAACTTGGGCTGGATCGCCAAGGCAGGACAACCACCCGCGATAATTGTTGAGCCATGCGGACCATTCGGGAAGGCGTTCCCGGGCAGATCCGAAACTGACGCGGAAGCGCTGACAGCGACTGCGTATGGTGTCCAGAAGAGAGTAGGGTCTCGTGGTGATCAGAAATATGGTGGTGTTTCCAGGGGGCTCTTCGAGGGTCTTCAGCAAGGCGTTGGCGGCCGCGACTTTCATTCGGTCCGCCTCGTGGATGATGGCTACTTTGTGGGTTCCTTGCGAAGGTGCGTGGTTGAGGTCCTTGATCATTTCGCGAGCCTGTTTCACGTCAATGATACGAGCTGCTCCCCGAGACCGCAACTCTTGCAGGTCCGGGTGTTGCCGGTCGTCCTCCTTCATACCCAGCAAATGACGCGTCAGACCAAGGCAAACTTCTTCGATTTCAGTCAGGTCATCCCCATGCAGGAGCAGGGCGTGAGGCAAGCGATCTTCAGCGATGGCCGTCTCAAGCGCCAAGAGTGAGCGCTTGGTATGAGAAGTTTCAGAAGAAGCGGGCATGTACTTCCTGCCAGATTTCTTCTTCTATTTCATTGGGCATCTTCGAGCCGTCCACCACGAGGAATCGTTCGGGCAGGGAACGGGCCAGAATGAGGTACCCCTCGCGTACCTTGGCGTAAAAGCTGACGTTCTCCTCTTCCATGCGGTCGGGCATGTCAGATATGCGGTGCTTTATGCGCTCAAGCCCTATCTCCACGGGCAGGTCGATCACCACCGTCAGGTCAGGCACGATGTCACCGACCGCGAAATCATTGATTTGGGTAACGGGATCCTCGGCAATTTGGCGGGCCACTCCCTGATACACCGTGGTCGAGTCTAGAAAACGATCGCAGAGGACCATTTTGCCTGCCTTTACACTGGGGAGAATAAGTTCGCGCACAAGTTGGGCGCGGCTAGCTGCGAAGAGTAGCAACTCGGCTTCCGGATACATTTTCGAATTATTCGCAGAGTGCATCAGGAGGTGTCTGATTTCCTCCCCGATTTCCGTTCCGCCGGGCTCGCGAGTGACCACTACGTCACAGTGATCTATGGCTTCCAGACG
Source organism: Opitutia bacterium (assembly GCA_002716045.1). Taxonomy (GTDB): domain Bacteria; phylum Verrucomicrobiota; class Verrucomicrobiia; order Opitutales; family Seribacteraceae; genus UBA2993. The sequence continues at coordinate 9,049 of PAZC01000048.1, forward strand.
ATCCGCTATGCGGCGTATTTGGGTTGATTTGCCGCAACCCTCGGATCCCTCGAAGGAAATCAAGATCCCTTTTTTCGTCTTTTCGTTTTCTTCGGTCATCACTCGGTTTCCCTTTGGCGTAGAAAGTTCTCGATTTGCCCGATGGACGGGCTTTGGGCAGTGCGTACGTAAAACCCGGAGGTGGCGGTTGCGAATATCAGGCAAGAGGTGGGAGAGAGCCCTCCCAGACGGGCAAGACTGAAGCCCGCATTGAAGTGATCGCCGGCGCCCGTGGTGATCTTCGGGTTTTCTTCGTAGGGTCCTGCAGTCCACCAAGTACCTTCCTTGGTAGCGCATGCGGCGGAGTCAACCGGGTGTATGACGACACAGCTAATTTCAAGTTTCCCCCTGATTTCCTCGGCTGCCTTGCGCAAACCGGCTTCATCTGCCTCTCGTCTGGAGAAGCCGAGAGCTTCCGCCACTTGCAGTGACTCGTTGTAGTTGAGTCCGAGGGTTACATCCCCATGCGATTGAAAGCGGCTGATTACACCGAGTACGTTTATGACGTCAGTTTGGGAACGTTTCCGCGGGTCGGTAAGGTCAAAGAAGAATTGGCGCGTTTCACGCGGCGGCAAGTTCGGCAATACCTTCTCCAACAGGGAAACGAAAATTTCCGTCATCCGGGGAATCATCGTCCAGTTCACCATCGCGACCAGGTCGGAGCGGGACATCATGTCAAAGAACTTCCCTTCCTCCGCCACCTCGATGATGCGCTCGTAGGTGACGTCATCCAACCCCACCATGCGACCAAACATGATCTTGCCGTCCTGGAATTCGAGGGCCGTGGTGATGCCCGGGGCGCTGAGGCTAACTGCCTCCGTGCTCTTGGCGAAGTCCTGAAACACGGGATGCACGTCCGGATAGCCCAAGGCTCCCACGTAGCGCGTGCGACAACCCAAGGCCAACATGGCATTCGCCATGATGGGGCCGTTGCCCCCTAATTTATCGAAGCGGGGAAACAGCTCCAAGTTGGCGCTCTTGCCGGCTGCTGCCGATATCCGGGCTCCTAATTCGGCTATGGTCGAGATGGGATCGAAGTTTTCTCCCATCCCATGCCTCTTGTCCACCGGCGTGACGATTTTATCCACGAACCCGTCCAGCCCGACCATTACGTTCCTGCTAGCCGCATTGAGCGGTTTGGCGGCGAGTTCCTTAAGTGTTTCAGTGACTTGTTCCACGGGTTGTACTTGTAGGATGACCGAGGCCAACTTCGCAATCCAAATCTCTTTTTTCCGCAATCAACTTCTTCCCTGGCTCTTTTTGCGTTTGCCCCCAAGCCGATTTCGGTTTTGAACAAAGACGGACTTTACGCAGTCCATGTAAGTAATACACAGGGGAGGATTTAGATGATGGGAATGGTTTTTCCGGCTGTTTTGGCCGAGACCGGCTCCAGTGCCGGTATATTCACGTATTTCGCCGATTCCAATTGGGCGGGGCAGGGGATCGTGGTCCTGTTGGCCGTGCTCAGTATGTGGGCGTGGACAATTATATTCACCAAGATGGGCGAGTTACGGCGCTTGCATAGAGCCAATTCCTTGCATGCCGAGAAATTCCGCGCCCTCTCCAACGTATTGCAGCACCCGCCTGACTTTTTTCAGGGAGCGGGCAGTCCCTTGCTCCAATTGTATGCCCGGGCTGTCGAGGCTTACCGCAAAATCGAGACGTCGTCATCACTCAGCGACGACGAGATGGCCCGGCAGAGAATGGGCCACGTGGAAAACGCCTTGCGCCGCAAGGTGTCCGAGCTAACCGACCGCTACGAGGAGAAAATGGTCTTTTTGGCATCCATTGTGTCAGGCGCCCCTTTCCTCGGGTTGCTCGGCACCACTTGGGGTGTGATGGATGCCTTCGGGGCAATTGCCTATTCCACCGGTTCGGCCTCCATCAAGGACTTGGGGCCCGGCGTGTCCGGTGCCTTGCTCACCACGGTGGCGGCTCTGCTTGTCGCCATACCATCGGTTTTTCTCTACAATTATTTGCTTCGAAAAACCCGGCAGGAAATCACCAAGCTGGAAAATTATGCCAGTGAGGTGGCGGACCGGATCGAGCTGGATGCCAGTCGCTGACCGCTTGATGGAGAGCTGAACCAAGTGAGACGGCAAGCAAGAGATTTCAAGCGCCAGGAGAAACTGGATGCCATATCCGATCTCAACGTCACCCCGTTGATCGATCTCGCCTTCTCCTTGCTCATTATCTTCATGATCACCACGCCCTTGATGGAACAGAGCATACGGGTGGATCTTCCGGACCAGTCCGAGCAAGCTGCGGTGGATCCCGACGAGAAAGAGGTTGAGGTAATTTCCATCAATGCCACCGGAGAGTATTATTGGGGTTCCCGCAAGGTGCCGAGGGCCGAATTGGCAACGTTGTTGGCCGAGGCTGGTCAACTGGAGGAGGAACCGATCATTCATTTGCGGGCGGATCGCAACCTGAAGTTTCAGTCAGTGGTGGACGTCATCGACATGATAAAGAAGGAAAACCTGACCCAGTTCCGCATCGACACGCAACTCAACTGATTTGCCCGAGCTTTTCATTTTTCCAAAACATTCTTGAACGAAAATCGTGTTTCCACCGTCTAAACCATTGATGATGATTAGGATGTGCCGTGCGTTGGCTGCGCAGGGCCATTGGGAAATGGGAGAACAACTGTGACGAAACAAACAAAACGCGCCTTCGTGCTATCCAGTCTGGTGCACGCCTTGGGTCTTACTGGCTTTGTCTTTGCCGGCGTACTCTCCAATTGCGCCGAGGAGGAACCCGAGGACATTGTACTTACCTTGCTGGCTTCTCCCCCACCTGCGTCCGTGTCACCGCCGGCGCCCACGCCGCCGAGGCCGGTCATGCCAACCCCTCCGCCACCCAAACCCAAGCCGAAACCGGTTACGCCGAAGCCCACGCCAAAACCCAAACCAAAGCCGGTTACGACGAAGCCCAAACCGAAACCCACGCCCAAACCCAGGCCAAAACCGGTCAAGCCACCGGATCCGCCTCGTAAAATAAGCTTGGAGCAATTTCGCAAGCAGCACCCCCTGCCCAAGACACCCAGGCAACCTGCCCCGCCCCGGGTCACTCCCTCGAACATCGATCCTAGTAAATTCACGGTGGACGTCTCCACCCCTCGACCGGTGGTTAATCGTGATCCCAATGAACGTGACCGCTACCTCTCCAGTGCCTTTGCCAAGATCAAGCGCAATTGGTTGCGCCTCAAAGCTTCCGCCAACCTGCGTAGCCAAGGAGCCGGCGTGGTGGAGGTGACGGTGAAATTTGAGATTGGCTCCGGAGGCGAGTTGCGAGCCCCCCGCCTGGTTCGCCCATCCTCTTATCCTGAATTTGATCGCTTGGTGTTGCAGGCGGTGCGAGGAATCAGCAACGTCGGGCGGCCCCCTTTTCGCATCAGCGAATCACTCACCATGAAATTTCGTTTGAACTGACTTAAGGAGAATCCGAGTTGAAATTCAATTGGCGAAGAACCGCGGTACCGGTCATCTTGGCGGTGGGTCTCTTGCTTTGTTTCTCTGCAGGTCCTCACGGGGCCCGCATCGGGCTTGGTGTATCGCTTGTCACCTTTGCCTTGATCGTGGGGTTCTCAAGCGGAAAATCCCGTCAGGATTAGAACGCCAACGCTTTCTTTTTACTCGGCCTTTTGCGAAAGGGGGTTTTCGGTCAGGCTTCCTTGCACCGACCTCGGCAAACTCCCTCTGCGAATGGGGATTGCTCCATAGGTTCCGTTGGCCCGCAGTGTCTTGGCATACTCGTTGTCGCGCAGGTAAAGTTCGAGAGTTTCCTTCAGGCGATCCTGCATGAGCGGGTTCTCGATCGGGAAAACGGCTTCCACTCGACGAAAGAAATTCCTTGGCATCCAGTCTGCGCTGCCGATCAGTATATCCGGTGCCTCGTCCCCGTTCTCGAAATAGTAAATTCGACTGTGTTCCAGGTAGCGGCCCAGTATGCTGCGAACCCGAATGTTTTCGCTCAATCCCTTGACCCCCGGAACCAAGCCGCAAATGCCGCGTACCAAGAGGTCGACTTTCACCCCGACCCTAGATGCCTCGTAGAGCGCGTCTATGGTTTCCTTGTCGATCAAGCTGTTCACTTTCACGATGATGCGGGCCTTCTTCCCTGCCTTCGCGTTTTTTGTTTCACGCTGCACTAGCTTCACCATGCTTTTGTGCAAGTTGAAGGGGGCCACCAAAAGTTTCCTGAAGGTGGGCGAGCGACTGAATCCCGTCAGTGAATTGAAGAGATTGGCCACGTCCGCGGTCATTGCGGTATCCGACGTAAAGAAGCTCAGGTCGGTGTAGAGGCGCGCCGTGTGGTGATTGTAATTTCCCGTGCCGAGGTGGGCGTATCGCTTGAGGCCACGTTTTTCACGACGCACCACCAAGCAGCACTTGCAGTGGGTCTTGAGTCCACGCAATCCGTATACCACGTGCACGCCCACTTCTTCCATTTGCCGAGCCCATTGAATATTGGCGGCTTCGTCGAAGCGCGCCTTGAGTTCGACCAGAGCGGTGACTTGCTTGCCGTTGCGCGCCGCGTCCATGAGAGCTTTCAAAATGGGTGAATCCTCACTTGTGCGGTAGAGTGTTTGCTTGATCGCGAAAACGTCCGGATCATCCGCCGCTTGCCGTACGAACTCGACCACCGGGGCAAAGGATTCGTAGGGGTGATGCAGTAGAAAATCGTTTCTTCGAATTGCCGCGAACATGCTTTCTTCGGCTTGCAGAGGCTTGGGCAAAGTGGGGGCATAGTTCTCGAACTTTAGGTCGGGGCGGTCGAGCAAGTCCGGCAGTTTCATCAAGCGGTAAAGGTTGAGCGGACCGTCTATGCGGTGCACGTCGATTTCCGACAATTGAATGGCTTGCAAGAGGTAGCGCAGGATATTTTCGTCCACGCTTTCCTCGATCTCGAGGCGTACCGCTGCTCCTTTTCTCAGGTTATGGAGCTCATCCTCGATTTTCGTGAGCAAGTTCTCCACTTCTTCCTCGTCGATGTAGAGGTCACTGTTGCGGGTGATTCGAAAAGCCCATGCGCCAAGCAACTTGTAGCCAGGAAAGAGTTTATCCGCAAAGCGTCGTACCACGTCGCTCAGAAACATGAAGGTGGCTGGCTTTCCCGGGTCCGGATCCACTCGCACGATGCGTGGCAATATGCGTGGCACCGGAGCTACTGCGATCAAGGGTTCCTTGTGCTTGGGGTTTGGGTTTTTTAGCGAGACAATCAAGTTGAGCGACTTGTTCGTGATCAGGGGGAAGGGGTGCGACGGGTCAATCGCGAGGGGAGTAAGCACCGGATATACCTCGCGGCGAAAGTAACTTCGCAGCCACTTGAATTCCTTCGGGGTGAGGTCTTCCACGGACTTGAAATGCACCCGTTCGCGTTCCAGCTCCGGCTTGAGCGATTCTTTCCAGCAACTGTACTGGGCTTCCACCATCTCCCCGCAAATTGCCCGGATGCGCTCCAGTAGTTCGCGGGGCCCGAGGCCGTCGAAGTCCGCCTTGGTCGTGTTGGCGTCCACTTGCTGGAGCAGTCCGGCCACCCGGATCTCATAGAATTGGTCCAGATTGGAGCTGACGAAGGACAGAAAGCGAATGCGCTCGAGCAACGGGTTCTTGTCGGAGAGGGCTTGGTCGAGCACACGGCGGTTGAACGCCAACCAACTTAATTCGCGGTTGAAGTACTGATAGCGCCCGTTGGGCTGCGGATCATTGGTCGTAGGGGTCATGTTTAACCGTACAATCTTACGCATTTGGCTCGATTTTTCAATCCTCGAACCAAAAAAACTTTTGCTAAGCTTTTGGTAACGTGGGGGTTCGCGTTCCCCGCGTTGACTGTTGCCCGGGAGCTCAGCCCTTGCTCACCCGTTCCAGCAATTCGTAGCTGCGGGCAATCATGTCACGTGGGTCGTCCAGCATCTGGGCCGCGGCCAAGGCATTGTCAAGCGCTTGCTCGACCACCAAGGTGGCGAGATCGGCGTCGCTTTCGCGGAGAGTGGCCAAGTTGCGCACCATGGCATGAGCCGGGTTGAGCTGTAGCTTGACAGCTGCCGGCGGCAAGTTGTCGTCCTGTCCCATCGCCTTCATCATGCGTCGCATGCCGGCGCTGCCCATTTTGTCTGCGTTCAACACGCAAGCCGGGCTGTCCACCAAGCGTTCGCTTGGCTCCACCTCGGTGACGCGTTCGCCGAGCGCGTCCTTTACCCAAGCGCAAAGCGCCTTGGTGTCCTTCTTGTTGAGGCGTTTGCCTGACTTAGGTGGCTTGGAGTCGCCGAGGTCCAAGTCATCTGCATCGCCGCAGACCAGTTTTTTGCCGTCGAACTCGCCTAGCTGTTGCATGACGTATTCATCCAGCGGTTGCTCGTAGAGAAAGAGCACTTCCAGGCTGCGGGCCTTGAAGGTTTCCAGGTAGGGGCCACTCTCAATGGCTTCGCGACTGGGTCCGCATAGGTAATAAATTTCCTTTTGGTCCTCCGGCATGCGCCCGACGTATTCCTCCAGTCCGCCGAGTTTCCCCTTGTCGTTGAAGGAGGATTCGAAACGCAACAACTTTGCGACGTTTGCCCGATGGTCGAAATCGGTCGCCGCTCCTTCCTTGAGGTGGTTGCCGTGTTGGGCCCAAAATTTTTCGTATTCCTCGGGGCGCTTCTTGGCCTGGTCCCGAAGCGATTTCAGGTAGCGCTTCGTCAATACGGTGTTCAATTTGCGGATCAAGGCGCTGTCCTGCATTGTTTCGCGGGAAACGTTGAGGGGCAAATCGGCGCTGTCCACCACGCCACGGAGATAGCGCAGCCACTCCGGGAAAAGTCCCTTCGGTTCGGCGTCGATCAATACCTTGCGACAGTGCAAGGCAACGCCCGCGGTTTCGCGGCGCATTCCGAAGCGCTCCATGTTTTCCTTGGGGGTGAAGAGCAGGGCATTGATGGCCAGCGGGGCGTCCGCTTGAAAATGCAGACGGTACTGNGGTTCNTCGAAGGCATTGGCCTGAAACTTGTAGAACTCTNCGTATTCCTCGTCCTTTATGCCGCTTGCCTTGCGCANCCANAGGGCATCCACCGTATTGACCTTTTCCCCGTTCAGGTTNACCNGGAACTGCACGAAGCTGGAATAGCGCTTTATGATGTCCTTTACCTGGCTTTCGCCCGCGAATTCCTTGTATTCCTCCTTCAGCTTGATCACGATCTTGGCGCCGCGACGCTGGCCTTCGCTTTCCTCCAGTTCATATTCGGCTCCGTCGCTGACCCATTTCTGGCCGGCCTCGTCTTCTTTCCATGAGTGGGTGTAGACCGTCACTTCGTCGGCCACCATGAAGGAACTGTAAAATCCTACCCCGAACTGGCCGATGAGCGCTTCGTTCTGGGTGCCGTCGGCTTGCAGGGCCTCTATGAACTCCTTCGAGCCCGAGTGCGCTATGGTGCCCAGGTTCTCCACCAGTTCGTCGGCCGTCATGCCCACCCCGAAGTCTTGTATCGTGATGGTGCCTGCCTTGTCGTCAGTGGTGACGTTTATCTCGAGTTCCAACTGACTGTCGTGGATCTTTTTCTCTGTCAACTGCAGGTGACGCAATTTCTCTAGGGCATCGGAGGCATTGGAGATCAATTCGCGAATGAAGATCTCCCGATCCTTGTAGAGCGAGTTGATCACTATGTCGAGGACCTGACGGACCTCGGCTTGGAACGCTTGTTTCTTTGGTTTTCGCTTGGCCATGACGATAAGTTGTTAGTGAAGCCAAAAAATCATGGGAATTTCTTGCCCGAAGGCAAGCCGATGAAGTTTTCCCTACAAATCGTATTTTTTGCGGAAGTAGTCGTAGGCCTCGTTGATTTCCTTGGCCTTGCGCTCCGCCACCTCGCGTATCTCGTCGCCCATGTTGCGCACCCTGTCCGGATGGTACTGCGTCATCAATTGGCGATACTTTTTCTTTATTTCGTCGGGCGTCAACTTGCCTTCCAGTCCAAGCGCCTTGCCATGTCGCAACTCCACTTTGCGATCTTCCTCCCGGACAACTTCCTCCTCCGCCTCCTTCATCTTGCGGGCCCGTTCCTCGGCTGCCCGCCGCACGCGCTTACGCAAATCTTCCTCCTTCTGTTTTTGGCGACTGGCCTTGTCTTCCTCGCGCTTGCGGGCCCGCGCCTCCTTTTTTTCCTGCCTTTGGCGCTTCCGCTCCTCGCGAACTCTTTCCCGTTCCGCGTCCTTGGCCTTTTGCTCCTCACTGCGCGTCGCATCTTCTTCTTCCGTTTTCGCCCCGTCCTCGGCGTCACCTTCCTTGTCGGAGTCGGGTAGGGGAGCCCCCGGGGCCGGGCGCAGAAACCAGTCGAAGCGCCTAAACAATTCGAAGCTGCCCACGAACAACAGAACGCCCAAGGTCCACTTGGCCCACTTGCGTGGCTCCAGTTGCGTACGGTTCGCCCCCCAGAAATCAGTCCAGAACGACCAACTGTCCACTGACTTGAACAATTCGTGGTGGGCGTACCAAGTCACCACCAGGGAGAGGGCGAGGAGGTATGGAATAAATGACACGCGAGCGTACAGGTCCCTCCCGTCGCTCATTCGAATATCCTTTTCCACATGCCGGACTGATACAGGTACAATATGCATCCACCAGCTATGATGTATATCCAAAGACGTGCTCGTTCCATGACGGTATGGCGTTTAAATAGGCGAACCGTTTATAATACTTTTACTCACCTTACGTCTAGCTGAAAGCGGAGGGGACTTTACTCTCACTGAGGCACAGAGACACGGAGGAATGAAAAAAGAAGGCAAGTTGCCTGTTTTCGTGAGAAATACTCCTGAGCTTTCCTCGCGCGAGTGCCTGCGAGCGGCTAATTGACAAGCCACCATTCATGTGCAAACTCACTAATTCAACCTATTCCTACGCCGCAGGCCGTCGCCCTGTTGCTCACACCATACATCCGTTCATTCAACCCGGTTCCATTATGAAGAACTTATTCTCCCTCTGTTTAACCGCCATTTCCCTCGCCAGATTCGCCAATCTCGGGTTCGCCGAGAGGTATTCCCAATTAGCTGTCCAAACTAGTGACACTTCTCCTATGGATCACAATACAGCTAAATCATATCGTGAATATTCACCGACATTGTCAGTTAACGACGGGGAGGTAGCATATATCATTGGTAGCTTTGCTGAACCTAAAAACGAAGCCACTTTTGAATATGGCAATTTCAATCCTTCAAATGAAAGTAAAGCCTTGATTGAACTTGTGGTTGATTACGATAAGTTGGATGACAATACCACATATGCTATAAACAGTACTTTTGCCATTCCTGGCCCTTGTATCCTCCGATTGGCTATCCGACCTGCATTTAAGCGAGCTGGACTTAATTATTCTGGAAGTAATGAAAATTATCCTGATAATAGTGCTCACGGAAATTGGGATTTCGGTGCTTCGCATGGTTCTGCATCAATACGAATCACTGGGTCTGCACAAGAAGCGTCCAAGAAATTCGCCACGGTGATTCCGGAGAACTCCCCGGGCAACGTGAACATTATCCTCGAGCAGAGCACGGACCTCATCAACTGGTCTGCAGTGAATCCGGGGTCCTTTGCACCCAGCGCCTCGAAACGTTTCTTCCGAGTACGGGCTCAGGAATAACCCTTCTTCCTCTTCAGCATACTGCCATTACCGGACGCCATGATGAGGCGACCAGGAAGATTTTTTGGCCAAGCTTTCTTGGCGGCGGCTTGCTTTGCCTTGGCTTTGGGCTTTAGTCTGTTCGGGCGTGACGACGACCCCCGTGAAATCACCATCGTGCAACCGGACGGGACACAGGAAACTTATATTCTAATTGGCGTAGGAACCACCAGTTACGAAGGATATAATTTCCCCAAGGATATCTTGCTTTCCCAACCCTCCTACAATGAGAACGTGGCGCCGGGACAAGTCATCATCTTGTCGGTCAAGGACGCGGATATTGGCGACGAGCACGAATTCGGGTTGGTGACCGGGACGGGCGGCGAGGACAATGCAGCCTTCACCCTCGTGGGGAATGAATTGCGCTCCAATGCAACCTACGACTTCGAGGTGAAGAACCAGTACAACGTGCGGATCAGCGCCTCCGATATCTCGGGGCTCAGCATAGTGAAGAACTTTGTCATCACCATAAACGACGACCGCACCGAGGACTTTGACAACGATGGCTTGACCGAGGCACAGGAGGAGGACGTCCACAATACAAGCGACTTGGACGACGACAGCGACGACGACGGCCTCGTGGACGGCCCCGAGGTGACCATTCACAACACCGACCCGACCAAGGCCGACACCGAGAGCGACGGTATGCCGGACGGCTGGGAACACGTCAACGGACTCAATCCCCTCGCCAATGATGCCGCCGGCGACGCCGACGGCGACCAGTTGAACAATTTGGTCGAGTACCAGCAACAGACCGATCCGCAGGACGCCGACACCGACCAGGACGGTTTCACCGACTACGCCGAGTTGGCCGCGGGCAAAAGCCCCATCGACCGACTCAGTCTCCCCCTGCCTGCCCCCAACGTTCCCCAGCGCATGAACTACGCCGGTATCGTCAAGGTGGGAACCACCCCCTTCACAGGCCAAGGCAAGTTTAAGTTTGCCTTCGTGGAGGCCAACGGCAGCACCCTCTGGAGCAACGACGGTACAAGCTCGAATGGCTCCGAGCCGCAGGGCCACGTCACCATCGCAGTGGACGATGGTCGCTACGTTCTGGCCCTCGGCGACGTGTCGCTCACCAATATGTTGGCCTTGCCGGCCTCCGTGTTCACCCGCAACGACGTTCGTCTGCGCGTATGGTTCGATGACGGCGTCAATGGATCGCAACTTCTTTCGCCCGACCAACGGGTCAGTTCGGTTTCCTATTCCATGGTGGCCGGTTGGGCCACCAATGCGCTCACCGCCCGCGAATTGGCCCGTCCCCCCGAAGTGCTCGGCATAGCGCCCGGCAACCTCACCCACGCTCCCCACGTGCGCTCCCTCTATCATGTTCGCGCCCCGACAGGCACTGCCATTGCCCTCGCCCTACGCGCCTTGGGCACGGTAGACACCTTCACCGTGGAAGGCCTCCCCTCCAGTCTAACCTTCAACGTTGTGTCCGGTATGGTGGAAGGCGCCTTGCCCTCCTCCGTCGGCAGCCACGAGGTGACGCTCAAGGCAACCAACGTCTACGGAACAAGCTCCCCGTTTCTTCTCTTGCTAGAGGCGGAATGATTCTTTTTCCAAGCAAGATTACTTCATGAATACACGAACCCTGCTCTTTCTCTTTCTCTCGGCTGTCGCCAGTATATCGTCGGTCGTTCATGCCGCGCCTGCCGTAATCAGTTACGCGGGGAACGTCCAAGTGAATGGCCAGCCCTTCACCGGCCAAGGCAAGTTCAAGTTCGCATTCGTCGATGCCAACGGCCAGTTTTCCTACTGGAGCAACGATGGCACCAGCTCGGCGGGCTCCGCTCCGGTGGCCCATGTTACGATCGCTGTGTCCGGCGGCAACTACTCCGTCCTCCT
>PAZC01000049.1 GCA_002716045.1 Opitutia bacterium
CACAGTCTCACCTTTCTTGACTTTGTGAACGAATCCTTTTCGAGGGAAATCGTCTGAAAAGGAAAGGTCAGATGCGTCACCTCCGTGGGGCTTGTGCGCTCCGGGCATTCCGTTGCAGCCGACCATGAGCAGGGCGACAAATAGAGAGAGTAGAATAACTTTCATCCTACGACCCCAACCCAAAGCCCGAGTCCCGTCAACCGCTTTGCCGATTCCCTGAGGCGCCAGGGGGATGCAGTCGGGGTTATTTGCGCGGCCTTGAGGCCATCACCTTCAAGGCATGGAGAAGGATACTTATTTAACAAGCTCTATTCCGTCATCCGTTATCTTGATCTTACCCTGTTTGTATAGAGCGCCTATTGCTTGCTTGAATACTTTTTTACTTACTTGAAATTCATCCTTTATATCTTCGGGAGAACTTTTGTCGGCAAATTCAGATTTACCACTAGCCGCTTTGAGATGGGTCATGATTTTTTCAGAAGTTGAGCGTACATGCCTGCCTTTGTCTGGCTGCAAGGAAACATCAATTCTACCATCTTCCCGAACACCTGTAATATATCCTATGAGTTTTTGCCCTTCGTGGTACTCCTCATAAACCTGATTACTATACACCAATCCCGTATACTCATCATTGATCGCTACCTTCATCCCCAAATCAGTGAAGGCGTATACCTCCAAGTCCACTTTCTCCCATCGATAGAATTCGTCCGGCTCAACTGTTTCGATTAAATAATCAAAATCATTTTTCATTTCCTGTTGTCTATACCAAATCTTTGGATTTTCGAAACATCGATTTTGATTTGTTATTCGTCGCGTTTCGGGTTTGCGATTGCAAACGTCAGAGTGGAGGTGGCTCAGGGTCGGCTATGCCGCTTCGTGTTGCAGTGCAGTTATGACTCGCAGGATGTCATTTTCGGGCAGTAGTTGTTTCAAGCGCGCAGGATTGACCGTGGTTCGCCCCGAGGTATAGATTCGCTCCATGACTGATGCGATTCCATGGGATGTGGTCATGGCATTCTCCGTTTTCTCGGCGTTTGTGTTTTATCAGCAACTGCACCTCAAGAATTTTCGTGGGGAAAGCCGAACCGCCGAGGTGGTTTTGTCCATCTCCTGCTTCCTCGGAATAGCCACTGGCATCGTGTTCCTGGTGCGCTACGGATTGCGCTTGGGCTGGCTGTCCCCGCTTTTGCTGTTTGGAATCAGCTTCGTTTCCAAACTGGTCGTCATTGCCTTGGAAGTCGTCTTTGCCTCAAGGTCGAGCCGAGACAATATTCTTCTCAGCATGTTGGGGTTCATCGGATGGCCGGTCTGCGCTTTCCTGGTGTTCTCCTATATGCCGGAGGTCACCGAGTAGGGCCCCATAAACAAGAAATCCCACGATCCCGCCGCCATGAAGAAATTACTGATCGCACTGTCTATGGTTTTGTCACTGACCGTGGCAAGCCGAGTGCTTGCCGCTGACAAACTGCCGCCCACTCCCTTCTCCACCAAGGGGGCCAAGATCGTCGACGCCAAGGGCGCGCCCGTCCTTGTGCGGGGGGTGAGCTGGTTCGGCATGGAAACGGAAACCCATGTTCCGCACGGGCTTTGGGCCCGCGGCTACAAGGAGACTTTGCAGCACATCAGCGAGATGGGTTTCAACCTAATACGCCTGCCGTTTTCATTGAACGCCTTGCGATCCAGGAAAATCAGTGGCATCGATTTCAACAAGGGGAGCAACCGCGACTTCCAAGGCAAGACCCCGCTGCAGGCAATGGACTTGGTCATCGAGGAGGCGAGGCGCCGGAACTTGCTGATTTTGCTGGATTTTCATCGACTCAATGATCGTGAAATCCCCGAGCTTTGGTACGGGGACGGCTACACCGAAAAGGACTGGATCGACACTTGGCTGATGCTTGCCAAGCGTTACCGCAAGCAAGCCAACGTCATCGGCGCGGACATCAAGAACGAACCGCACGGCCGGGCCAGTTGGGGAACGGGCGACCTGAAGACCGACTGGCGCCTGGCCGCGGAGCGCGCCGGCAATGCAATCCACAAAGTGAATCCGGACTGGTTGATCGTGGTCGAGGGAATAGACAAGAACGTGCCCGGCCAAAAATTGCCTGGTCATTGGTGGGGCGGCAACCTGGAGGGGGTGCGCAAGTTCCCGGTTCGCCTCAAGGTGCCGCGCAAACTGGTCTACTCACCCCATGAATACGGGACGGGCGTGCATCATGCGAAATGGTTCGATGATCCCAAGTTCCCGAACAATTTGCGTTACCGTTGGGAGACCGGGTTTCATTACATTGCCCGTGAAGGAATTGCTCCCGTGCTGGTCGGTGAATTCGGCGGGCGGAAAGTGGACGCCAAGTCGAAGGAAGGCATTTGGCAGCGCCACTTCGTGGCCTACCTGAAGGAAAAGGAACTCGGCTTCATCTACTGGTGCTGGAATCCCAATGGCGGCGACACAGGCGGCTTGGTCAAGGATGACTGGAAGACCGAGGAGACCCACAAGGTGAGGCTTCTCCAGTCGCTGTTGGGCAAATAGGCTGCGTCCCGCTTATTGGGGAAATGCCTTTGCGCTCCACTCGGCTTGCAGCTGGATCATTTCTTTCAGGACCTCTGGTTTTTCCTTGGCGTAGTCATGGGTCTCCGGTTCGTCGCCGGCCAAGCTGTAGAGCCAGAAGCGCTCGCGGGCTCCTTCCCAGCGCCCTTTTTTGCGAATGAGTTTCCAGTCGCCTTTGCGAAAGGCCCAGTTGTTTTGCCATTGAAAATAGAGCGTGGGATGAGGCGAGGGCGCCTTGGCCGAACGTATGACGGGCAAGAGGCTACGTCCGTCGAGCTTCTTTTTCGGTGGCTTCACGCCGCAGAGCTCGAGTATGGTGGGATACCAGTCCATGGCGGTGACCGCTTGGTGGCGGACCTGTCCTTGGGGGAGCTTGGCGGTGTAGCTTATGATGGCGGGCACGCGTATGCCGCCCTCGAAGAAAGTGCCTTTGTGGCCGGTCCACTTGCCGGTGTTGCCGCCACCGTCATTGGGGCGGTCTCCCACGCTGAAGCGATGCCCCTTGTGGTAGCCGCTGCGGTGGTTGTCGATCTTCACTTGGAAGAAGTCATAGCTTTGGTAGGACTGGTGTCCGTTGTCGCTCATGAAGATCAGTATGGTGTCCTCGCGCAACCCGAGGGCATCCAGTTTCTTCATCACTTGGCCAATCAGGTCATCGGTGGTGTGGACGAATGCGGAGTAGGTCCGGCGTGGCTCCTCGAGGTGGGCGAACTTGGCGAGGTGTTCTTTCGTCGGTTGCTCGGGATAGTGCGGCGTGTTGAGAGCGAGATAGATGAAGAAGGGGCGTTTCTTGTTTTGCTCGATGAAGCGGTTGGCCCGGTCGATCGTCATTTGCGGAAAATATCTTCCCTTGGCCCAGATTTCACGGGTCCCTTCATAGAGATCATGGAAGCCGTCGCCCTGTAGGAAGAAATGGGTGTGGTTTTCGACGAAGCCTCCGCGTATGCCGAAGAATTCGTCGAAGCCTTGGCGTGTGGGACCGTGGTCAGGATGCGCCCCCAAGTGCCATTTGCCAAAAAGCGCCGTGCGGTAACCGCCGGCTTTCAAGGCCTCCGCCAAGGTGACTTCGGCTAGGTCCATGTTGATGCCTTTCTCGACTGCCCGCATATCACCTTGCACCCAGGAATTGACGTTGCCGCGCTGAGGATGCCTGCCAGTCAGCAGGGCGGCCCGCGATGGGCAGCAAAAGGAGTGAGCGTAGGCTTGGGTGAAGCGCGTACCGGTGGCGGCCAGTTTGTCCAGGCTCGGCGTGATCAAGTGTTTCGAGCCGTAGCAACGGGCGTCCAAGGTGCCTTGGTCATCAGTGAAGAATATAACGACGTTGGGCTTCTCCTCGGCCTGGGCCCAAGGCATGCCAAAGCACAGGGCGCAGATCCAATGGACGCTACGCAGGAACATGCGAATGGAGAAGTTCGACTGCCTGAAGCCGCTCTTGGCGGCGGACTACTTTTTGCCCAAGGCCTTTTCGATCGCTGCGGTCACCTTGGGGGCATCTGGTTTTTCGCGGGGCTCGAAGCGCTCGAGAGGTTGGCCATCCTTGCCCACGAGAAACTTGCCGAAATTCCATTTCACGTTGCCGGGAAAAGCGCCGTCCTTGCCGGTGAGTCGCTGGTAGAGCTCGTGTTGCTTGGGGCCGGCCTTGACCACCAACTTGTCGAACATGGGGAAGGTGACGTCATAGCGGCTGGAGCAGAACTTCTTGATTTCCTCGTTGCTGCCGGGCTCTTGTCCGCCGAAGTCGTTGCAGGGAAAGCCGAGCACTGAAAATCCCTTTTCCTTGTACTTGCGGTGGATGGCTTCCAGTTCCTTGTATTGCTTGGTCAAGCCGCACCGGGACGCAACGTTGACGACCAATACGACCTTGCCCTTGTAGTCGCCCAGACTGGCGGCTTTGCCGTCAATGTCCTTCAGCTTGATGTCGTGCAGTGAATCTTTCTTGGCAGTTGCCGCGAAAGGAAGGGCGACGAATAGGAGAAGAGAGAGTAATTTCGTTTTCATGGCATGCATGGAGTTGATTTTTCGGGGATTCGAGTTTCCCCCATGCCAGCGAATCGTGGCCTTCGAGGCAAGCGCGAAGGAGTTCGACTTGAGTCTTTTGCGCCCGAGGCTTCCCTGTTTGAATTGTCAGTGGATCAGGGTTTGTGATTGAAAAACGGACCTGTTTTCCAACACTTCCCCGCACTCACCTTGAATCTAATCCGTTCATTCATCATGAAATTTCCATACTCTCTTTTGGGCTGCCTTCTCCTCACAGCTTCCGTTGCCGCCGCCGAGTGGCCCCAGTACCACGGCGTAAATTCCGACAAGAAATCTCAGGAGGCCCTGACCTCCGCCGCTTGGCTCAAGAACAGTTCCTCGCAGTTGTGGAAGGCGAAGACACCGCTCGGCTTTAGTTCATTCTCGGTTGCAGGCGGCTTGGCTTATACCTTGATTGGTCTCGAGGACGAAGACGGTTTGCAACGCGAAGTGTGCGTGGCCCTCGACGTCCAGAGCGGACGCCAGAAGTGGTCCTCTTGGCTGGATCGCCTCGATTATGGAAGTGGAGGAGGCAATGCGGGAGCCAATGACAATAAAGGTGGTGATGGCCCGCGCTCCACGCCTTCGATTTCAGATGGCAAGGTCTACGTGTACGACTCCGAGATGAACCTATTTTGCCTCGATGCCAAGACCGGCAAGCAAGCATGGAAAGTGAGTGTGCAAAAGCGACACAAGGGACAGCCCATCAAGTGGGAGAACGCCTCCGCTCCCTTGATCGAGGGAAACAAGGTGATTGTCTACGGAGGTGGCCCTGGCCAGACCTTTCTGGCTTTGGACAAGGCGAACGGCGACGTCATCTGGGCGAGTGGCAAGGAAACCATCACCCATGCCACACCGATTGCCGCGACCATTCATGGAGTGCGCCAAGTGATTTTCTTTTGTGTTTCCGGCTTAGTGTCTGTGGACGCTTCATCGGGCAAGGAATTGTGGCGTCAGAAGTTTCGTTTCAAGGTATCCACCGCGGCTGCTCCGATTGTTGCGGGTGATCACGTTTACTGTTCAGCCGGCTACGGCGTGGGAGCTGGGCTTTATCGGATTTCTCGGAAGGGTGGCAATTTTGCCTCCGCCGAGGTGTGGCGGAAACAGAACGAATTGATCAACCATTGGAGTACACCTGTCTACCACGAGGGGCATCTTTACGGCATGTTCAGCTTCAAGAAATATGGACAGGGCCCACTGCAGTGCGTGGAGCTCAAGACCGGCAAGGTGAAATGGTCGAAGGACGGCTATGGTCCGGGCAACGTCATCCTGGCGGGCAAGAACTTGCTGGCCCTTTCCGACATCGGCGAATTGGCGGTGGTGGCCGCGGATCCATCCGGTTACAAGGAATTGGGCAGACGCAAGGTGATCGGTGGCAAGTGTTGGTCCACCCCCGTGATCAGCGATGGCAAGGTATTTGCCCGCAGCACAACCGAAGCGGTTTGCCTGAAGGCTTCCAGTCGCTGAGCGATCAGGGCGCGAATTCTTGGTTGCTAACTTTCTCTTTTAAGTAGAAAAGTTTATTTTGTTCTTATAGCTAAGAAATTTTACAATCTAATTTTATCTCTAATGAACTCATCTTCACTTTTATTTCCTTTGGGTGTCCTCTTCCTGTTTTCCTCCTGCTCCCAGTCGCCGTCGGATCCGGAGTCCTTTGGCGAAGCCGTTCTTCAAGCCTTTATCGAAGAAGATTACGACTCATTCCTGGAAATGACTGCTCCGGAGTTGTCCAAATCTCAACTGGAAGACGTGCTTGAAGAATTGAGCGAGCGAAAACTGTCGCACTTGGAGGAGCAACTCAAAGAGGGAAAAGAAGATGAGCAAAAAGAACGTCTCCAGAAGCAAATCGACAAAATTAAAGAACAGCTTGAAGACTCCTCGTTATTGGAAATGGAAGCGGCCAAGGTGTTTCTGAAGATGTCTTCAGTAGAACTTGATTTTGATGAATGGAAGGAGCTTTCCGAAGAAGTTCAGCAGCACAGAATCAAAGAATTTGAAAAAGGAATCCTTGAAAAGCAGCGTGAGAATGACGCTGAAGATCTGAGTTGGGAAAAAGACTTTTTGAAGGATTTGAAAGCTAGTTCTTTTGACAATACCGCTTTCAATAAATGGAAGGAAAAGAAAGAAGAGTTGAAGAAAAAATGGAAAGACTCCTTCGATGGCGTGATTAAAAACGGAAAGAGCACGGGAATCAATTGGGAGGACATTAAATTTGAATACGTCGACTTCGACAAAGAAGAGTTATCTCATGATGACGAAGATATAACCGTTGTGTTTTCTTATAGAGAAGAAAGCTACAAGATCGAGTTGGATGATTGCTTCCAAACAAGTTTGGGAATCATCATGGGAGGGATGCCCAAGTGGAGAGGTTCTTTCGATAAATAGCATCGAGATACGCTCCATCCATAAAGCTATCTTCGTTGACTATGTGGAAGGCGGGTTGGATCTGAACGAATCGTTTGCTGCGCCTGCGAGCTTATATTTCCTGCCCTAGATTTGGGCCACTTCTAACGATCCTAATTTCCCCAACCCTGTGAAATGGGCCTTGAGGGCGGCAAGAGTGTGCCGCCAATGGCAGTGCGATTTCGCCTTCAGGCGATTATCTTGTGGGCCACTTTGCCGAATACGTCGGTCAGGCGGAAGTCGCGCCCGGCGTAGTTGTAGGTCAGGCGGGTGTGGTCGAGACCTAGCAAGTGAAGCATGGTGGCATGCAGGTCGTGAAAGTTCATTTTGCCATCCACCGCCGCTATGCCATGTTCGTCGGTGGCGCCGTGGCGCATGCCGCCTTGCACGCCGCCGCCGGCCATCCAGAAACTAAATCCTGTTGAATTGTGGTCGCGTCCGTCGGGGCGCTTGACGTGTGGTGTGCGACCAAATTCGCCGCCCCAGACCACTAGGGTGTCTTCCAGCATGCCGCGTTGAGCCAAGTCGGTCAGGAGAGCGGCCAGTGGTTGGTCGGTAGCCTCGCAGTTGGACTGGAGTCTTCCTCGCAGACCGTTGTGCTGGTCCCAACTGGAGTGAGTGATCTCGATGTATCGCACGCCTGCCTCGGCCATGCGGCGAGCGAGCAGGCACTGGCGCCCGAAGTCGTTAGTCTTCGCCGCGTTGACTCCGTACAGGTCGAGCATGCTTTGGGGCTCGTCGGAAAGATCGAGCAACTCGGGCACACTGGACTGCATGCGGTAGGCGAGCTCATAGGACTTGATGACACCGTCGATGCGTTGATCCGATGGCTTCTCTTTCCGCAGGTTTTGATTCATCGACTGGATGAGGTCGATCTGCTTGCGCTGAAGCCCGGCGGCCAAGCTCTTGTTGCCAAGGTTGCCTATGGTGGCGTTCGAAACATCGTCGTTGAGGTTGCCGACCGCGGTGCCTTGGTAGACAGCTGGCATGAATGCGCTACCGTAGTTCTGGGCCCCACCTACGCGGGTGGGCGGCTTGATCGTTACAAATCCGGGCAGGTCTTGGGTTTCGGCGCCGAGGCCGTAGCTCACCCAGGCTCCCACGCTGGGCCGCACGAACTGGAAGCTGCCGGTATGGAGCTGGACAAAGCATTGTGGGTGGACCGGAACGTCCGCATTCATGCCGTTGAGCAGGCAGAGCTTGTCGGCGTGCTTGGAGAGGTGGGGAAAGAGTTCGGAAATGGGCAAACCGCTCTTGCCGTGCTTTTTGAACTTGAATGGACTGCCGAGCAACTTGCGATTGC
Organism: Opitutia bacterium; assembly: GCA_002716045.1. Classification (GTDB taxonomy): domain Bacteria; phylum Verrucomicrobiota; class Verrucomicrobiia; order Opitutales; family Seribacteraceae; genus UBA2993. The sequence continues at coordinate 8,268 of PAZC01000049.1, forward strand.
CGAACCCGGCGGTCTTGCCTTCGTCTCGCAACAGATTGGGCTTGTGGTCGAAGGTATCGACGTGGGAGGGCCCACCGCGCATGCAGGCGAAGATCACCCGCTTGGCCCGGGCCGGAAAGTGGGGACCGCGCGGAGCGGTGCTGCTGGCCGCTAGAGCTTGCTCGGTGGCTAGTCCTGCAAAGGCCAGGTAGCCGAAACCGGTCGAGATCGTCTTGAGGGCGTCTCGCCGGCTATAGTTCGATAAAATGGATTCGTTCATGCGATTTCTCCTTTATCATTCAAATAAACCCAAGTTGCTTCAAGACCCTTTTATGCAAACCAAGCGATTGAAGAGACGAAGGTAGAGGTTGCCGTTGGCGAGGGCAGGGGTGGAATGGCAGATTTCGTCGAGATCATTCACTGCCAGTTGGCGAAACTCCTCGGCGTCGGCGATGGCGACTACCTTGCCGTAAGCGGATACGCAGAAAATGGTGTTACCGGCACACACCGGTGAGCCGTAAAAGGTATCTTTGACGCCTTCCACCCGCGCTTTCCAAACCACCTTGCCGGTTTTGGGCCGCAGGCAGGTCACGACTCCGTTGTCAGCCCACAGGTAGAGTCGATCCTTAGTGAGGAGCGGTGTTGGGATGTGGGGCACGGTATCCTCGAGTCGCCATATTTCCTTTGCTTTGCCGTCCTTGCTGGCAGAGGCGGGGCGTATGGCGACAAGGTGCTTGTCCAATGTGGTGAACCCGCACACGCTGAGCACGAGATCACCTGCCACAATGGGAGAGGATATGGCTCGTTCGGCATGGGGGCGACCGAAGACGGAGAGTTCCCAAAGGGGTTTTCCTTTTTGTGGATCCACGCTGGTCACGCCCAACCACCAGTTAGTGAAGATGAGTTCCTTTTTGCCATTGGGCGCCGAGTAAACGCAGGGTGTGGAGAAGGTCAGGCGTTTGCTGTCTCGGGGGATTTTCCAACGGGTCTCACCTGTCTTCTTGTCTATCCCCAAAAGAAAGCCGCCGCCTTTCTCTATGTCGTTTGGGAGTACCACCAAGTCCTCGTGCACGATGGGCGATACGCCGAAACCATGGTTGCCGATGACTTTGCCATAGTTTCCCTGCCAGAGTTGCTTTCCCTTGTGTGATAGAGCAGTCACTTTCAGTTCGGTTTGGTTGCCCCATGCCACGTAGACCGCGTCAGCGTCGACCGCCGGCGTGCTGCTGGCGAAACTATTTCTCTTGTTCGCCTTGTGCGTCTTGAAAGGGAACGCCTTGGTCCAAAGCATCTTGCCTGACAAAGCATCAACGCAGACCACGAGACGCTCGGCTCCCTTGTCTCTGGCTGCGTTCAGGAATATCTTGTCACCCCAGACCGCGGGTGATCCGTGGCCATCCCCGGGTAGCTCGGCTTCCCAGCGAAAGGCGTCCTTTGTCCATTTCGCGGGGATTTGGAATTCGGCTGTGCCGGCTCCGTTGGGTCCGCGAAAGCGAGGCCAGCTATTTTTGTCCTCGGCCCAGAGATTGATGTTTCCGAGAAGGGGCAAGGATAGTACGCAAGCTACGAAGCGGCTTTTCATGATACTTCGTATCGAATTAATCGAGGTAGCGGAATTCGGCGCTGGCGAAGATGGCGTGGCAAAGGTGGGCAAGTGAGTCTTGTGCCGCGTTGTCTCCTTTGGCCGCGAGCGCTTCCTGATGAAATTTCATGGCTTGTGCGAGTTCGTTGTCGCTCGGTGAGCGAGCCAAGGCGCGTTGATAGGCTTTGGCCACGAGTGTTTCGGTGGCGGTGTTTTCCTCGGTGAGCAGGCTTTCGGCCATGGCCTTGGCTTGTTCGATGACAAAGGGCGAATTCAAGAGGAAGAGGGCTTGGGCCGGCACCGTGGTTTCTTGTCGTCGACCTACGATCATGCTCGGTTCGGCGAAATCAAAGGCTCGCAGGAATTCGGGCAGGTGATTGCGGACTATGGGAAGGTAAACACTTCGATGCGTGACGTTTTCAAGTGCGTTTCGTGGGATTGTTATGCCGCGCCCGATATTGCCGTTTCCCACCTTGGCCACCACCGATTTTTCGACTGGGTCGAGTTCCAGTTGACCTGATGCCGCGAGGATTGCGTCGCGCAGGGCCTCAGCTTCTAGTCGTTTTACGTTGGCCCGCCACAAGAGACGATTTTCGGGGTCCTTCCTGAAGTTCTCCGGGCTTTCGTTGGAGGCCAGTCGATAGGCGCGGGCTAGGACGATTTCCCGAATCATTTTCTTGACCGACCAACCGTTCGCCTGGAAGCGAAGGGCGAGATGATCGAGCAGTTCGGGATGGGAGGGGGTTTCGCCGGAAGCGCCGAAATTATCCACTGTGCGCACGATGCCTTGTCCAAAGAGGTGATGCCATATGCGGTTCACCATGACGCGGGCTGCCAGTGGGTTGTCCTTGTGCGTGAGCCATTCTGCGAGTTGCAGACGACCGCTTTGCTCCAAGTTGGGTCGAGGGGCCTTGGGTACAGGCAAAACGGTAAGGTAATCACGTTTTATGGTAGCCCCCAGTGTATCGACGTCTCCGCGCAGGTGTACCCGGACGTCAAAGGGTTCTCCACCGTCCTGCACGCCCATGGCGTACTCTGGCGCAGGGGGAGCATTTTTCCTCATCTCCTTGATTTGAGCGTTGGTTTCGCGCACCTCTTCGGCGCATTCCTCCATCTTGGCCTGCATGCCCTCCTCGTCTTTTTTGCCCTTCAGTAAACTGAGCTGCTTCTGGGCCTTTTTCAATTGCTTGTCGAGGGCCGCTATTTTTTGGCGGTGCTTGTCCAGTTTCGCCTTCATTTCCTTGGCGTTTTCGCCCATCGGGATCAAGGTGCCGACTTGGCGGTTGCCGTTTCCACCCTTGGTGCCGTACATGGTTTTCGTGCTTCTGAACATACCAGCCATGGCGTAGTAATCCTCGGTCGTTATGGGATCGAACTTGTGGTCATGGCAACGGGCGCAGGAAACACTAAGCCCGAGGGTGGCCCGTGTCGCGACGTCGATTTGCTCGTCCACCACGTCCATCAGGAAAATGGCCTTGTTGCGCTGGTTGAGGGATTTCGGGCCCATGGCAAGGAAACCGGTTGCCACGATAAGTTCTTCTTCCTGCTTGGCGTCTTGCGGAGCCATCAAGTCTCCCGCAACTTGTTCCTTGATGAATTGATCGTAAGGCTTGTCCTGGTTGAAGGACTTTATGACGTAATCGCGATATCGCCAAGCGTGCGGGTAGGTGAAGTTGCGCTCCATTCCGGTGGATTCGGCATAGCGTGCGACGTCCATCCAGTGTCTGCCCCAGCGTTCGCCGAATTGGCGGGAGGCAAGCAATTCGTCGACCACTTTCTGGAAGGCCTTGCTTGAATCGTCTGCGAGGAAAGCTTTCATTTGGGCCGGTGTTGGAGGCAGGCCGATCAAGTCGAAATAAAGTCGCCGCAGGAGAGTGGGCTTAGAGGCATCCTTGACGGGACGCAAACCGGTGGCTTCCAATTTTGCGAGTATGAAGCGATCGATGTCCGATTGACTCCAGTCGGCCTTCTTTGGATGCGGCACCTTGTGTGTTTCGGGCTTTTGGAAGGCCCAGAAGGAGCGCGCTTTGTCCCAATCGAATTTTTTCTTCCAGTCGGTGGCGGGCTTTTTTTCCACAAGCGCATTGGGCTCTGTGGCCTCGGGGTAGGGAAGTTTTATTTGCACCCAAGCGCCCAAGGACTTGAGCTCGGCGACCGTCAGCAGCTTGGCGAGAGGTGGATGGATACGCTCTTTTTCGATATGCTTCAGTCGTACCACCTGAAACAGTCTCGTCTGGGCCAACTTGGCGCCTGGCAGAGCCACTGGTTTGCCCGAGTTGCCTCCCTCGATGAACCCTTTGCGGTGATCGAGGCGAAGTCCGCCTTCCAGCTTCTTTGCCTTGTCCGAGTGGCACTCGAAACAATGCTTTGCCAGAATGGGGCGAATTTTCTTTTCGAAGAAAGCGATGTGCTGTGGCTTGAAGGTTTGCCCGTTGGCACCCACGGCGGCAACACAGCTTAGGAGGATCAGCGATCCAACAAATCTTTTAGCGGTGCTCATCATTATACGCTGCTTGCGCGCAATCCGTAACCAATAGCCAAAGGCTATGTAATTAGGACATTGTGAGAAATTCTACTTCAGGGCGCCCTCAACCATACCCTTCATCTTGTCGGCGTTCGCCTGGACGGCGGCCTCGGGGCCAGTCATCTTGACGAAGATGGCTCCCTCTTTTCCCTCTATGATGGCTCCGAGCAAAGCGTACCCCTCCTTCGGGGTCTTGGGGCCGAAGGGCCTGCCACTCATGAATGTCCCGGTGGCCTTGGCATAGGTGACTTTCACGCCGCCCACTTCCTTGGTTTCCACTTTCTTGTTCTTGGCCCCCTGAAACTGACCCATCCAACGGTCCACGTTGGCTTTTACGCCGCCTCCGCCGCCGGGACCAAAATAAAAGAAGACCACCTCCGCATCACCTGCGGAGAATTGGGCTTTACGCATGGAGGAGCTGGGAGGGGAAGCCTTCCAGCCTTGCGGGGCGCCAAAAGCATAGCCCGCAACCTTGACCTTTTCGGCTGCGTTTATCTCTGAGCCCATGCAAAGCAACAGGCCCGCTAACAACGAAAGCAGTTTATTTTGCATGTATGAATTGTCGCCCCGCTTGTTCCGTGAGTCAATGGTAATGCCGAACCTCGGATAAACTTGAGTTTTCACCTCTTTTTCTTGGCGGTAAGCCTGAATAGCTGTGAGTAAGTGCGGAAATAAATACTGTCGTTGGCCACCGCCGGTGTATTGTAGGTGAGTTCGCCCAGCTTGCTTTTCCCCAACACCTCGAATTTTGCAGTGGGAGAGAGGCAAACGACCAGACCGTCTCGGGCAACCGCGTAGATGACTTCTCCAACGAGGACGGGAGACGCGAAGTAATTGCCACCGAGGCGTTCGAGCCAATTCATTTCGCCAGAAGCCAAGTCGAGACAGGAGGCTATACCGCCGTCGGTGATCAAGAAGAGCAGATCTCCCTTGGCGATGGAGGTTGGGACATAGGGAATGTTTCTTTTGAGAGAGTAGGCCACGGTGGGTTTGCCTCGTCCGCTTTTCGGCGGGATCACAGAAGCAAAGCGACTGGCCCGCCCGCCGGACCCGCAACTGGCGAAAAACCTACCGTTGGCGGGGTAGGGTGATGAGACACTTCGCAGGTCGAGTGTATCGGGCCCGGTTTCCCAAAGAATTTTGCCTGTCTTGGCTTCGACGCCAAAGCAGCCATGGGCCATGGAGCTAGTGACGAACTGAAGTGGCCCGTCCTTCGGTTGGTAGACGCAGGGAGTGGAGGAAGAAGGTTTGGCGGAGGAGCGTTTGGTTTTCCACTTCGTCTTGCCTGTCTTGCGCTCAACCGCGATTACGCTGCTCTTGCCGTAATGATCATGGGTGAGTACCACGAGTTCGCCATGTACGGTGGGTGAAAACCCGTTTCCGTGTTGGGTTTCATATCCGCCGAAGTCTCGCCGCCAAAGCAACTTTCCGTCATGGTCGAAGCAAAGCAGGTCGTTGCTTTCCTTGGTGGTCCAGCTGACGTAGAGCTGGTCAGCGTCTACGGCGGGCGTTGCCGAGGCAAAGCTGTTGAACTTGTGGTGCGGATATTTGGCGGACTGTAATTTTTTCTGCCAGATCTTTTCTCCGTTTATGGCATCGTAGCAGAGAACGTATTGGGCTCCGTCGCCCTCGTCGGCGCAAGTGGTGAAGAGACGCTCGCCCCAAAGTACGGGCGAGGCGTGGCCCACACCGGGCAACTTCACTTTCCACGCGTAGTCCTTGTCGGTCCATTGGACGGGCAATCCCTTGGCTTGGCCATGGCCGGTGCCGTTGGGGCCGCGAAAACGCGTCCATTCGTCGTCCTCGGCGAATATACCGATGCCGCTCAAGGCGAGGACGAGGACGATCGCTCTCATGCCGAACCCTGTTTTGCAGGATGAAACCTATACATTCGGGCGGGGCCCTTTATTTCTTTACGTCGAAACAGAAGAGCAGTTCCTGGTCTCGGAGGTAGAGACGGCCGTTGGCAATGACGGGATGCGTCCAGATCTTGCCTCTGGAGCTGCGTTGCTTGGTTTGGGGGTCCAGCTTGAAGCGGCCGTGTTCTTTCCATCCTTCGGTGGATGCTTCGATCAGTACAATGGAGCCATCGCCTTCCGCTTGGCAGTAGAATCGCCCGTCGGCATAGGAAATGGCTCCTTTGCCAAGGGATTTTTTGTCATTCCACTTTATGTCTCCGCTCTTGAAATTCTGGCATACCCAACCGTATCCGTCCGAGTAGCCGAACAAATGATCCTTCAACTTGATTACACCGCCATGATGATTCTTCATGTTCTTGTTGTCATAGACGTCCTTGGCCCCATTCGCGACCAGTTGAACCAGTTTGCATCCCACGCCATAGCCTGAAGAAATATAGACGTGTCCATCATGATGGATGGGGGTCGGTATGACGGCGGTGCGTCCGGGCCATGGTGATTTCCAGACCACGGCGCCGTCATCGGCTTTCACCCCGACCAGATTCTTCATCACCAGTTGAACGTATTGGCGCACGCCACCATGTTCTATCACGATGGGCGAGGAATACTGGGCGCCGTCTGTGAATGCCTTGGAGCGCCATAAAATCTTGCCGGTATTTGCATCAAGGGCGGCCAATGCGCCTCCCTTTCCACCGGGGGTGCAGATGACACGTCCCTGATCCACCAGCACGGATTCAGTGTAGCCCCAACCGGGCACTTTTCCTCCCAAGTCTCCGGTTAAGCTGACGGACCATGCCTTTTTGCCTGTCTTGGAGTCCACGCAGGCAAGATTGCCGCTGCCTCCCAGAACGTAGATTCGTCCATTGGCCACAGTGGGGCAGGAGCGGGGCCCGTCGCCCCAACTGTTCTTGAGCAATGGCCCCACTTCGACTTTCCAGAGCGATTTCCCCGAGTTCGCGTCGAAGGCGAGCAAATGTTCCTTGTCTCCAAAGGCCCCCATCGTGAAGAGCTTGCCTTCCACCACCGAGAAAGAAGAGTATCCCAGCCCGGCTTCCTTGCTCAGCCAAATGCGCTTGGGTCCTCCGGAAGGCCATTTTTGCAAGAGGCCGGTTTCGGTGGAGATGGAGGTGCGGTCGGCTCCGCGCCAACCAGTCCAATCTTCTGCATGCATAATGAGGGTTGAGGCAAAGGCAGTTAAAATCGTAAACAAGGTAGTTTTCATAGGTGGGTTGGTTGAACCGGTAAGGAAAATGTAAATAAATCTTCTAGGCAGAATTATCGCGAGTAAAGGGGAATAGCCTTTTTTTTTAGTCTTTCCCGAAGGAGGGCGCAGTGTTTCAGGTTTTGTCCTGAGGCGCCTTTTCGTCCTTGGCCCCCTTTTTTTCTTTTGTCATGGCGTTAGAGGACTGTTCCGACTTCGATTGCCTGGAAGCTTTGCGGGGCCCAAGCACCACCACAGTCAAGTAGAGCGTTACCACGAAAAATGAAAGTGGGACACCGCCGACATAGAGCAAGTGAGCAATGGCATCGGGATGAGGGTTCAGGACGGAATGCACTTCGCCCCCGGCGCCGAGGCGGTAATACACCTTTACCTTCGATCCCGGTTCATGGGCGGCGGTGATGGCCCGCGCCTGAGACAACTCCTTTTTGGTGATCAAGTTTTGCCGATAATATTTTCCATAGACGACATGGCCGGCCGCCTCGAAAACATATCGCAGTCCGGGTGAAACGTGGTCGCCCGCGTCTTCCGCCTTGGCCCGAATGATTTCACCTTCGGCCACGCCATCGTAATGAAAGGTTTGGCTTTCTATTAGTTGGAGGCCGAATCTCCAGGCCAAGAAGCCTGATATGGTCAAGGCCACGGTTGCCGCCAAGGTGAACAAATGCAGAAATAGTTTCATCGGGTTCCAACTCCTAGGTTCACCTTGCTCACTAGGCAACGTCGGAATGCGCTCCTTCGCGCTTGTGCCAACTGTCTGCGTAGCTAAGCTAATTGAAGTGACTGCTATGCAAAAACAGTTTCTCCCGACGATTTTGGGCATTTGCTTTTTCTTTGGCGTGTGTTCGCCTTCGGCCCGTGAAGGTTCTGCCCTCGAGACAGTCAGGCGTTCCACCGAGTCCATTGTTACCGAGTGCGCTATTTGTCACAGTACGAAAGAAGCCCAACGTGGTCCCGTTCTGCATGGAATGGATGCATGGTACTTGCTTTCCCAGATTCAAAAGTTTCATGACGGAACTCGGGGGCAGAACACGGACAACCGATCCGAGTACCTGATGGGAATCGCAGTGAAGAAGCTTCGCAACAAAAGGGAAATGAACGTTGCCGCGAAATGGTTTGCCAAACAGAAGCCGATGCCAGCCATTCGGACAGTGGCCGGCGACGCCAAGAGTGGGGCAGCCCTTTATGCCAGCCGGTGCGCCGTTTGCCATGGAGACAAAGCCGAAGGCAAGCTGGACACAGCATCGCCCTCCCTGACGAAATTGGAGGGGTGGTACTTCATTGATCAGATGCGCAAGTTTCGCAATGGTCAAAGGGGCCAGAATGCATTGGATCCCGGAGGTCAGGTCATGGCGGCTGCCGTCAGTGACCTGACACCTCATCAGATCTCAGACGTAGTGGCCTACGTGGTGGATGCCTTCGGTCCGCCCGAAGCGCCTAGCTTGAGGCAAAGGTTTTTGCCGTTGCCACTGGAAACCAACTCTAGCCGGCAATAGCGTCGCCTATTCCTGGGATTGCCTCAGGGCTTCTAGCCGCTCGGGGGTGCCGACGTCGTCCCAGGTTCCCTCATGCAGTATGCCGCCCACCCGATTGCGGGCAATGGATGCCTTCAGGCGAGGCACGATGGAAAATTTCTCCACCTTGGCTCCATCGAGAATACGGGGATGATAGAGCGCTATGCCAGTGTAGAGTAGCTTTGGGTTATCGTCTTCCGTCACACGCTCTTCGGCGGAGAGTCCGAAATCGCCTCGCTCCCGCCAAGCGGGCATGGGCGTCAAGTACAGCAGGGCATCATCGTTTGCGGGAAGGGCTTTGGGTATGGAGGCGAAATCGAGGTCGCACCAGACGTCTCCGTTGACGACGAGGAACACTTCGTCACCGAGGAGTGGCAGAGCTTTGGCGAGACCTCCGCCTGTCTCGAGTGGATCCGGTCCCTCGTCGGAATACTCGATTTTGACTCCCCATGCGGAACCATCGCCGAGCGCCTCCGGTATCTTGCTGCCCAAGTGGCCCAGGTTAATTACTATTTCGCGACACCCGGACGCTGCAAGTTTCTCGAGATGATAGGTGATCAAAGGTTTGCCCCCGACCTCCACGAGTGGCTTGGGGATTTGGTCGGTGAGGGGGCGAAGTCGCTTCCCGTAACCAGCTGCAAGAATCATTGTCTTCATGATGTGATTGGCGCTAGGCAAGTAAGTTTGCGGTTGCTGCCAAGGATTGTAGTTTTTCCAGTTCGGGCCAACGTGAGAGAGCTTGCCGGACATAGCCTAGCACTCTCGGGACTTCGGCAAGGTAGCCGCCTTTGCCGTCGCGTAACTTCAGCCTGTGAAAGATCCCGATGCATTTCAGGTGGCGTTGCAATCCCACGAAGTCAAACCAGCGCAGGAAATCCTCGTCAGCCAAGCTGGTTGGCAATAACCCGGCTCTCACGAGGGCATTTTTGTGAAGGATCGCCTTTGTCCTGATCCAATCATCGTCGTTGTCGACGTAGCAGTCGCGGAGGAGAGAGACCGGGTCGTAGGTGACTGGTCCGCGCAAGGCGCCCTGGAAATCGATTACACCGGGTTGGCCATCCGGCAGGACCAGGAGGTTGCGGCAATGGAAGTCGCGATGGACAAATACTTGCGGTTGTTCGAGGAATACCTGGACCAACGGATCAACAATTTCAGCGTATTCGGCCTGCGGAAATTCCGGATGGCACCATTCGCGAAAAATTTCCAGTTCCATTCGAATCCATTCCTCGTCGTAAGCTGGCAAACTTTCGGCTTCCCGCAGGAGCCCCGCCTGCACCTTGAGAATTTCTTCCAATGCGAGATCATAGAGATTGTCTCGATCCGGGCCTTCCAGAGCCTCTTGGTAGTGCAGGTCACCGAAGTCGGTCAGAACAAGAAAGCCTTGCTCCAGATCTTGGGCGAGGATTCCGGGGACCCGAACCCCGGCTCCGCGAAGCAATTCGGCTATCCGCACGAAAGGTTCGCAAGGTTCCTTGTCGGGTGGGGCATCCATGATGACGAAGGTTTCCCCGTTGCAGGTTAGGCGGAAATACCTGCGGAAACTAGCGTCGGCCGATGCAATTGCCAGTTGGCCGTCCCTAAACTCAGTCAAGCCGTTCAGCCATGACTTGACTGCCTGCGCCCGTAAATCCTCCCCCTCCATGACTAGCATGGAATTGATGGAAGCGGGGCGTTCGTCAATGAAGAACGCCTGAAACCTGAAAGGAATCAGGCCTCGATGTTCGCCCAGACGTGAACGTGGGGCTTGCCGCGAAAGTACCAGACCATCTTGGGTCCCTCGACTTGCCAAACGTCCCAAACCTCGTCCTCCCCGATGTTTTCCTTTTTGTAATAGGATATGTGCAATTTATCCATGTCGTTGGCCTGAATCAGCTTCATGGCCTCGACTGCATCTTTTTTACGGAAAGGCGCGAGGAGATCGCCCAGTACCTTTTGGAAAAGACCTTTCTGGTCCTTGGCCAGGTCGGAGACGGGCAAACCTTCCAATCCTTCGGTCGAGCCTTTGGTCTGGATTGTCTTGATGCCTCGCTCGCCTCGGCTCCGCTTGTCCAGCAGGGCGACCTTGCGTTGTTTGCCGTCGAGGGCTTGGTAGAGTTCGTTGGCCCGCTTGGCTTGAAACCAGTAGGCATTTCCCTTGTGATCCGCTTTCTCGTAGAAGCTGCCCGCGGCATGGCCATAGAAGATGGGGCCGCCAAAAGCTACTCCGTCAACCGAGTCGCCATCACATCTGCGGGTACAGTGACGTCCTGTGTAGACAAATTCGAATTTACCTGACCCCGGTTCCCCGAACAAGCCGATGGATCCTTTGGCAAAGCCGCCGTCGTGTTCCACTTGGCCGTATACTTTTTCCGCATATTCGGGGCTATGCAGCTTGAGGAAAATTTCTCGCACCATGGCCTGTTGGTCCTTGGTGAACTGACTGATGCGGCTCTTGTTGATGTGCCAGTTGTTTTCCACCCTTGAGCGCTGGGGATGATCAAAGGGTAGGCAGATTGCGGCGCGTTGTTCCTCGGTCAAGCTCTTGTATAGCGTGGTGACCAAGGTTTCGGATTGGGGGCCCTTGGACAAGTCCACCTTGGCGTAAGCCGGTTTCGAGTCGAGTAGCAGCGAGCCTGCCGAGGCAAGCGCTGCGCCGCCTGCGGCGGTGGTTACGAATTGGCGTCGAGAGAGAGAGGGCGATGGCTTGTCGGTCATGGCGTAATGGATTACTGGATTTATGCTAGAATGTCGTGAACCACCTTGGAGCCTTCGACGCCGGTCAGGCGTTGGTCTAGACCGAGGTAGCGGTGGGTAAAGCGTTCATGGTCGATGCCAAGGCATTGCAGGACGGTGGCATTGAGATCGTTCACGTGCACGGGGTTTTCGAGAATGTTGTAGGCGAAGTCATCTGTCTTGCCGTATTCGAAACCCGCCTTGATGCCTCCGCCGGCCATCCACATGGCGAAGGCTCGGCCGTGGTGGTCGCGACCGTGGTTGTTCTTGGTTAGCTTGCCTTGTGAATAAATGGTCCGTCCGAATTCGCCTCCGCAGATGACGATCGTGTCTTTCAACATGCCACGTTGCTTGAGGTCGCGGACCAAGGCAGCAGCTGGTTGATCGATGTCCTCGCATTGTTGGCGTATCTTGGAGGGCAGGCTTCCGTGTTGGTCCCAACCACGGTGAAAGAGTTGAACGTAGGGCACGCCGCGTTCGGCCAGTCGACGAGCGACAAGGCAATTATGGGCGAAGCTACCTTTTCTGCGGGCGTCTTTGCCGTACATATCGAGCACGTGAGCGGGCTCGTCCTTCATGTCGACCAACTCGGGCACACTGGACTGCATCCGAAAAGCCATTTCGTACTGAGCGATGCGGGCGTCGATCTCGGGATCACCGGTTTCACTGCGCTTTGCTTGGTTTATCTCGGCGATGCCGTCCAGCATGGATCGACGCATGTCACGCGATATGCCCGGTGGATTGGAAAGATAGAGCACTGGATCGCCGGCGCTGCGGAACTTAACGCCCTGGTGCTTGGAGGGAAGGAAGCCACTCCCCCAAAGGCGGTCGTAAAGGGCCTGAGATTGGCCTCGTCCCTTCGAGATCATCACGACGTATCCGGGCAGGTTTTGGTTCGGGCTACCGAGTCCCCAGCTGAGCCAAGCTCCCATGGAAGGCTTGCCTGGTTGCTGTACGCCGGTGTTGATTGCAGTGATTGCGGGGTCGTGGTTGATGGCCTCGGTATGGACAGACTTTATGATCGTTATGTCATCGACGATATTGGCTACGTTGGGCAGGAGTTCGCTTACCCAGGTGCCGTGTTGGCCGTGGCGCTTGAAGTCGAACATTGGAGCTACGCAGGGAAAGGACTTCTGGCCGGAAGTCATTCCTGTTATTCGTTGTCCTTGGCGTATCGAGTCGGGGAGCTCTATGCCATGAATGTCTCGCATCGCGGGATGGTAGTCGTACATGTCGATGTGCGAGGGCCCGCCGGAGAAAAAGAGATAGATGACTCGTTTTGCAGTTGGCTTGAAGTGTGGATTGCCGAGTGTGCCGGAGGTGATGGACGGGGATGCGGCGAGCGCTGGATTCAATAGGTGAGCGGCTCCCAGGGCGCCGAGTCCGCGAGCTCCCAGATTAAGGAGTTGTCTGCGAGTAAGCCTTTGGTGGATTTCGAGTGGTGACATGGCTATGAGTCGATTGAGAAAAATTATTCCCGGTTAAGGGTTTCGTCAAGGTTTAGGATCATCCCGGCAACAATGGTCCAGGCAGCATGTTCTATGGGGTCGAGGGATTCATCTCGTTTTGATTCGCCCACCCCGAGCAATTGCGTTGCCCGTGCAGGTTCTGCCTTGAAGATGGCGAATTGTTGGGCGTGGGCGGCCTGTAGCACCTTGTGGCGAAGATCGTCCGCAGGTCGGGCGGTGGCGAGCTCAAAGGCCAAGTTCAGGCGCGAGGCAAAGTCTGTTTTGTCGCTTTTCAGAATACGTCGCGCGAAGTGCCGCGCGGCCTCCACGAATTGTTCGTCGTTGAGTGTCACGAGGGCCTGCATGGGAGTGTTCGTGCGCTGCCGCTGGAGGACGCATTTCTCGCGGGTGGGCGTATCAAATGCCATCAGCCCTGGGTGGGGGGCTGATCTTTTCCAGTAAGTGTACATGCTGCGGCGATAGAGTTTTTCCCCTTGGTCGCGTGAGAAGCGCCGCCCTCCGCTCAAGGAAACCTCGACCCACAAGCCGGGAGGCTGATAGGGCTTCACTCCGGAGCCTCCGAACTGCTTGTTTAGTAGACCGCTGACGGCAAGGGCATTGTCGCGCACGAATTCACCCATAAGCCGAAAGCGTGGAGCTCGAACCAGCAACCTGTTTTGCGGATCCTTCTCCAAGTGTTCGGCGGAAGTCACCGAGGACTGCCGGTAGGTTGCGGACATCACCATTTGCTTGATTGCTCGCTTTACGTTCCAGCCGTTGTCGCGGAGATCGGCGGCGAGCCAATCGAGGAGTTCGGGGTGGGTGGGCCAACTGCCCTGGGACCCGAAGTCGCTGGGGGAATCCACAATACCTCTTCCGAAGATAGTTTGCCAGTGGCGATTTGCGGTGACGCGGGCAGTCAGTGGATGTTCCGGACTCATAAGCCACTTGGCCATGCCGAGGCGAGTCTTGGGCAGACCTTCTTCCATTGCGGGAAGGAATGCAGGCGTAGTGGCCGAAATTTCGGCGGACTTGTCGGGACTGGAATAGTTGCCACGCATCAACACATAGGTTTTGCGCATCTTGTTTTGCGGGTTATCTGCCATTATCATCGAGTTGACCTTCGAGTTGCCGCTGATCGCCGCCAGTTCCCCGTCAAGCTTTCGCCTTTGATCGATCAATGCCTTGTATGGCTTGTCCTGAGAATGCAGGTAATGCTCGAACAGCACCTTGGTTTGCTCTGGGGTGCGGTCGGACGAGGCAAGGGCAAGTAGTGGGCCGATGGGGTCGGAGCCAGACAACACCTTGACCTCGGCGTCGTTCAATTCGCGATCATAGAAGCGAACGTCGTCTATCTCCACGCCGTTGGCAAACGAGGAATTAAACCGTCGGCCGAGCCGCAGTGGCTTCTTGGTGACAATAGACGCATTGAGGCCATCGGCTTCCACGTTTTTCTGCTGTCTTTCGCCATTGATATAGATTTGTGTGCCGGCGGCCGAACCAGAGCCGTTGTAGGTCACGAAGATGTGTTGCCATTGCTTGGCCGTGATCCTTTTTTTGCTGACCACTTTGACTGCATTTTCTTGCCATTTGCTTATGATATGGGCTCCTGCAAACCCGTTTTGCAACCAGAGATCGTAGCCACGAAAGCTGTTCCCCTCGTCCATTTTGCCTAAAACGCATCCGCTTTGATTTCCGTTCGGGGCCTTGACCCAGCAACCGTAACTGAAGGGTTTGTTCCATTCGAAATCTCCAAAGCCCTTCACTTCCACGAAACCATTGCCTTCTATCTTTAGCCCGCCGCCGAACTTGGCTGCCCCGACAGCCTTGGCTTTGCCATGCAACTTGTTTTCTCCTTCTTTGCGAGCCAAGTCCTGGGTCAGGTTCTTGTCGAAGCTATCCAAGGGCAAATGGGCCACGAGGCCACCAGGTTCAATGGGTTTTTGTTCACCCTTTTTCGCGATTTCCTCAAATTGTTCCTTGGCCCATTGATCGAAAGCTTTCTTGGCTTCACCTTTTCTGGCGTCCAGTTTTTTGGTCAGTTCCTTGCCTCGTATCTCGATTGCAGATTTTTTCTTGTCGTCATCGGGGTTAGTTACATTCACCACCGGGGCTTGGTTTCCCTTGCGGGTCTGCATGCCGGGATCGGAGTTGTTGTTGTAGAAGGCATAGAACTGGTAATATTCCTTTTGCGAAATGGGGTCGTACTTATGCGAATGACATTGGGCGCATTCCATGGTGAGTCCCATCCAGACGTTGCCGGTGGTCTTGACCCGGTCCACTACGTATTCGACCCGAAACTCCTCCGCGATGACACCGCCCTCATCGGTAGTCGCATGGTTGCGGTTGAAGCCGGATGCGATCTTTTGCTGGTTGGTTGCTTCGGGCAGAAGGTCGCCGGCAAGTTGCTCTATGGTGAACTGGTCGAAAGGCATGTTGTCCCGATAGGCGCGAAGCACCCAGTCGCGCCAAGGCCACATGGTGCGGGGACCGTCGTCATGAAACACCGAGGTGTCGCCGTAGCGGGCGGCGTCCATCCAGACGAGAGTCATGCGTTCGGCGTATGCTTCCGAGGCGAGTAGACGATCCACCACCTTTTCATAGGCTTGGGGAGACTTGTCGTTGAGAAAACTCCGTACTTCCTCGGGCGTTGGCGGAAGCCCCGTTAGATCGAAGCTGAGTCGTCTGACGAGCGTGCGTCGATCGGCCTCGGTGGATGGTTTCATTCCATTGGCCTCGAGTTTGGATAGAACGAAACGGTCGATGGGATTCGTGTCCCAATCCTTTGTCTTTACTGGAGGGGATTCTGGTTTTTCCAGAGAAAGAAAAGACCAGTGACCTTCCCACTTGGCTCCTTGCTCAATCCATTTTCTCAAAATCTCGATCTCTGTCAGCGAAAGCTTCTTTTTGCTTTCGGGAGGCGGCATGATTTCATCGGGGTCCTTTATTGAGATCCGATGCCACAATTCGCTTTTTGCTAAGTTTCCCGCCACCACCGCTTTCACTCCATCGCGATCGGCAAAGGCGGATTCCTCCAAATCCAGTCTGAGCTTGGCCTTGCGCGACTTCTCGGATGGTCCATGGCAATGGAAGCAGTTGCTCGAGAGTATTGGACGGACGTCGCGATTGAACTTCACGGTTTCCGGAACAGCGGCAACTCCCTTGAATGCGGCAGCAAATAGAACGAAGGTCACGAAAAGGCCGCCAAGAAGGGGGGCTTTGTGGAATACGGAAAAGTGCTTCATTTCTGGTTCGCTGGAGCCAACTGTTATGGGTGGCAAGTTTCAGCAACTAGTGATCACTTTATTTGCGTCCTGCGCGCTCGCAAGGATTTTTACTGCCTCAATTGTCATCTTTTCGGGACCCCCTTGAAAAGTAATTGCCCGCGGGAAGGTGATCGTTCATGCTCGTCCTCCTTTGAAATTTTTTCATGACTGACGATACTGACACTGCCCCGCAAACGAAACCTGAAGCGACTTCGGAAAACGAGTCTTTGGAAGCGCTCCCCGAAATTGATTTCGATTACGTTGACTTGATGTTGGACGGAGATCTCAAGTCCCAGGTCAATTACTCCTTCGTCAAGGCTGTCGCTGCGGCTCTCGACGAAAAGATGAGCCTGCTCTTGGAGGCCGAGGAGAAAGTGGGTGAAGCGGAAGGCCCCGAGTCCTTTGCAGAAGTCGCCCTGCCTGAGATTGAGGCGATGGCGCAATCAGTCACCGACGGTTGTGTGAATTTTGGCAAAGTGCGCTTTTGGGAAGCTTGTGAAACCGCTGAAATCGCTTGGGAGGAGATTAAGGATCCTGAAGGCAAAGTTGTCAATCGGGCGCCTTATGGAAACCCCCATGACGAGCCCAAGGAAGGAAACCGCTTGCTGAAGAACTTGGAGCAAATTGCAGATTGGCTTCGTTCCGTGCATGAGGTTCACGAGGAAAAAGGCATGGGCTGGGTGTCTCCTTATGGCTGTCCCGAGGATGGTCAGCATGCCTATGACCGCCGTTCCTCCTGCTTGACCTCGCTCGATGCAATTATCGAGAAGGTGAAGGCCAACTTGGACTTTTAGTCGAACTCAACCCGTCTTTATTCGCGGGTGGTCTTGTAAAGCCTTGGCACCCGCTTGGTGACCGAGCAAAGAATTTCCCAGGGAATTGTGTTGGCATGGGTTGCGAGCTCGGGGAGCTCGATGACCTCATCCCCTTGGCGACCAATTATTGTAACGATTTCTCCTGGCTGAACGTCTTCCGGCCCATCGGTCAGGTCGACGAGGGTCTGATCCATGGTGACGCGCCCTATAATGGGGTGACGTTTTCCGCGCAACAGGACTTCGGCGCGGTTGCCGCAGGTGAGGGGGATGGCATCCCCGTAGCCCGCTGCCAACAGTCCGACTCGGGAGTCTCGATCGAGTCTTTTTTGGCGTTCGTAGCTTACGGTTGCACCCGCTGGCAGTTCCTTGACCAGTGCGATTCTGGTATGGAAGGAGAACACGGGTTCTACGGAGAGATTGGCCAGAGGGGTGCCTGCCGGAGGGGATACGCCGAATTGTAGGATTCCTATGCGCACGGCGTTGCAAGGATCGTTCCCGGAAAGGGCTTTGAGTGATGAGGAATTGTCGGCATGGACGAGAAAGTCGGGATTCCCGAGAAGGTTTTTCTCGCCGAGAATGCCCAAGAAGATATCCCTTTGTTCCTGCGTGAAGGTTGGATCCGCAGGATCGGCGAAATGGGTGAGGGCTCCTTGTAGATCAAGTTCTTTCCTGGAGCCGGCGTCCCGTAATAAATCCGAGGCGTTTTCCCACCAAGCGCCCAAGCGCCCCATCCCGGTGTCTATCTTGACGTGGATAGGTAGTTTCTTGCCCGCCTCACGCCCCACCGCGGCAAAACGATCCAATTCCTCTACCGAGGAGACGGCGGCGATCAAGTCATGGGTCGCCAGGGCTTCGTCTTCCTCGGGCAAGAGCGGTCCCAGCACGAGAATGGGCCAACCGGAACCCATTTCCCTGATTTCAGCTGCTTCCTTTACGTTGGCTACCGCAAAAAGATCGACCCCGCTTTGCATGAGGCGGGTTGCCGTGGGCAAAATCCCATGCCCGTATGCATCCGCCTTGACTACCGCAACGTAACGAATGCCCGCTGGCAGCGCTTTGCGAATCAGGCGCAGGTTGCGTTCCAGCGCAGCAAGATCGATTTCTGCCCAGCACCGATACATTACGTTCAATCTTCGGCTTCCGTCCATTTGCGGAAGGTAGCCGGCCGCAAGTCGAAAAGTGCGGGTTGGTCTATGGGGTGAAGGATGGTGGCGAGGGATTCAAGTCCGTTCAGGCGTGACAAGTCATAATCCACGTCCGGACCTATAGCAGGCAATTTTTTCCAGCTTTTGCGTTGGCGCAACCCTTGGCAATCACTGGCGATTTCCAAGGCTTCGGCATCCTCGATGACTCGAATTTCACCGGAGCTTTCACGAAGATACCATTGCCCCTGACGATAATCGGCGAGAATGGGTTTGTCAGGTTTTTCACAGAGTAGACTTGCCGCGTGCAGCGAGTTGTAAACGAAATTTGCGGGGGGTGGAGAAACTTGTGACTGCAAAGTTTTGGCCAAGGTGAGCGCAGCCCTGATCCCGAGTGTGGAGCCTGGGCCTTCGCAGAAGAGTATGGCATCTACATCGACAGCTCGGTCACCAATTTCTTCGAGGCATCGCTGAACTCCTTGGAAAATGGAAGTAAGGGCAGGTTCCTCGGCGCAATGGAGAGCTCTCCACCCCTTCGCCTCGGGGACGCCCACCTGCACTTTGGGGGAGGATGCGTCAAGCAACAGTGGAAGAGAGAAGTGCAAACACTTTGTCTCCGGCATAGGACTTGGGTCTTGAGGCACTTGATTCAGTAGCGCCTACGCAGGTTGGTTGGAAGAATCCCGAGTTCTTCACGGTACTTGGCCACGGTGCGCCTGGCTATCTTGATTTCCCGTTCCTGTAACATGTCGACGATCTCTCGGTCACTGAGTGGCTTGGAGGAGTCCTCTTGAGAAATTAGTTCGGAAATTGTCTCCTTCACACTGGTGTTTGAGACCAATTTGCCATCGGTCGCCTCATATCCTGGCGTAAAGAAATACTTGAATTCAAACAGGCCGTGGGGGGTCTCAATGTATTTTTGAGCGATTGCTCGACTGACCGTGGTTTCATGCACACCTATTTCCTGAGCCACAGTCGCCATCGTCAAAGGCTTCAGCGAACCACTCCCTTTCTCGAAGAAATCGCCTTGGAACTCGAGTATGGAGCTGGCAATCCGCTCGATCGTGCGTTGGCGTTGCTCGATTGAACCGATGAGAAACTTGCCGGAGCGAATCTGATTCTTGAGGTATTCCTTTTCCTTGGAATCGAGTTTCCCCTTGGCCATTAGGTCTTTGTAGGCGCGATTGATTCGCAGGCGGGGAATGAATTCATCATTAAGCGTGATGATCCATTCACCCCCGACCTTTTCAATTTTGGCATCTGGGGCGACGGTTCGATTTTGATCTGCAGCAAACCGTCTTCCGGGAGCGGGATCCAGTTCGGCGATTGTTTCAATTGCCTTATGTACCGCATCGGTCGAGAGAGAAAGCTTTCTCGATAGTTCGGGAACCCTTCTCCTGATAAGAAGCTTGAAGTGATCCCGCACGATAGCGGCAGCGACACTTTGTCCTTGTTCCCGGAGCACGAGTTGGCGCAGCAGACAATCCTGAAGGTCCTTTGATCCTATGCCGACGGGATCAAATGTGCATAAGATTTCCAACCCATTCTGCAGGTCCATCAGAGGCAGCCCGGAAGCCAAGGCCAAATCGGAAAGTTCGCTGCCAAGAAAACCGTTTTCATCGAGGCTGCCAATCAGGTATTCCACCGCCAATTGTTCTCCCTCGGATAAGTCACAGAGCTTTAATTGATCCACAAGGTGTTCTTGAAGTGAGGTTTCGGAGACAATCGAATCAAAGAAATATTTTCTTTTCTGATCTGTCTCGGCATTGTTTCCGGGGTGTGTGCCTTCGTCATACTCTTGGGCGAAGTGTTCGCGGAGATCTTCTTCCATTTCACGAAGTATTGCGAATTCGTCATCACCGAAATCAATTTCCTCGGCGGTTTCCGCAGGGCCTTCCTCACTCGACTCTCCTTCCGATATGTCGGGTTGCTCTCCATCTCCGAGGATTGCGTCGGATTCTTGGTCCGCGGAGGTGTCTTCGCCCTCGCTCGCCGCTTCCGCTTCTCCTTCTATGCTGACCTCGTTCCCCGGGAGTTCCTCCAGGACTGGATTTGTTTGCAGTTCCTCAAGAATGGTTGCCCGAAGATCTAGCGTCGGGACTTGCAGAATCTTGAGAGACTGCCTCAGCTGCGGAGCCAAGATGAGGCTCTGCGTTTGCTTTTGTACTTGCTGGAGACCTTGTGTGGCCATCCGATTTAAGGGTGGAGTTAAAGCGAGGGTCCAGGCACCTCTTCAGTATCGTCATCGGGTGGATCGAATGCCTTCGGGTGAGGTGTTTCGCCTAAGTGCCAGCGTTCCGCCGCACCTTGGCCATCAGGGCCAAACAGGTCGCGGATATATCCGGCGAGTTTCTCGTTGGTAGGGCCGTAGCCTGTGCCGTAGATATGCATTTCAAGTTGGGTCAGCATATCGTCGGCGGAAAGGTATCTCTTATCTCTGTCACGCTCCAGTGATTTTGTGAGGATGGCGTTTAGTTTTTCATCTATGTCAGGACGCTTTTCCCTGAAATCGGGAATTTCCAATTCGAGGATGTTAGAGATGGTGTTTTCCGGATCAGCGCTTTCAAAAATATTATATCCCAGCAACATCTCCGAGATAACTATGCCGCAACAAAACAGGTCGGCGCGACCGTCCGTAACTTCACGTCGGGCTTGCTCGGGGGAAAGATATTCATCCTTGCCCGCTATGACGTCGCCTTCCTCGTTGTACATGAGGTCCAATGCTTTCGCTATTCCGAAGTCGGTCAACTTAACGTCTCCTTCCCTTGCCATCATTATATTCTTCGGGTTGACGTCTCGGTGAACAATTCCCAGAAGACGTCCCGCGCCGTCTCTCTTTTGGTGTGCGTAAGCAAGCCCACGAACAACACGGGAAACAATGAAAACGGCAAGATCTGTGGGAACGTATTGGTCGGTCTCGATGTGGCGATCAATGAATTCCTCCAGGTTGACCCCGTTGACGTACTCCATTGTCATGAAGTACTGCTCGCCGATTTTTCCCAAGTGATAAGTCTGTACGATACTCGTGTGAATGAGGTCGGCCACCAACTTTGCTTCGCCGATGAAGTTGTTACGGAATTCCTCGATGGCGGAAAATTCCTCCTTAATGAGCTTTATGGCGACGACTTTCCTGAAATCTCCTATACCTCTCTGGAGCGCTTCGTAGACAATCCCCATCCCGCCTTCAGCGATCTTACGAACAAGTTCGTAATGCAGTTCGTTGAAAATATGTTTCATTTTATAAAGAACAAATTAATTAGGTTGCCTGCGAGTCCAATGCAAGAACGTTTGCGCCCTTTCTCGGGAATTGGTTCGAATCTTGCTTTTATGTCTTGCTGAGATTGACAACCGTGGTTGGGTGAACTTTAATTTGTCGCATGGTTTCCCTATCAGATCAAGCCGTCACCAAGATTCGGTCACTTCAGGAAGAGGTTGCTGACCAAGGCAAGCTCTTGCGCATTTTCGTCGAGCCTGGAGGATGTTCCGGCTTGGAGTATGGCATGTCATTCGACTTGCCCAAGGAAGATGATCAGCGTCTGGAGTCTGGAGGGATATCTTTCCTCATGGATCCGACCAGCCTTTCCTACCTCAGTGGTTCGGTGGTGGAGTTTGACGACGGCTTGAATGGCAAGGGTTTCGAGATTCGAAACCCCAACGCCGAGAACACCTGCGGGTGCGGCAAATCCTTCAATTAAGAAAACGAGTCCGCCTCATGGCGTCGCCTTTGCGCCCCGTTCAGGGCTTCGTGAAGGTTAACTAGGGAAGAAACTGGAGGAGGGTGACCTCTGAACTCCACATTTTCCACTTCCCGTTTTCTTTCTTTAAGGTGTGGACGACGACTGCTCTGTTATTTCGAAAGGCCGGGCCTTCTTCTTTCTCAGTCGTTTGGTGGACTTCCACTTCGGCTTCTTCCTCGTCTGCTTTCAGCGCGGTCACCTTGGTGACGGTATATTTCAGCTTGAACCTCGCGAAAATATAGCGGGCCATGAGATCGGAGGTTTCGAGCAATGGGGATTCGCTGTGGGTGGTCGAGCGCAGCAGATTGATGTTTTTTGAACCCCAAGCGTGAATGTTTGTGCGAATGACCGAACGCAACTCGTTCGCGACTTGAATGGAAACCTCTTCTGCAGCAGGCTTCTCGCCTTCCTCTGGTTTTTCGCCGGGTGCTTCCGGTGTTGTCGGAGTGCCGGGCAGGGGAGTGCCGGGCAAGGGCGTTCCGGGCAAAGCAGGTGTCCCGGGATCCGGAGTCGGGGGAGCGTCTTGGGCCTGCAAATGGAAACCGCACAAAGCGATCGTCAACGGAAGTAAAAAGGAAAACGTTTTCATTGGCTCTACTATTGGGGACGCTGCCAGATAGTTCTTCTTAGGTGAAATAGTAAGAATTCGTTAGGTTTCAACTGGTATTAAAATGCCCTAACTTGAAAGTCAAGCCACCCTGCCGGCTACATTTTGGCCAAGGTCTTGATTCCCAAAAGGCCTAAGCCCGTTTCCAGCACGGTCAGCGTTCTGGCGCATAGGATCAAGCGCCGGGAGCGGATTGCGGGCTCCTCCACCGCTACTTTGTCCTGGTTGTAGAAAGAGGCGAAATCTCCCGCCAAGTCATAGAGGTACGAGCAGAGATAGTGTGGTTTCAGTTCCCGGATGGTTTGCGATAAGGCGGGCGCAAAGAACAACAACCGGCGGGCAAGGCCTTTTTCGTAGTCGGTTTCGACTGGCGTGGCAGATTCTTCGCCTTCCCCGGGGGCAAGGCCGATTTTTCTGAAAATGCCATGAATGCGAGCCACTGCATAAAGCAGGTAGGGCGCGGTGTTGCCCTCCAAGGCGAGCAACTTGTCCCATTCGAAGAGATAGTCACTGGTCCTGTTTTGGGAAAGGTCGGCATAGCGCACGGAAGCCAATCCCGTTACCCGAGCAATTCGGTCGGCCTCCTCAGCTGGCAGTTCGGGATTTTTCTCACTTACTATCACGCGGGCTCTGCGGATTGCCTCTTTGAGCAAATCGAGAAGCTTTACAGGATCTCCGCTGCGCGTCTTTATGGCTTTGCCATCTTCTCCCAAGATTGTGCCGAACCATATGTGTTTGAGCAGGGGAAGTGGTCGCTGAGAGGCGGCAAACCATTTTTCGGCAGTCAGGAACAATTGCTCGAAATGATCCCTTTGGCGTCCGTCCGTCACGTAGATCACCTCTTTCGCCTGAAAAACTTCCACGCGGTGCTTGAGGGTGGCGAGATCCGTGGTGGCGTAGTTGCTGGCGCCGTCTGACTTTCTAACGATAAAGGGTTGTTTGGCGAAACGCGGATGCCCTTCATGAAAAACGACCATGGCCCCGTCGCTTTCCTCGCTTATTCCCGTTTGTTGCAATTCCTCGTAAATCTTGTCCACTTTGTCACTGTAGAAACTTTCACCCAAAGTTTCATCGAAACGAACCCCAAGTAATTCGTATACCTCCTCGAAGGCAGCCAAGCTGATCTTGTTGATCTTTTCCCATACTTCAAGATTGCCGGGATCGCCTTCCTGAAGCTTGACTAGCTCGGCTTGCGCTATTTTGCGCAAGTCTGGATCCTCCTGAATCAGTCGGTTCCCTTCGCGATAAAGGTTCTCCAATGCTTCAAGCGGGGCTTCGCCCAAGGAGTCCAAGTCAGTTCCGGAACGCTGGATTGCTAGTATGAGGATGCCGAATTGCGTGCCCCAGTCACCAACGTGATTGTCTCGTGTCACTTTGTGGCCTTGGAATTCGAGCATGCGGGCCAAGACATCGCCAATTATGGTCGATCTTATATGGCCAACGTGCATTTGCTTGGCTGTGTTCGGGGAGCTGAAGTCAACCACCACCTTGAGAGGATTAACCCCTTGGCGGGCTCCTTCCCGAAGTTTGTCTATATCGCTCAAGAGGGCCAAATACCTCTGCAAAAAGAGGGGTTTGAAACGGAAATTCAGGAAGCCCGGTCCTGCTACCTCGATTTCCACGGCTTCGTTTAATTCCTCGTTTTCTTGTAAACGTTCGGCCAAGAGCGTGGCTAATTCTCTTGGGTTTCGGCCATGGCGTTTGGCGTGGGCCAGTACGCCGTTGGCCTGAAAATCGCCAAAACGGGCTTCCGCCGGACGTGGTTCCGGCAGGAAATCCTCCTCGAAACCATCTATCTGGCAGGCAATTGACCTCACAGACTCGGCCAATCCGGCCATCAAATCGAATCCAAACAGCATGTGCGGAAGGCAAGGAGAGCTGGAGCGAAGGTCAAGGCGATTCCATGCGGTTGAAAAAAAGACTCGACTTTTATATGCTTAATCATCTAACTAATAAAGGTTTGCACGCTACTCCCCCTCCTACTCGGAACTAGTTATGGCTATCAAGAAGCAAGTTGTATCTTCGCGCAAGGCCCCAAAACCGTCTTACTCCTATTTGATTGAGAAGAAACGGGATGACGGAGAATTTCTCGATGATGAGATTCGATTCGTCGTCGACTCCATCCTTGACGACTTGATGCCTCAATACCAACAGGCGGCGTGGGTTATGGCCGTTTACTTTCAGGGTATGTCCGCCCAGGAAACCGCATCCCTCGCGGAGGAAATGATGTGGTCGGGGGAGACACTTGAGCTTACTGGCATATCTCGACCCAAGGTCGACAAGTATTCCACTGGTGGCGTGGGTGACAAAACCACGCTCGTGCTAGGACCCTTGGCGGCGGCGGCAGGTGTTGCCATGCCTACCATGAACGGAGTGGACGAGGAGTTTCTCATTTCAAACCTCCTCAAGCTTTCATCCATTCCCGGCTTTTCCCCAAAGTGTGACATGGATGAATTCATCGAGCAGGTGAAGAGCGTGAATTGCGCCTTCGTGGAGCAACACCCTGAAATCAGCCCGGTTGACACTATTTTGTATGACTTGCGTCAGAAAATTGGCGCAATACCTTGCATCCCCCTTATCACGGCCAGTGCCATGAGTCGCAAATTCGCCGCTGGAGCCGAATCTCTGGTTGTGGACGTCAAATGGGGTAATGGTTCCTTTATCAAGGATACCGAAGAGGCTCGTCAGTTGGCCCGTTCAATGACTCGAGTGGCCCGTTCCCTCAAGCGTCGTTGCGTAGCCTTGGTGACGGACATGAATCAACCGCTTGGCGACAGCGTGGGCACTGCCTTGGAAGTCAAGGAGGCGATTGAATTGCTCAAGGGCGGAGGCCCTGACGACTTGAAGGAACTTGTGCTCAAGTTGGGCATGGAAATTGTGCGCTTGGCGGGAGTCGCCGGATCCACTCTTTCCGCCAAGCAAACCGTGCAACGTCATCTCGAGGATGGTTCTGCCTTGGAGAAATTCAAGGAAATGGTGGCTGCCCAAGGAGGAAAGACGGATTACATCGATGATCCCGAGAAATTCCCCGTGGCCAAGCACGTACGGAAGTTGCCGGCCCCCAAGCGCGGATACGTACACACCATCAATGCCGCCATGATAGCTCGTGGCGTACATATGCTTTCGTTCGACGAAAAAGGCAAGAAACTGGATCCTTCCGCAGGTGTCTCTGAACTAAAGAAGGTTGGTACCCAAATGAAGCAAGGCGAGCCCCTCATGATGATTCATTACAACCACGAGGATCGCCTGGAAGCTGCCTTGGAATATCTCAAGACCGCCTATCGATTGGCGCCAAAGCGACCCAATCCGGCTCCGCTCGTTGTAGAGCGCGTGGCTTGATTTGCCGCAACCCTTGCGCAGCGCAATGGGCGGGGATTTCCCGCGAACTTGATTAGCTTGCGGTCACTCGGCCCAAATAGGAGCCGTCTGCAGTGCTTACCTTGATTTTTTCGCCCTGCTTGATGAACAGTGGCACTTGCACTGTAAGGCCGGAATCAATCTTGACCGGTTTCTGCACGTTGCTGGCAGTATCACCCCGGATGCCTTCGGGAGCATCGATCACAGTGGCTTCCACGGCAGCGGGCAATTCCAATTTGATGGCTTGGCCATCGATGAAAAGCACGTCGTAAACATTTCCTTCCACCAAGTATTGCTTGTCGTCGGCCAAGGTTTCTTCTCCGAAAACGGTGTCCTCGTAGGTTTCCGTGTCCATGAAGTGGTAACCATCGCCGTCGATGTAACTGTACTCCAGTTTGGTGGTCGTTGTATGCATGAACTCGACGTTGTCGGTGGAACGAAACTTTGTGGTAGTGGTGGAGCCACTCTGAAGGTTTCTTAGGGTGGTCTGCACGAAACCAGCTTGGCGGCCCTGAGTGCGATGCATCATTTCTAGGACCAAATGAGGAGTTCCTTGGTAGACGATAACACGTCCTTTTCGAATTTCGTTGGGAGAGGCCATGGGGTCGAGTTTTGCTTGTCGGTTGATTAAAAGCAGTCAATGGGTAGTTGTTTGCCGTCAACTTGCAAACTATCTTTAACAGCCAAGCTAATTTTCATGGTCACCAATTCATCAGTCATCGAACTCTTGTCCTGGAACGTCAACGGGCTCCGAGCCTGTCGAAAAAAGGGCTTTGACGAATTCGTCAGGGAGCGCGCCCCCGAGGTGCTTTGCCTGCAGGAGGTGAAGTTGAACCCGGAGGTCATACCAGACGATGACTTTGGTTACCCCTATCGCCGTTACCATCTCGCAGACAAGAAGGGATACTCAGGGACAGCTGTTTTTTCGAAGATCGAACCTCTTTCCATGACTGTGGATTTTCCGGATGGCTCTCATGTGGGAGAGGGTAGGGTGATCACTTGCGAATTTGATGATTTCTACGTTGTGAACGTTTACGTTCCCAATTCCAAGGGAGACCTTTCGCGCCTGGGATACCGTCATGATTCGTGGGATCCGGATCTACGCAGGTATCTTTGTGAGCTTCGCCTGAAGAAGCCTGTCACTTTGTGTGGTGACCTCAACGTGGCGCATCAGGAAATCGACCTCGCCAATCCCAAGAGCAATCGTAGGAACGCGGGTTTCACCGACGAGGAACGCGAAGGCATGAACAATTTTCTCTCAGCTGGTTTCGTGGATACGTTCCGTCACTTGCATCCCGCCACCACCGGGGCATACTCCTGGTGGTCTTACCGAGCAGGAGCCCGCCAGAGGAACGTTGGTTGGCGGATCGATTATTTTCTGGCCTCCGAAGAGTTGGCTCCTTCCTTGCGCGAAGCTTTCATCTTGCCCGAAATCCTGGGTTCCGACCATTGCCCCGTCGGAATACGCTTGGATCGTCCTTGAGAATCAAATCGTGAATGTAGCCAGCCACGAACATTACCTTCGACGCTCCTTGGAGTTGGCTCGGGCCGCATGGGGCGAGACCCATCCTAACCCGATGGTAGGATGCGTCATCGTGGAGGACAGTCAGGTAGTGGCCGAAGGATTTCATGCCCGGGCGGGTGCCCCCCATGCCGAAGTCATGGCATTGGCCAAGCTAGGGCGGGCTCCCAAAGCAGGAGCGATTCTCTGCGTCACCTTGGAGCCTTGTTCCACTCATGGTCGCACTCCGCCTTGCGTGAAGGCTATTTTAGACTCCGGGATTTCCATTGTCGTTGTGGGGGCCCTTGACCCCAACCCTGCGCATGCCGGACATGGGCTTGACCTTTTGCGTCAGGCTGGTGTCGAGGTGATCGAGGCTGATGGGGACTTGGCGGCGGATTGCGCCGACCTCAACATGATCTTCAATCATCAGGTCGTCACAGGCGAACCGTTCTTTTCCCTTAAGTTGGCGGTTACGGCCAATGGCAAGGTGGCCGAGCGGCCCGGAGCTTCCAGTGTGATCACCGGGCCCGAGGCTCGGGCAGACGTCATGCGGTGGCGCCGACTGTTCCCTGCCATCGCGGTGGGCGCCGGCACTGTGGTGGCTGATGATCCGCAACTCACCGCCCGTTTGCCTGAAGGCACCTGGTGCCCCCGCCGCATCATTCTTGACGGCAAGCTTTCTTCCGTTCCCTCAAAAGGAAACTTTCCGAAGGTATATTCCGACGATTACCGAGCCAGCACCCTCGTGGTGACAGCGGTCGGTTCCTCCCCATCCCGCCGCGCGATGCTTGCCGAAGCAGGCGTGACCTTAAGCGAATTGCCTGCCGATGAATCTGGCCGTTTCCCGATCGCCGACCTCAAGAAACTTTGCGCGAAAGAGGGACTGACTGGAGTCTACTTCGAGGGCGGGGCTATCGTCGCTCGCCAACTTCTTGACGGGGGAGCCCTCGACCATTTGTTTTGGTATGAGTCACCCAAGCTGTTTGATAAGGAGGATGCTCCGGCGGCTCCTCCTCTCGCCTCCTTTTCATTGCATGGAAAGCGAAGCATCCAATTCGGTCCCGACCTTCTGACCAGAGGCTATCTCACATGAAAATATACCTTGCTTCCGGAAACCAACACAAACTGGTCGAGCTGCGAACGGCTCTCGAGCAAGCCAACCTGTCTTGCTCGGTGCATTCGGCCAATGAGATCGGCGGCATGCCCGAGGTCGACGAAACAGGCGCCACCTTCGAGGCCAATGCCCTCCTGAAGGCGGAGGCCTTGCGCGACCAAGGACCTCCCGATGCTTTTTATCTGGCCGATGACAGCGGCATAGAGATCGATCATTTGGATGGCCGCCCGGGTGTGCGTTCGGCTCGCTATGCGGGCGAGGATTGTGACGACGAGGCGAACAACGACAAAGTGTTGCGGGAAATGGCGGAAGCGCCTGACGAAGACCGAGGCTGTCGCTTCCGCTGCGCTCTCTCCTTGGTTGGCGAAGGACTTGAGGAAAGTTTTTCCGGAGCTTGCGAGGGTACCTTGTTGCATCAGCGTCGCGGAATCGGAGGTTTCGGGTACGATCCTCTTTTTCAACCCGACGAGAGCCCTCGCACCTTCGCCGAAATTTCGGCCGAGGAAAAGGCTGAGATCAGCCACAGGGCACGTGCCTTGGCCCTGTTGATGGATTTCCTGAGAGCTAAGCTCGGTTGAGATCTTATAGCTCTACGGAAAGAGCTTTCTTTGTCGTTTTTGGAATAGCTTGCACGCCCTTCATGGACTTCCGGTTCTTTCCTTCGCCGACATGGATGGTGTACTTGCCCTTTGCGAATACCTTTGGTCGAAAACTCTTGCCCTTTATCCGTAGCGTGTAGACGACCTCACCGCTTTTTTCCTCCACCACCTGCACCACTTGGTCAGGCTTGTTGATCTGGAGCAAGGGAAGGTAGGCGACTGCTGCACGGGCATAGTTGTCGAGTTGGTTGAAGGTGAAGGGCCAGCCTGGATAGGGCTTCGCTTCCTTGTCCTCGACGTCTATATTGCGAGGCCAGCAGATGAAGGTGACGTCACGGGTTTGCTTGTCGATCCGGACGACCCCGAATCCGGCCGCGCGTGTGGAAAGTTTGTCTCCCCCTTTCTCGGGTGTGGGGTTAGCCACGGCAAGAGCTGTCACCTTGTTGTTGAATCCATCGACGTGATCGCCGTAGATGGGGTCTTGTCCGGGCTTGCGGTTCTTGCCTGGTTCGAGCGGTTTCCACCAGCGCAGGTAGAGGTTGGCGATGGAGGGGACGCAAAAGGAATAGATGGAGTCGCGCCACTCGTCGATGCCGTGGTGAAACACGGTGGCAAGGTGTTGGTCGCCGGCGAAATGAAAGGCAAATGCTTTGCGCAGGGCGGATATGGCCTTGTTGCGTCCGGTTTGTGGCCAACCATTGGAATCGAGATCGGCGTGCAGGCGCCCGCCAACTCTGCCGTGAATGTGGGCTCCTCCGCAAAAGATGGTTTGGGAGAGGGCGGCCTTGAGGTCGATATTCGTCCAGTCCTGGGCCCAGTCATCAAGGAATTTCAGCTGCCGTTTGCCTAGTAGTACGGCTTGCGGAACGTCGACTGACTTCGGGTCATATTCCGGGTTGCGAATATGGTCTGGGCGAGGGCCTTGCCGAGGAATCATGCCCGCCGGTCCGGTCTTGAACTTGCGGTCTTCTATAATGGCGAAGCTCACCCGCCCCCAGGTCAGGTCCGTATAGTACGTGCCAATACCTCTCCCGATAGGAGTGGGGTCATAGGGATCGGGCAAGTGGCTGGTTTGGGCCCGCTCCACTTCCTTGACGTACTCGACCGGCATGATGTATCCGCCGTCGGAGGCGCCCGAAAGAGTGGATTTCTTGCCGTTGTGTCCCCACAGGTTGGGTTGTCCCACGTCATGATCGTCGGGTATGGTGACGGTCGGATGGTCCTTGATCACTTCGCCGAAGTCGCGCCCAAATTTGAGCCAGGCGGCGAAGTGGCGGCGATGGTCATATACCTGATCGCCGGAAAAGAAGAGGAGATCGGGCTGTATCTTCTTTATATTGGAGACCAAGTCGTCCTTGGGGATATTGCCGCCATGACCTGGATTGATCGAGTTCCCCGTGAATCCCACCACTACGATTTCTCGTTTGTCCACAGGGTTCTTCCGAACCAAGCCTTCGTAAGTTGCCTTTGCCCCGTGTCGCACCCGGTATGTAGTGTCTTTTGTGTCGTCCCAGTTCTCCACGCGAAAGGGAGCGGTCCAACCTCGCTCAATGACATCGGTCTCGTCCACTTGCTTCCATTTGCCATCTTGCTTGATTTCGAGTCGGGCTTTGCGCGGTTCTCCTTCCTTCAGGGGGTAGAGTTGGGCGGTCAGTTTGAGGGTTTTTTCATGCACGGTGTAGAGCGCGAAGCAAATTACCTTGTCTCTTGTGACCTCCGGTATGGCCAGCGGGTCAATTCTCTTCTTTTGACCGACCAAGGTGATGGTTGCAGCTAGCAGGGACAGGGAGCAGAAATAAAAGGATCGTGAAAGGAAGCTAATCTTCATGACGTAGTTTTATGTTATTGGTTGGGTAATTCGTAACAAGTGAAAGTCGGGTGCAGACCGACAACTGATCATGGATGATGAGAGGGGTGGGGCAGGTGCGTTACTTCAGCTTCTTCAGTTTCTCGATGAGTTCCTGAGTTTCGACGTATCCGGCTCCCTCGGTTGCAATGTACATTGCCTTGGCTTCCTCCAGAAGAACCAAGCCCTCCTTTTTATCCCCCTTTTCGACCAAGGCAAAGCCGAGGTCACGCTTGACCCGAGCAATGTTCGGGTGCTTTTCGCCGAAAACCTTGAGGAAAACCGCCAGAGCTTGCTCGTAGTGACTGACAGCCGACTTGTAATCTTTCTTGGCCGCATATGCATTGCCCAAGTGACAATGGTTGGCTCCGAAGTGCCCGCTATGCTGCTTTTTTATAACGCGCTTGAAGATACCCAAGGCACCTCCGAAGTAAGCGATCGCCCGGTCATATTCCTCCATCTTCATGCATGCCACGCCCACTTTGTTGTAACTGCTGGCCACGGCCTCGTGTTCCTGTCCATGATCCGCAATTCTAATGGACAAGGCTCGGGCGTAGTACCAAAGAGCGGTTCGTGGATTTTCATTCAAGTAGACGTTGCCTAGGATGTTGAGACTGTTCGCGATGTCCGGCTTGGGCCCGTCCTGAAACAGGGTCAAGGCTTCCTCGTAGGTGGCGTTGGCCTCCTCGTACTTCTTTGCATAGTAGAGTTTTTGCGCCTTGGCGTAGATAGCGAGTCCTTGCTTGTAGCGCTCGAGCGCCTTGGCTTTTTCCACCGGGTCGGTGGGGAAGGGCTTCACTGCCCAAACCGAGCAAAGGGCTGCAGCCAGAATGACGAACAGGGGAATAATTTTTTTCATGAAGAATGCACTTTGGCTGTCAGGCACCTCCTTGGCAAGGTTGGGTTCGCTTATTCCCAAGGTTTACTTTTCCTGCAATTCCGCCTCGAGCTTTTCGACGTACTCCGACAAGTTGCAGTTCAACATGCGGGTTCCCTTGGGCGAAACTTCCAGTACCTTGTCCACTATGCCGTCGAGGAAGAACCGGTCGTGGCTGACAATAATTACGGTACCCTCGAATTGGTTGATCGCTTGCTGCAGTACCTCCTTGCTTTGGATATCCAAGTGATTGGTTGGCTCGTCCAGTATGAGGCAATTGCATGGTCGCATGAGGAGTTTGGCTAGCGCTACCCGGTTGCGTTCACCGCCGGAAAGCACCCGTGTATTCTTGAATGCATCGTCGCCGCTGAACAAGAGGGCCCCTAGAGCCCCCCGCGGATTGGCGTCTGAATTGTCCTGAACCACGGCCTCGACTTCTTGTAACACGGTATTGTTCGGATCAAGTTCCTCGGCCTGTTGCTGGGCGAAGTATCCGATCACGGTATTGATGCCAAAATCCACTTTGCCTTCTTGGTAGGGCTCGACCTCCGCCATTATACGGGCGAGGGTCGACTTGCCGGCCCCGTTTACCCCGACGATTGCGATACGATCACCTTTTTCGATCCTTAGATCCAATCCTTCGAAGACAACGTTTTCCCCATAGGATTTATGTAGGTTTTCGATCGTGATGACCCGGTTGCTGGCTGGTGGCGAGGGGGGGAAACGAAGATAGATTTTCTTCTCCTCGGGCTCTTTCTCGATGAGCTCCATTTTCTCCAAGGCCTTGATGCGACTTTGCACCATGCTGGCTTTCTTTACGTTGGAGCGGAAGCGGTTGATGAAATCCTTTTGCCGCTGAATCTCCTTGCGCTGGTTGTCATAGGCTTTTCGCAACTGCTCCTTGCGGGCCACACTTTCCTTTTCGTAAAAAGAATAGTTTCCCTTGTAACTGTTCATCTTCCCCAACTTGAGCTCCAAGGTGCGGTCCGTCACTACGTCGAGAAAAGCGCGGTCGTGCGAAATGATGACGAGGGCGCCTTGGTAGTGCTTGAGGTATTGCTCCACCCAGTGCTGTGAAACAACGTCCAAGTGGTTGGTTGGCTCGTCCAATATGATTAGGGAAGGGGCTTGCAGCAACAGTTTGGCGAAGGCGATCCGCATTTGCCAACCACCTGAGAATTCTCCGCCGTCCCGGTCAAAGTCCTCGAGGGCAAATCCCATCCCTGTCAGGATGCGGCTGATCCGAGATTTCATCTTTTCGGGTTCGTTCTCATCCAGTTGCTGTTCCCAGCCGCCCATCAAGTCGACCAAGTCATAGTATTCCTCGCTGGCTGTATCCATGTCCGCCATGCGCTCCTCCGCCTCCTCGAGTCGTTGTCGAAGCTCCATGACGTTCCCGAAGGCAGTTTCCGCTTCCTCGTACAATGTCTTGCCGGAGACCGCTATGCCATCCTGCGGCAAGTAACCGATGGTGACGTGTTCCGGTTTCTCGATCTCTCCATCATCTGCCTCGACTTCATTCGTGAGCAAGCGAATCAAGGTGGACTTGCCAGACCCATTGGAGCCTACCAATGCGATGCGGTCGCGCGGTCCTATGACCTGCGATATGCCGTCGAAAAGCGTCTTCTTGCCATAGGCCAGAGATATGTTTCTCAAGTTGATCATTGCGTAGGCTTACCAAAAAAGCCCTGCACTAAAACAGGAGCGACTCCCCTTGGCAAAGAAAAGAGGTTGTGGGATGGAGAAAACCTTGCCCCTTGTTTTGAGATTGAAGCCGCTTGGGGAAGATACTTTGCTATTCCATTCCCTCGACGGGCCGTTAGCTCAGCTGGTTAGAGCGCATGCTTCACACGCATGAGGTCACTGGTTCGAGTCCAGTACGGCCCACCAGTCTTAATTCAGCTTGAGGTACTCCACGACGTCACGCAGCTCTTGTGCATTTAGTCCGAGGCGGCTGGCCGGGGCCATCAGGGAAGACTTCAGTTTCTTGCGCGACTTGACGTCGCCTTCCGCGACGACCACGTCCTGCCCTCCGAACACGCGGATGACCAACGGATCGCCTTCCGCCTGGATGAACCCCTGGATACGCTTGTCTCCCTTGACCACCAGTTCGGTGCCCTCGAAGCCGTGGGAAAGTTCGGCGGAGGGTTCGAGCATGGCCTTCAAGATCACTTCGCGCGATTGGCCTCGTCCCCACCCGGCCAAGGATGGTCCGAACTCGACTCCGGCGGACCCGATCTTGTGGCAAACGTAGCAGCGGGCGACCATCTTCTTGCCCGCGACGGGATCACCCTTGAGGGCGAGGATTTCGGAAGCCTTGGGCAGTTTCGCCTCGGGGGCGAATTCGACCGGGGCGAGCATGTCGACGTAAGTGACGGGTCCGGCCGGTTTGCCTGCCAACAGGTCCTTGGGCCTGTAGGCGTTCCAAATTCCTTGGCTGCGCTTGTCGATGAAGGTTGCGGCCAACTTCGCCACTTCCCCTTCCGCGGATTTTGCAATGGCCACCATGGTCTTGGCGGCTTGCGGAGCCTCGATCAAGGCAATTGCGAATAACATGGAACGACGGGTGGCGGCATCACGTTCCTTGTCCATTGCCCAATCCTTGAGTTCTTTCACCGCGCCTACCGGGTGCAGTCGCCAGACGAGTCCGGCGTAGACCGGGTCGAAATCCTTGGTGGCTCGCTTTTCACGTAAGGCCGCGTACATCTTGTCTTCCTTGTCCGTGCAGCCGATGCCAAAGGCTTCCACGTAGTAGCGGTCCTTGCCGTCGTAGCCGGCGGCGATCTCGAGCAAGAGGTCACGGCTTTTGTCGAAGGGAACGTAGCGGAGGGCCAAGGCCACTTCGCGGCGAACAAGAGGAGAGGGATCCTTTGCCAGCGTGGTGGCATGTTCCAAGGTGTTGTGCTTCTCGTGGCGCAAGGCGCGGAACGCAGTGAGGCGCATCTGCGGCTCCTTGTGCTTGAGAAGAGCTTCCACTTCGGCAAGGCCTTTGGGCCCCAGTTTGGCTAGAAGCCAAATGGCGCGGGCTTGAACGAAGGGATTGGCGTCTTTGAGCAGGGCCTTTACCGCCGACAGGGACTTCGCGCCGGCTTTCTCCAGAAGGGCTCGGCCTAGTTCCCTCACGTTGGGCGAGGGATTCTTGAGGGCGGTGATTTGCCCTTCTGTCTTCGAGAGATCGAACTTGGGAACCGTTAGCTTGGCGCCTTTGGGAGCAATCCGGTAAATGGCTCCCGTCATGCTTCTGTCGCGGGTGCTGTGCCCGCCGACCCGCGGATCGAACCAGTCGCAGACGTAAATGGCTCCGTCTGGACCGACCGTGACGTCGCTGGGGCGGAATAGTGTAATGTATCCGATTTGGCCGCCGGCGTTACGGAAGTCCGCCCCGGCAAAGTTCTTCTCCGGGTTGCTGGTCAGGAAAATGTCTCGCTGCGGCAGGGTGATGCCCGCGCCCTCTGGCTTTGGGTGGTAGCCGAACAAGGTGTTGCGGGCGGGTTCGCAACTGATCACGTAGCCGCCGAAGCGGTCTTCCATGATGCCGTTTTCGTAGAAGGCTATCCCGGTCGGGGAACCGCCCCCGTAGACATCGCCTGCCGGCACAACGCCGGGATCTTCCTGACGCCATTCGCCGACTTGGGTGGTTTGCCCGGGCATGATGTCGGCCCGCCAGTTGCGGAGACCATTGCGGGAGGTAAATCCCATGTTGCCGTATTCCATCAGCCAAGCCGTGCGGCTGGCCGGTGGATCATCATTGTCGTTTTGGAAGACGTCGCCGAAGGAACTGACGGCCTGCTCGTAGGAATTGCGGAAGTTGTGGCCGATTGGTCGCAGTCCGGTGCCGTCCGGGTTGACGCGCAGGGCAACTCCGCCGAGATAGACCTGTCCGTCGCTACTCGGTTTTCCCGANACGTTCCTGGAGGANTAGAANCTNCCNGCNTTNANTTGCCANCCGTCCTTGTCGGTGACCTTCGATCCTTTGTTGCCGTGGTTGAAATAATACTGTCCGTTGGGACCCACCGTGACCGAGTGCAGGCTATGGTCGTGGTTCTTGCCATCGAAACCGGTAAGTAACACTTCTCGCTTGTCGATGCCCTCATCGAACACCGCGTTGCGGTTTACGTCGGTGTAGACGATCAGGTCCGGCGGTTGGGAGACGATAATGCGATTGTCGACTACCGCGATTCCGAGCGGTGAAATGAATCCCGCTTCCTGGACAAAGGTATGCGAACTGTCGGCTGTACCGTTGCCGTCCTTGTCCTCTATCACCACGATGCGGTCGCCGTCGGGGGCTCGCCTCGCTCCTCGGTAATTGCGTCCTTCGGCTACCCAGATGCGGCCCTTGTAATCGATGTCCATGTTGGTCGGGTTGTAGAAGAGGGGAGACTTTGCCCAGAGCGTTACCTCCAGTCCCTCCTCGTCCATAACTAATTCTTTGGCCGGGTAATGATCGATGGCCCCGCTTGGAGGAGCCTTGGGAGCCGACCGGGCAATGCTGATGAAGCTCGGCGGTTTGTCGAAGACGAGGAATTGCACGCTGGTGGCGGATCCGCCTTGTTGCTTGCTGCCTCCTTCATCGAGGCCGCCGCGGGCGAGGAATTTCACGTATTTGTGCCCCTTGGGCAGGACGTAGTGGATCACGCTGTTTGCATGGACCCCGATGCCGTAGGAAACGGGTTTGCCGTCAATCTTC
The DNA here is from genome assembly GCA_002716045.1 of Opitutia bacterium. GTDB lineage: Bacteria > Verrucomicrobiota > Verrucomicrobiia > Opitutales > Seribacteraceae > UBA2993. The sequence continues at coordinate 44,713 of PAZC01000049.1, forward strand.
ATTGGTTTGCCGTCAATATTCTTGTTCAGCCCGACGCTTCCCCAACCGGTGCTGGCTGATTTCCATTTCAGGTCGGTCAGCTTGGTTTCCTTGCCCTTTTCGTCAACCAGCCTGGGTTCCGCCCAGTTGGCCCAGTCGCAGGAGATTGAGCCATCACCGTCGGCGATCACCAAGTAGAGTTCCTTGGCTCCTTTGATCTTGGCGCTGACTTCCACTGCATGGCCCTTGGTCTGTGTGGTGATCAGCTTGCTCGCAAAGAGGGCGTCCTTGGCGGGGGCGAGCTTGCTTTTCGGCGCGGGCCTAGGCTTGCCGCTTAGCCGGGAGGTGGGATTGGGAAGGGATTTAACGCCGCCCTTCGGGACTTCCAGTTTAGCCGTCCACACAATGGCGTTTAGCACGCAGGTACGGAAGTCGTCCTGATCCCATGCCTTGTGGTGATGTGCTCCCGTAATGCCGAAGCCGCGTTGTCCGTTGGGGCGCTCAGAGGCCCACGCCACGTGCTGTTTCTCCTTGCGCTTGAGCACGGAGGCCTTCACGTGCGGGTTATTGCTATGGGGTCCGTCGCCACGCTTCAGCGTGTCTTCGGGGGGGAGGGCGCTGAGAATCGGGGTGACACCCTTCATGTTTTCACGGAACCGCATGTGGTAATACCATTCGTCCCTGAGAGTGAAGGGTTTTACCCCGTTGCCAACGGGATGTTTGCCTATGGTCTTGAACTCGGCCGTCCAGTGAGGGTTCACCGACCAGAAAGTCTCGAAGTAGCCGCCGATCCATTTCATCAACATATTGCCCGGGTTGCCCTTCGGGACTTCCACCGCGTAGTGAACGCAGACCAGCCCAACTCCCTTTTCTGCGAGGAGGTCGAATTCCTTCAATGCCTTGTTTATCGGATGGCGGCCTCCGCCGTCCGAGAGAATCACCACCGTGGCCGCCTTGTCGAAGATCGAGGCGTCCTTGGGCCAACCGCCCTTGTGGATCGCTGTCTCTATGGCTAGCCCCGATTCCTTGGTCAGGGCATCGGAGAGCAGGTCCACGCCGTCGCCCCAGTTGTGGGCATTGGTTCCGTGACTGTCCCGTCCGGCGATCAAGACCACTTTGGTCTTGGACCAACCGGTTGCCGGCAAGGCAATCAGCAGCGTAAATAAAAGGTGAGTAAAGATTCGGGTCTTCTTGTTCATTCGTTTTTCACTGGGTTTTTTGGGAAAGGGATAGCAAGGGATAGCGGGTGCTTTGTTCGACAAAAAAGCACCCGCTGAATTTCGCAAGGAAAAGAGCGAGGGCTACGCAAGAACGGTTGTGGTGCTTCCCTTTTTTGAGAGGCTCCCTGGAGACGGTTTTTCCAGACTAGACCGGAGTTGATTCAGATTGGGTCAGGTTACTCGCCCAATTGCAACCATCGTCCACCGCCGAAATCATACAAGTTCCATTGGCTGGTTCCTCCGCCTCTCAGGAAGATCCATTCGGACGTACTGCCTCGGTAGAGATAAGGATATACAAATGAGTTCGTCCAGATCCACCCGATGCCTTGCTTCCAAAACCAAACAGAATCGGTGTTTTCACTTACCCGGAAGAGCCATCCCAATTCATAGTGGTAAATCCATCCGATGGGCGTCTCGAAATAGTGGCCGAACCAATCCATCCATCTCCATCCTCCACCTAGATCCGTGGCTTGCTCCCATGAGTTTCCGTAAGGTGGTTCTATTTGGTAGTATGAATCAGTTTCGTCGTCCCACTCTTCTTCTTGGTCGTCCCCGTCGTAAAGGAGATCGCCGTCCTCGTCGTCTTTCCATTCGTCGTCCCCGTCGTAAAGGAGATCGCCGTCCTCGTCGTCTTTCCATTCGCCGTCCTCGTCGTAAAGAAGATCGCCGTCCTCCTCGCTTTTCCATTCGTCGTTCTCGTCGTAAAGGAAATCGTCGTCCTCGTCGCTTTTCCATTCGTCGTTCTCGTCGTAAAGGAGATCGCCGTCCTCGTCGCTTTTCCATTCGTCGTTCTCGTCGTAAAGGAAATCGCCGTCCTCGTCGTCTTTCCATTCGTTCCCTTCCTCCCCGTCATCTAAGAACATATCTTCGTTGCCCGTTTCGTCGTCGATGAAAGTGTATTCCCCTCCATCGCGCTCGTCATCCCCCATCCCAGCGAAAGTTTCATCATCTTCCTCTGTCGGTTGATTGGCAGTCGATGCACCGTAGTCGCTTTCTTTCTTCGCCAAGTCAAATTTTTGGCTGTCGAAATAAGCGATCCGGTTAGGTATGGTCTCGGCGATTGTTTTGGCGAGTGATTCCGATATTCGATCGGATCGATGCTTCAAGGCGAAATAGGGCAGAAAGCTTTCCGCGACGTCTTCTCTGTAGGGATAGTCACGAGCATAGCTGGAGATAAATTCACCATCGGCCGCTTGGGCGGCCAACCATTCACTTTCATAGGCATGGTCATCGTCGAGTGAAGTATGGGCGGCTTCGTGAACCAAGGTTTCCTCGAGGATNCCTTCTGCCAGGTATTCCTCCGCTTGCCCGGTGTGAATCAGCAAATTGTTGTTTCCGCCTCCGAAGGGATTATTCCCTTTGTGTATCCAAACCGTCTCCAGGTCTTCCAACAGACACCTCGGCAAACGCCCAATGACCGGGGCGAACTTAAGTGCCTCCGCCCGGGCTNCAGTCAAGTTTCCGAACTCCGGGTTGACCTGTATCTCCACCTTGGGTCCATCCCTGAAACTGGCATCGAACAAGAAGGCGTTTCGATAGACCCAGCCTTCTCGGCGGTCATACATTTCTCGGTTGCCTTGGCCCGCATCCTCCATCTTCAGGTAGGTTGTCGGGTCTTTCTCCGTTATGATGTCCGGATCAATGAAAATCGTGCCGCTGAAAGGTGGTTCCGCCTGGGTCGGATGCACTGTCAGGAATCCGAGGCATGCGAGGATCAAAAGTGCTTGGGTAATTTGTCCTCTTGGGGTTTTGTTTTTGGCTTGGGTTGATTCAGGCCTGGGTTGCGATTTCAGGGTGATGCTCATGGCATAACATACGCCTAATCGAGCACTTTGTCAAAAGCGGGCACCCTGAAAGTTTTGCCTTCCGGGGCTTTGGTTTTCTGCCCCGCCAAGGGCGGGGGATGCTTGTTGAATTAACTCAAAAACCCTTTTTCCCCAAGTCCTTGGCTGCCTCGCAGGCTTGGCAACTGCCATAGAATCGCCAATCCAAATAAAAGCCGTCCTTGGCTTGCTGGTGGGCCCTGAGGATGTCTTTGCCCTCTCGTGCATAGCTCGCGAATTTTTCCTTCATGGCGGTTTTCTCGGCGGGTGTTTTGCGGGTCTCCTCTATGCGTTGCATGATCCAGGGCCGGATCAGTCGGCCCATCGAGTAGATCCGGGTGCGGGCATCCTTGCTTTGCAATTCCTTGAGTAGTTTCAGGTCGGCCCCCTTGCCAAAGGTCGAGGCTCCCTTGGCATCGAGGAATTCGGGTCGATTTCGGTAGGTGCGAAAGGCCTCGTAGGTGGCATGGCAAAGTTCGCAGCGAAATACGAAATGGGTTTTTATCTTGTTTTCCTTTTTGTCGATTTTTTCACCGATTACGGCGTCCACGATCTCATTTTGTATGCCATCGCGATAGAGGCCTTCGAGCACTGCGAAAAACACGAACTGACAGGTTTCGTCCTTCTGCCATTCGACGGCTTTCTTCGAGGCTTCGAGCCTTGGGTCCGCCGCCAGGCTGTTAGACTGGAAAACGAAGAGACAGGATAGGGTGATGGTGAGAACGTGAATTTTCATGCCTTCAGGATGAAGTTTGGGAAGCGCTCTTGTAAAGGCCTTTTTCTGTGCTGAATTCGGTCAAGTCCTACACTTGACCAGCGGAGCGCTGGCAGTAGGGTCGGGTGCATGAAAACATTCCTATGCCTTCCCCTCGCAGCACTTCTTTCCTTGATCTTCCTCTCCCCGGTGGAAGCCAGGTACATCAGGCCTGACTTGGAAAAGACCCCGATCGATCGCTTGGTCAAGAACCTAGAGGCTCAAGTGGCTGCCAAGCCCAAGGACGTCAGGCTCCGCTTCAACTTGGCCCGGGTGCATGGCATGGCTTATGCGTCGAAAACCGACCAGACGCAGATATGGAGGGGCGGCGAAGAACGGGGCGCTTGGTTCGGGTACACTCCCCGACACATTCCCTTTCGCTTGGCAAAGACGGACGACCCCGCCAAGGAGAAGGCGGCCAAGGAGCAGCTCAAGCTCGCCATTAAACGTTACCAGGAGGTTCTGGAGCTGGAACCGAAGCATTTTTCCGCCAACCTGGGTTATGGCTGGTGCCTGCAACAAGTGGGCAAGAAGGAAGAGGCCATTGCCCAGTACCGCAAGACGATCGAGATGGGTTGGGAGAAAGAAAAAGACAGACGTTTCGCCGGTCCCGGTTGGCACAGTGTGGTGGCTGAGGCGTCGGGCTATCTGACTCCTCTACTCGATCCAGAGAAGGATCAAAAGGAACTGGCTACTCTGCAGCGGCGCATTGCGCACATGAAAAGCATTCGCCGCGCTATCACACCGATCGCCGTACCGTTGTCGGACGGCCTGGAAGTGGCCGACTTGACGGACCTGGAGGCACGCGTTCCCTTTGATGCCGATGGTTCGGGTGAACGCGGCAATTGGAGTTGGATCACACGGGACGCCGCCTGGCTGGTCTTTGACCAAAAAGGGGACGGCCAAGTGACTTCCGGACTGCAATTGTTCGGCAGCGTGACCTTCTGGCTTTTCTGGAACAACGGTTACGAGGCGTTGTCCACCTTGGACGACAATGCCGACGGTCAACTCGCTGGAGAAGAACTCCGCCACCTCGCCTTGTGGCGCGACGCCAACGGCAATGGAATCAGCGAGCCCGGTGAACTCACTTCACTGACCGATGCCGGCATCGTCTCGTTGTCCTGCAAACGCCAGTCTCATGCCTCGCCGCACTGCAAAGCATTTTCCCCGAAGGGCATGACCTTCCGCAACGGAACCACCGGCCCCACTTACGACCTTATTTTGTACCCGAGAAAATAGACTGCTGACAGGCAGGTTCAACCATCCAGACGATACCAAATCTTCCAGTTCGAGGCAAACTTGAGGAAATGAATTTCAAATTCGGTTACCCTATCTTTGAGCTTCAAGCCCAACAGGAGACATTTCCAGTCGTCCGCCCCGGCTCCTTTCATTACTTTTTCCATCGTCAGACGATGGGCCTCATAGCCCGCGAGTATCGATGGAGCAATCTTGTGCTCCAAGGCCGCTAGGTTGGGTTTGCGAGTTGGGCCTATTATTTTTTCAAATATTTTCCTCGTATCCTTTGCCTCATCCGCTGTCATCCCAAGCCGTATCCCTTGGCTTTCATCA
>PAZC01000050.1 GCA_002716045.1 Opitutia bacterium
AGACTTCTCCTGGTGCAATATCAAAGCTGACGTTATTACAGGCACGGACATCGCCAGCATCTGTAATGTAGTCTACGCATAGGTTACGGATAGAAATGAGAGGTGCAGTCATGATTATTTATCTCCGCTCCATAGTGCATTTTGTGGTGCCAATTCTGGCTCGCGTTCTTGTTTGTCTTGCTGAGCGAGTTTTTTCCAACGCTTCATACCTTTGTGAGAACGAAGTTGTGGGTTAGCAATTTCATCAACAGCAAAGTTCAGTAGAGCAAGACCTGTGACCAGCAAGGCGAAGGTAATGATGGCGGTAGATAATCGGAAGATTTTCATTAGTCTTGGAAGGGTGGCCGGTGAAGGTGACGGCATCCGATCATCCAACGTTTGAACAAGGCTCGAGGTAGGTCAACTGTTCTTTCGCGTTGCCTTCCGATTAGGGCGCGGCGTAATGAACGGTTTCCAGCCAATAACAAAAAAGAATATGTTCACGGGAATTGTGGAGGAAACAGGCGAAGTCTCGTCTTTCGATCGGACTCACGAAGGCGGGCGGCTTGCTGTCGTTTGCAAACTGGTTGCGGCGGATCTTTCCGTTGGAGACAGCTTGGCCGTGAATGGGTGCTGCCTGACCGTATCCTCGTTGGAGGGTGCCAAGGCATGGTTCGATTTGCTGGAGGAAACCATTTCCTGCACCTCATTTGACAACCTTCGAGCCGGGGATAGTGTGAACCTCGAGCGGAGTCTCGCTGCGAATGGTCGCTTGGGCGGCCATTTTCTTAGCGGGCACGTGGATGAAGCAGCCAAGGTGGCGGTTTTCGAGAAACGGGGGGAAAATTATTTCCTGGAAGTGCAAGCGACTTCCGAGTCAGCGAAATATCTGGTGCCCAAGGGATCCATTGCCATCGATGGCGTGTCGCTGACGGTTTACGAGGTAGACGATTCCAAGTTTTCTGTTTGGTTGATTCCTCATACCCTAGAGGTCACGACCTTTGATCGCCTGCAGCAGGGAGACTTGGTCAATCTGGAGTTCGACCTTTTGGCCAAATACGTCGAGAGCATATTGGACGCCCGGTCATGAGCAGTCAGTTGGGAGAGCATTTGCGCGCCGTGGAGGAAGAGCTGCGACGCTGGCGATCGGAGGGGGAATGCACCGTTCACGTTCTCGAATCCTCCATGGAGCTTGTTCGGGCAGCGGTGAGAGACTCCACTGCAGTTGAAAAGAAACCTACTTCAGCAAGTTTTCCCTCAGAACCAAGTCCTCCAACGCCGAGCTCTCCCGCGCCTCCAAGCGCGCCAGCGCTGAAGGAATTGCCATCGCCGCCGGAGATCGAATTGCCCGAGGGTGACCGCGCCAGTAAAATGGAATGGTTGCGCGATCGTGTCCTTGATTGCCCCACTTGTCAGGCGAACTTGAATCCCCAGGGCAAAGTGGTCTTTGGTGTCGGTAATCCCGATGCCGATTTATTCTTTTGTGGCGAAGCTCCTGGAGCAGACGAGGAAACGAAGGGCGAGCCATTTGTCGGGAAAGCAGGAGCGCTCTTGGATAAAATCATCTCGGGCATGGGCTTGCAGCGCGAGCAAACCTATATTGCAAATGTCATGAACTGGCGCCCCCAACATGACAACCCGTATGGCAATCGTCCGCCGACGCAGGATGAAATGAACTTTTGCCTGCCTTACCTGAAAGCTCAGATTACGCTCGTTCAACCCAAGGTCATCGTGGCCCTCGGAGGGACCGCGGTAAGTGGCTTGCTCGGACATGATCCCAATCGTCGAATGGGCGATGTCCGCGGTAACTGGGCCGAATTCGAGAAGGTCCCCCTCATGATTACTTTTCATCCTTCCTACGTTCTTCGAAACGGATCTGACAAAATCAAGAGGATGGTGTGGGAGGATATGCTTCAAGTGATGGAAAAGATCGAGCTGCCGATTTCGGATAGGCAACGAGGCTTCTTCACCTGATCAATTGCGTAAGGGGCTTCTGGAGTGAAAGTGGTCATAGTCCTCGGGGGAGATGCTCCAGCTTCCGTGTTGATGAACTGGAGATTCAAGGCAGCGGATTTCTCGATTGCCGCGGATGGTGGGATGCACGCTTGCGTCGCCGCTGGACTGGAGCCCGATTTGTTGATTGGCGACATGGATTCTTTTGTTGCCAAGGAAGGAGCCCCTGCCTGCGACACGATTCGAATCGATGGCCAGGAACAAACTGATTTCCAGAAGGCGCTGTCTCGTCCTGAACCTCAAGGAGCTGATGAAGTCGTTGTCCTCGGCGGAACGGGGGGGCGAAATGATCATTTTCTGAACAATTTACTGATCGCCGCCAGTTTGCCTCTGCATGCATCGGTGATCTTTGATTCTGATAACGAGATCATCCATCGTGTGACGTCTGCATGCCCCTTCGCTTGTCAGGGTATGGACGGTCAAACGGTCAGTCTCATTCCGCTGGGAGATTGCGGGGGAGTGTGTTCCAAAGGTTTCGAGTGGCCTCTCGTGGATGAATCCATGGGTGTGGGAAAGCAACTATGCCAAAGTAACGTTGCCCGAGCGGACGAAATCGCCGTCAGTCTGGAAAGCGGAATCCTCTTCTTGGTTGTATTGAAACATTAGCGCGCGGTCTGTTGCGCTTTGCGTACAAAGAAGGTGACGGGTGATTTCTCGGCCGTGGTTTCCTCCTTGAACGAATCGAAGTTTTCGGCAGCCAGGTTGCCCACGAACTGTTCCACTTGACTGGTTTCCTCCATTCCGCCGGGATGCCCTCGATAGGCCGTGACTGCGAGCAAACCGTCTGGCTGGAGCCAGTCCGCGGAGATCTCGAGAGCTGCCAGGGTATTCGCCGGTGTGGTGACGATCGACTTGTCCCCGCCGGGCAAATACCCGAGATTGAACACGATGAAACGGACTTGTCCTCGCGATGCGGGAGGCAGCAAGGCGCCCATTTTCTCGTGCCCCGCCTGATGCAAGACACACCGATCGAGCAAGTCACTGTCCTTCAGCTTTTGCTTGGTGGCTTTGATTGCGGATTCCTGCAAATCGAAGGCATGCACCTTGCCGGAGTTGCCAACAAGTCCGGCCAGTACCTCGACGTCATGGCCGTTGCCGGCGGTTCCGTCGATGGCTATGTCTCCGTGGCGCAAAGTCTCCATCATGGCGTGATGGACTTTTTCCACCATTCTCATCGGGGCTTTCCTTCATTGAATCGCAACAGATCGACTTCTTGGTCGAGTTCATTTCGCTCAATCAAGTGAGATGCGAAATGTTTGGCCAAGGATGGAGCCCAAGTGGCTCCTTTGGAACCAAAGCCGTTGAACAAGGCGATTTGAGGATGTTTCGGGTGGCGTCCCATGACTGGCAAGCGATCCCGAGTGCTTGGCCGTATTCCGCATCGCTGAGCAATCACCGAGAATTCATTGCTCAGGAAACCTGCCAATCCATCGAGAATCTCCTGTTGCCCCGCAGAGGTTGCGCCACTCTCAAGGTCCTCGTGATCATAAGTGGAGCCTGCCCGCAGAGAGCCATCTTCCGTGGCCAGTAACCAGTACCGCGATTGGAGGATGAAGTCGGTGGTTTCTTTGGTTCCTTGCAGGTCGAGGGTTTCCCCTCTGGACGGACCAAACGGAAGGAATTGAAACCAAGGATTTTCCAATACCTTGGCTCCTTCGCAAAACACTATGCAGGTTGCGTGGAGGTCTTTCCATACGATTCCATCGTCTGCCATCTCCAAATCCTTGTGTTCCAGATACTCTTCCCGAAAAATGTTTTGTTCCTGAAATTCCCGGCGAATAGTCGAGGCAACTTTTTCCAAGTCGACCCAGCTCACCCCGCGGATCTCATAACTGCCGAATTTGTCAGTCCATCCTTTTGCGGTCCAGTGGCAGGGTGGGTATTCGGCTCCCAAAAAAGGATTATAAAGAGGGTCTGCCTTTCGTTTCCTGAAGAGGGCGATCTCTTTTTCGTTGCGGGGGAATCGCAGGATATGACCCTCGTGAAGAAGGGTTTCGCCCCATTCCTTTCCCATCACCCGATAGAAATTCTTTGCTTCGGCCAGATAAGGTTCTGTTCTCCAGGACTTGGCCAATCTCTTGCCCGTAATGGGATTCATGATCCCTGCTGCCACGGGTGTGGCTGCCTTTGGTATGCTTTTTCCCACCAACACGCAGGAAGCTCCGTCTTGCCTTAATCTACGGGCGAGCAGGCAACCGGCTAACCCTTGGCCGGCGATCATGAAGTCAAAGTGGTTGTTCACCTTAAGCGAGCCACCATAACCTTGTCTGCAATCCTCGCAAGCGGATTGCCACGAAGTCGCCATTGTCCCTGTTTTGAGTGGACTTGAGAGAGGTTTTTGAGGAAATTGCCAAGGTGAAAGGACGATTTTGGGCATGGGCCGCACTGCTTTCCTCCCTGACCTTTTTGGCATGGCAGGTTGGTTTCGATGACCTCACCTTGGTTGAAGAGGAAGACCGGTCGCCCACCAAGATCAAGCTGCGCCACCGCTCGCCGCCCCGTGTGAAAAGGGTTCTCGAGGAAATACCTCCATGGGAGCCATCTGAGGATTTTCTCGACGCGCTCCTCGACGAAAGCTTCCGCATTCGCGATATTGTTGTTCGCTTCCAGGACGATGATTCCATGCGAACCTTTCTGGCCGCCGCCGCGGATCAGGGATTGCGGGTGGAGGACAACTTGGCCCAACTTCGCATGCTCCGAATTCGCTTGGCCAGTGGAAGCCAAGCCCGCAAATTATTCCAACTCCTGCCCGATGACAGCGAGCCGGAACCCAACTATCCGGTCATCGCCCCCGATATTCCGCAAACCGAGGGCGTTCGAGGAATAGCGCCTTTCGGTCCCAAGGCAGTGGATTGGCTGGATGCTCCGGGCGACCGCTCGAATTGGGGGGCAGGCGTACTGGTGGCGGTTCTCGACACCGGAGTGGATTTTTCTCATCCGACCCTCGAGGGCGTCAAGGGAACCAGCCTGAATTTGGTTGAGGGTGAGACCGATGAAGCCTCCTATGATGGTCATGGCACCGCGGTGGCTTCCATTATAGCTGGAAATCCCGATCAAATAGGTGGTCTCGCGCCCAAGGCGGAAATTTTAAGTGTGCGGGTGTTGAACGACGAAGGGGTTGGCGATGGCTATACCGTGGCGAAGGGAATCATCGAGTCGGTGGACAGGGGAGCGGACGTCATCAACTTGAGCTTGGGCACCGACGGCAATAGCTTTGTACTCGAGGAAGCCATTCAATATGCCCAGCAGAATAACGTTCTCGTAGTCGCCTCTGTCGGCAATGATGGCAAACAAGGGGTTACTTTTCCAGCTCGCTACAATGGGGTCATCGGAGTCACGGCGATTGATGCCAAAGGTACTCAGGCCAGCTTTTCCAATTATGGCGCCGGGGTCGATATTGGCGCCCCCGGTACCGGAGTACACGCGGCGTGGTCGGAGGAGGGGCTTGTTTCCTTTAGCGGAACCTCCGCGGCTACCCCGTTCGTGGCAGGAGCTCTGGCTGGGTTGATATCCGAAAATCAGGCAATGCCCAGAGAACGTTTGCCCGAACTTCTCTACATACATGCCAACGATGACGTCATGCCCGGTGAGGATGTTTACGTCGGAAAAGGCATTCTAGACTTGGGCCGGGTTGTGGGAAGGAATGAGAAGGGCACTTACGACGTTGCCATCACTGGCTATTACTTCGATCCAGACAACTTCGGAAGCGAAGGCGACACACCGTTTTTGGTGTCCATCCAGAACCAAGGCACGGAGTGGGTTGACCAAGCTACCTTGAAGATAGAGTTCGGGGAAGTAAGCAAGACCTTGAAGTTTTCCAATTTGGGAGTGGGGGAAGTCAAAAGCCAAGAATTGCAGCTTTCGGCCAAGAATGCCAAGGACCCCGAAGGCACACGCATAGCATCCCAATTGTCCATGGAAAATCACGTCGACGCCGACGCCGACAACAACAAACGAGTGACTCGCATTACCCTCCCGACGGAGGAATAGCGCTTTCTTCTTTTCGCATTACGTATCCTCCGGGGCATTCGGACTTTAGTTGCCTCATGCTGCGATTAAGCCCCGGATGACGAAAATCGGCATCCAGTTCGGCTAGCGGCAGGAGCACGAAGTCGCGCTCGGGTATCCCGGGGTGGGGGACTTCCAGTGCGTCCCCCTTGATCACAAGGTCTCCGTATAAAAGGAGGTCCAGGTCGATTGCCCGCGGGCCATTTTCCCGGATCACTCTTTTCCCCAGTTCATTCTCGATTTCTTGCAGTTCCGCCAGTAACGGCAAGGGCTCCAATTCGGTGGTGATCAGGGCAGCGGCATTGAGGAAGTCTGGCTGGTCGCCGAAGCCATAAGGCTTGGAGCGGTAAAGGGAGGATACCTTTTCCACTTGGGCGAAGCCTTCTAATTTCTTCAAGGCCCGCTTGAAAGTAGCCCGGACGTCGCCGAGATTTCCTCCTAGTCCGATGAAGGCTTTAGCGCTCAACCTCGACTCTAATCTCCTTCAAGCCGAGCCGCCTGGTGTAGCGTGGCTTGTCCACCTGCAGGTGAAGACGTTGTATGGAGAAACCTTCCATCAATTGATCGGCCAGTTGTTCCGCGAAGCGCTCGAGAGTCTTTCCTTCGTACTCCAGAGCGAATCTCTTCACCGTCTCGATTACTTCACGATAATCCACCCCTTCCGATAAATCATCGGAGATAGACACCTGTTCGAAGTCACACTCGAGCGAAAGCGAGACAAGAAGGTCCTGCGGCGCCTTTTGCTCTTCTTCGAGGAGGCCTATCTTGGCCACCACTTCTATGCCATCCAAGGTGATCTTACCCATTTCGGCTTGATTCTTCAGGTTTTGATTCTCCGGTCAACGCTTGGCCTACCGCAATAGCTTGAACGGTTTCGCGCACGTCGTGCGCTCGAATGATCTCCGCCCCGCAGGAAACTGCATGGATGGCAGATGCAAGGGACCCACCGAGACGTTGGTCCACGGGAGCTCCGCAGAGTTGTCCGATCCATGACTTGCGAGAAGATCCGAGCAGGATGCCCCAGTCCGGGTCGGCGAGGTGATTCAGGTTCCGCATGAGCTCCAGGTTATGCTCGGTGGTTTTGCCGAAGCCGATGCCGGGATCTATCCAAACCTTGGGCAAGTCACGTTGGCGGAGGGAACCCTTCTTGGCATCGAAGAATGCCTTCACCTCTGTCACTACTTCCTCGTAGCTCGGATTGTTCTGCATATTCTTGGGGTCCCCTTGGGCGTGCATCAGGATGAGGCCGGCCTGGAATTCCTCGGCAAGGTCATACACTTCCTCCGTTCCTCCTGAAACGTCGTTCACGAGGTGAGCCCCGCCCTCGAGCGCGGCGCGCTGGGTTTCGAGGTTGCGGCTGTCGATGGAGATCATGAACTCGCCCTTGGGCAACGCTTCCAGGATAGGTAGCACGCGCTTAAGTTCCTCCTCGATCGAGACAGGTTCGCTTCCGGGGCGCGTGCTTTCTCCTCCCAAATCGATGATGGCTGCGCCTTCTTCCGCCATTTCCTGGACCCGGGCCACTGCCTCTTTCGGATCGAGGTGCAATCCTCCGTCGCTGAAGGAATCGGGGGTTGCGTTGAGAATGCCCATTACGGCCGGAAATCCCAATTCGAACTGGTTGCCGTTGAAGCTGTATTCAGGCATCGTGAGAGGATAGATACCGGCTTTTTATTTCGCCATACAGTTTGACGGCAGTGGTCAGGACGCTCTCTTGTCTTGCTCGCCAACCCACTTCGGCTATGCGGGCAAATCCGACCAATTCTTTTCCTGATCCGGTGGCGAGGATTTCAGTGAATTCGGCCAGTTCCTTCAAGTAAACGGGACGGCGAACCACCTTGTATTTCTCGGCTAAGGCAGGAAGCAACTTGGCCAAGGTAATGCCAGGAAGAACATTTGTTTCGGGAGAGACCAGGACATCGCCTTGGACGAATATCAGGTTGGAGGTAGATCCTTCTCCGAGTTGCCCGTCGGGAGCCAGCAACAGGGCCTCCTCACTCGCTCGGTTGAGTTGTGTGACATGATCGAATAACTGGTTGTCGAGTGATTTTGCCTCTGGGTTTTTGCGAACGTAAGGAAGCAGGCGTCCTTCCATCCAATTCCCGCTGAATGGGAGGTCGCGAGTTTCCAATTGCAAACGATCCTCCAGAACGGAAACCCGAAGTAAGCAGGGCTTATCCTCCGCTCGCAAGGCCGCGACAGACTGGATTTTGTCTCGAATCAGGTCGATTTCGAAGGGACAAGTCACCTCCAGACGAGCAAGGCAGTTTTGCAGGCGCGCCAAATGGTCTTCGAGAAAAAGAGGGTAGGCTCCCTTGCTGTCCAGACGCAGGGTGGTGTAAGCCCCGGGAGCCCCCCATGGGTTCACGCAGGATATGGCGACCAAGTCCTTATCCCAAGCAAGTTGAGAGGATGTTTCCGATGAGTTCGCGGCCATGATCAGTCAAGAAGGATTCCGGATGGTATTGAAAGCCAAAGAGCCTAAGGTCAAGATTCTCAAAGGACAATGGCACTCTGCGATGTTGGTCCCAGGCAGTGACCTGCATCGAGTCGGGTAGGCTGGGGGGAGCAATTTGAAGAGAATGATACCGGCCGACGTAAAAAGGTTCCGAAAGCCCGCCATAGGTGTGAGTTCCGCTTTCCAGCGAAATGGGGGTACGCGCTCCATGCAGCACGGTGTCCTGTCTCCTCGTGCGAGCGCCTTCCTCCTCAAGCATGAGCTGAAAGCCCAGGCAGACCCCAAGAATAGGCTTACGTCCACGCCAGTTTTGATAAATTGCCTTGGTTTCCGGGTAATCGGCCGGTGTGCCCGGTCCCGGAGACAGGGCCAGCATGCGCGTTTCCTCTTCCTCTGCGAGCGGAGAGGCTTCCTTTCTGTCCACTACGCGAACTTCCCCGAATTCGCTCAGGAGATGTTCCAAGTTGCGGGTGAAGGAGTCTTTGTGATCGATCAGAAGAATCATCGCAGCGCATCCAGCAAGGCCTTTGCCTTTATTAGGTTTTCATTGCGTTCGTATTCGGGAGTGGAATCCACCACGATGCCTCCGCCGGCTTGCGCGTAACTGCTTCCACCGGTTGTCACGATGGCTCGTATGATCAGGTTGAGGCGAAGATCGCCATTGTCCTCGATCGTCCCGAATGAGCCTGTGTACGGTCCCCTGAAGCAAGGCTCGAGGGAGTCGATCAGTTCCATGGCCCGAAATTTCGGGCATCCGCTGATGGTGCCACCGGGCAGCATGGCTCGAAAAATTTCAGGCAATTCGACGCCTGGTTTCAGCCGGCCTTCTATGGTGGAGACCAGATGGTGAAGGTGGGCGTAGGTTTCCACTTCGCGGAAACATTTTATTTTGACCGATCCCGGAAGGCACACCGCAGAGAGATCGTTGCGCTCCAAGTCGATCAGCATGTTATGTTCGCGCAACTCCTTTGTGTCTTTCAGGAAAGATGCCAGATTTCCTTCCTCCTCATTCCCTTCCGGCCTTTCATAGGTGCCGCCGATGGGTCGAGTGATCAATTGCGCGCCTTTTTTCAAGAGGACGGTTTCGGGAGAGCAACTGACGATTGAAAACCCCCCGGCGTCGAGTAGAAAGGATTCCGGAGAAGGATTGGTTGCCTCCAACCTGCGGAAAGCGACCAGCGGGCTTAGGCGGGACTGGGATTCGTAACGCTGTGAAATCTTTATTTGGTAGACGTTTCCATCCAGAATCTCTTCCCGGGCTTGCAGGAAAAGACGTCGATAAGACTCGAAATCCAAGTTGCAGGCGGGTTCTTCCGAATTGCCGGAGGAAGCCGGCATGGGAGAGACCGCTTTGGAGAGTAGGGCATCCTCTAGTTCACTTGCTCTGTGTTTGGATTCCGATTCCACCTCAAGCTGTTCCCCCCTGATCCTTAGTATGGTCCTCGGTCTGCCAAACCAGCCACCGGGCAAAGGAAGATCTCGATTGGCGCGACATGTCATGCCCGCCAATCCGGCAAGGAATTCATAGGAAAAGAAACCCACCCAACCGGAAAACCCCAATCCGCTCTTTGGGCGAGGTGTCAGCAGTGTCTGCAACGAGTCCTCGGGACGATCGACGTCCAGCTCCAGTATTTCATCGAAATCAAGAAAAGCGAGGTAAGTGCCATCTGCTTCACGCCGCAATGCGATTGGACTTCCCAATGCCGTCAGTCGAGCAAGCGGATCGATTGCCGTTTCTTTGCTCATGCGGTCACCTCAGCCAGAAGGTCCGGGATTTCCCCGAGATCGTTCACCCGCCAATCCGGGCCATTTTTCTCTCCCACCAAAATGGACCTCCATCCTGCCTTGCGGGCGGCTTCTTCATCAAGAACTGGATCGTCTCCGACGTGAAGCAGGGCGGAAGCGGGTAATTTCAAGGCAGTTTCCACTTCTTTGAAAATTTGCGGGTCTGGTTTGCTGTAGCCAATTTCCGCAGAGACAAACACTTGTTCGAAGAATGGCAATATCCCCAGGTCTTCCAGTACCCCGTGCAACCGGGAATCGTTGTTGGACAAGACGCCCAAGCGAATTCCCTTGGATCGCAAATGAGTCAAAGTGTCCTTGGTTCCTTCCATCAGGCGCCATGCGCGGCCCTCGCCGAAGCGGTTCCACAGTATCTCGAAGACCACTTCCATTTGATCGTCCGGACAGTAGCCGGAGATTGATTCTTGCACTATGTTTTTCCAGAAAACTCGTGGTTGGAGCATGGCTTGAGGTGACTCGGCCAAGGCTTGGCCGAAACTTTCCCTGAACTTTTTTTCGATTGGGGCTGCTTCGCAAATCATCCCTCGATCCCGCGAGGTTTCGGCATAGATTTCACCCACCGTCGGATTAGGCGCAATCAAGGTGCCCGCTGCATCGAAGGTGATGAATTGTATTCTTTGCATGGTGCCAAAATGAGTTCTTTTCGCTTATCGACTTGTTGCTTCGCTCCGGGCAAGGTAAATCCTTTGCCGATGCAGCTCGGCAATTCAACTTGAAAAAAGAGAGAACGCCTTGAGAAAAATTTTCGCAGGACAGGCTTTTACGCTAGCATTGGTCGCTGTTCTTTTGTTGGCCTATTGGTTCCCCGAACACGGGGTGTCGGGCGGAGCTTTGCGGACGGAGGTCACTACTCCGTTGGCGGTTGTCGTCATTTTCTTCCTCCAAGGGCTCAACCTTTCCGGCGTTGCCATGAAACGGGGATTCTCCTCGTGGAAAGTGCAACTGTTCGCCCATTCCTTTGGTTTTTTTCTCATGCCATTGGTGGCTTGGGCATGCGTGTCCAATGGTTGGGTTTCTCCGGGATTGGCTCCGGGTCTTCTTTTTCTTTCGATTCTACCCACCACGATTTCGACCTCGGTCG
Source organism: Opitutia bacterium (assembly GCA_002716045.1). Classification (GTDB taxonomy): domain Bacteria; phylum Verrucomicrobiota; class Verrucomicrobiia; order Opitutales; family Seribacteraceae; genus UBA2993. The sequence continues at coordinate 11,343 of PAZC01000050.1, forward strand.
TCTACAGTGATGCCTCCGGTGGCGATGCCGCAGCTTCTACCTTTTGCGCCGCATCTTCCAATCTGCTGGCCATTTTCTTGGTCCCTGCGCTGGCTTCCTGGCTTATCTTTCCCCAGCTCGAGGGGAATTTGTCAGGTCAGGACGCTGGCGGCCTTGGGTTTTACACTCATTTTCTGGAGCGCTTGGTTTGGCTAATCGCCTTGCCAATGCTAGTCGGTCTGCTGGCAAGGCGATTTCTGGCTTCTCTGATCGAACATCGAGGCGTTTTTCTGCGAAATGCCTCTTTTTGTTGCGTACTCTTCATTGCCTATGCCGGTTTTTGCAAAGGATTTCGTGAAGGGGATGATTCCTTGTCCGATGGCTTCTTTGTAGAGGCTGTCCTCTGGGTTTTGGCACTTTTGGCATTTGCCAATTTTTCCGCTCTTTTCTTGCTCAAGTTCTTCCGTTTCAGTTGGCCGCAGGTCATCTCCTGTTTTTTCGCATCCACTCAGAAATCCCTGGCCGTTGGATTGCCCATGGGATACCTCTTGTTCGGTCAAGAAAACCCTAGGCTTTTTGCCATTCTCTTGCCCCTTGTACTGTTTCATCCACTCCAGCTTCTTCTCGGGGCCTCCTTATGTTCCTTGTTGCCAAAAAATTCATCTCGAACCTAGCGATGGCTTTCTTTTTTGTTGAATGTTATCCAGTTTCGTTGGATTAGCGAGGTCATGGTCTGCAAGACATTCAAGCAAAAGCAAAAGATGCGCGCCGCTTGTCGCGCCGCTGCCACCGTGCTTGATCGCCTTTGCCGAATCGTTGGCCCGGGCATCACTACCCTTGACATCGATCAGGAGGGAAAGCGCTTGATGGACGAGTTCGGAGTCAAGAGCGCATGCCATGGCTACCGCGCAGGTTCGCGCACTTTTCCTGCCTATACTTGCCTATCGGTCAACGACGAGGTGGTGCACGGAATAGGTACCAAGAAATGTGTCCTTAAGGAAGGCGACATCATATCGGTCGACGTTTGCGTTGTCCTTGACGGCCACGTCGGAGATAATTGCCGCACCGTCCCCGTGGGTTCGGTGGCGCCTGATATATCTCGGCTCCTCAAGGTGACCGAGGAATCCATGCACCGAGGCATCGCGCAAGCTGTTCACGGAAATCGAGTGGGCGACGTGTCCAACGCCGTTCAGCGATGCGTGGAAGGGGCGGGGTTTGCCGTAATTACGAATTTCGTGGGCCACGGCGTGGGTAAATCCCTCCATGAGGAGCCCCAAATCCCCAATTATGGTAAAGCGGGCAGTGGGCCCGTCCTCAAGCGGGGGTTGACCGTTGCCATCGAACCCATGGTGAACATGCGAAACAAAGACATTTCCATGGCCTCTGACGGCTGGACGGCATTGACTGTGGACGGTATGCCATCAGCTCACTTCGAACACACCGTGATGGTGGACAAGGACCGTCCTGAAATCCTTACTGTGCCCGAGGGGCAAGAAATGGCTTAGACAAGATGCTCAAGACCATAGAACGCACCATCCTTTGTTTCGACGTCGAGTGGGTTCCTGATCCCAAGGCGGCCGAGATTCTTCATTACGTCGATCTTTCCGAGCCTGGCAGCGAACGCGAAGCTTTCGAAACATTGTGGAAGGAAGAGGGCAAGGCGGATGAATCGAACCCTCAGCCTTACCTGAAGACTATCCTTTGCCGGATTGTCTCAATAGCGGGCATTGTGCGCGAAGATAACGGCGGATCGGGTTCGCTTCGTCTTTTTTCCATGCCCACCGACCCCGATGACCCCGAAAAATCGGCGGAAACTCGAATATTGTCCGGTTTCCTCAAGGCAGTGGGCGACAAAAGGCCCCAAATAGTGGGTTACAATTCGGCGGGGGCTGACCTCCCTATCATCACCCAACGCGCCATTATCCATGGATTGAGGGCTCCTGGCTTCGGCGAACGCCCAAACAAGCCATGGGAAGGGGTGGACTACTTCGATTCCAGAAACAGCGACTTTAACGTCGACCTTTGCCCCATGCTTGGACGCTTCTCCCAGACACCTAGTTTGCACCAAGCGGCTTCTCTCTCTGGAATCCCCGGTAAAATGGGGGTAAGCGGAGCCTCCGTGGCCGAGCTTTGGCTGGAAGGCAAATTACGAGAAATCGTGGACTACAATGAATACGATGCCTTCACTACTTTCTTGCTTTGGGCGCGAGTCGCCCATTTCGCGAACTTGTTGACCGATGCCCAATACGAAGAGGAGCAGGTCAGGGTTCGCGAGCTACTCGAGCAAGAGATTGCAGGGGGCAAACAACATCTTGTCCCTTACCTCGAGGAATGGGATCGCTTGCGCGAACTGACCGGACAGGCCTAGTCCCCCATGAAGGTATGCCGTGTTCTCCGTGACTCGAGCCACCAGTTTCCTTTTTTGCCAACTCTAACCACAATGGAGAAACTAGTCATGCCTGATATAAAATCACTGATCATAGGCCTTGCCCTCGGTCTTGTCGTTACCTTGACCACTGCCTTTGACAAAGAAGGCCAAGAAGGTCGTTATCAATTGGAAGCCTCTAAAATCATGCAATACGACTCGCTCAGCGGCAAGGAGGTCATCAAGGATCACCTCGTCAAGATAGATACCAAGACAGGGAAGGTCTACAAACACGTTCACATACGATCCGGGGCTAATTCCACCGAGCGATGGATTGATATTACCGGGGACGTCTATCGGCCCCGCTGAAGGCGACTTTGGTGACGCTTTCGTTGTTCTCTTGCCAACGGGGGCAATTTCGGCAATTCGGTGGCGTGCGAGTCGCCATCGGTTAGGGCTCGCGCCTGTTCTTGCAACGCTTCCCATCGGTTCCACTTCAGAGCAGGCGCATGGGCGATCAAGCTGAGTAGTGACCGCCATTCCAGCAAGGCTCGCTCCAGATCACCCGGACGTAGTTCATCGTCGAATAAATTTCTTTTGTCCTCGGGGTGAGCCAAGGCTTCGCGAATTGCCTCGGCGGCGCCATCTCCATATTCGGGAGGCACTCCTCTCACCAGGTAACCGCCGCAGGTGACGTCCCCGTAAATTTTCCGACAGGTCACTCCGAGGCGACTACCTTGCCCTGCCAGTGCCGCGAAACGATGTCCCGCCCTGAGGTTCGCCAAGTCTTGGGCCAATTCTTCGATCAGGTAGGCTTCGTCCTCGAGGGCAGCTGCCACCGCCAAGCCTTCTCCCTGATGGAAGAAACTGAATATAATGCCCCTTCTGGTGGGGGAAGCTTCGCCGTCTACAAGACCAAGTCCATGCCAAGTTTCCACGAGGGAATCGTCGCGAAACTGGTTGTCCTTGTCCGTTTTCACGAATGGCGAAACCCAGTCTTGCCGGCGTTTGCGCAACGGTGGATTCAACAGGGCTGCCCCCCGTTGGTCTGTCCAGCCATAAGCATGTGCTTCGCCGTAGTCGAGGCGGGCGCTCACCATGCCGCCCCTTTCGATCAATTCCTTTAAGCGGCCACCGCAGCTTAGCTCCGGAAAGAGGGGACCAAATTGTTTTTCCAAGGCCTCCAGGGACCAATGTTTCTTGCTGTATCTGCGCAAAAGCTTGGGGTTGCTCGACTTGAAGTGGTCCCTCACTCGGCGGCGAAAGGATTTCAGCAGGGCGACCTTTCCCTCGCCTTCTTCCTGCGGGAAACGAGCCACCGGCAATTCACGCCCATAGGTGCGCCGTTTTCCTTTGCCACGCCTCCATAAACTGCCTGCCTTGACTGCTTCCAGCGATTGCGGGCAAGACAACGCCGACCGCCATTCGTCGCCGATCCTGAACAGGGCATCGGCCAAACGGACCTTCACGGGTCCTCTTCGCCGCTCCCAACGTTCTTCGGAATTGAGCATCTCGATTACTTCGTCACGTGATGAATCCCGTTCCTCATCCGAGTGATTGGCTTTTTGGGCGGGCTGCCGCCTTTGCTTTTGCATGAATGCCTTGAAGCCAAAAGAAATCGATTCCTCGCGAAAAAGGCGTTCGGCCAATCTGCGGGCGGCTTCGATCGGCGACTTTTCATTCTCTGCGGCCAGTCTCATGAATTGAAGCAGGGAGCTCCAGTCCACTCGGTTTGAGGGATGTAACTTAAGTGGGCGGGCCTCGCTCAATCTTGGTTTGCGTGGAGCCACGATGGCATAACCTCGGGCATCCAGTCCACGCCGTCCGGCTCGCCCGAACATTTGCAGCAATTCGTCGGGACCCAAGAGAAATCGCTCGTCTCCCACCCGATATTCCCGGTCGGTCACGATGACCGAGCGCATGGAGAAATTTACCCCGGCGCCTAACCCAGTGGTCGAGACTATGGTGCGCAACTGTCCCGCCTTGGCCAATGGTTCGATCAATCCAGCCCGTTGCTTGTAGTCGAGGCCGCTGTGGTGCGGGGCGATTCTTCGCTTGAGCAAGCCGGACAAATGTTTTCCCGCCAGCTTCTTTTGTTCCGGAGTGAGTGACAGTGGTTCGTCTTCGGGTAATTCGTAGGCGAGTTTCCGGGCGATGTCCTCAGCCATCAAACGTTTCGGGGCGAAGATCAGAATGGGCCCCATGTTCGCTCGAAGCGCTCGCTCAACGATCCTCGTCCAATGGCTTCTTCCTGAACCGGAAGAGCAGGGGGGCAGGGCCTCTGCGAAGATTTCCTCGAGCGGAACAGGACGTTTCCCTTCACTGACCAATTCCGCCTTCCTTTGATTTCCTGTCAACCAATCGGCTACCTTTTCCGGATTGGCCACGCTTCCGCTCATCAGCAGCAATTGGGTCTTCGCTGGAGCCATTGCCAGCACCACTTCATAATTCACTCCGCGTTGGAGATGGCCGAGCATCTGGTATTCGTCGATCACCAGTAGATCGGGGCCTTCCCCTTTCAAGATCGCTGCCCGCTGCGTTTCCAAAGTTGCTACTATGACCTTGGCCTCGGGACGAAAACGAAGGTCTCCCGTGCATACCCCGACGTCCCAACCTTTTTCCATCCATTCCCGTGCCTTGTCGTTGGCAAGGGCTCGCGTGGGCACTGTATAGATCGCTCGCCCCCGCCATCCCGAATCAATGATCATCTCAAATACATAGGTCTTGCCTGCGCCCGTTGGCGCATGCAGGACGACGTCACGTCCATCTCGCAGGTGCCGAAGAGCTTGCTGTTGCCATAGGTCGGGCACCAGCATTCTTTGATCGAGAACTTTTCCTTCCTCTTGCATTAGCTGATTCTTACCCAAAGATAGACTGAAAATTGAAAATGCAAACCCTTCCTGCTTTAACTTCCATCCGCTCCCGATGATAAAGATCATAGTTGCCTGTTCCCGTAACAGGGTGATTGGAAAAGATGGTCGGCTGCCTTGGGTCATTCGCGAGGACTGGGAGTACTTCCTCGAGCAAACCAGGCAAGGTACCTTGATCATGGGGCGCAGGTGCCATCGCGAAATGGGCAAACACCTGAAGGAACGCAGGGTGATTGCCCTTAGTCGGGATCCGAATCTCTGCTTTGCCGATGCCCGAAAGGCAGGCTCTCTGAAGGAAGCCTTGCAAATGGCTCGCGCGGATGACGGTGACGTCTGGATTTGTGGCGGACAGACCATCTACGAGGAGGCCATGCCTTTGGCTGAGCAATTGTATCTCACGCTGATCGACGCCGATTTTGAGGGGGATGTGTTCTTTCCCCCATGGGAAAAGCATTTTCCTCGCGAACTTTCGCGCCGGGAAATCGTGGCCAATGGCATACCCGTGTCTTTTTATCTGCTCTCTCGCTAAGAATCCTGAGCTTTTTCATTGCTCAAGGCTATGACATTGAATGAGATTTGCGTTTTTCGCGGGAAACGCTTTAATAGCTCGTTTTCTCATGATACCGGCGGAGTTATATTCAACCAGAGACCAGTTGTTGCCTCGTTCCTCCAAGGAGGAGCGTTTGAAGCAGCGGGCAAAGGTCTTTTGGCTCTATGGATTGTCCGGTTCTGGCAAAACCACCATGGCCGCAGCCTTCGAGCGTCGCCTGCATGAGGAGGGCCTTTTCGGCGTTGTCCTCGACGGTGATAACGTGCGCAGTGGCTTGAACAAGGATTTGGGCTTTAGCGACGAGGATCGCTCCGAAAATATTCGACGCATTGCCGAAGCTGCCAAGTTGTTTGTTTCCAATGGCATAGTGACCATAGTGTCCTTCATTACCCCGCGTGACCGTTTTCGACGCATGGCCCGCGAAATAGTGGGTGAGGAGGACTTTTTGGAAATTTACGTGAAAGCTTCCTACGAAACCTGCCAGACTCGTGACGTAAAGGGGCTCTATGCCAAGGCCAGCGCCGGAGAAATCCGGGATTTCACTGGACATCAATCTGCTTTCAAGCCACCCGAGAATCCTTGGTTGGTTTTGGATACCGAGCTATCCGGTCCGGAAGATACCTTGGAGCTACTTTGGTCGAAGGCTGAGTCTCTTCTTCGTCCAGTCTCCTGATCGCGGAGCTTCTCCCATGCAAACCTACAATCTCACGCATCTCAAGCAATTGGAGTCTGAAGCGATTTTCGTGATGCGTGAGACGGCCGCCCAATTCGAGCGTCCAGCCCTGCTTTTTTCCGGAGGAAAGGATTCCATTGTCATGGCGCATCTTGCGGTGAAGGCTTTTTCTCCGGCCAAGATGCCTTTTCCCTTGGTCCACGTTGACACCGGGCACAATTTTCCTGAAACGTTGGAGTATCGCGACCAGTTCGTCGAGAAACTGGGGGCTCGTTTGGTCGTTGGGTCAGTCCAGGATTCAATCGACAGAGGCACGGTCCAAGAGGAAACTGGTCCGGTCGCCAGTCGCAATGCCCTGCAGTCGGTCACTCTGCTTGAAACCATCGAGGAACATCAATTTGACGCATGTTTGGGAGGAGGTCGTAGAGACGAGGAGAAAGCCCGGGCCAAGGAGCGCTTCTTTTCCCACCGCGACGCCTTCGGCCAATGGGATCCTAAGAATCAACGACCGGAATTGTGGAACCTCTTTAACGGACGTATGGCGATGGGTGAGAACTTTCGGGTTTTCCCATTGAGCAACTGGACTGAAATGGATGTTTGGCAATATGCCCAAGCAGAAGGAATCTCCCTTCCAGGACTCTATTTTGGCCACCAACGCGAAGTATTCGAGAGAAATGGTTCCTTGTTGGCATTGTCCGATTGCGTCGAGCTTCAGGAAAATGAGACCGCATCCCTCGAGACCGTAAGGTTTCGCACAATCGGAGACGTCACCTGCACCGGAGCCGTCCGTTCCGACGCAGCTACCTTGGACGAGATAATTGCTGAAGTATCCGCTTCCAGGATCACCGAACGTGGCAGTCGAGCCGATGACCGGCGTTCCGATGCGGCCATGGAAGATCGCAAGAAACAAGGCTATTTCTAAGTTTCATGAGCGAGCAAGGCAGTTACTTGGACATGGATTTGATGCGGTTTACTACCGCGGGAAGCGTGGACGATGGCAAAAGTACCCTGATCGGGCGCTTGTTTCATGATACCAAGAGTATCTTCGAGGATCAACTTGAGGCCATCGAGCGAAGCAGTCAGCAACGCGGCGACGAAAACGTCAACTTGGCCCTATTGACCGATGGCCTGCGGGCCGAGCGTGAACAAGGCATTACCATTGACGTGGCTTACCGCTATTTTGCCACGCCGCGGCGGAAGTTCATCATCGCTGACACTCCGGGTCACGTGCAGTACACCCGCAACATGGTAACTGGGGCATCGACCGCTAACTTGGCCCTTATCTTGGTGGATGCGCGCAAGGGCGTAATCGAGCAAACTTGCCGACATGCTTTCATCGCCGACCTTCTTGGAATCAAGCATGTCGCCCTTTGCGTCAACAAGATGGATCTCGTGGACTATGAGCAGGAGGCGTTCGAGAAAGTGCGTCGGGATTTCGGAGACTTCGCTTCTCGTCTGGAAAACGTGACGGATTTGACTTTCTTTCCCATTAGCGCGTTGAAAGGGGACAACGTGGTCGATAAATCGGCCCAAACGCCATGGTACGAAGGGCCCACTTTGCTGTACCATCTGGAAACCGTTTACGTGGGGTCCGATGCAAACCATGTCGACGCGCGGTTTCCAGTCCAATGGGTCGTGCGCCCGCATTCAGACGAGCATCATGACTACCGTGGTTATGCAGGTCGAGTTGCCGGAGGTGTTTTCAAGCCCGGTGACGAGGTTGTTGTTCTGCCTTCTGGCTTTGGTTCCAAGGTGAAGAGCATTCACCTGGGCAAGGAAGAACTGAACGAAGCGTATTACCCATTGTCCGTTGCAATTACCTTGGAAGACGACGTCGACGTGAGTCGTGGTGACATGATCGTGAAGCCCAATAACCAACCGAAGACTTCGCAGGAGCTCGATGCCATGATCTGTTGGTTCTCCGAGAGCAAAACCTTGAAGCAAGGAAGTAAGTATCTTTTACGCCAAACGACCAAGGAAGCTCAAGCTATTGTCACGGACGTACGCTACAAGGTGGACGTGAACACCCTCCACCGGATAGATAACGACTCCGAATTTACCATGAATGACGTCGGGCGCGTTGCCTTGCGCGTCTCCAAACCAATTTTTCACGACACTTATCGTCGCAATCGTAACACGGGCAGCTTCGTTCTCGTCGATCCCTTTACCAATGAGACCCTTGCGGCTGGCATGTTGCGCTGAAACTGTTTCAGGGAAGTCCTTTTAAGCCAATTAAACCTTGATGCGTGGCATGCATTTCCCCGACGAACTTCCCGACAAACTTCTTCAGCTCGGCCTTGCGTTGATTGATCAGGAGGCGGCCCGGATAATCATTCCTGCGCTCGGTGAGGGTGGCGGTCATTGGTTTGGTGGCGGTAATTTACAGGAAGAAGCCAGCGGGGAAATATTGCTTTGTGGCCGCTACCGAAATCCCGGTGATTCACGTACCGGCATCGACTTGGGGGACCGAGGGCTGGAATTTGCCATTTTTCGAGGCCAAGGCTTGGGTGCCTCCTTTGAGAAAATTCAAGCTTTCACAAAGGAAGACCTTTCCTTCGAGGACGAACCTGTGGTGTCGATCGAGGGAGGTTGTCTTCTGCCTGGAACCGAGGGCCAAGGTTGGGAACTATTTGTTTCCACTGAAAAAAAGATCACCTATCCCAAGCCTCTGCTATCTTTCCAAAAGCTTGGTACCGGTGTTTGGTCAATCGATCGTCTTTCTTGCGAGGAGGCCGACCCGGCCTCTCTGAAAGCCGCCACGCTTTCCCCTGTGCTTTCTTCCAGTGAGGGCGGTACCCTGCACCTCAAGGATCCTGTGGTGTTTCATTCCGCCGAAGGCGCGACTCAACTTCTTTTTTGTTCTCACCCCTTCAGTTGGGCCAGTTCCAACACCGGATTGGCCACGCGTTCACCGAGAGGGGGCTCGTTTGTAATTCAAACCAGCAACGTCTTGTCTCGTGGTTCAAGTTGGGACGTTGCCTGCGTGCGCGTAACCGAAAGGCTGGCTTTGCCCAAGGTTGGCGCATTGGCTGATTTGCCATCAGTCTCACTCTACTTCTATGATGGAGCGGAATGTCTTCGCCCGCTTGAGGAAAACCCCAATGCCTCCACCCGGCCACGCGGTTATTCTTGCGAGGAACTCGGGGGGCTCGCTTGGGGTTTTGACGACGAATTCCCGAAAATTCGCCGAATCTCCACTGACTTCCCGTGCTTTCTTTCTCCCCACGCAAGCGGATGCAGTCGCTACGCGTCCGCTATCTTTCTCCAAGATGGCAGCTTGATCGCGGCTTGGCAGCAAGCCTCTCCTGATGGAGCTCAACCCTTGGTCGGGAACTCTCTGTCAGCAATGGAAGTCGCTCGCATTCTCAGCTAAGCCACAATCTATTTCACGGTCTCGAGAAACGAGGCAAAGCCACGACTTACGGCGGGAGCGGCTTGCGAAAAGGCGGCTTTTGCCTTGGGATCACTCAAGTCAATGCCTTGCTTGGCAAGTAATTCTGCGGCTTGCGCGGAAACCGATTGGTCAAAAGAGCTTAGCTTTTTCAGGATTGTCTCCAGGTTCTCCTTCTCCCTTGTGATCCTTTCTGCATAGGCTCGAGGCGAAGTGTGTTTGCCATCGCCGTCGGAATCGATCCAAACGGGATTCGTGGCCCCAATTACTCTAGGGGCATATTCCTTGTTCTTGTGTTGATAGGGCCGGGGTATTTCCCAGTAGGGTTTGGTTACGCCAGGTCCGGTTGCCATGGCCACGAGATATAGGTCGTGGCCAGGCCGTGGCATGACCCGACGAGCCAATGCCTTGCGAACCTTGTTCGGGGAGGGATCCAATTTCTTTTCCCAAATGGGGATGCCATTGGCATAGAGCGTCAACTGGTCGGCATCCGCCCAGCGGGGCCCGAGTACCTCGATTTCAACAGTAATTTCCGTAGGTAACTTGGTTGCCAAGTCTCCGACTTCGAAGCGGTCGTTCACTTTGATTGTCGTAAGCAAACCCATGCTAACGAGGGCGCGGCCTTCACGCAGGGAGCGGCAGGCAGCGGCGACGTCCAAGGCTGCGGGGTTGTTGTCAGGACAACGGAGGTAGGTGCGACCTTGGCCGAGGATGTAGCGATTCACGTCATGGGTGTCACTGGAGCCGGCGGCAGTGATGCGCAGGCCCGAATTCAGCAGGGCGAACCAGTCACGGAAAGGTCCCAAGTGATCGGTTTGGAGAGCAGCTGAGGTGATCACCTCGATTGCGTCCATGGCGAACCCTCCCTCGCGTTTGCTGCTTCCGGTTACGGGATTGAAATGAGCGGGATCGGTCGGTGAGAAGTTGGAATGAACGTTGCGGGGATGGTTCAATAAAATGATTTCAACCCCTGGCGTGGAACGCATGGAGCGAAAGAGTTCGGGCCAGCTTTCCGCCTTGTGATTAGGTGTGGCAGCTCCTTTTTCGATGGGGAAAACGTTGAAGTGGCCCACCTTGGTAGTGACTTCATTTCCGATCACCGGGGTGAAGAAAGCGGTGGCTTTGGCGGACCGTTGGAAAGGTTGGTAGTCGGCATGGTGATTGTGGTCGGTTGCCACCGGCAGTTCCACGCCTTCTCCTGCTATGGTGGGTATGCGCTCCTCGATCGTGCTGTCGCCGTGTCCGCTATAAGTGCGCACGTGAATGTGAGGGTCACAACTAATCCAGCCCTTGGTTGGCACTTCACGCTCTATCGAGAGGTTGACCGGTTTGGTTTCTCCTTTTTTGACAGAAACCCTTTGGAAGGCGACTCCATACTCGAAGCCCCGAGAGGCATAGACAACGTATTCGCCGGGAAGTACGCCTGCCTCGACGGTGCCATCCAGGGAATAAACCACACCGGGTCGAACAGCCACGCGAAGCGATGGTTTTACCTGAAGGGGCATCAGGTAATCTTTCAGGTCCGTTATGGTTATGCGGCAGGGCAGGGGCTTGTTTCCGTTCCCGTCGGTCACGCGAACCTTGAGGAAACTGCGTGAAAGAGCTGTCGACGCAGAGGATGTTTCGATGAATGCCTCCCCAACGAAAATATTGTCAATGGCAGACACTGGCGCCGCTAAGTTCAGCTTGTTTTCACCATCTCGCAAGGTTCCGGGAGGCACCTTCAGCGTATGCAGCACCTTGGACTCGAATCGTTCCAAGTCACCAATCTTCTTCCCATTGATTGAGAGCCTCCAGGCTGCCTTTACGTCGTCTTGTCGGATGAAAAGCGTGGCTTCCTCGGAATACCGCTTGGCCTCGAAATCCAGTGACAGGTTTCGCCCATCAGGATTCAGTTTTGCGAATTCATTCCATTCGGGCACTCCTTTGGTGCCGAGGTGAAAGGTTTTGTCGGTAACCTCAAAAGTTTCCGCCTCCAGCGACTGAAGCGCGAGGGATAGCAGAAAAATGGAACCTGTGACTTTGTGCACGGACCAAAGCCTTACTCCCAAGAGTAAACCAGTCGAGTGTAATAACGGAGGTCGAGGTGTTTCTTGCCACTGACAGGTCGACTGTTGTAGTCGTTTGCCAGCCCCAACCGCAACTTCCAGCGCCCCCCTTTGGAAATTGGCATCTCCAATCCGGTGTCCTGCGTAATTCTGAAGTCGGTGAAGTCTTCAACGCTGGGTACGTAGTCCAATTCGGAGACTAGTGCCAGGAACGAGTTCAGTTGATAAGAATATTCCAGTCCGAAATCGATTGCGGGACCATCCAGGCTGGTGCCGTCATTGAAGTCTTCGAATCTGAAAGCAATACCCGAACGAGTGTATAATTCTTGGTTGTCGCGTTTCAGGAGAGTGTACTTGATGCCAGCGGAGGTAGTGGACCGCAGGTCGACTTCCTCCAGTTTGTCAGATTCCAGATCGGCTTTTACGTACCAGCTCAAAATATCTCCGATCAAGGAGCTGTGTTCCACTCCTGCCTCTGTCTCATCCGTCGTGGTCTCTCCGCTCTTTTGGCTTTTGTGATAGGATAAATGAAATTTTGTTTGTTCGCGTTTATTCCCATAGACACCCTTGAATTGTGAAGCCAATCCGAAATCGTCGGCATTGCCCGAACTGCCGGTAAGGTCGAAGGAAATGCTCGACTTCCATTTTTTCCGCAGAGCCTCGGCAGCTTTTTTTTCTGCAATTAAATCGGGATCCGCGTCGGCTGCTCGCCATAATTGGAGTACCGCGCTTTTCGGTGTCACGGCGGGTACAGGGCCTTCTACCAAAAGAGATTGTCCGGCCCTCTCTTCCACGCGGCCCCTGGGCTCGGATCCGTCGGAAAGTCGCAGGAACGCCTCCTTGTCAGTGGAAAAACTGGCGACTTTTTCCAACTCTATGCTTATCGTGCCGGCAAAGGGGGTTTCTAGCTTGAGGGTGCCTTTGTCAATCACCTCGATGCGCCCGTTCAAGACAGAACCGCCCGTTGTGCGGACAATGTCTGCCAAGCTGGCATGAGACAAGATAAGAGCTAGTCCGCAGGGCAATATTCGTGACAATGAATTCATGTTCAATCGCTATGTTATTAGAGGATCTGGCCCAAGGGAATGCCTTAGCCAGGGGGCCAGCCCATTGAGCGCCCTCCGAGGACGTGAACGTGCAGGTGGGGCACGGATTCTCCACCATCGGGGCCATTGTTCACCACGATTCGAAAACCGTCGGACAGGTTTTCTTTCTTCGCGACTTCACTGGCCACAAGAAGCAAGTGTCCGAGGAGGCCAGAGTCTTCGGGGGATGCTTCGCCGACACGAGGGATTGGCTTTTTGGGTATGACCAGCAAGTGGACGGGAGCTTGCGGATTAACGTCACGCAATACGACGCAATGATCATCTTGGTGAATGAAATCCCCGGGGATTTCTCCATCTATTATTTTACTGAAAAGAGTTTTTTCGGTCATCGGTCCTAGACGAACAACAGGGTAAGGGTTTTGGATTTAGCCGCTTTCTCCGCCGCGGTTTTCTCAATGAAGGCAACCAGATCTTGATACAGTGCTTCGCGCCGCTTTGTCCAACGTTTTGGTGAAGGGCAAATGCCTTGTCGCAGTCCACTGATCACAAGCAATCCACTGGGCTCGTTTTCCAGTTTTTCGAGTTTGGACAAAAGGTCCGCCCGCAACCAAAGGGGATCGATGCAATTGTTTCTAACGTCCCAGTGCGAAATGCCCGTGAAGCGGAGCTTGCTGGGGTCATGCAATTCCACGATGCAGGTGACGTTTGCGTCATAATCGGAGGGAAGGAGCTGGGCCTTCGTTTCGGATCGAAGAAAGCTGAGTACGGCTGAAATTTGCTCTGCTTCCAAACTGGAACTCCCTGATAGCAGGCAAAGCATGGAGTTGAGGGAGGTGAGGCGAGCGAAATCGTCGGTCTTATTCACGGTTGCTTTGCCCCAAGTCTGTTATGCCGCGAGTGAATTCTTCGGCGTCGCGATAGTCTTCGTGGAAACTGGCGAAGCGTAGCCAGGCAATTTCATCTATGGGTTGAAGTTTCGTAAGGATTGCTTCGCCAATTGCTCGACTGGGGAATTCCACTTCATACTCGTTTTCAAGTGACTTCATTACCTCCGAGACGAGGAGCTCGATTTGCTCGAACTCCAATGGTCTTTTTTCCGTTGCCTTGCGTATGCCTGAAATGATTTTGCTACGATCAAAGCTTTCTCTCCGTCCGTCGCGTTTTACCACGATCACATCTTCCCGCAGAATCTCCTCGATGGTTGTGAAACGGTGGTTGCATTCAATGCATTCACGCCTTCGCCGAATCGATCGCGAATCTTTTGCAGTGCGGGTTTCAAGCACTTTTGTCTCCGTCGAAGAACACTTGCGGCAACGCATTCAGTTCTCCTCTGTGAGTTCGGGCTTACAGCTATCGATGAAGTTTTTCAAAATAGTTGCGCCACTCTCGGTGGCTAGTGATTCAGGATGAAATTGGACTCCCCAAACGGGCATTTCCCGATGGCTTACAGCCATGATTTCACCCTCCTTTGTTTCGGCCGTGATCTCCAGGCAGTCGGGGAGGCTTGGCCGATCTAGAATCAGGGAATGGTAACGGGTTGCCTCGAAGCCGCAGGGCAGTCCCTTGAACAGATCTTTTTCATTATGCTGGATGGGTGATGTCTTGCCATGCATCAGGCGATCAGCCCGCACCACCTTTCCGCCGAAGTGTTGGCCTACGCACTGATGGCCAAGGCACACGCCCAGAATAGGCGTCTTGCCTGCAAAAGAACCGATCATATCCAGGCTGACACCCGCTTGATCCGGGTCACATGGACCGGGGGATATGACCACTCCATCCGGATCGAGAGCAAGTGCCTCCTCGGTTGTGATTGAGTCGTTGCGATATATGTTCGGCGACACTCCCAGTTGCCCGAAATCTTGCACCAAGTTATAGGTGAATGAATCGAAGTTGTCTATAACCAGCAGCTTCATTCGGATGCAATAAGATGGATCATAGACCAGCCAAAAACAAATGGGTGTCCTTCACGAACTAGGTCGCCGAACGGCCAGCTTCTTAAGCAGGTCCTTTAGTGAGAAATGCTTTCCCGGACAGACCGTGTGTCCGGGATGCAAGCACTTGTGAGAGGTGATTTTGGAGTCCGGGATGCCTGTCTTGGCCGCAAGGTATCGGCACAATCCTTCCAAGCTCTTCAATTGGGCTGCCGTTGGTCGCCGTGTCTCAAAGTTGCCTATGAGGCAAATACCTATGCTCTCCTTGTTCCATTGCAGTCGTTTGACGTGACCACCGTCGAATTGGTTTTTCCATCTCCCACCGATATATATTTCTCCATCCTTCGCCTTTCTGGACCCATTTGAAATAACGAAGTGGTATGCGAGACCATTTTTCATTTTTCGCTGGTTCTTGTGGACCTGATGCATGTTTTCGGCATCGTCCACGTTAGTGGCGCTGTGATGGATCACGATTCGCTTCCATTTGCCTCGTGTCGGCTTGGTACGGTTAAGCTCCTTGATGATGCTGGAACCAAGGAGCGGAGGGAGCGGTGCGGCTTTGCCAAAGGGAATGAGCAGTTTTTGGCCAACACGGATCAAGTTAGGCTTGGAGATTCCATTGTAGCTGGCCAGCTTGCTCGCGCTCAAGCCGTAGTTGGCCGCTATCACGCTAAGGCTCTCTCCCGATTTCACCACATGGGGAACCTGCTTTATCGAACCGTCAGGTATCTGCAGTTTTTTCCCGACCACCAAGTGATTCGGATTGGATAACCCGTTGATCAACTGAAGCGTCTTGACGGACACCCCGTATCGGTTGGCAATGCCTCCGAGTGTTTCGTTCCGTTGAACAATGTGCTCATGCCCGGCCCATGCGGCCACGCCCATGACCACCACGCTCATCATCAATCCTACCCTTAAGCGAAGCATTTATCCCTCGGACACTTTCTTGTGGGAAATCGTTCGGTAGCGCAACCGAGAAACGCATTTTGTTGATAACTTCCTTCAACACTCTCACTTTTCATTTTGCCTCGGGCATTGCTGGCAACTCTTTTTCAAGCTAAAATTATGGATCAAAACCAAAATTGGGCAAATCCGTTGAATTTAAGGATTGTCATGGCCGACCGACTTATAAGAGTAAGTCGCACACGATGCAAGTTGTTGCCCGCCATGCCAATCTTTCACACAAAGCCGTGAGGTTCCTTTCCGCCAAGCTTACTTTTTTGGTGGCGCTTGCCATCGGTAGTCTTGAGTACGCCACCACTTTGGATGCCAAGGTGATCTACGTGAAGGCCTTGGCTACTGGCGCTGGTGGCGATGGTACCAGTTGGGCGCAGGCCATGGCTTTGTCCGATGCCTTGGCTGCTGCCTCTGGCGGTGATGATCTCTACTTGGCCGGTGGCACTTATGGTTCCACCGACAACAACACCAATGCGGCTGCTTCCGACGAACAAGCGAGTTCCATCTTTACCGTTTCAAGTGCCGTCAATATCTATGGTGGGTTCAATGGTTCCACTCATGATTCCATTGACGATCGCTTTAGCGGGCAGCCCAATAATATTTTCGCCGGTCACCCAAGTTCAACTACCACTATCCTGGGGGCAAATGGCAAACGACCGCTTTATCTTAAGGCCAATGCTCGTTTGGACGGATTGACCATTCAAGGCGGAAGTAACGTTGCCGGTGAGGGCGGCGGGGTTTACGTCAAAAGCGGAGCCACCATCTGGAAATGTAAGATCAAGAGTAATTCCGCTACGAGCAATGGAGGCGGCCTCTACGTCAAAGCCGGGACGGTGAAGTTTGTCTGGAGTTACCTGCAAAGCAATACCAGCTCGGGTGACGGTGGTGGCTTTTATTTTGAAACGGCCAGTTCCGCCACCATGAAGGCAGTGAATTCCTACTTTACCTCCAATACGGCAGCAGGAAAAGGTGGAGCGGGTTCGCTCCGTTCCAGCGTGGCCCATACTTTTGAGGGATGTTCCTTCAGCGGGTCTTCTGCTTCCTCCGGTAGGACCATGGTAATTCAGCAGGCGACTTTCAAGTACTGCACCTTTTCAACCGGGACCAGTTTCGATAACATGTTCTTTGCTATTTCCACCCCCACTTTTTCCGGCAGTAGATTTCCCAATGCCACAATTGCCACTGATGCCGGAGGCACTGATAATTCCGGTGCCGCAGGTACCTCCACTGCAAATCTGCCCACCGATGGTCAGGACGTCGACGGGGATGGGAAGACATCGGAAAGCTTGCCTTTGGATATTCGAGGCTACGTTCGAGACCAAACTTATGGCGCCACCTCCACATCCTCCAACCAGTTGGTGACCTATGCCATCAACGTAACGCTTCAATCCGAAATCGCCAATGATCCCGACTTTGATGCGGCCTTGTTCAGTGTTACCGGAGCCAATCCCTTGGAGGATGGCGAGGTAGCTTCTCTACGGGCTGTTCCTGCGCCCCATTGGGATTTTGTTGGTTGGTCTGGAGGTGCGACCAGTACCTCGAACCCTCTTTCCATCACTGGCACCAATTCTGAACAAAACTTTGTCGCCACTTTCAGGAAAACCGTTTTCACCCTCACTCTCAATTCGTCGGTCACCCAAGTTGACTTGCTTGGTGACTGGGTCGATATCTCTTCCATCAAGACAGGCGGCGGAGCCACTATAAACGTTGGGTTAGGCGATGAGTCCAATTCCTCCACCAATGGTTCTTATCCGAATACTGCGGTCATCACCGCTTTTCCTGCAGCGGGATACTATCTTAGGGATTGGGGTATTACAAGCGATACAGGCGTAGACGTGAACGCGAGTACAAGCGCCGATTACAATGCAACATCTCCTCTCACCTTGACCTACGAGGCGAATTGGACGGTCACCCCTTATTTCGCGGAGGCCCTTTATACCCTTAACGTGGAAACCGAGACGCTTGAGAGTTCTCTTAACGGTGGTGCCGCCTATGCCAACGGTCGGGAATTTCGAGTCGGAAATGAAGCCATAGTGTATTTCACTCCAGCCACCGACTTCCAGTTGGCTTATATGACCTTGACCAATAACGTTGGTCAGGAAGTCAATGCCACCACCTTGACTGACGGTAATGGGATGGCTCCCGTCATCGATGAGGTGAACGGAAAAATGACCTTCACTTTGGGCGGTGACCTTGGCATTGACATGATTGCGAAGGCCTATTTCGAGCCCATTTCCCACGGCATCAGCATTGCGCCCAGTTACGAGGGGATTGATCCTTCCCTTGTCACACTCGCTGAACCTGCCATTCTCTCCACTGGCGGAGTGCCCACAGGTTCGCTTTTGGGGAATGGCAAATATACCGCCGGCACCATTCTGCAGATCTCCGCCGCTGTGGTGGGTGATCCCAATAGAGTGGAGGTCGAGTTCCAGTACGGAAATTCTTCTTTCAAGCCAAAGGCCGACGATACTGGCACATTTTCCTTCAATCCCACCTTGACCGAACCAATGGACATCAAGGTCATTTTCAGGGTGAAGCAATACAGCTTGAAGCAGAGGATTTACTTTGGGGATGGCAATGACACTTACGTGGAGTTGGTCTCCAAGTATTTCTGGGGGGACGAGGTGAATTCCACCGTGTCCTACGATGCGGCCGGTTTTGATTTCAATGGAACCACTTATACCAATGGCAACGCGGCCCCATCCACCTTTACCCTGACCGATGATATTACGATTAACACTCGATTTCAGCGCAAACTACACCTAATTACCACCGCCGGCATGACTGCAGACGAAAATGGCACCTTGGTCGCAGGCGGTGGAACAGTCGCCGTCAAGCCCAGTCTTCTTGAGTTCGAGCATGGGCAACAGGTACAATTTCAAGCTATGCCGGATGATTCCTACCAGTTCGATCACTGGGAATGGTCCGGGTTGCAAAGCACCGACCAAGTCCTTTCTCTGACAGCGGAAAACCCTCTCGCCCTGGTCGCCGTTTTTGCTCCCCGCCAATATCGTTTTGATTTTCTGTCGGAGCCAAGGACAGGTGCCTCATGGTTTGCCAACAACGTCAGTTTTGCTGATGGTACCAGCGCAATCTTTACGCACGGAGACGTTATCGAAATACAAGCTGCTCCCACTGCCGGCTATGATATCAATGGCACGATATCCATGGTGGATTCTTCAGGTGCGCCAGTTTCTTACCAGTCGGTTGCGGGTAGCTCCAAGAGGATTACCTTGACCGTTGATTCCAACGCCACGGTGTCCGGTGTTTTTTCCAGGGATTATGCCGATTTTGATGGAGATGGCCTCGATAATTACACCGAGAGCCTCTATGGCAGTAACCCCTACCTCAGTGATTCCGACGGTGATTCGATGGACGATAAGTGGGAGGTGACTTATTTTTTGAATCCAGTGGATCCTCTGGATGCAGGTAACGATGACGATTACGACGGATTGACCAGTTTGCAGGAATTTCAAAGTGGCACTTTCCCCCGAAACCCCGATTCCAACGGTGATGGTATCGTGGACGTCTACAATCCCAAAGACACTGGGACTGCATTGCTGGAAGGATATTCCTTTGTCAAGGTCGACGTAGTTCCATTTGGGGCCGGCATTGTGACCGGCGAAGGCGCTTACGAGAATAACTCAAGCGCCACCATCACCCTTTATAAGGCAAATCCGGGCTATGTTTTCGTGAATTGGCAGGGGGATCTCTCTGGTTCCGATCGCAATGGCACCGTCTTTATTGACACCAACAAAACCATCATTGCCAACTTTTCCTTTGATAACCGAGACACCGACGGCGATGGCATAGACAACTACAACGAGAGCTTGTACGGAACCGATGCCAACAGTACGGACACCGATGGCGACGGGATCAGGGACGACGTTGAAATCGCCGCCACCACGCAGGTGGCTGACCTGAACGTGACTGGTGTCTTCAATCCCACCAAGAGCGATGCCGCTTTCTTGGCTTATTTGAGTAGTGTCAACCTCTCATCTGGTGTAACGAGTGGCTCCAGCGGGTCTGGTTCCGGTAGTTCTCTGCTTTATGATTTCATCAACGGATGGTTTTATACCTCGGCTTATGGTTGGTCTTTTGCTACCTCCAGTTCGGATAGTGTCTACAACAGCCGCGTTTCCACTTGGCTAAGCTTTCAACAAGATTCCAGCAATGCCTTGAAATTATACAAGTGGGACTACCCGAGCAAACAGTGGGTAGACTACGGTGTCGCTGGAATTAGCGGTCAATACAACTTGACCGTTACGAAGAACGTTGATGCTGGAGGGGAAGTTTCCGCCAGTAGTTCCTATGCTTCGGGTACGGAAGTAACTATCAAGGCAATTCCGAATCCGGGTTATCACTTCATTGGATGGGAAGGTGACGTTGTATCTTCGAATGCCTCTGCTTCCTTTGTCATCGACAAGAATATTTCAGTTCAGGCGGTGTTTCTAACCGATGCCGAGCTTTCCAACCTATTAGGTGGGACCCAAGGCAACTGATTCTCCGCTCGCTTCTCCTTTCATGTTCTTGAGAAAACATTTTCTTCTGCCGGCCTTGTTATTTCTTGGTCTTTCCTACTTCCTTCAAGCGGCCAACGAGGAGGACATGGGGCCGCATGATGCTTTTCCTCAAGCTTATGGGAGGCTGGGTGAAAAAAGCGTTTATCATCAAAACCGGGTCAGGGGCATGAAGCAGGATCTCAATGATTACGGTGGTCGGGTCTATGATCTGCGTCGCCGTTTTGATCTCATTTTCAAGAACAAGGAAACCGATCAGCCTCCACCCGCTCGGTTTGAAATCGGAGAGGCTGTCAATTGGCGCCAACAAGGAACTAAATCAAGTGTGACTTACCAAGGGCCCTCCACGCCGCACCGCTTGCGGCAAAGGGATTCTCGGATATTCTCGAGAGATCCTGTCGGTGGAAACCCGGCCGTGACGGATCCAACGGCTGGTTCAGAAGATGAAAAGTCGCCCTTGGCTTTCGTTGTGGAAGGTCCGGATCAAAAGCCTCGGGCCCAACAGGCGACGGTCGTCGTTAGAAGGAAATTCGAATACTATGTCCTGCCTCGTTTCGGCATGACTCTGCCAACGAATAGTGATTACAAGACAGGCCTTGCTTTTTCAGCCACTGGCGGGGTAGTGCGAGGTGATTGGCGTTTTGGCGTGGATTTCACTTATTCTTCCAGTGATTCATCTTTCACGCAATCCATCCCCGGGCTCACGACGAGCCACGTTCATCCGGGTGAGGGAGAAAACACTGCCCTTGCCCTGCTCGTCGGGGTTACCCGAGACATCCCCTTGGGCGCAGGTTGGACAGGCTCCGTTGGGCTGGGCATCGGCGGAGGGTGGGGCGTTTCCGATAACGAAGTAAAGATTGCCGGTTCAACCTCTCGTTCTTGGGAAGACAACTCGGGTGGTTTCGCCTGGCAACTTGGTCTAGGGGCTCGCCGTCCGTTGGGTGAAGCTTCTTCCTTGTTTCTCGGCTACCGTTACCTCGGACATCCCACGATGTCTTCACATAACCTTGAGGCCGGAGCCGAGCTCGGTTTCTAGATTGCAATGAGTCACGCTCCGCAACGAGTAACGGCGAGCGGGAGCAAAGTGAAGCAGCTCAGCTTCGGCAAGCGACTCCTGGTTTTGCCTTTTGCTGTCCTTGCCCGGATGTGGTTAAGGACTTTGCGGATGCCTTGCCTGGAGGAGGAGCGTAGTGATCTCAGCGATATCAAGGATCCCACCATTGTCGTCGTTTGGCACAACCGATTGGCTCTAGCTGCCGAGTATACGCGCCGTTATCGCCGGCCCCGTCGAATTTGTGGCTTGGTCAGCGGTAGTCGGGACGGCGCCTGGCTGGAGGCTTTTTTCCGTGCCATTGGTATCTTGGTGGTGCGAGGGTCTAGTAATCGCAGAGGCTCTCAAGCTATTCGTGACTTAGCGAAACAAATGAAGGAAGGGCATGACGCTGGGATTACGCCCGATGGCTCCAGAGGACCTTGTTACGAGATGAAGCCAGGTGTTGCTCTGGTGGCCAAGATAACCAAGGCGCCCGTGTTGCTTCTTTCCTTTGAATTTTCTTCCGCTTGGCGCCTCAACTCCTGGGACGGATTCTATTTGCCCAAGCCTTTCAGTCGGGTCTTGGTTCGTGGCAAGCGATTGGAGGGAGGTTCGCTCAAAGACCTCGAGACCGAAGAAGCCGTGGCTCTCTTGAAAGGTGATTTGATGGAGTTGACCGAGGACGTCGTCCCGCTTCCTTCGCGCGGGCGCGAGAAAAAGTAAATTTAAAGGGACTCCAGTTTTTCGCAGACCGTGTCGATGATGAAGTCAGGCGTCGAAGCGCCCGCCGTCACGCCCACCACCTCAAAGTTTTTCAAGGTCTCCTCGTCAAGCTCGTCGACAGTCTCAATGTGAAAGGTTGGGCAACCCTTGGTGGCGGCTAACTTGGCCAACTTCTTGGTATTGGCGGAATGTTTTCCACCGATCACCACCATTACCTCGGCTCCCTCTTCCACCATCCACTGCAAGTCGGATTGGCGTTCCTTGGTTGCTCCGCAAACTGTGTCGAATACCATCAGGTCGGGATATTTCTTGGCCAAGCAACCGGCCAACTCCTTGAACTCATGGGAAAACATGGTGGACTGC
The DNA here is from genome assembly GCA_002716045.1 of Opitutia bacterium. Taxonomy (GTDB): domain Bacteria; phylum Verrucomicrobiota; class Verrucomicrobiia; order Opitutales; family Seribacteraceae; genus UBA2993. Next base: position 33,792 of record PAZC01000050.1, read on the forward strand.
GACACCATGGCCACCTCTCCCTTGAACTCAGGCAAGGCATCGAGGTCTTCCTTCGATTGCACAACGTGCCCGCGTTCTCCCGCATAGCCCAGCAAGCCAATTACCTCGGGATGATTGGGGTCGCCGAAAATCACTACTTCGTAACCTTTTTGGGCGTGCGAGCGCACCTTCCCCGCTATGATGCCCACGTCAGGGCAGGTGGCGTCCTTGAAGTTCATGTCGAGCGACTTCAGGTACTGGCGGCGCTCGGGGGATATGCCATGCGCACGCACCACCACGACGCTGTCCTCGCTATCTTGTTCTTCGACCTCGATTTTCGATTTGCTTTGGTAATCGCCCACTTCACGAATGCCTTCGCCACGGAGGGCATCCATCATTTGATTGTTATGAATCAATGGGCCGTCGGCATAGGCCTTGCGACCTGCCTTGGCTTCCTCGCGGGCCAAGTTGATGGCCCTTTCGACTCCCCAGCAAAAGCCGGCGCTCTTTGCTCGCAACACTTTCATCAGCAATTCTCACCATATCATTCATGGCATTGATTTCAATATTGATTTGCCTTGTGACTCGACTCAGTCACAAGGTGCTTTCCCATGAACTCCCGTTTCTTCCTTTGTTTCCTTTCCTTGATCTTCTTGCCCGGCGGGATCCCTTACGCCGCGGACAAGCCTGAACCCAAGGGACGCTACCAGAAAGCCGACTTCGCTAGCCGCGGCGGCATAGGCAAACTCTACATGGGACGAGAAATCTCCCAGGTGATGGGACACTTGGGAGCCGGTTGGCTGGAGAGGCCCAAGCGGGAAAAGGAGGAACGCACCGACTTGCTTGTCAATAACCTCGGTCTGAAGCCGACCGACGTGGTGGCTGATATCGGGGCAGGTTCGGGCTACTTTAGTTTCCGCATGGCCAAGCTCGTACCTGAAGGCAAAGTGCATGCCGTCGATATCTCCAAGGAAATGCTCGCCATCATACGCGCCCGCATGGTCAAGATGAAGGTCGACAACGTGGTCCCGGTTTTCAGTACCGTCACCGACGTCAAGCTTCCGCCGAATTCAGTCGACGTCGCCCTCATCGTGGATGCCTACCATGAGTTTGACCACCCTTGGGAAATGGCCACCTCGATACTCAAGTCTCTCAAGCCCGGCGGGCGCCTCGTACTGATCGAGTACCGCATGGAGGACCCGACCGTACCGATCAAACGCCTCCACAAGATGACCGAGGCTCAGGCCCGCAAGGAAATGAAGGTCGCAGGATTCGAATGGGTCGAGACCAAGAACATGCTGCCTCAGCAACACTTCATGGTCTACCGCAAGCCCACGCCGAAAAAAGGCGGGAAATAGAGAAACAGGGAGGGTGGCAACCGCCTACTCCTGCAAGTAGGTCTTTTCCTTGTATTTCATCGCCACGGGGACGAAAAGCAGGGCGGTCAGGAACATTGCGCCGGCAAAGAACAAATAATAGGATTCCCCCTCCAATTTGCTCGTGCCGTCCTCGTTGAGGATCACCGTGTTTACCAAGCTGGTGAATAGGTTTCCCAAGGCAACCGAGGCCATGAACAAGCCGAATACCAGGGATTTCATTGAGCGTGGCGCCTGGGTGTAGGAAAATTCCAGGCAGGTCACGGAAATCATGACCTCGGCGGAGGTGAGAAGCAGGTAGGACAACAATTGCCAAATGATGCCGGGGCTCTCTCCCAAACCGATGCGATACTCGATCCACGCGGGAATTAGAAAAGAGGGTACCACGACAAAGAAGCCTATGCTTATCTTGCGCAGGGGAGTCAGCGGAAAGTATTTGCTGATGGTCGGGTAAAGCCACCAGTTGAAGAGGGGGATGAGTATCAAGATGAGGGCCGGATTCACCGCTTGGATCTGTGAGGGCAACAATTCCATCCCAAGAAAGTTTCGATCCATTTTCTGGGCCTGGAAAACCCATTTCGATGCCGTTTGATCAAACAGCGCCCAAAACATCGCCACCATCGCGTAGATCAGGATCAAGTTTCTCATCACCTTCAACCCGGTGGAGCTAAAGGTTTCCCGAATGAATTCCATGCCTTTGGGCGGCACGTGGGCGAATTCGCGGCGCCCGGACCAAAAGGTTATGGTGGCTATCAACATAAGGAGGCCGGGCACGCCGAAAGCCACGCTTGGGCCGTACGCTTCCAGCAACCAGGGAGTCATCAAGGTGGAAATGAACGCTCCCAAGTTGATCGATAGGTAGAACCAACTGTAGACTTTCTCGATCAAGCCGGCGTTTCGCTTGCCGAACTGGTCGCCGACGTGGGCCGATACACAGCCCTTGATCCCCCCGGCGCCAATTGCGATCAGGGTCAATCCGATGGTCAGCCCGGTTCTCGTTTCATCCAGGGCCAAGGCGAGGTGACCGAGGCAGTAAACCAGGGAAAGGGAGATTATGGTTTTGTATTTTCCGAAGAAAGCATCCGCTATGATTGAACCGAGAAGTGGCGTGAAATAGACTGCGCTGGAAAAATTGTGCACCCAGATCGTGGCTTCTCCCTCGTTCATCAAGTCGGGATTTCCGGCACTGTCCATCAGGTACTTCGTCATGAAGACGGCGAGTATCGTCTTCATGCCATAGAAACTGAAGCGTTCCGCAGCCTCGTTCCCTATGATGTAGGGTATGCCGGTGGGCATGCGGTCGGTCGATGCAGGCGCTGTGCGATACTTGGACATGCTGTGGTGAGCGCTGAATCAATCGTTCTACGTCGAAGTGGTCAAGGTTTCGCGTATATCTTCAATCGAGTTTCGACTCCCGAATTCCGGAAATTTTGAACGCTTGGGCAAAATATCTTGTCACAAGCTATTACCCGTGGTTATCACGGATATAGGAGGACAGTATAATGAATGATGGGAAGAAACGAGCTTCGGCGTCGCCGCGTTCCGGCGTGGTGTGGTTGATTGTATTGAACTTGGTCGCGATCTTTTGGATACGGGACGAAATACTCGATTTGGTCGGTCAAGACCAAGCGGAGAAAGAGGAGGCCCATTTGCGTGTGGTCGCCATGTCGCCTGAGAAAGGAGAGGACGCCGACGATGCCGATCGCCTCACTATAGTGTTCAATCGCGAAGTGGTCACGGAAAAGGAAATAGACAAACCGCTTGGCTGGGAGCCCTTTTCGATTGAGCCCCAACCCAAGCCCGCCGGGCAGTGGACTTGGGTGCAGCCCGCCGTGCTCCAGTACAAGTTGGTCAATCGCCTCGCCCCTTCCAATCGGTTCGCGGTCACTGCGGGCAAGGATTTCGTGCGCTGGCTCGGCATGCCGTTGCGAGGAAACAAGGAGTTTGGTTTCTCCACCAGCCACCTGAAGGTCGAGGATTGCGCCCTCCACTCCCAGAACCACAGGGAAACCAAAATCAATTTGCGCTTTAATCACGCTGTCGACCCCGATGCCTTGCAACAAGCCCTGCGCTGCGAGGAAAAGGATTCCGATGACCCCTTGGAATGGGAGAATCATACACCCTATCAGGGCAAAAGCTTCCGTATCTCGATCCATACGCCGCGATCCCGCGCCATCGACTTGTTCCTCGACGAAGGATTTGCNGGGGTTCATGGGCCCCTCGGCTTGCTCAAGAAGTTTCACAAGAAAATNTGGNTGGCTCCCGCCTTTGCCGCAACCGAGGCCCGCGCNCCCTATTGGCGTGGCACCGAGTCCAGAATATCCGTCGATCTGCGCTTCAACCGCGAACTGGACGCCGCTCAGGCCATTCCCAAAGTGCGGCTAGATCCCCAAGTCGATGACCTTACCGTCAGCGTGCACCAAAATGCCATTCGGTTGACCGGTTCCTTTGACCGGGGCACCGGTTCCTACGATGCCATTGTGCAAGGCGACCTCCGGGCCCAAGACGGCGAGATACTGCCGGCCGGAGCGTCTTATTCGTTCAAGGTGCCCAAGAGAAGTCCCACCGTGAGCTTCACCCACTCCAAGGGATTCCTCAGTCCCCATGGCAATTTGTCTCTCGATTTGAAGACAGCGGCGGTCGGTAACTTGGCCGTCAGCGCCCAGAAGGTTTATCGTAACAACTTGGCCAGCCAACTACGCGGCTTCTGGGGGTTTCCGCATCAGGACGTGGCGCGCAAGGAAATACCGATCAAAAGGGAAGGCAGCGAGGTGGTGCAAGCCGCTCTCGACCTGCGCGCCTTGATCGAGAAACCGAGTGGTGTCTATCGCCTGCGGGCGGAGGCAACCGATTCACGTTGGACCTCCGACACAGCATTTGTCACGGTGACCGACCTCGGACTCACCACCAAGCGAAGCGCCGGTACTGTGTTTGCCTGGGTCACCTCGTTGAGTCAGGCCAGTCCGGTTGCCGATGCCTTGGTTTCGGTGCTGTCGAACCGCAACCAACTGATTGCCCGAGGCAAAACCGACGCCCAGGGCATCATCGAGTTGGAGGCGCCTGAAGATCATCCCGACGGTCAGCCCTGGCTTGTTACCGTCGAAAAGGGCGATGACCTCAGTTACCGCCTGCTCAACCAGCGCAAGTGGCACTTGCCGGACATAGCCCAGAACGGTCGCGATCCAGCCGATGCCTATGATCTTTACTTATATACTGAGCGTGGTGTCTTTCGCCCCGGAGACACGATCCGTTTGACCGGTGTGCTGCGTGACTTGGAGGGCAGCGCTCCACCAAAATTTCCTCTCGAGGTCAGGGCGTGGCAACCGGATGGACGGAAGGTCAGTACTTGGCAAGTCGACCCTCTCGACGGCGGCCTCTTTCACGCCGAGTTCGAAACCAGCTCGGATGGCCAAACCGGGCCCTACCGATTTGCCGTCGGCTTGCCCGGAGCCGATACTCATTTCAGTGAAATCACCACCTTGGTGGAGGCCTTCGAGCCCGTTCGGGTGGAGGCCAAGGCAGAGCCTGACAAACCACTCTTTGGGCCTGATGAAGACCATTTGGTCGTTCTATCTTCCCGTTATCTGTTCGGCCAACCGGCCGCCCATTTGCCTTACGTCGTGAGAGGCGGATATTTCCGTGTGCCTTTCAAGAGCGAGAAGTACCCGCGCCACCGCTTCACTTTGTTGGATGGCAAATCCAGCCGCCCCGTCCGCCCGCTGCAAAATTCCACTGATGGAGAGGGCAGGGCGGAAGTTCTTGTCGACGAACGCAGTATACGGAGCCTGCCCGGTCTCTGGGAAGGGCGCTTCCATGCCACCGTCACTGTACCCGGCGGACGCTCCGTCACCGATCGCTTCACTTTCCGGGCCGACCCCTTGGGCAGTCATCTGGGACTGGCTTTTCCGGAAAACTTTCCCCCGCCACCGGACGAACCATTCGAGCTCAGCTTGGTCATGGTGGACGGCGAGGACAAGCCGATGGCTTCCAATGACACCGAGGTGATTCTGCAGCGAATTGACCGTAACTGGGTGTTGCAGGAAGTCGATGGATCCCGGGTCTGGAGACGCCAAGAGAGCTACACTCCCGTGGCTCGTCAGGAACTGGGCGGTTCACCCGCCGCCCGCCCTTTGCGCAAGGTGGAGTTGAGTTGTCCCTCCGCCGGTTCCTACCGGGTTATCGCCCGTGACCTCGCCAACGGGGCAAGGGCCGAGGCCACCTTTTACGTTTCCGCATACGAGAACGAAGCCGACCCCTCTCTCGCCAGTCCCCACCGGGTGACGCTCAAGCTTGAGAAGGAAAAATACTTGGCCGGCGAAACCGCCAAAGTGCGTGTGGCAGCTCCCTTTGCCGGCCGGTTGCTTCTCACGCTGGAAACCGATCGCCCCATCGAGCAACGCGTACTGCTCATGGAAAACGAGGAGATCGTCGTTGATTTGCCCATTCCGGCCACTGTGCGGGGAAGCGCTTTCCTGTCGGCCTCCGTGATACGGCCCCTCGACTTTGATTCTCCGGACTGGAAACCCCATCGCGCCTACGGCTTGGCTCGTCTGCCGATCGACCACTCGGCTCAACGGCTTGCCGTTTCCATCGAGGCCCCCGCCAAGGTGGAGCCGGAATCGAAAGTCACGGTGCGGGTCAATGCATCCGGTGAGCTCGCCCCCGGCCAGTCCGGTTACGTTCACCTTTGGGCCGTCGACGAGGGAATTCTGCTCGTGACCGACCAAAAAACACCCGACCCAGCCGATCATTTCTTTGCCCCCAGACGCAACCTGGTGGATTCGGGCGACCTCTACCTCGAGCTCTTGCCCGATCACAAGCGCCCCTCCAGCATGGATCGCATCGGCGCCGGCGGAGGTCTCGCCACGGCGCCACTGGTGAAGCCTCAGCCACGTAAGCCCGCCGTGCTCTGGAGTACCTTTGCCGAAGTACTTCCCGACGGTTCCTACGAGGCGACTTTCACGACACCGGACTTCACCGGCGAACTACGCTTCATGGCGGTCATGGTGGCGGGCGACGCCTATGGTTCCGCAGAACGTCCGCTGACCGTGGCCTCTCCTCTCCAGGTCGAGCCCTCTTGGCCGCGATTCGTGGCTCCCGGAGATCGTTTTCGCGTGCCGGTCAAGGTATTCAACTCAACCGATGCCGTCTGCTCGCCGACGCTTAGCCATAACATCGAAGGACCCGTTTCCGTGAAATGGGAAAAGAGAGCCAAAGTCACTATCAAGCCCGGGGAATCGAAGACCCTGTGGCTGCTCGGCGAAGCCACCGGCCTCGGGAACGTCAAGGCCATCCTCCGCGCCGCCACCCCCGATTTGCAGGTCGTGGCCAAGGCAAATTTCATGTCTCGCCCAGCATCCGCCTTGTTGGTTGAAAATGAATGGCAGGAGATAGAGGCAGGCGAATCCACCGTGATCGAGATACCGGATTTCATTATCGGCGACACCGCCAAGACCACCTTGACCGTGTCCTCCCAACCGTCCCTTGACCTGCGTCCCGCAATCGATCGCTTGATGGCCTATCCACACGGTTGCCTCGAGCAATCCTCCAGTCGCCTCGCTCCCTTGCTCTTTGCCGCCGATCTATTCGACGGCACCAAGTCGGAGTACCTGAAGCGCATGGTGGACGCGGGCATCCGCCGCCTCGCTTCCATGCAGACGCCATCCGGTGGGCTTGCTTATTGGCCCGGTGACACTCAGCCTTATCTTTGGGGCACTTGCTACGCCTCGCTTCTCCTGATCGAGGCAAAGCGGGCCGGACACGAGCTCCGTGACCTCGACCAGAAGGCGCTCGCGAAATACCTTGCCCGCTCTCTCCGTCAGGACAATCCGGGACTCAATCAGCAGGCCTTTTTGTGTCGCGTCCTCGCCGCCTTGGACAAACCGCAAATGTCTCGCCAATCCTATCTGCTGGAACGCGTCGACAAACTCGACTTGGGCGGACGAGCCCACTTGGCCGCCGCCTGGCTCGCCTCCGGGCGACGGGACAAGGCGACTCTGTCTTTGCCCAAGGACGTCCACACCCAGGAACTTCCCGCCCGCACCACCGGGGGGCGTCTCACTTCCCCCGTGGCCCAAGACGGCATCTTGCTTTCCGTGCTCCTGTCGCTGAATCCGAAGCACCCCTTGGTTCAACCACTCGTCGATCGACTCGATCGCGGCCGCCGGGCAGGTTTCTGGCGCAGTACCTTGGACGATGGCGTGGCGGTTTCCGCTCTTTGTCGCCATCAGGCCAATATCCAGCGCGAGCCCGGAGTATTCACCGGCACGCTGTCCTCCAAAGGCACTGATTTACAAAGCTTCAGTAGTGAGAAATCCACTGATTTTCAATTTCAGGGGAAGGCCCCGATACGACTAGTCAGCGATGGCCACGGTCCCGTTTACCTCTCCGTGAAAACGGAAGGCTTGGGGTTGGCCGAGAGGACACGGGAAAAGGATAATTCCATTATCGTGCGCCGTCGCTGGCTGGATGGGGAGGGCAACGTGTTGCGCGACTGGACGACCGACGACCAGTCAGCCCGCATGGCTCCCGTCAAAGTGAAGGTGGGCGACTTGGTCAAGGTGGAGGTGCGCCTCATCGCCCGTGCCCATGGCATCATACGTAACGTGGCAGTGATTGATTCCCTGCCCGGCGGCATGGAAGTGGAGAATCCGCGCCTCGCCACCTCGCCTTCTTTTCGCAGGGACGGTTTTGCCACGCCCGACCGGGTCGAGTTCCTCGATGACCGCGTGGTGCTTTTCGCTTCCGCCAAGCGCGATTCCGAAACCTTTGCCTATAGCATGCGTGCCATTACCCAGGGAACTTTTTCCGTTCCCCCGGTGCAGGCAACTTGCATGTACGACTCGGAAATACACTCCATGCACGGAGCCGGCTCCCTTCAAGTGTCGCCCATTCGATGAAGCTGCGCCTGCCCAGAAAAAGAACCGTGGCCCTCGCCTTTGGCGGGGCATTGCTCGCGGCCGCTTGTTTTCTTTTGTGGGCCCGCTCCTCCGCCCCTCTTGACCAAAAGCGATTGGCCGAGTTGCCTCGCAGCAGTGTGTTGAAAGACCAGGCGGGCCAGCTCTTGTTCGCCACCGTGGGACCGGATGACCAATGGCGCTTGCCCGTGGCCCTCGCCGATATGTCCCCTTGGCTGATTCGGGCCACCTTGGCCCTGGAGGACGAACGCTTCGACTCACACCTCGGCGTCGATCCCATTGCCGTGCTGAGGGCTTGCGGAAACAACTTGGCATCCGGCCGGGTGGTGTCCGGCGCAAGTACCCTGGACATGCAGATTTGCCGCATGTTGAGCGGGCGCCCGCGTACCTTGACCTCGAAATTGACCGAGGCGACCGAGGCACTCCGCCTCAATGCCATTCGATCCAAGCCACAAATACTCGAGCTCTACCTGAACATGGCGCCATACGGCGGCAACTTGCGCGGCGTGGAGGCCGCCGCCTTGTACTACTTCGGCAAAGGAGCCGACGCGCTCAGCTTGGGCGAAGCCGCCTTGTTGGCCGGCTTGCCGCAGTCACCCGAACGTTTGCGCCCGGATCGCCGCCTGCAGGCTGCCCTCGTTCGCCGCAACAAGGCATTTGCCCGCATGGTGGAAATGGGTTTCGCCACCGAGGCGCAGGTAGCCGATGCCCGCCTCGAGCCACTCGACATACTTCGAGCCAGTCCGGTCACGCCCCAAGCGCCTCATTACGCTCTCAGCGCCTTGGCTCGCCGGCCGCGCGGCGGACAAGTCTTGCTCGACCGCGCTTTGCAGGACGAGGTGGAGCGTGTACTGCAGGCCCGTCTCGACCGCTTTGTCGAAGACACCGAGATCGCAGCTGTGCTGATCGATATAACGAGCGGCGCCGTGGTGGCCATGGCGGGCTCGACGGATTTTCGTGACCCGGTGGATGGTCAAGTCAACGGGGCCCTTGCCCGGCGTTCGCCCGGTTCAGCCCTCAAGCCCTTTGTCTATGCCGCTGCCATCGAGCAGGGCAGAATTGCCCATGACACCATATTGAAGGATTTGCCGCTCCATTTCGCCGGTTGGGCGCCGCGCAACTTCGATCGCACTTTTTCCGGCGAGGTCACCGTCGAAGATGCTCTCAATCGCTCCCTCAACTTGCCCGCCGTGTACTTGGCCCGCGAAGTCGGCCTCGCCCGGTGCCTCGGCGTAATGGAGGCTTGTGGCGTGAAATTGCCCGCCGATGCCTCTGCCCGCGGGGGCCTCTCGCTCGTTCTGGGCGGTATCGAGACTCACTTGCTGTCATTGACCAATGCCTATGCCACCATCGGGCGCGGCGGTCTGCGCATGATGCCTCGTTTCTTTGCCGACGAACCAATTGCCCAATCACCCGCCTTGCAAGCCACCACCTGCGCTTGGCTAGACCATATGCTGTCTTCCACTCGCTTTCCGCCGCAAGGCCGTTCCGCCAGTGAAATTTCATGGTTCATGCGCAAGACAGGCACCAGCGCGGGCAAACGCGATGCCTGGACCGTCGGACACAACGGCAAATACGCTGCCGGTGTATGGGTGGGCCGTTTTTCCGGCATGGGAGACGAGTCCTTCGTGGGCGCATCCGCGGCCGAACCTTTGCTGGCCGACTTGTTCGATCTGCCACTTGTCCGGGTGGACAGCGCCCCACCCGCGCCACAGCCGCTGGAGGTCACTCGTCCCTTGGCTCCCCCCGATCAGGCGGACCGCAAATTAGCCATCTTGTTTCCCGAGAACGGAGCCACTTACCAAGCCACTTCAAGTCAACTGGTCTTGCAGCCAAAGGCCACTCGGGACGGCCCTTTGCGCTGGTTCCTCAACGATCGCTTGCTGGACGACCAATCCTTGGCCCGCCTGGCCGTGGGGAAGGGAGCTCACGTTCTGCAGTGCCTCCCGCTCGAGGGAGAAGGCGCCTCCATTCGTTTTCGGGTGCGCTAGGGTGCCTCAGGGCCTTGCCGACGGAATATGCGGGGCATTCGCGATGCGCCACGCCTCGGCGGCGGTGGCATTGAGCCTGGTCCATGAAGTAAGCACTTGGCGCACGGAGGCGTCGCGACGATTCGGATCCACTATGACGTTGGCCCAGTTGGCCGCGCTCGACGGGTCCCTCGAGGTCACTCGATTGACGAAAGTCTGCACCACCGGGTCGGTTTCCGCGCTGCGGGGATAACTGTCCAGCCACTCGGCGGTGGCGGTGGGATCCTTGAATGCCCAGAAATTGACCACTTGCGTCATGCCATGGACGCGACTGGGCACGTCTTGCAAGCTACCGGCCCATTTGGCCGCTTCCGACGGACTGCGCCTGCTCCATTGGGCAATCAGCGAACTGACCACCCGGTTGCGTCCTTCGCCGGGCTCGAGTTGCTCCGCCCACTTGGCGCATTGGGCGGGGTCACGCTTGGCAATCGCCGCTCCCACTTGACCCAATATACCGTTGCGGTAATTGGGGTCGTCGGCGGGCAACTGGTTGGCCCACGCCATGGCGTTGTCGGGGCTTTGCTCCATGTACCGCTGCAGCAACAGCGAGGATGCCTGCCAGCGGGCGTTGCGATCCTCGATGGAACTCAGTAATTTGTTGGCCCGCTCCAAGTCGCGACTGGCTATGCCACTGATCAATCCGGGCAAATAGCCTTGGCGATTGGCATCCTTGGGGTCGACGTTCAATTGCATCCAGGACAAGGCGGCATCTGGATCGGCTTCCCCCCAAGAAGTCATTACCTCGGTGATCGCCAAGCGTCCCTCGGTGGCGTCCAGTCCCTTGGCATAGGCCAAGGCGGCGGGTGTGTCGAACCGGGCCCACGCCTGCATAAGCAAGCGCATTTCCATGTTACGCTCGTAGCCCGCGGGCAAGGTCTCGAAAGCAGCCACCACTTGGCGTATATTGCTCTCGTCCGCCGCGCGCACCGCATCCATGAAACTGCCCCAGCGGGTGATCAAGTTGGCGCTGGCCAATGCCTTGACCAAGTCCTTCGGTGGTTTCACCGGGCGGGTGGCAGGTGTAGCGGGCGGAGTGAATGGGGCCTTCCCATTGGACGGGGAATCAGGCTTTGCGCCTCCCCGAGGTGGCGAATTGGGGGATTGCTTGGTTTTTTCAGCTTCTTCGCCTAGTTCCACCGGTTCGGTCCCGTTTTCCACTAAATGAGGGGATCCGTTGCCCCCGTCATTCAGGTAGTATCCGCCGACAAAGGCCAAGGCCACCGTGGCGATCCAGCCAATGCCTACTTTCAAACTACTGCTCATAAAGGTGCTTCGGGGAATTTCCCTTAAGGGAACACTCTCTCTATCATCTTCGGCACGCTTCAGGCAAGCGCTTCCTTTGCCTCCGTGTCTTGGTGTCTCCGCGGGGAATGTCTCTTTTGGCAAATCCTCCTTGCCTGCTAAGCAGGCATCCACATTATCTTTTTTGCCTCATGAGTCGCATTTATAGTCTTTTGCCGTGTTTGGCCGCCCTTGCCTTGGGTGGCTTTTGCCTGTTCGGCCCAAGCCTGCAGGCAGCTCCGGTGATCAACTACGCCGGCCAAGTCGCAGTCGACGGCGACCCCTTCGACGGGCAGGGCCAGTTCAAGTTCGCCCTCGTCAACGCGGACGGCAACCAGACCTACTGGAGCAACGACGGCACAAGCTCGGGCGGTTCCGAGCCGCAGACCGCGGTCGGCGCCCAAGTCAACGGCGGACTCTATTCGCTTTTGCTCGGCAATACCGCGATCCAGAACATGGCGGCCCTCGACCCCTCCGTGTTCCAAGCCCATCCCGACGTCCACCTCCGCGTATGGTTCAGCGACGGGGTGAATGGTTTTCAGCACCTTGCCCCCGACCGCCCCTTCGCTTCCGTGCCCTATGCCTTCAGCGCCGGTTCCGCCCCGATACAGGCAGGCTCCATTACCCTCGATAAACTAGGCCCCGACGTCCTCGCCGACTTGAACCGCACCATTGCCCGGGGCGATTTGCCCGCCGACGTACTCGACGACCTCAATGCCTCCGTTACCTTGGACAAGTTATCACCTGACGTGCTCGCTGCCTTGCAGATTCTGCCTTCGGTATCCACCCAGCCCTTCGCCCGCTACGACCGTAACACCGGATCCGCCCAGATCGAGGTCACCGGCCGCGGACACAACCTCTCCTACCAATGGCTCAAGGACGGGCAGCCCGTCAACGGGGCGACTGCCCCCGTGCTCCAAATAGCCGGCGCCGTCCTCGACGACAACGCCACCTACGCCGTACGCATCACAAATTCACTCGGGGAAGCCACCAGCCAAGCCGTCACCTTGCAAAACGCAGTCGGCGCCCCAGGCCCCCCGCTCGCCGAAGCCAATGCCACCGAGGTGCCACGCGCCGGCCTCGTCCTCTGGCTCGACGCCAAAGACCTCGATGCCGACGGCATAGCGGACAACTTGCCCGATGGCACCCAGATCCAGACATGGGCCGACAAGTCGGGCAATGATCGCAATGCCACGCAAGACTCCTTGGTCAATCGACCGTACGTTGATAATTTCTTCGGCAACGACAACCCCACCTTGCGTTTTGCAGGCTCTCAGTTGCTGGTCACCCCAGACGCCAACGTAAGCGTGGCAGAGTTTTACATGGTATTTTCCGCAACTGGCGTAAATCAACAATACATGAATTTGCTGATTAGCTCTGTGGGTACTAAACCTCGCATTCGCATTAAAGGAAATCAGGTGAATCAATATAATTTAGGGAGAAACCCTACTTTAAATGGAACCGATAGGATTGGTTTGGAAGCCTATGACCAAATACATGTCTTGAAGCTTTTCCCCACAAGTACCTCAAACACTTATTTCGAGGATATGATTCTTGGAGCAACATCAGAGACCGGCGGTGAGTTTCTAACAGGTTCCATCTCCGAAGTAATCCTATATGACAGACGCCTCGACGACAACGAAAGCGCTAACCTGATCAATCACTTGAAAAGCAAGTGGTCCATACAACCTTCGTCCGAACCGAATTCGGCCGATGATCTTTTTTTGCATTGGAAATTCGAACCCGAGACCGATTCATACTCTGGGATGTTTGACCATAGCGGAAATGCCCGAGGGGCGGTAGTTTCGATTGACCATAATCGTTTCGTGGATGGCGTGGACGGCAAGGCCTTTCACTTCGATGGTGCAAACGATTCCCTTCACAGTCTACCTTCGCTAAACAGCTCTTCCACCTTGTCTCTGTGGCTTAACCCCGAGCTTGATCCCAATACCGGCCTTCCGCCTGACATGGCTATTTTGACCTTGGGTAGCCATAGTGGAACCAGACGCATTTCCTGGGGTGGAGCGGAGGGTGCCCTTTTGACGGCCTATGAAAATGCTGCGAATTATCAGGAGGTTCTGGCTGCAAATGCCGTAGGCTTCAAGCCGGGATGGAACCACCTGGTAATTGTCATACCC
>PAZC01000001.1 GCA_002716045.1 Opitutia bacterium
TGCGACAATGTTTGAAGGAATTATTATTTGGAGTGGAAGGCCACAAAACGGGCCAAAAGCGCCTCCAGGGAAATATGAAGCTAGGATTACTGTTAATGGTGTAACAAAATCGAAAAATTTTGAAGTGAAGATGGATCCAAGATTAAAAGGTGTGAGTGAACGAGACCTAAAGGAACAATTCCAGCTTGCATCAAACATTAGAGATAAAACTTCATCAGCAAATGAGGCAGTAATTCAAATTCGCGAAATTCGTGATCAGATTAATAATAGGTTAAAAAAGACTAAGGATAGACAAATTAATAAAACATCAAAAGAAGTTATTGCTGACCTAACTGAAATTGAAGAAGCACTTTATCAAACTAAGAACGAAAGTGGTCAGGATCCTCTAAATTTTCCTATTCGTTTAAATAATCGTTTTGCATCTCTCAGAAGAAGTGTCGAGACAGGTGATGCAAGACCAACCAATGGTGCATATAAAGTATTTGACGAATTATCTGTTGAATTAAAAGATCATTTAGATATGCTTGATAAGACATTGGCAAAAAGTTTAAAAAAATTAAATGATCAATTAACCAGTGAAAGATTAGATCCTATATCAGCAATTAGTAAGAACTAAAAATAAAAACCCCCTCAAGGGAGGGGGTTTAATGCGGGACTGACGAGACTTGAACTCGCGACCTCCGGCTTGACAGGCCGAAGGACTAGTTAGCTAGAGTTATCTTTTCTCGAAGAGAAACATAGAGTAATAATTTATTTGATTTATACCTGAAGCACTATTGAAGCACGATCGCTTCAGAAAGGTGCTAATTATGGCCTCATTATATACCAGAGACAATGGAGTGTATTATCTATCCATTTCTTTTCAGGGTAAGCGTATCATACGATCACTTGGAACCCGTTCAAAATCTATTGCAATGGAGCTCATCCCAGATATTGAAAGAGAGATATATTTTGAACTATTGCAAGGAAGAAAAAAGAAAGAAACTCCTTTTAAGCAACTTGCAAAATTATACCTAGCTGCTAACCATAATTGGAAGCCATCTACTTTTGAGATAAATAATCGTATGCTTAACAATTATATGAATAGAGGATTTCCTGAAAATAAAACTACTAGAGCAATGATGATAAGAGTGGTAAATAGTTGCAATAACTGGGGATTAAAGCAGGGATATATTGAGAAATTTAAGAAATTAGAAGGAGGGTCTAATTTTGAAGCAAGAACCCGTATCTTAACTGATAAAGAGTTAGAATTGGTCTTTGAAAATGTTAGGCCGTATCATTTTAATCAATTTGTTCAATTTGCCTACTACACTGGTGCTAGAAGCGGTGAAATACGGCGTTTATCGAGAGTAAAGCTATTCTCCGACTATATGATCGTAGAAGGTAAAAGTGGTCGTAGAGCCGTTAAAATAGCCTCTCAGGCTCGTAAAATATTAGATCAAAATCCTGAATGGAATTACTCTAAAGATTACGTAATTAAGGCTTGGAGTAGAAATAGAAGAAGACTTGGCCTGAAAGATGCTAGAATGCATGATTTAAGGCGTACATTTGGTTACAATCTGATCAAACAGGGTAGACCGATCTACGAGGTAAGTAAACTGCTTGGCCATTCATCTGTGACTACTACTGAAAAACACTATGCCCCGCTAATGGCTACTGAGATTGAGGAATTTATTTTGTAATTTTATGTACATGACTGATCATTTAACACCTGAGAAACGCAGTTTGAATATGAGCAAGATTCGCTCAAAGAATACTAAGCCTGAATTAATCGTTAGAAAGGTGCTGCATAATTCAGGAATAAGATATAGACTTCATGCTAAAGATTTGCCAGGCAAACCTGATTTAAGTAATAAGAGAAAGAAATTTGCAATATTTGTTAACGGATGTTTTTGGCATCAGCATAAGGGATGTAAAAGAGCAAATATACCTAAGTCAAATACTGATTATTGGATACCAAAGCTGAAAAAAAATGTCACCCGATTTAAAGATAATCTGAACAAACTCAATAATATGGGTTTCAGAATTGCAGTGATTTGGGAATGTGAAATAAATGACCTCAATAATAATAAACGATTTATAGAAATTTTTAATGTCAAAAACTAAATACAAAGTTGGGGGATTATTTTCTGGAATAGGCGGGATTGAACTAGGATTTGAAAAAGCGGGTTACGATATAGCTTGGGCAAATGAATTTGATCCAAAAGCTTGTATAACTTACAGAGCAAATTTTAAAGAACATTTTCTAATTGAGGAGGATATATGGACATTAATTGATAATGATTACAAACATAACGGAAAAGAATTGAATGGAATAGATGTCCTGGTGGGTGGGTTTCCTTGTCAGGCATTTTCTGTAGCGGGTTACAGAAAAGGGTTTGAAGACACTAGGGGAAATTTATTTTTTGCAATCACAGAATTTATCTCTCACTTTCAGCCAAAAGCTTTTCTTCTTGAGAATGTAAAAAATCTTGAACGCCATGATGGGGGTAAAACTTTTGGAAGGATCTACTCCGAATTAGATAATCTAGGGTATTCTGTGATTTATAAAGTAATGAATACGAGCGATTACACAGAAATACCTCAAACTAGAGAAAGAATTTTTATTATAGGATTTAAAGGGGAGAGGGATTTTAATAAAGCCGAATTGTTTAATAAAGATGATACTCCATGTAGCGATTCATTTATTTTTCCAGAAAAAACAGAAAACACTAAGTCAATCAAACAAATGCTGTCCAAAGTAAAAGTAGATAAAAAATACTATTATACACCAAATACTTATTTCTGGGATGAAATAAAAGAAAATATGAAAAGTAGAGATACCGTTTACCAATGGCGCAGAAAATATATTCGAGAGAACAAAAGCAATTTATGCCCGACCCTTACAGCAAATATGGGTATGGGAGGTCATAATGTACCGCTTGTTATAGATTCTACGGGCGGATATAGAAAACTTACACCAAAAGAATGTTTTAGGTTTCAGGGGTTTAATGAAATAAAACTACCTAAAATTTCTGATTCAAGTCTATATAAACAGGCAGGAAATTCAGTGACAGTTCCTTTAATTACTAAAATCGCAAAAATGATGAAGAAATCGCTTGAGCAATAAATTATTGATTGAAAAAATTAAAGCCTTCTTCAATAATGAAATTATTATTATCAATTTTTTCAATAATTACTGAGTCTATTTTTTTACTAATTAGAATTTCCTTAGTAACAATTGTTTCTCTATTCAATTTTAACTTGTCTCTTAATATCCACTTACCCAATTCTTTATTTGGATTTGACATTAGCGCTTTACGGCCACTTTGACAAATTTTACCCAGCATCACTTCATTATCTCTTGTTGACAATCTAAATACCTTATTTCTTTTAGGGAAGAATTCTGGATATTCTTTGTGTATTCTAGCTGGAATTGGAATGTAAACTTCATCGTGATGCCTTAATCGTCCATCTGCTCTCCATTGATTAAGGCCTGAGCTTTCTTTTACATTTTGAAATCTTTCACTGAATAATGGTAAAATCACTTTTTTATTCTTCGATTTACCTTTTGGCTTATCAAAAATATTGTCTTTTAAATAATCTATATCGTTACTGCTGAATGTAAAATTAAAGTTTTCCATGACTTCAAGTCTTTTGAACTGCATGTATAACGTAGATTTTGTACGATTAAAAGAATATTCGTGCAAACCATCAGTGAACTTCAAGATATGGTTATTTAATGAAGCAAGCTCTTTTAAATGATAAGAGTTAATTTTATCTAAGCCTGTTTCACAAATAAATATTTCTTTGCCGTTTTTTCTTATAATTAAATGATAAGTGAGATTTTCCAATCCAAATTCTTTAATATCTTTTTCAATTCTATAATTTCTGTATTCACATACTTGCTTCACGGCCACTTTATTATCAGATGAGAAAGGGTACTTTGATGATTGATTAAACTCAGCTATTTTTTGAAGTGTACTACCAGAAAAAGTTTTTATTCCAATTCCGTCAATATATTTTTTTGCATCAATACTGACATCTAATCCTGCAATATTTTCTGCATCAAACGACCTGCAAAAAACTTGTTCAGACAACTCATATGGTAAATGGACAGTTTTTGAGTTAGGCCGTACGAAAGTACCTATTGATAGAGCTCCATTTAATAAATGTTTATATCGCTTCTTACTAAGGTCTGACTGTTTATTATAAAACATAGTTATTCATAACTACTTTAGTTTACCCTTGAAAATCTGCTAAAGCCTTATCTAGTGCACTAAAATATTCTGCATCGCTTAACCTTGAAAAATCTCTTCCCCGCGTTGAAAAAACTTTATTGATATAGGGTATTAATTCATCTCGTATATCGTTATTATCAATTTGTTTGATTTTTTTTACATTTCTTAATAACCAAATATCACCTCTTAGATCTTCTCTAAAAGATACCGAATCCAATATCTTTGACCAGATCCTCCAGGTAAAGTTCATAACAAAATCTTTGGAAAATTTTGATAAACGGTAACAATAAACAAAGTGGTTACGTGTTGAACCGCGGAATTTTTTATTTACATATTTAGAAGCATGAAGAGAGATTGCTTTCCAAATATATTTTTTATCAGCAGGTTCCACTTTTGTCTCATCATCTACTATTTCTGAAAGAAGTTTTCCAAATTCATACCAAGTTTCAACCGTACCGTGCCTCGTTCCTCTCTTTTTAAGCAGCCCTTTCCGCTGGAGTTTCTTTTCAATAGCTGGTATTTGTTTCATCAAATATTCATCAAGTTTATCCGCCTTATCAAATGCATCTGGCGCTACCGACAAACCTCTGTAGGATATACCATGCTCATCTTTACTTATGATTACTGCCATATTAGTCCTTATCAATTTTCTCAAACATATGATCTTTAGTTTTTTCAATTAATTCTATCGTTTCAAAAGGACTTAGTTTACTTACCTCAATATTCTCATCGAACACTTCGTAGTTACTGTGGTCTAAGCACAATTTCAAACCCTCTGAAACCTCCCGATCCAGATTATAACGATCCAGCGCTGTTTCGCCATCTTTCTTGCATTTATTATAGCTGGGATGTTTTACATTTATTCGACATATGTTTTCTTTATCGGTATCAACTTGATATGCTGAGCGGGGGTTACCTCTTGTTGTTAAATCAGCCTGAACTACTTCTTTGAAAATTCCAGATCCTTGAGGATTTTCATTATAATATATATTCATCGTTGCCGAACTCAGCTCAGTCCCTATTTGATAATCAATTGTAGTTTCTCCAAAGTTTACACTTTGTTCAACTGCAGAATATAATTTCATCCGCAGTAACAGTTTCCCCCTTTCCATTCCATCTGTCAGCTCTGCATTAAAAGTTAGATCTTCAAAATTAAGAGGAAATGAAGTTGAAGCCTGGCCGTCACCCTTTAATTGAAGGTTCTCACTAGGTTCTGTTTTATATATTTCTTTTAAGACCTGCCCATGATTACCATCACTAGCATCAACTAATCGTGCTATTCCATATACTTCTAGGTCACCGTGGACATAGCTAATGCAGTCAAAAGTTATGTTTTTTAACTCTTCATCTGTATCGATTCTTTTACTTTTCTCAGTTGGCCAATCCGCATTCAGAGAACTAGCGTATTTTTTCTCATTTACATCTGGCTCAAGATTTATATAAATGGGCGTTTGAGTTGATTCTTTTTTCTGGAAAGCATTTACACTGCATCTCAAATATATTTTTGAGCCATTAATATATTTATCTTTTGAAATTTTAAATGAAAGGCCGGGCGTATTAGCCTTCTTTCTGCTCCCTATTTCCATTTCCTGATCAACAGAGTATTGTTCAATTATATTTTGTTTTTCATCAGTAGTATATATAGTATATACAAAATTTTCTGAAGTTTGCTGGTTATTTCTAATTGAAAATTCTATATCTGTTATTTCAGATCCAATATAGATTTTCTCAGGCTTAACTATATTATTTAGTTTGACAGAAAATGCTTTTTTTGTCTTTCCTCCTCCTGTACCTGAAAAACCCGATGTTTTAAATACTTCATTAACAGTTTTAAGAGTACGATTAAATGATTCTTTTTCCTGTTTTTTAACACTGACCGTAGTGGGTTTTATAATACCCTCTTTTAACATGAAATCATTTATTTCCTGTTTCAAAAAAATTCTTATCGCATCATAAGCAGTTTGATTATTTCCTCTCATAATATTATAGTGTGTAGTATCGTCTAGATCAGCAAGTAGCGTATCTAAATCTTTATCGGGAATTAGTAATCCGAAAAACCGCTCTTTATATTGGCGGGGCATTGTGTCGGGGATAAAGCCCAAATTTTGTTCTATTAGGTCGTTTGACTGAACAATTGGCATCTGCTGTCTCTGGATCATTATTCCGTTATAAATAGGTAAAACTGGTTTATCAGAAAATCCAAAAATAAAACTTTTAATACGAACTTTCTTTTTTACACGCTTTTTATTATAAGTCACAGTTTTTAATTTGATTTCTTTTTGCTGAAATTGTTTTTTCTTTAAAACTTGATCATGAAAATCGCTGAGCTTAACTTTTTTCTTTTTACCATCATATTTAATATAAATCCCATCAATTTTACTTTCATATTTATAAAGTATTTCCCACCATGTATTAGATATAAATTCATAAAAATCACCACTTCTTATAGCTTTTATTATTGGAGTATCTGGATTAATTACTGTCCATCTAGTTCCATATTCTGATAAAGGTGTAAGCAGTCCCTTGGATATTTCCGATAACTTTGCTTCTGCTTCATTATCATAAAGCGGTGTTTCAAGATGCTGAGGGTCACCATCCGCTAACCATTCTCTCACATCCACTACAATTCGATTATCATCACTGCGCAATGAATCAACCATAACCTTTTCATGATTTTTACGGCAAAGCATATCATTAACTAATTTTCCGTTCCCATATAGACCGCCAGTTTCTCCTCCAGAGCCTGGATTTTTTAATGATGCGCTTCTTAAAAGCCTGTTTTTAGGATCTTCTAATAATTTTCTATACCCTGGATCTGTCGCTTCACACCATGGGCCTGTTAATCCCAATCCATTATCTGTAATTGTTAATAATACCAACCCGTCGTCCTCTATTATTTCAAATACTACCTTAAAGTCTTTACCATTATTCTTTTTTGCACCCCATGCATTTTGGATTGGATCTTTTTGCGATGCATGTATAACTCCCATTGCACCTTCATATTTCTTTTTTAGCTGTTCATATTCTGATCGAATATCAACCCGCATTGTTCTTTGTTTACTCATTTTGAGCTCCTAATCTTTTTACTTATTATTTTTTTACCCTCATCTGTTAAATAGTATTCCACATTTAAAGATTGTTTATTACGGCCAATCAGTTCTAAAGCTGCTAATCTGGCAATGATTCCATTTTTATTAGTATTGATCATAGTTTCACTACCTCCGAAATCTTTATTTCCCTGCAGGCCCTTCTGGATTTGTTTTTGTGTATTAGCACCGCTGTCAATTAGGTTTAATACTTTTTTCATTGCTTCAAAATCAATAGGAATTAATTCAGCAATTGTTTTGATAATAAATGACTTTTCTTCTTCAGATAAAATTTTATTTGGATTATAAAAAACTTCATCTCCCGCATTCAATAAATCAATTACAGGATTACTCAGATTTAAAAAATTTACGCCTGATTTAGTAATGCCAACTTTAAATCCAGATCCATTCATATTATATACCCGCAGAAAACCTAATTTTACTAGAGCCCCTTCCACTGCTTTATCCGTCTTTCTATAGCGTAAGACAAAATGAGAGGTAAATCGTTCCAACCCTTTATCGAGCTTTAGACCGTTTCCTGTAGCAAATCCCACAGATAATTTATCTGGACCTTTTCTATTATATTCATCGTCAAAACCTTTTAAAAATTCTCCTATGTACCGCACAGAGGATTTAACACTGCTTAACAAATCCTTCATTCCGACCAAATTATATTCATCTCCTGATTTTTCAATTTCCTGTGCGGCTATAAGGAGGCTTATTTTTATCGGTAGAAACCGATTTATTTGACCCCAAATAATAGTATTTTGGTCGAAAATTTCTAATTCAGGTTTCTTCAAGTTCTTAGAAATAGGTTTAACGCTGGACAGTCTACATATATAAGCTCGAGGGTTTTTATATCCTCCATATGAACCACCTTTGACGATAGCATTTGGATTTTCATCCAAATGTTTATTTGAATGACTTGAAGTTTGGTTGGCATCAGCTGAGGATATATTATATTGAGCATAACTGCCATCCTTTGCAATAAAGTGATCAATACTTGGTGCTGAAGTGTTTGTCCCTTCCAGTTTATCCTCGATAGCGAGGTTAATAAACTCACTCGCATTCTTATAATCACCACCATTCACCGCTGCCTCAATTCGGGGGACAAGCATATCTTTTATGTTAATTCTAAATTCCATCGGTTTTCCTTTCGTTTGAACGGCTAGAACTTACCAAAGGAAAAACCTCATGTCAAGTATTTAAGTGACTTATATATATAATTTATTCACTTAATTAATGATTTAACTGTTTAAACAACGTGATAGATCCTGTTTAAACAGTCTGATATTCATCTTTTTTTAATTCTTATTGGATAGCACAATACCATAAATTCTTTCATCATCAGGAGCGGTTTCATTATAGAAACCCGCCAACCGACCCAAAAGGGCACGGTGGTTCGATCCTTAAACGGTAGATGTGCCTCACAAGAGGAATCTTAAAGCCGCCTGATGGGTGGCTTTTTTCGTTTATAGACCCTGATGTGTTAACTAAAAATAAGGAGACACATCATGTCGCAAACTAATACACAAAGTCATGAGGAAAATCTCATTCAAATCAAACATCCCTGGCAACCAGACTGGGTTATTACAAGAGAGGATGTCGAGCTATTCTTAAAACTAATGGAGCACTACCGATATTTGGTTGAAGATGAAAGAGATTGGTATCCACCTTTCTTGGTTTTTCTTGAGGAGATCAATGGAAAAGTGATGGTTGGTTCTATACTTTCCAAGTGGCACACAGTATATGATCCACATATATCAGGTAGACCTGACCCAATAGATATCTTAAGAGAAAATGGAGTACAGGTATGACAATCCAGAAGATCAAAATAAAAGTCATCTGGCTCATAGAGAATGCTCTTTTCAGCTTCTGGCTCTATATGTATATGTTCGGATATTAGATCAGATTATGGGGGCCTTTATTGGCCCCCATATCTTTACTAAGACCTGTGAACCGTTGTGTCACTCATTGGAGGAGTGACTAATTATATATAATTCTCAACGGTGTTTAAGGGTACCACCCAATATCTGGCGGGGGTAGGGGTTGGTTATATTGTGCACATGTATTCTTGAGAAATTTTTTGTAATTTTCTATATACAGCGTTCCACATACCATAAATAATTGGAGACGCTTATGAAGTTAATTTTCAATTATACTTTTCTACCTTCCCCAAGGGAAGTAATTCCCCACCAACCAAACTACGCCTCAAAATGAAACGCCTCTGGGTCAAATAAGTGACAGACCTTTCACAATTTCAATTTTATTTATATGATAGTCCTACGGATCAGGGTCTCGTAAAGACCCTGATCCTCTCCATAGATGGTGATAGTGGAGAAACAAGAATTGTGTCTAAATCAGAAGATGGTTCTAGCGATTACATAGATATCAACCCAAGAGAAATAAACATCCACGACAAGAACACTAATAGCTATTGCACAGCATATTCAATGCGTCAAGAATATCAAACTGAAATAGATAGAGATGATTTTGAAAGTCCAAAACTTGCACTGCGCGTTCAGCATCTGAATAATGTGATTTCAAGATATAAAGAATGGTTCATACAAAATAATCTTTCAATACCTGATCCATTAGAGTTTATACCTGATGCAGATGAAATCACTAATTCAAGTGATGCTCTCTGGGCAATTGCTGATGATATGAGAACTCGCAAAGAAGACGACGAATTTTCCACTTACATGGATGCATATCGATGGGCAGCAAGAAATATGCGACAAAATAATAGACCCTTTACAGCTAAGTCATTACAAAATGCCTATCATAAAGCGAAGTCTTCAGGTATCGTAGACTAGCTTTTCTTCATTGGGAATATATTCCCAATATATTCCCTCACCCTTCCCACTAATTCCAGTTTTTGTTAAGAATTTTCATATGGCCCCAAAGGCCATTAATGAAAATTTGCAAGTAACTAAAGAATTTATTATGAATAAAAAAACACCTTTGAGGGCAAATTATGAAGAAAAGAGGGTGGTGAATCAGTACAATTTTAACTCTATAGATACTAATACTATCTATCTTCAACAATATAAGAAAATAAAAGGAATTAAGAGTCAAAAATGACTACAAATTGGGTATTCTATGGCCATAAATGACCCTTTAGAGCTATTTATAGCAGATAAGACTACGGGTGCTTTCAAGACTTTGGGTAAAGCCAATGTTCCAAAAGTGTTGAAACTTACCATTCCAGTTGATCCAATTTTCAAAAGAAATCAATTCTTAATTGATGGAGCTAATTGTTCAACTTTGGATTTTGATCTTAACGGAGCTTTGTCCAATATTTGTCATAATTATCTTCATTTTGATACTCTACTCCTTCATAAAAAAGATATGTATGGGAACGTGAGACGATTGAACCAAGGTGATTTTATAGATGTTTTAGATCGTGGCAAAAGTGCAACTAAACGCTATATATCTAGACTTGTTAAGAAGGAGGCCTTGATTAAGCCAAGTAATAAATATCTATTTTTTGTAAGTCCAAGATTTAAGATAAGGGGAGGATATATAAGTGTTGAAGAGTTTGATATGCTATTAAAGCACGACCCTCTTATTAAAAATTGTTTAGGTGAAGATCAATCCATACAATTCAATAATTGGAAAATAAAAAAAGAATTGATGTGAAATAGTCCATAATGAACAGCTCTTATTTTTATATCTCTCTTTATTTTAATAAAGAGATATAAAAATAAGGAGAGTTCTCATGAAACATATCGTATTACTTGGTGATTCAATTTTTGACAATAGTCATTACGTAGACCCTGGTGAACTGGATGTTCCCAATCAACTTCGTACTTTGGTTAAAGGCGATTGCAAGGTTACACACCTTGCTGTTGACGGTCACGTCATTTCAGATATCAGGAATCAATTAAGAAGCTTACCTTTTGACGCTACACATTTATTTGTAAGCGTTGGAGGAAATGATGGATTAGGTTATTTATCAATTTTTAATGAACCTGTAAACACTATAGGTGACGCTCTTCAAAAAATGTACTTGATTGGTGAATCCTTTCAAAAGAACTATTCAAAAATGGTTGACTTGTTACTATCACATAATTTGCCTACTATATTCTGTTCGATCTATTATCCAAGATTCCACGTAAGATCATTAAATAGAGTTGTATCCTACTTGCCGATGATGACTAATGGTGAAACAATCCAGCAAATGGCAATGGCGGCTGAAACAATCTTCAATGATGCAATTACTTATGAGATATTTAAGCGAAAACTATCATTAATAGATTTAAGAGTTCTATGTGATGAAGATAAAGATTTCGCTAACCCCATTGAACCTTCATGTATTGGCGGGATGAAGATTGCAAAGACTATAAATAAGATTACTAATGAGCACAGTTTTGATAATAATGCCTGTGGGGTATACGCATGAGTGACAATTATATAAGTGTTGGTGTATTTAAGGAATTTTGGAAAATAAAAAAATTTGAAAAGGTAAAAAAATATAACTCCAGGAAAGAGGTCGAAGAAAAGGTAAAAGAAATTGCCTTAACATACCATGATGAAATCACTCCTTTGGAATCTGATGGGTCAAAAGATTATAGGCCTGAATTAGCATTTCTAGATTATTGTCATTCTGGAACACCAAGTGGTTGGAATTTAGCATTTACAGGCATGGCTTTGCTTAATTTTTCAGATTCAGTAATTGAAACGTTCAATATTACAGATGAAGAAGTGGCGGAAAATTGCTTGGATGATTTGTACGTTACATCAGATGTTAGATATAGAAATCTAATTGATATAATAATTAAAGAAATAAATCGCCAAAGTAAAGGTTCATTAGATGAATGAATTCATGATCAAAGTAAGCAACCTTTTTACTAAATATTGTTCTTATTGTAAAAAGCGAAGAATGATGAAAATCCAAAATAATGATTTAGTTTGGGGCTCATGTATTTGCGGGAAACAATCCGAATCTAAAGTTTCAAAAACTACCCTTCAAAGTATGAATAAAGCCAGCGATGCTTATGCGGCTTATTTAAATAGAAAGGAAAAGGAAGCAGATAATGCTGATAATTTAGCTACGGGTATGCAGATTGCGATTGATAGTGGTGATACGGATTTAATGGATATGTTTGAAGATGAAATAACAGAATATGTAAGCAATTTAGACCATGGTGAGGATTTGCCACAAAATCTTGAAGGTCATGTTGTATTTGATCCTAGATTTTCACCAGATATCAAGTCTTCTTCGAATGAGGCAATAATTCATCAATATGTATCAAGTGACTCAAGTAATAAATTGATTTATGATGAGAGTAAATACGATCTTATTTTGTCAGAAATTAGTCTAAAAGACGTAGCGCTTTATGCGGATGTAATTAAGGAGAATATAACTTTAGAAGAAGCCTGTGATTATTATCCCAGGAAAGAAGAGGGCTGCACAAAGTGTGGTCAAATTCCAGTTTATTATTATCCGATTAGTCATATTTGTAATGATCCTGATGAAAAATATGAAGAGGATTTTATGTTATTTCACGATAGGATGAGTTGGTGTTGTCCAAGATGTTATTATTATTTGGAATATGTATATTGGGATCATCCAAGGATAGAATATTCTAGTACAGTTTGTACATTGTGTGATTATGCACTAGATAATAATGATGAGCAATTAATCAGGCGTAAAGCTTTTAAAAATAAACATAATGACAGATTAGAACATGAAGAAAAAATTGAAAGAAAATTCATTGCAAAAATGCTGACTAGTGAGGAACAAGATAGATTTACATTTTTAACAGGAAATATGGATAAAGTTTATTAAATAATTTTATATGTTCTCGAAAATTACATTAAAGTGGCACTAAGTGGTAGCAAAACGGTAGCATAATACCCTTATTTACTCATATTTATGGATTATTACTTATCTAAGAAGAAAACACTGAAGCATATATGAAGCAGATTTGGTACATTTTAGGGGCAATTTTGACCAATTAACCGCTTCATGGTATAAAACAAAAAACCCCATCTCTCGAAGGGGTTTCGTGCGGGACTGACGAGACTTGAACTCGCGACCTCCGGCTTGAAAGGCAGAATTTCCTATTGATATTGTTGAGCATACAGAAAACTGTACCGTTTTTGTTCCGTTTTTAGAGCCTGTTTATATTGAGTGCAACAGGTATTATAAAATTTGCTTTTATAAATAAATTATGATTAAGATTATTTAGCGTTCCACATACCATAAACAATTGGAGACGCTTATGAAAATACAATCGATATATAAATTTTTACCTTACTCAAGGGCTATAATTCCACTTGAAGATAAATATGTTCCAAAAAACTTATCAAAACTTATAAGAGTTTCATCATAAAGAATATATTAGCAAGAGGAGGGATTGAAATCATAGCGGTCTTTTTGGGAATTTCAGCTGGATTATGGGCGGAAAAACAGTCCGAAGTAAATCAAACACTTGAAAGAGAAAAAACTGCGCTTATTGGGATAAAGGAATCTTTAATTGCAGATTCAACACAAATTACTGGAATCATTAAATCAATTGATCACGAACAGATAAACACAAACCATTTCTTAAGACATTTATCAAAAGACACTACTTTATCTTTAGAAGCTTTAAATGTAGCGGTATGGGATCTTATGTATTTTAATTATCTTCCACAAGACAGGAGTATTTACGAATCTCAGATCCAAAATGCGGGTAAACGAATCATCCAAGTAGACAGTGTGTCAGAAGCTATTTCATCTGTTTATGACTTCATTTACAAGCATCTTGATAAAGTATTTATGATGCAATTTGAAGTTTTGTCAATACCAACGCAGAAGGCGTTTACTAGTTCTGGAGGATATTTAGATACGAAAAGATTTTCCATCACAAAATCTTTAAATTTCAATCAAAAAAAGATGTTTGAAAAAG
>PAZC01000002.1 GCA_002716045.1 Opitutia bacterium
CCAGTGGGAAGCTTTGAATCCGCTGTCGGTGGCGCGGGAAGGGCTGTCTGCCACCGTGCTCAACGGCAAGCTCTACGCCATCGGCGGGGCGGGGCTTTCCAGCGTGGAAATCTTTGATCCGCAGACCGGGCAATGGTCGGCCGGAACCGGATTGCCCGCTACCTTGCGCAACGCCGCCGCCATCACCGTGAATGGCAAAATACTATTGATGGCGGGACAGGATACCAACAACCAGGAGATCACCCAAGTGCTGGAATACGATCCCGGCACCGACCAATGGAGCCAGAAAACGCCCATGGGCACCGCCCGGCACGGCATGACGTTGGCGCTTTTCGAAGGCAAGGTATGGGTGATCGGCGGCCATGACGGCGTGGAGTTCGATTCCGTGGAAATCTATGACCCCGTGGCCGACTCATGGTCAGCCGGGCCGTCGCTCACAGTTGCCCGCAATTGGCCTTCCTCCTGGGTAGCCAATGGAAAGATCTACGTCACGGGCGGCAGGTTGGGCACCAGTAATTATCATGCCTCCATCGAGGTATACGATCCCGCCACCAACCAATGGGCCGTCTCCGGCGCCCTGCCCGAAAGCAAGTACTCGGCCGATGCCGCCGTCCTCGATGACAAGGTCTACATTGTATCGGGTGAACGAGCCTCGGGCTGGACGCTCTCCGACAAAGTATTCGCGGCCGACCTGATACCGCACCGCGATCTGTTTTTCAGGGAGGCCAACGCCACCGCGCCTGCGCAACCGGCTCCCAACCAAGCCCCTGTGTTTGCAGGCGACTCCACCTTCAGCACAGCCGAGAACAATGTCTCGGCCAGCTTCTTCGTAGGCGCCATCGATGCCGACGGCGACGTCTTGACCTATTCCAAAACCGGGCCCGACGCGGACAAGTTCAACTTGAACACTGCCACCGGCGAACTGAACTGGAAGAGCCCCCCCGACTACGAAGCCAATGCCTCCGCCGCAGGCAACAATGCCTATTCCGTGACAGTCACCGTGTCCGACGGTACGGTCTCCGCCACCCAAGCCATTATCGTGAACGTGACCGACGTGGCGGATGACGTCGGCATCGCGGTGCTCTATTCATTGACGGTCAACGGGGGGACAGGTGGCACGGTCAGCGGAGGGGGCTCCGATTTCTCACCCGGTGCCAACGCCGCCATCACGGCGACGCCTGACGCCTGGCATGCCTTCGGTGGGTGGACGGGTGCCGGGGTAGCCGACCCCAATGCCCCGAACACCACGGTGCACATGAGCCAGAACCGTATGGTGACAGCCAACTTTGTGGCGGTTAACTCGCCGGTGGTGGATCCGCCGCCCGCCCAATACGTGTTGACCGTGACCGCCGGAGCAGGAGGGACGGCTACGGGATCGGGTACCTATGCTTTTGATGCCAACGCCAGCATCACCGCGACGCCTGACGCGGGCCACCAATTCGGTGGCTGGACGGGTGCCGGGGTGGTCGATCCAGTTGCAGCGAGCACTACGGTGACCATGGACCAGAACCGCACCGTGACGGCTAACTTCGTGGCGGTGAACCAACCGCCCCCGAACCAAGCCCCCGTCGACATCCACTTGTCTCATGCCAGTGTGCCAGAGGATGCCCCTGTGGGCACCTTGGTCGGCGAATTGAACGCCACCGATCCGAACCTCGGCGACGTCCATACCTTCACCTTCGCGGGAGGGCAGGGGAGCACCCACAACGGGCTCTTCCAGTTGGACGCCAACGGTACGCTGCGAACCAACGCGCCCTTCGACTACGAAACCAACGCCACACTCAGCATACGGGTGAAGGCGGACGACGGTTATGGCGGCGTACTGCGGCGAGTGTTCACTATTCAGGTGTCGGACATTTATGAAGTGCCGCCCAACCAAGCGCCGACGAAGATACACCTGAGCCCGAGCCAAATTCTCGAGAACCAGCCCGTTGGTTCGCTTGTCGGTTTGTTCACCACCGAGGATCCCGACCAAAACGACACCCACGTCTACGCCTTGGTGAGTGGCGAGGGCAGTCAGGACAACCCGATTTTCCGGATTCAAGGAAATGAATTGCGTACCTTGGGCTACTTCGATTTCGAGAGCAAGGACACCTACCGGATAAGAGTGCGCTCTACCGATGCCGAAGGATTGAAGAAACGCAAAAGTTTCACCATCCAAGTAATCGACGGCTTCCGCCCCGGCGTGGAAACCCTCGCTCCAATCAACTTGAAGGCAACTTCCGCGCGCTTGCGCGGCCGCTTGCTCGATGACGGTGGCTTGGCCATTCAGCAGCAAGGCTTCGTGGTCGGCCGCCAGCCCGATCCGTCCCTCGGTCAATCCGGCGTCCAGAGCTATTCCGCCGCCTCCGAATCCGCAAATGCAAATACCAACACCTTTGCTCACAAGGCGGAAGGACTTCGTTCGGGCATTCGCTACTATGCCCGGGCGTACGCCCAAAACACCGAGGGCGTGACCTACGGCGAACAAATCAACTTCACCACCGCAACTTCCTTTGGTTCCGGTCCCTTCAGTCAGGCCACCGGGGTAGCGGGCAAACCGAACTGGTGGGAATCCCCTTGGTTCGGGACCTATTACTTGTCAGACGAGAACTGGATCTACCACGCCGACTTCGGTTGGCTCTACGCAACAGGTGAAAATGCCCAGAGCGTCTGGCTATGGTCGCCTCGCCTCCAATGGCTTTGGACCAGCAAACAAGTTTATCCGTACTTCTATAGCCAGGTGGACGGCAACTGGTTCCTGCTTATGGAAAACGTTCCGGGACAAACAATCTTTTTTCGCTTTGCCACAAGGCGATGGATCGATTTTAAAAAGGAGAACAATATCGATGAATAGCCATGCATTCAAACTGGCCTTCCTCTGCCTCTCGTTGCTTCCTTGTCTAGCCTCATGGGGGCAAGATGAATTGCGCAAAGGAGTAACCATCATCGCCGCCAAGGAGGGTGACGTCACCTTCAATGGACCCGACGGCAAGGTCCTGCCGGCAGTTGACACCGAAATCAACGATGGCTTGACCGAGGGCTCCACCATCCAGACCGGAGACAACGGTAAGGTGGTGTTGCTCTTCTCCAACGGCACGGTATCCACTCTCATGCCCAAGGGGAAACTCACCGTCACCTTGTTCGACCAAGTGGCCTTCAAGGCGGCAGCGGGCGAAAAAATGTCCGATCTCAAGGAAGAACCGAGCTCTTCCGTTGTGAGCTTGAACTTGGATTTCGGCGACCTCGTGGTCGGGACCAAGAAGTTGAACAAGAAGTCATCCATGGATATCGCTACCCCGACGGGTACTGCCGGTATCCGCGGCACCCAGTTTCAGGTGGCTCAAAAGCCAGGTGGAGCCATGGCCCTCGACGTCACGGAATCAACCGTTGCCTTCACACCGAAAGGCGCTGCCGTCCCCACTGCCGTAGGACCCAACCGGGGGCTCGACGTAGCGGCTGGAGGAGCGGTCACTGCGCGCCCCGTCAACCCGGTCGTTGCCCAAAACGTAAATGCTGCCAACACGGGAGCATTCACTCTCACCGCTGAGGTTTCACTGGGTGAAGTGTCCGCCAAGGTGGAGGAATCTCCTCCTGCCAAGGGCGGCAACAACGAGGGCGAGGAAAAAGCGCCGGAGAAGGAAGGTTCGGGCGGCGATGAGCCCGGCGATGAGCCCGGCGGAGATGAGCCCGGCGGCGAGAAACAGCCCGGTGGCGAAGGCGAGGGAGGCCGCAAGCCACCTGAGGCCAAGAAAGGCGAAAACAAGCCCAAGGCCGAGCGTTCTGCCCGGAATGGTCGCCCCAAGGTCAATCAGGATCAAGTGGTCGAGAACAATCCCGAGGTGAAGCAAGTACGCAAGGTGGGCAAGCTCGACAAGCGCACCCAACGCTTGATCCAGAAGGAGCTTACGGAGGAGCAAATGGAGCGATTTTATCTGTATCCGGCCGATCTTCAGGATGCCATTCTCGCCGAGAAGCCCAAGGTGGTTCAGCGCCTGATGCAACTCAAGCCCAGCGCGAAGAAACTAAGTGTTTTCTATGGCTACGATCCTGCCACCCGCCAAAACCTGTTCTCGATCGAGGACGACTCTGCATTGAGCAATTTCCTGGCCAAGGAGTATGCCCCGCAAGTGGCTGCCGCCTTGGGGACGGAGGCCAACGTTAGGCGTTTGAACGGACAGGTCACGGCCACACCGGATCCTTTGGTTCAAAGCGCCAGTTCCACGGTCCTCGGCGCCTGGGAAATCCTCGACGAACTTCGTGCCAAGGGGAATGATTCGCTCCTCACCGAACTACTCGACTCGAGCGAAGGGGAACTGACCGTGGATTCCTTGGAGCAGGCCTACGTCGGCAGCCAGTTGCTGACTGACGTCTCCATGACCAGTGGTTTGGACGCCACCCGTCAATTCAATGCCGATCCACTCGCCAATCCCTATTACGTCGACGCGGCCTCGGTCTGGACATTGGCCAAGGGCGAGCTAGGCTTGGGCGACGCGAAATACGTCACCTTCCCCGGTCGCAACGTGGACCTTTCATCGGGCTCCTACGACTATGGCCCCTATCTCGGGTCCGGGGTGGATACAATCATCATCTCCTCGGCCAGCGATTTCTATGCCTCGGGCGAAATCACTTTCGATTCCCCCGCCAGCCAGAGCGAGACCCGGGTCGTCCTGATGAGCGGCGGCGCCTTGAAAAGCAGCCCCGAGACCCGGATCGCAAACGTATTGTCCGACTTGGTATTGACCTCCCGTGACGACCTCGAACTGATATCGAGCAAGATAGCGGCTGGTCGCCGCCTCCAAATCCTCGGTCAAAGCGACGTCTGGGTGACCGGTTCCCATTTGGAGGCGAGCGAGTCGGTTCGTCTGCAGGCAGCCAAGGACCTCAACCTCGACGCAGTGCAGTTTTCCCAAGGATTGCCCAGTATCTATATGCAGGCCACCACCGTTAATTTGCGCAACCTCGACTTTCCGGGGGGATCGAACGTAAGCCTCAAGAGCTTGAAAGGCGCGATCGACGGCAAATACCCGAATTTCGGGACGCAATCCTACGGGCGCGTGAATTTCATCGAGAACGTCAAGTATGGGGGCAACCTCATGAATGACCGCCCCAGCTTCGATCAATTTGGTGGGAACGTAACCATCGGGAAAAGCCCGTAATCTAGTTCCAGTTCGTCATAACTCCCTCCTCGGGAAATTCATTATCATGCATCAACCAATGCCAACGAAAGCTTTGTCATTCATTTTGCTGGTCGTGGCCGCTATCCTTGCCACGCAACCTGCCTCGCGGGCTCAGGACGCCAACGCCTCCCAACCCATTTCACCGACCACTCTCTTCGGCGGGCCCGAAGCCCTCGGCACCAACCTCGGCCTGCAGGAAATCGTCGAGGTTCTGCGTACACCTGGCAAGGCAAGCGCGCCCGAAGGGGTGGGCGATGCCTCCAAGCCATCTTCCGCCCCCTTCAGGCTCGATGCCACAGGCACAGCCGGTATACGCGCTTACCGCACCAATAACGTCATGCGGGTGCAATCGGGCGAGCAAGGAGCGGGAGTAATGGAATTGAGCGCCGGAGCGAACTTGGCCGGCGATTCCATCAATTTGTTCGGGCGTGAGGTGAAACCCAATTTCCTTATGATGGCCCAGCGCGCCTACTACGGACAGTTCTCGCTCCGCGGCGGCGATCAGGGCAAGGGCGTCCTCAAGGATATATTGGATTACGAGTTCCGCATGTTGAACTTGTCCGGCGCCTTCGCCTTGAACCAGGACTGGCAAGCCAATACCGCGTTTGAGTACAGCGAGTTGCGCAGCTTCCGCACGGGNGAAAAAAAATACCATGCCTTCTCTCCCATCTTGAC
The DNA here is from genome assembly GCA_002716045.1 of Opitutia bacterium. Taxonomy (GTDB): domain Bacteria; phylum Verrucomicrobiota; class Verrucomicrobiia; order Opitutales; family Seribacteraceae; genus UBA2993. The sequence continues at coordinate 5,835 of PAZC01000002.1, forward strand.
CGTTTCCCGAATGAAGCAGCTGGATGCCACCACGCTCCTGTCCATAGATACCAACGTTCGCTATGCCTTCACCAAGACCATCAGCGCTTACGAAATACCGGGTGTTTTCGAGGATGATGGCGACAATTGGCAGGCAGGCGCCACTCTCACTTACGTCAAGATAATGGGGCCTGATGGCCGCCTCGTGGTGTTGCCGAGCGTGGGCTTCACCCGCACCGGATATCTCAAGAACACTCATGATGGCCGGGCTGATTATTTGTGGACCGCTGGAGTGAGCGCCATGTATTCGTTGACCGAGCACTTCGGTTTCCAAGCCTTCGTGACCTATGGAAACAAGTCGGCCAATTCGCTGGGCCGTTCCCTGCTCGGCTCCTCCCAGAAATACACCAATCTAGATATCGGGGTTGCCATTACCGGCCAATACGACTTTTGATTGGTGGAGCCGTTGCCATGAACTTCTTCCATAAGACTGTCGCCCTGCTTTCACTCGGCGCCTTGGCGACCACCGGCCCGGCCCATGCGGCCCAGTTGTACTTGGTCTCGAAGATTGTGGGCAAGGTCAACACACGGGCCGACTCGGGCAAGGAAACTTCCCTGGGACAAGCAGACTGGCTTCCGGCAAATACCAGAATCTTTACCCGCGCCCGCAGTGGCGTCGAGGCTCTTGCTCCGGGCTTTTCCCTGCGCTTCGGCGAGGACACCGCCTTTTCCATCGGGGACCGGAACCTCCAGTTGCACAAAGGCGCCATGTTGCTGCGGACACTTGGCTCGGGGAAACAGCTTGCCCTCGAGGGGCCCGAAGCTTCCGTCTGGTTGCAAGGGGAGGGGAGTTGCCTGCTGGAAGTTGCCACCAATGGTGGATTCAAGGTGATCGGCTTGACCGGCAAACCTGCCTTTGCCCTCGCCGAAGGCACCAAGGGTCGCGTCGCCCACCCCGGAGAATTACTTTTCGTGAAACCNTTGGACGGTGGCTGGAGCGATCCCGTAAACATCCACTTGTCCAAGTTGGTTCCGAGCGCTTTCCTTCTCAGGGGATTTCCCAACACTGCATCTTACCAGGACGAGGTCACCCGCTCCGTGCAAACCCAGACCGACTTGATCACAAAGACTTTTCGGGCGGTGGTGGGCGATGCCCGCGGAACCGATAGTTTCGAGGTCAAGGTGCGCCCCGACACGACCACGGGCTCGACCAAAACCGCTGCCTCGGATAGCTCCGTGGAGGAAACGGAGTCCGGCGAAGACCTCTCCGCCACGGCTTTGCCATCGGTGCCCGGTCCACCGCTTCAGTTTCATACCCCCGCTGATCGTGTGCCCACCTTGAAGGAAGTATTCGGGNAAGAANCCAAGCCATCTGCCCCNTCATTTCCCGGCAAGTTGCTCAATCCCTAGAACGGACAGAGAGCCATGCCCATGGCTCAATCTTGACTTCCTCGTCTTACGCGACATCCTACCTTCCCTTAACTTGGGCCACCTTAGCTCAGCTGGTAGAGCGCTTCACTTGTAATGAAGATGTCGTCGGTTCGATCCCGACAGGTGGCTCCAGTTTTTTCTCCGCTCCCTGGTTCGTGTTGTCCGCCTTTCGCTGCTACGCGAAAACAGGTCAAATTAACTTTGTGTTTTGCCTTTTGGTCACGAATCTGTTTTTTTCCCCATTATTCGGAAGGGTGGCAGAGTGGTCGAATGCGGCGGTCTTGAAAACCGCTGGGCCAGTGATGGTCCCGGGGGTTCGAATCCCTCCCCTTCCGCCATTTTAAAAGGGATTGGGGCAGGTTCACGCGTTGGATCTCTTCATTCCGATTTTGCAAATTTAGGCATATTTGTGACAGAAAATGCAGGAAAGCTGTCACAAACCTGTCACAAATAAAGTAGATACAAACACCACGAGGGGGGCGGGGTTGTCCACTTTGTGTTCAATATCGTACTATATTGATTACCTCACGCGGAAAATTTTGGGCAATAAGGGTAAAGTGTAGGTTGTTGAAACATCCTGTCGCTCCGCCCCGCGAGAATCCATTTTAACGAGCCAAACGGCGAAAACATAAGGCGCGCGCGAAGTTGCAGCGCTTGACCGCCGCGGCGAGGGCGGTAGGTTCGGAGGGATGAAAACCATAGACTACAAGAGCTTCCTCATTGGCTTCTTCTTCGCCTCCACCGTCCTTCTCGCCCTTGGGGCAGGGAAAGGCACCCAAGATGTTCGCATCGTAGGGATCGACAAAAACTTCTCCGACTGGGACGCGATCCTCGTGGAGACTAAGTAGCGACATCCCTAAACTTGACCTGCCTCAATTCTGCTTGTTGCCTTGCAGGATGAGAAAACTGATCGCAGCCATGTCCCTAGCCCTGCTTTTGGCAGGGTGTGGGGAGGATATCGAGATACCCGAGGTCGTTTCTTGTAAAATATGCAAAAAGGAAGTGTCATCGGCAGGAGAAGCTTGTGCTAATTGCAGCCACCCGATTGCCGACTCCGTTGATGCTTACGTGAAGACTCAGGAGGAGGCTAGAATTAGGCGTGAGGAGGTGCGGAGGCTTGCGGCGATTGAAGCTGAGGAGGAGCGGATTAGGGCGGAGGAGGAGCGGAAGCGTAAAGAGGAAATGCGTTGGCTTGCCGAGATTAGGGCTAAAGAGAGGGCTGAGGAGTGGCTGAAGTTTGGAGTGGTTTGGCCCGATATAGAGGCCAAACCCGAACCCTACGGCGGTCTCGAAGTCCTAGCCAAGATCAAGAAGGCGAAGGAGCGCGGTGCCACCGTGCTGAACCTCGACCGCAACGAAATCTCCGATATCTCGCCGCTGGCTGGGTTGACGAAGTTGGAGTCGCTAAACCTCATCGGAAACGAAATCTCCGATCTCTCCCCGCTCAAGGAGTTGACGAATTTGAAGCGGCTGTGGCTCATCCGCAACCCCATCCCCGAAGATCAGAAGGCAATGCTCAAGAAGGCCCTGCCGGACTGCGAGATCTACTTCTGACCCGAATGAGTGATTGATCACTCGGTGTCTGGGGCGGCAAACGGTAGCCGCTCGGCCCCTTCGCCAAAAAGCGCGCGCGTGGGTGAGGCGCTAGGGGGTTGTCAGGGGGATGGAGCGAGGGCTATTTGCCGATGTGAGCGAAGTAATTGCCATCGCCCATTCTCATGGAATAAATCAAATATAGATTCACACTCCTCTTCTCCGGGCACCACTTCGCATGCCGCTTTCATAGCGGGAGGAAAAGAGCGGGCGGAAACCTCTTGCCGCCGCACCTAAATCACCAGATGAAGAGTTCTTGCTTGCAAATGGTTCTTTCCAAACCATTTTGCCCATTTTTCTTTTCAGATGATGGGGCTTTTTATTCTGCAAACAGCATGCTCGCGGTAAACGTCTCGGCCGCTCTTCAAGGGGTAGAGGCTGCCAGCGTGACCGTGGAGGTGAACACGGGCGAGCGGGGCGACCTCAAGTATGTACTGGTCGGCTTGCCGGACGCGGCGGTGAAGGAATCGGTGGACCGTATCACCTCGGCCATAAGCAACGCCGGATTTGCCCTGCCCGCAACGCGTACAACGATCAATTTGGCCCCCGGCGACCTGCGCAAGGAAGGCCCATCCTATGACTTGCCCATTGCCTTGGCCATGTTGGGCGCCAGTGGCCAAATGAAGACCGACCGCTTCAACGACTACCTGATCGGAGGCGAGTTGGGACTATCGGGCAAGACCCGCGCTATCAAGGGGGGATTGGCCATGGCCTTGCTCGCCAAAAGAAAGGGGAAGCGCGGCCTGCTCTTGCCCCGCAAGTCAGCCGACGAAGCCTGCCTTGTCGAGGAGGTCGAATGTATTCCCGTGGATTCGCTGGACGAAGCCGTTCGCTTTCTCCAGGGAGAACGTGCCATTGAGCCGTTGTCATGCTCATCCAGTCCATTCCTAAAGCCACCGCAACCGGAAATTGAAGTGGATTTCGCGGAAGTAAAGGGACAGCTCAACCTCAGACGAGCCTTGGAGGTGGCCATGGCGGGCGGTCACAATGCACTAATAATTGGCCCTCCTGGGTCGGGCAAGTCCATGGTATCCAAGAGATTGCCTAGCATATTGCCGAAGCCCAACTCGGACGAGTTTCTTGAGATTCTAGGCATCCACTCGGCCGCGGGCCAAAGCTTCGTAAAGGAATGCCGGGCCTACCGCAGGCCTTTTCGTTCGCCGCACCACACGATCAGCGACGTCGGCTTGTTGGGCGGCGGAGCAATCCCCGGACCGGGCGAAATTTCCCTTGCCCACAACGGGGTGTTGTTTCTCGACGAATTACCGGAATTCAAGCGCTCCGCCCTGGAGGTGCTCAGGCAGCCACTGGAAGACGGGGAAGTGACCATATCACGCAGCGCCGCGAAGGTCACTCTGCCAAGCTCCTTCATGCTGGTTGCGGCGATGAATCCCTGCCCTTGCGGCTATTTGGGGGATTCGTCGAGACAATGCCGTTGCTCCGTGCCCCAGATTCAGCGTTACCGGGCCCGAGTCAGCGGTCCGTTGCTTGATCGCATCGACATTCACGTCGAGGCCCCCGCCCTTCGCATGAAGGAATTGCGCTCGAGCACCCCCGGTGAAAGCTCAGCCGACATGGCGGCCCGCATCGAACCATGCCGCAAGAAACAAGTGGCGCGCTTCAGAAATATTCCGGGAATCGCCAGCAATGCCCGCATGAGCCAAGCCTTGATTCGAAAACATTGCCCATTGAGTGTGGAAACCGGCAATTTGCTGCAACAGGCAATGGAAGAACTGGAGCTATCGGCACGAGCCTATGACCGTATACTAAAAGTAAGCCGGACCATAGCGGATCTGGATCACTCGGATGCCATACAAACCAAGCATTTGATGGAGGCCATTCAATATAGGACTTTGGATCGCAACTTATTTCAATAAATGACCTGTTATATAGCTATAGCTATTTTTTTGTTTTAAATGCATACTTTTTTCTTTTCACAAGGCATTGTTTCCTGTTTTTATGCCATTTGTCTCAATCAGACAAATTTACCCCAAACCCTTGACAAAGAACACAAATGGCCACCGAAGAATTGGCAGATAAGTCATTGGCTCAACTGAAGAAACTTCAGTCCAAGATAGAGCAAGAAATAGAAGCAAAAAAGCAAACAAAGGAAGCGAAAAGAAAGCTATACGAAGCTATCAAGGAAGATTTCGCTCAACATAAACGTCAGGACGGGCGAAAAACCTTTCGTGGAGTGGTGGATTACCTGGAGTGTTACGTACGAGGGTTGCCCCCGATCACCCGCTCAAAATTCTTCGCTCGTTTCGGTATTACCGGTCGCAGGGCAAAAGTCACTCCGGCAATCGTCAGTCAAGTACAGGCCGAACTCGCGGCAGGGAAGACCTTGCAGGCATCGGCGGATGCTGCAGGCGTATCCATTGCCACCGCTCAGAAGATCAAGAAAGGCGATTATTCGAGCTGAGTCACAAGGATACCCTGCAAAAAGTATTTCAAAGGGAACGCCGCGTCACAAAGACGCGGCGTTTTTGTTATTTGAAATGGACAACGGGGAGGGCAGCTTGTTCCCTGACACCCGATGAGAGGCAATCGACCGCAAAATGATCAAGATAGGTGAAGAAAGGTACTTGAACCGTGTGGAGGCCATAGAATACCTTCTGCATGCCTATGGAGTGCTCTGGGTCCAAACCAAGTGGAGCATGAAATGGGTGGCTTTTTCCTTCGAAAGCAAGGACCGCAGGAGACATCGCCGGAAAGTATCAGCCTACATGATACGGAAAAGCAAGATAGCTCGCGTCCGCAAGAGCGACATCGACGATTGGTTTGTCTCGAGCGAAGCGCCGCCCACTGAAAAAACTTCCTGAGAGGCACCTGCAAGTCAAGGCGACTGGCTTATTCCTCTTCTTCGTCGATCTTCAACCGACGGACCGTGCAATCCTCGCCCTGTGAATTAGTCGTGATCACTTCCATGATCTTGCATTGCTTGGGGTTGGCGGTGAAACGCTTGGGTTCGCCATCGGCCTGCATTTGCTGAGCTAACCCGGGCTTAGGGGAAATTTCCACGCACTCGAGGAAATCCTTTCCGTTGTAGCCTTGCTCATGAGAGGTCGAGTAGAGCCCGTCCGGATGCACGAAGCAAACCACTTGACCATACTTGATGCTCGTCCCGCGCTTTATCCGGACGATAGTGCCTTTCTCGTAGGTCTTCTTCTTGAAAAGGGTTTTGCGTGGAGTGTAGTGCTTGGCGCGCGACTTCTTGACGCGAAACATCTTGAGGCCATCCGCTCCCTTGGTCCGAGAGGTTAGCTCATCGGGATCGACCTCGACACACTCCAAGGTCGGATCATCGGGCTGATCCATTAAGATCATCAAGACTTCGCCCACTCGGCGCTTCTTGCCCTTGGAGGCCACCATTTCACGGATGACGCTACCAATTTCGATCTCTTTTTTCTTCTTTTTCTTTTTGGATTTGAACATTGGGATTCCTAATTACGATTACCGCAATTTGTTAGACAATCAAATTTTATCTGCCAACACCACGCATTTTGCGGCAGTCCCGGCACACGCACCATTTCCCGTGACCGAGATCCTTGGGAGCGGGCACGTCTTCAAACAATGGGGCGAAATCCTTGTCCTTGGTGCTGCCCGGACGCGGAGTTGGTTTCGGCTTGGGCGTGGGCTTAGGCTTGGGAGTCGGCTTGGCAGTAGGCCTGGTGGGTTTTGGCCTAGTAGTGGTCGGTCTTGTAGGTGGGCGCGTTGTGGGGCGACCGGGAAGCGAGCCAACGGAAGGTCGTGGAGCGCTGGTCATGGTAACGTCTCCGCGGCGTATCTTGTTAAGCTCGTAGGCATAAGTGAGCACTAACTTCAAATCCGTTTCATCCATTCCAACCAAGGTGCGATAGGGGGAAGCGAGATTGGGTCCCACGCTGAGCATGTTGCCTACTTGCTCAAAAGCAACGACCTGAGCCCCAGCGGGAGCTTTGACTCCTCCCACTCGATTGCCGGTGGAGTCGCGTACGATAAAGTCCAAGGCCCGGCTCAAGGTCACTTGACGAGGGAAAGCGGAATGAGGGATGGCCCGCCAGTTGCTTACGATGCGCAAGAGCTCGGGCGAAGGCTTGGGTTGAACCGGACCGGTAGGTTCGGGCGCCGGGGGTTGGGGCTTCGGTGGTTCGGGAGTGGGCTCGGGCTCAGGAGGAACAACAGGATCAATGGGTTCGGGTGTTTCCGGTGTTTCCGGGACTTCCGGGGCATCCGATTCCACAGGTTCCTCCGCGGGCGCCTCCTCGACAATTTGCTCGCCGAACATTTGATCCTTGAGGCCATCGACCTGTTCGCACCCGGCAAACAGGAAAGCGGCGAGTAAGATGAATGTGGCCCGTTTCATTAGGCACTAACAAAAGGCATGAAGACCTTATTTGCAAGCCTTCGAGAGGTTTCCATTTGACGTCACCGCCAAGCAGCCCAAGGAAAACTGGTGGTGATGGGAAAACGCAACATGTTTGCAGCCGCCAACGGAGCCATCTTCGCTGGTTTGGCCGCAGGGCTTGCCCTAAGAGGAATCGAAGGGCAGGAATGGACTTTTTCGCTGGCGCTCTTGGGTTGCGGCATAAACTTCGCTTTCATTGTGCGCGGTCAACGCGAGAAAAAAAACATCGAGGAGCAGCGTAGGGAAGAACTCATGGAGGATCTCCGCCAGGAAGAGGAAGAACGAAAGGAGCGGCGGCGGGCGGAACGAAATTAAGGAACTCCCCCACCCTGAAAAACCTTGACCCAAAGCCTCTCATTCGAGAAAACAAACCTCTTTGCCGCGGGCATAGTTTAGCGGTAAAACCCCAGCCTTCCAAGCTGGTGTCGCCGGTTCGATCCCGGCTGCCCGCACCATTCAAGATCACTGCACTGCCAAAGGAAATCGGGTAAAGCCCGAATCCTCAACCAACGCAATTCCAAGCAAAAATCATTGACTTGAAAAGGTCTCGCCCAAGCTTGCTAGACATCATGACGAAAATTCCAAGTATTTGGCTGCCGCTGACCTTACTGGCGCTTCTGACGGCGTTCCTTGCTTTTCCCGGCAAGACCAAAGGCCAGGCATTCAACGTCAGCATGAAGGACATCCAAATGCTTCATGGCCGGGCGGACAAGACCTTCGAGGCAGGGAATCATGAACTGGCAAGGGAGATTTACCAGAACGTCATGATTTACAGGATGAAGCGGCAAGGAGCCAAGGCCTATGAAGTCGGCGCCATTCACAACAACTTGGGGGTGATGCAGTACAACGAAGGCGATTACGACAAAGCCATAGAGTTGTTCGAGAAAGCATTGGCAAACATCCGGGGAACCAAAGGGGCCGATCACGCCGAGGCCTCTACCTGTCTCTGCAACATAGGATTTGCCATGGTGGCCAACGGGAAAGGCGAAGATGCCAAGGAATTTTTCCAGAAAGCGCTCCAGGCCCGTCTGCGCCGACTGGGGCTTATGCATCCGGAGGTAGCCGATTGCTACGAAGGCATCGGCTTGTGCCATAGCGCCAAGAATGAATCGGAAGAGGCCATCGAGTGTTTTCAAAAATGCCTCTCCATCCGCCAAAAGGCTTACGGAGAAAACAACGTCGAGACGGCGGCAGCCTACTACGGCCTGAGCATGGCGCACTTGGCAGAAAACGATTTTGACAAGGCGGATGAATACGACGGCAAAGCAGTTGCCATCCTCAAGAAAACAGCTACTGCGGGACCAATTAACCGAAATCCGGAGTCACAGTTGAAAGGTCCGGTTGTCCGAGTCTTCAAGGCCCGAAGCAAACTGAAGCGCAAACTCTGAGCAAAGCAAGTCGTCCAAGATGCTTTCCCTTCTTCCCAAAATAATCCGGTCAGAGGCCAAATGCCTGAAGCTGCACCCCTTCGATCATCGCAATCTCAGCACGCTGCTTTCCTGGATCAAGAGCGAGCGCGAGCTCCGCATGTGGGCTGGCGAAACCTTCCCAACCCTACCCAATGAAAGAACTTTCCGAACGCACTTGAACAGGCAAAGGGTCAAGGCATATCAAGCGGAAGATCAAAGTGGTCGATTCATGGGCTACGCGGAACTGGTCGGGCGAACCGGAGGCGACGGCATAATCTGCCGTGTCATCGTGGATCCGGCGCGCAGGGGCCTGGGACTGGGGAAAGACTTGGTTGAATTACTGTCCGAGGAAGCATTTCGCAAAGTCAGATTCAAACGTTTGCTGCTGAACGTATTCACCTTCAATACCCCTGCCCTGCGTTGTTATCGCTCGCTCGGCTTCAGGCCCCTGCTAAAGCGGCCCAAGCCACGTTCCTTCAAAGGCGAATGCTGGAACTTGGTGGTGATGCAAAAGAACCCTTCGGCTCAAGCTGCCTAAGGAAGTAAAAATCACTCTTCTTTTGCAGAAGGATCTTCCTCTGCCTCATCAAGCGGGTTGATTTGTTTGCCCTGTGGCCCCCACTTTTTACGGAGATATGCACGCTCTTCCTTCCAGTCGCTAAAAGGCTTGCTGCGCTTTGACAATAATTCGTCCAAGGGGCGCTGCTCCGACTTTTGCTCCTTGTCCGCCGATTCCGGCGCAATGGATTCGTCTTCGGTCATGAGAAGGTCAGGGACTAAGCCGACTGATGGCCCACTCATCACCAGAACGGTCAAAGAGAATGCGGTCATGCAAACGCTTGGAGCGACCTTGCCAAAACTCGATTCGCTGAGGAATCACCAGGTACCCCCCCCAATGGGGAGGAAGTTCGTTCAAGTCAAAGTTCTGTTCCGCTTTGCCAAAGGCAAGATCCAGCTCCTCCCGGCTGCCCACTGTTTCACTTTGTCGCGAGGCCCAGGCGCCCGCGCGACTGGCCAAGGGACGGGAGGAGAAATAGGATTGCGATTCTTCCGGTGAAACTTTTTGGGCGATTCCGGCAATCGAGACTTGCCGATAAAGCGGGAGCCATGGGAGGAGCAGAGAAACCGCCGAATTGCCTTCAATCTCCCTTCCCTTGCGGCTCTGAAAATTAGTGAAGAAAAGGAAACCCCCGTCACGAATGGCCTTGAGCAGCACGGTGCGGGCAGAGGGCTGGCCCTCGGCATCAACTGTACCCAAGATCATTGCATTGGGAGCAGGCAAGGCAGCGCCCACGGCATCCTCCAGCCAAATCTCCACTTGGCGCAAGGGGCAGGGATCCAGATGGTCCCGTCGCAACGGGCTCTCATCGACTTCACCTGCCATATCGACGATACTGTCAAAAACATCGCTCATGGCATCTTGGCTCTAGTGGAGGAGGGAAAGGATGCAAACGAGAAACGTCGCTAGCTGCGCAGCACCTCTTCCGCATTGCGATCCGCTCGCGTGCGAATTCCTTGGTCCAAACGCTGCTTTTTACGTTTCCTGACGTTGCCCTCGATGGATTTTCTCGTGAGAAAGCCAGACAGCGAACGACGAAACAAATGAAGCTCCCGGACAACCGATTGCTCCGTCGCCAATTTTGTCTTGTACGCGTTGGCTCCCGGGAGAAAGTCGAACGTCCGCCTGCCTTCCTCGCAACACTTGCGCATGTTGCGAGCAAGCAACTGGCGTCCCGGGGAATCGCAATCATAGGCCTCGTCGTAGCAAAGGTGATGCAAGCCGTAAAACTCCCGGCCGAGAAGGCCCAGCTCGCAGGCAATCGGCAAATCATCGAGGTAAAGAAAGGAAAGGCGAAGACGACCCGCGGCCGCCAAGGCAGGAAGCAGTTCGAAAAGAAATGCCCTGGCTCCTTGAGTCGAAAACAAGCCCACCCTCTCCTGCTGCTTCCAGCCTCTTGACTCAAGCTCGCACAATGCGCCCAAATGGGAGCGCACCTCCTTTTCGGTCTCATAATCCTCGAAGCGGACCTCACCTCGCTCGCGCAGCTTGCGCTCCACGTATCGGAAGGTCTTGCGGGATTTGTACCCCTGTTTCGATTCCCAGTAGGAATCAAAGTCCTCATCCGGAAAAATGGCGCGCGGCACGTCCCGGGGAATTCGCTCCAGCCGGCGTTCGGGCTTATCCTTGAGAAAAGGCGACAGCCAACGATTCCAAAAGGTATCCCGCAAAAAAGGCGCCCACACAAAGTGATGATCCCGCAAAAGCCCGTAATAGCCATCCAGCAGGAGCTCGACGCAACCAGGCAAGTCCTGATCCGCCGCGGGATCCGAATAGTTGGAATGGTTATTGACCCAAGGCCAAAGACCGGCCCCGCCGACCCCGGAAACCTTGATGAAAGGCCAATAAGCGCTTAGGCGCTCGTCCTCGGCCCGGACGATTAGCGCGAGCAAATCCTTGCCCTGCCCGTATTCAGACCACCAGGAAAACAACCATTCGGGGGAAAAATATGGATTGGGATTAGGCAAACGGGCAAACAACTCCTCCATTTCAGGGCGGAGGGTGAGGAGGTCCTCCAGTTTCGTTACGCGCTGCAAGGCGAACGACAAATGTGCATTTGCGGCATTCACTTCGAACAAGGTTGCCCATCTTCGCCGAAGAGGCAAGGAACGACGGTCAAGAACAAGTCCGTGTTGACGTATGCCTCATCGCAAACCACAAACGAAAGTGAATGAGCGAAGAAGCATCCAACGTATTGGCCGATCGTTATGCCTCCGGGGAAATGAGGAGCATTTGGTCTGCCCGCGGCAAAGTCAGCCTCGAACGTGAATTGTGGCTGGCCGTAATGAAGGCCCAACGAGATCTTGGGCTACCTATTCCAGAGGATGCCATAGCGGCTTACGAGGGAGTCAAGGACCAGGTCGACCTGGATTCCATGCGCGAACGCGAAAAGATCACCAAACATGACGTCAAGGCGAGGCTGGAGGAATTCTCTGAACTGGCCGGCCATCAACATGCCCACAAGGGAATGACTAGTAGGGACCTGACGGAAAACGTCGAGCAACTGCAAGTACTGCGCTCCCTGCGTCTCGTTCTGGAGAAAGCCGCCGCCGGCTTACTGGTTTTGGCCAAGCGGGCCGAAGAGTTTGCCGACACCCCCGTCACCGGACGCTCCCACAACGTTCCTGCCCAACTGACCACCGTGGGCAAGTGCATAGCCTCAGCCGGAGAAGAGATGGAAAGAGCCATGACCGGGCTATGGGAACTGCTTCAAGGCTATCCCTTTCGCGGACTCAAGGGCGCCGTCGGCACCCAAGCCGATCAACTCACGCTTTTCGAGGGAGACACGGACAAGGTGGATGCCTTGGAAAAGCGGGTCTTGGAGATTCTGCAAGCTCCCGCCCACTGGAAGAACGTCGGACAAGTATATCCGCGAAGCCTCGACTTCGAGACAGTGTCACGCCTCTATCAACTTGCATCCGCAGCCGCCAGTTTTTCCAAGACCATGCGTTTGGCGGCAGGCCAGGAATTGCTCAGCGAAGGCTTTGCCAAAGGACAAACCGGTTCGTCCGCGATGCCCCACAAGGTAAACAGCCGAAGCTGCGAGCGAATAAACGGATTCCACGCCGTCCTGCGTGGCTACCTGGCTATGACCGAGAGCATAGCCGGAGATCAATGGAACGAGGGGGACGTCTCCTGTTCGGTTGTGCGCAGGGTGGCCTTGCCCGATGCGTTCTTCGCCATCGACGGCTTGCTAGAGACTTTCCACGTGGTCTTGCGCCAAATGGAGGTGTTCGAGGATTCAATGGCTCGCGAGAATGCCCGCCAACTTCCTTTTCTCGCAACCACCACCTTTCTGATGGAAGCGGTCAAGGCTGGCACTGGGCGCGAGGACGCCCACGCCGCGATCAAGGAACATGCCCTTGCCGTGGCCAAGGATTTGCGTAGCGGCAAAATAGAAGGAAACGACTTGGGGCAACGCCTCGCAGCAGATGAGCGGCTCGGTCTTTCTGGAGACCAAATCGATGCTATACTGGCAGAGGCGGCAAAGGCCACCGGCGCAGCCAGTCAACAAGCGCGCGGGTTTGCCTCGGACGCTCAGAATTGGCTCGAGCGATTCCCAGATGCGGCCGACTACACGCCCGGCGAGGTGCTTTAAGAAGCACACTATTTGCATCCATACCGGAGGCCAAAAAATCGGCCTCTGAGAAACTGTGTATTTTTGAGATTGCTAAATAGGGCTGAAATCGATGCATTGGCACGCTAATTTTCACATATACCGACATGTCAGAAGAATCTTTAGAAGGAAATTGCTTGGTGGCCCAATCCGGCGGGCCCACAGCCGTGATCAACGCAAGCGTTGCAGGAGTGGTGAGCGAAGCTCTCAACCACGAATGCATCGGGGAAATCTACGGCGGCCTAAATGGCGTGCTTGGCATTCTCAAGGAAGACTTGATCGACCTGGCGGAAGAATCCCAGCAAAACATCAGGGGACTTCGCTACACCCCGGCATCTGCCTTGGGCACCTGTAGATACAAGTTGGAGAAGGAGGAAGACTTCGAGCGAGTGATTGAAGTCTTTCAAGCCCACGAGATCCGTTACTTCTTCTATATCGGAGGCAACGACTCTCAAGACACCGCCGACAAAATCTCCAAGCTGGCCCAGGATCGCGGCCATGAAATGCGAGTCATCGGCATCCCCAAGACAATTGACAACGACTTGGTGGGAACCGACCACACACCTGGCTATGGCAGCGTGGTGAAATACATTTGCACGGTGGTTCGCGAATTCACCCTCGATCACGGAGCCATGGGGCAACATGACCTAGTGTCCATCATAGAGGTCATGGGACGCAATGCCGGTTGGATCGCAGCTGGAACCACTTTGGCCAAGAGACGTGACAACCCGAAGGATCCACCTCATCTCATCTATTTGCCAGAGTCCAATTTCTCGCGGGAAAAGTTTCTCGAGGACATTCAAGGCGTACTTAAGAAAGAGCGGCATTGCCTGGTCGTGGTAGGTGAAGGGCTCCGCGACAAGGATGGCAATTATTTGGCCAACGCCAGCACCAGCAAGGATGACTTCGGGCACGAACAACTTGGTGGAGTCGGAGATTATCTAGCCACCTTTGTGGAGCAAAACCTAGCCGTGAAAGCACGATCGGCCAAGCTTGGCACGGGTCAGCGCGCCGCGGCCCATTGCTCCTCTCAAACAGATAACGACGAAGCTTTTCTTTGCGGACAGGCAGCTGTTCAGGCTGCGATTGCCGGCGAAACCGACAAAATGGTTACCCTCGTCCGTGGCGAAGGAGACCCATACACTTGCGAAACCGGCTTGGTCGACCTTTCCGAGGTAGCCAACGGGGTAAAGGAAATCCCCGAGTCATGGATTGCGGAAGACGGCGTGAGCTTGGCCTTTCAGTTCATCAAGTACGCCCAACCACTGATTCAGGGCGAGGTGGAAGTGCCTCATGAGAACGGCTTGCCCCAATACGTTCGCTTGAGTAAAAAACGCATTCGGCGCGTATTAGACAAATACGTTATCTCGGACTGAAGATATCTTCAGCTTCCGGATGCCCGATCGAAGGCTTCCTCGAAGACTCCAATCAATTGGTCCACCGGCTCGGCGCCAACCGAAACTCTAAGCAGATTCGGGTTCAGTCCCGCTTTCCGCAGGCTAGCCCTTCCGTTCTCGGTCGAAACCATATCGTAGTGAGCCAGGTAAAGGTAGGGACAAGCCAAGCTGAACTTGCATCCGAAGCTAGGGCTCTTGAGCAGGGAGAGCTCATCGTAGAAACCTTGTAGCTCGATGGACAATTCCATGGAAAAAAGGCAGCCGGGAGAATCCGGTTCCCGAGCAATGCTCTCGTAATGGGAGCGGCTATCCTCAGCATAAGCCCAATGCACTTTGCTGACTTTCGAATGGCTCTCGAGAAAAGCGACCAGTTCCATGACCCCACGGTTGCTGCGACGAACCACTTCCTCATAATCTGGGATCTGAGCTGCGAGCCGACCCATGTCTCCTGCAAACGGGAGATCCAGCAACGGCTCCACGCGCTCCCTTATCTCGGCCAAGTCGGGATTATTTGAAGAAGGAGAAAAAACGAGAGATCCAAGCAAGACGTCGCCTTCGTTACCCGAATATTTCGTGAGACTGTTCACTAGTACGTCGCAATAAGGCAAGACCTCCACGTTACGGGGACTGGCTGAAGTAGGATCGGCGACAAGAAGGACACCGCTTTGGGAACAAAGCTCGTTCAGCGCAGGCAAATCGCAGGTTTGGACAAGTGGATTGGTCGGGCTCTCGGTGACCACGGCAGACACTTGGTCTCCGCGTTCCTCGAGCAGTCGGCGAACGGAATCAAGATCCGAAACGTCTTCGATTACGACGAGTTCCTCTTCCGGTCCGAGAAATTTCTGCAAAATCTTCAAAGTGTCGACGTAAAGCCAACCGAGTTGAATCCACAGGGTGCGTCCCCGTGGACTGCGAGCAGCGCGGATGGCCTGAAACAAGGCGTAAAAGGCATTCATGCCGGAAACTGAGAACATGATATCAGATGAAGCGATTGAACCAAATGCTTGAGCAAGGTTTTCCCGCACGATGGCTTCCGCCCCATCCGTGACGAGGGTTTCCTCATGACGATGCTCCAGACAGCCCACGCGCTCCAAAAGATCCTCTGCCCGGCGAGAGGATGCGCCACATCCGGCATGTTGCAGAAAAAGTTTGCCCAGAGCTCGATTTTCCTCGGATTCCGGCACATGGGCGAAGGTCATGCCTTCCCTTTCTGACGCAGCAAAGTCATCGCTGCCGACAAAAGCCCTTAACTCATCGAGGCAACGATCCGAGTTCAGGGCGAAGACCGCCCTGCCGCGCAAGCCCGTCTCGCCGGCGAACCATTGTCCGGCCCGAGCCGTCAGGGGATGAAGCACGAAACGAGGATAACCGGTGGAAATCTTTGCCATGGTGGCGGGGTTCCGCGTCTCGTAACCGATCACGTCAGCCATGGTCGGTATGCTGACGCAGACTGCATGGGGACTGGCCGGAACCGGTTGGCCCAAGGAATAGTGGCGAAGAGAATCCTGAATCACGGAAGGATTTCGTTTTCCATTATTTGGTCAAGTGTCTGCCGCTTGCGGATGAGAGAGGTGGATCCATCGGTTCGCAAAAGGACCTCGGGACTTTCCGGAAACGAATTGTAATTCTTGGCGCTCATTGCGGAACAGTAGGCGCCAACCCCCTCGATCACGCACAAGTCACCCACTTGCGATAAAGCTAGTTCACGAGGAGCAAGCACATCCGGTTGATTCTCCGCCGGAGTAAGCAAGTCTCCCGATTCGCAACAATGGCCAACCACCACGTAGGGAAAAGTTTCATTGCCGGATACTTCCTTCGGCAAGGTGACGATGGGGTGTTGGGCACCGTAGAGACTGGGTCGAAGTATCTCGGTCATCCCGGAGTCCAATTTGAGAAAAGTATTCCCTTCGGGCCCAGTGGACGTGATATCCTGTATCGTGGCAACCAAGGCTCCCGCATTGGCCACCAGGAAGGTGCCTGGCTCGATCTCCAACTGCAAGGATCGCGAATTGCGCTCGGCAAAATCCTCGAATGCCCGCTTCACGGGCTCGCCCACAAGCTGAAGGTCAGTGCCTGTTTCCCCAGCTATCCGAGCCACCTTGAACCCTCCGCCCAAATTCACTGTATTCACCTGCGGAAAAGCTTCGGCGAGGTCCAAGCTGAGCAGGGCAACGCGCTTCCATACTTCGGGGTCCGATCCCGAACCGATGTGGGTGTGTATTCGCTCAATCGACAAATTGGCTCCTGCCGCGAGGGAGCGGGCACGATCCAAGTCATCCTTCCAGATGCCAAAACTGGAGGACGGGCCACCTACGTTTGTCTTGGCGGTGCCACCAGAGCCCAATCCGGGATTGAAGCGCAACCCAACCGAGGTGTTCGGGAATCGCTCCGCGTATCGTTCCAGTTGGGAGAGCGAACAAAGGTTGATCTTAACTCCATCCTCCACCAACGAGGCAAAGTCTTCGGGCAATTCCTGTGTGCTGAGAGAAATTTTCTCAGTTCCCACTCCCGCTCGCATGGCTCGAGCCACCTCGTGACCGGAACTGGCGTCGATGGAGAGGCCAGCTTGGTCGAAGAGACGCAATATAGTGGCATTCGGGCAAGCCTTCATTGCATAACGAACAGTCAAGCCAAAGGCATTTGGGAAAGACAAGGCAGCCTTGGCCTGAGCAAGAAGATAGGCTTCATGATAGACAAAAGCCGGTGAGCCGAAATCCGTTCGGATGCTTTCGGCTGTCTCGGGATCCAGAAAACGCAACGATTCCATCACTGATTTATGTTAGGCGAAGTAAAAAGGCGAAGGCTAGGGAGTCCGCCGCCTTAGGCAAGCACGCAACTGGTTCATCTGCCCTTGGGCAAGACAATGGCGGATGGAACGGGCGCCCAGCCCTTGCGGTTCTTTCCCCGGCGAAAGATTCCCCGTTTTTCCCCCGTGCCCTCGCAGCGTTGGCAAAAAACGCGAACCGAGCCTTTGCCGGTGCCGTTGCATCTCTTGCAGTGAACAAGCAATGGGCTAACGACTTTTTTTTCTCCGCGCCCAGCGCAGGAAGGGCAAATGGATGCAAATCGAGCCAAGGCTTCGCTTAAGGGCGGGCGATACATGGTTTGGTTTTGACCAGTTCCCAAACAAGTGGGGCAGCGGTCAATCCTTACCTTCTCTCCATCCACTCGCAATCCCTTGCCCCAACATATCCCGCAGACCGAGCGATTGGCCTCGCCCTTGCAATCGGAGCAAACGGAATCGGCGGCGTCAAACGAAAGGCAACCGCCTAGAAAAGCGGTCAAACAGCCTATAAGAATGATAACAAGCAAACGGTTTACGACCTTCATCTTTTTGCCTCAAGATGCTGGTGAATTTCTTCGGAAGCAAGCGTCATCGGGATTTTGGCCTTTCCATTTCAGGGCGAACGCTTTTTATCGAGCCACTTCCTGCAATGAGTGATCCACACAACAAAGAGCTAAACTTCGCAACCTTGCCCGGCGACGGAATCGGTCCAGAGGTAATGGCAATCGCCATGGACGTCCTGCGGGCGGCGGGCGAACGCCATCAATTCGCGATCAACACTTCATCCCATGACGTCGGGGGCATAGCCATCGACAATCATGGAAGCGCGCTGCCCGACTCCACCTTGGACGCATGCAGCAACGCCGACGCCATACTCTTCGGATCGGTCGGAGGGCCCAAGTGGGAAAATCTCCCTCCCAAGGAGCAACCCGAGCGGGCCGCCTTGCTGCCACTGCGCAAGGCCTTTCGGCTCTACGCCAACCTGCGCCCGGGAAACCTTTACCCGGAATTAAGCGACCTGTCGCCTCTCCGACCTCAAACGGTAGCCAACGGAATCGACGTGCTGTGCGTTCGCGAATTAACGGGCGGAGTATATTTCGGCCAACCCAAGTCCACCACCACACTGGAAGATGGACAGGAAGAGGCCATCGACACCATGGTGTACCGCACTAGTGAAATCGAGCGCGTGACCGAGGTTGCAATAACTGCCGCCAAGCTTCGCTCGGGCAAGATCTGCTCGGTGGACAAGGCAAACGTACTGGAGACCTCGGTTCTCTGGAGGCGCGTGGTGGCGGAAAAGCTGGCGGCGGAGGCCCCCGAGTTAGAGCTGTCTCACATGTACGTCGACAATGCCGCCATGCAGTTGGTCCGCGACCCCAACCAATTCGACGTCATACTTACCGAAAACATGTTTGGAGACATCCTCTCGGACGAACTAGCGGTCATCTGTGGTTCTCTCGGCATGTTGGCTTCCGCCAGCCTGGGCGCTGACCAAAACAGTCATGGCCAACCGTTCGGACTCTATGAACCGGCCGGAGGCACAGCCCCCGACATCGCGGGCAAAAATCTAGCCAACCCCTGCGCCCAAGTCCTAAGCGCCGCCCTAATGCTTCGCTATAGCTTCGGGTTGGAAGATGCAGCAAACAACATTGAAAACGCAGTCAAGGCAGCCATTCGAGAAGGTGCCCTCACCGGTGACGTGGCCCAGGCCGGCCCCTCGGTGAGCACCACTGAAATGGGCGCTGCCATCATCGCCCGGCTGAACTGACAGAAGAATGAATTCCCACTCATGACAGCCGACGAGATACGCCAGTCATTCCTCGATTTCTTTGCCTCGAGGGCACATCAGGTGGTTCCTTCCGCATCGCTGTTGCCCGACTCGCCAAACCTACTCTTCACCAATGCGGGCATGAACCAGTTCGTGCCTTATTTCCTCGGCGACCGGGAAGCCCCCCACCCTCGAGTCGCGGACACTCAAAAGTGCATTCGTGCGGGTGGGAAGCACAACGACCTGGAAGACGTCGGCCTGGATACTTACCATCACACTTTGTTCGAAATGCTGGGCAACTGGTCTTTTGGCAACTACTTCAAGACGGAAGCTATCCAATGGGCCTGGGAACTCCTTGTGGATACCTGGGGATTCCCAAAGGAACGGTTGTACGCGACCGTCTACAAGCCCGGCGAAGAGGAGCCAGCTGAGTTCGACCAGGAGGCCCATGACCTGTGGGCAGCCATATTCGAGAAGGCGGGCATGGACCCCGCCGTCCATGTTCTGACCAGCGGCAAAAAGGACAATTTCTGGATGATGGGTGAAACCGGGCCCTGTGGCCCCTGCAGCGAATTACACATTGACCTGACACCCGACGGAGATACCGGAGGCAAACTCGTCAACGCCGACTCCCATCTTTGCATCGAGATCTGGAACTTGGTCTTCATACAGTTCAACGCCAACAAGGATGGCTCCCTTTCTCCCTTGGTCGCCCAACACGTCGACACGGGCATGGGCTTCGAGCGAGTCGCGGCGGTGATGCAAGGGACGGATGGATTCAGCAATTTCTCCAAGCCGGTCTCAAATTACGACACGGACGTGTTCCGGCCCCTTTTCGACGAACTGGAGAAACTGTCCGGCAAAACTTACGAGGCCACCTTGCCTGCGGCAGACGAGCGCACCGAGCAGGAAGAGGTCGATATTGCCTTTCGAGTAATCGGCGATCACCTGCGGGCCCTCTCCTTCTCCATCGCCGACGGAATTCTACCGGGAAACAATGATCGCAACTACGTCTTGCGGCGCATTCTCCGCCGAGCCGTCCGCTATGGCCGAAACCTCGGCTTCGCGGAACCCTTCTTCCACAAACTGGTGGGTCCTCTGGTCGAGCAAATGAGCGGCACTTTCCCGGAACTCGCCGATAGACGCGACCTGATCGAGAAAACGATTCGCTCGGAAGAGGAATCCTTTAACAAGACTTTGGACCGAGGCATCGATCTGTTTCAACGCGAGGCGGACAACATCGGTGACAGCAATAGGATTGCAGGAGAATTCGCCTTCAAGTTGTACGACACCTATGGCTTCCCCCTGGACCTTACCCAATTGATGGCCAGAGAACAGGGCATCGCAGTGGACGAGGATGGCTTTGAGTTGGAAATGGAAAAGCAACGCCATCGCGCTCGCGACGCCCGCAAAACAACGGAAATCAAAGTGAAGGGAAAAGACGAGGACGCCTCCGCCACCCACTTCTTGGGATACGACCCTGCCAACCTGACTGGCTTTTCGACTACCTGCGAAGGCATTTTTCAAGACGGCGAACAATCTTTTCTGCTTTTCAAGGAAACCCCGTTCTATGCCGAGATGGGAGGACAGGTGGGCGACTCGGGCACAGTCGAAATGGGGGGACAGACATTCGAGTTGGGGGAAGTCACCAAGGATAGCTCCGGACGATACCTGCATCCTCTGCTGGGCACCCCACCTGCTGACGACCCGTCCGGAGAGTCAGCCGTTCTCAGCCTCGACCTGGACAGACGCCTCTCGATCCAGCGACATCACACCGCAACCCATGTCCTGCACTGGGCATTGCGGAAGACCTTGGGCGACCACGTACGGCAAGCCGGGTCTCTGGTGGAAGCCAATCGGCTTCGCTTCGACTTTTCCCACTTCGAGGGGGTAACCGATGCCCAGATCGAGGAAATCGAAGGGCTCTCCAACGAACGGCTTTTGGCTAACGAAGAAGTACAGGCCTATGAAATTCCCTTCTCCGAAAAGCCTGATGACGTAATGGCCTTCTTTGGAGACAAATACGGTGACCTCGTGCGTGTCGTCGACCTCGGAGGTTGGAGCAAGGAACTCTGCGGAGGAACCCACGTCGAGGCTGCAGGAGAAATTGGATACCTCAAGGTAACCAGCGAGTCCGCCATCGCCGCGGGCACTCGGCGCATCGAGGCAGTCGCCGGTTCGGACGCCCACGCCCTGGCCAATGAACGCTTTCGGCAAATCAATTCCGTGACCCGAGCCCTCGCATGCAAACCAGGAGAAATCATCGAACGCCTGAACGCTCTGCAAGCCAAGAGCAAAGAGCTCGACAAGAAACTGCGGGCTCACCAACAAAAGGGTCAGGCATCTCTCGCCGATGACCTTGTCGCCCAAGCAGTGTCGAAGGGTGGCATCCAATGCCTGAAGGCAATCGTCCAAGACCTGTCGCCCGACGAACTGAGGACGCTCACCGCCCAAGTAAACAAAAGGACGGCTCCTTCCGCCACCTTGCTCGCATCTCTCGCCGACGGTAAGGTCAGCTTGGCCTGCATTTGTTCGGAGGAAGCCGTTCAAGAGGGATACAAAGCAGGTGAAATCCTCGGTGAACTGGCTACCCGCCTGGGGGGCAAGGGCGGAGGAAAACCTGACTTCGCGATGGGCGGAGCGCCGGACGACGGCACCGCCCAAAAGACCATCACCGACTTCGCCTTCCCGGTCGAGGCTTCGTGAACCTTCGACTGGTCTTGCCGCCTACCTTGGCGGCGCGCGCCGCGGGCGACGCCATTCCGGTCAAGCTGGAGCTAGACGCGGGAGACGGCGAAACCATGTCCCCCGAAAAGGCGGATCCATCGACTTTCGCCGATCTACCCGATGCCCAGCGGGCAGCTGCCTTCGCCTTGTCCCAGTGGTGCGGCGGGAAGGTCGCTTCGCTGATGCAATTGAACAAGTCACAACTTGGCGAACTGGTGAAAGTGCTTAGGGGCTTGGACTGCTTCTTCTTCGCGAATCAGCCAAACGAAGCCATTGAGTGGAGGGATGGCGAACTAGCGGGAGTGTCAGAGCACTTGGACGTCCCCCGCGCAAAAGACGAACCGGAAGACGAAGAAGAGGCAAGCGAATCGGAGGAGGACGAGCAGGAGTATACTTCATGGGGAGATTATGACGGGCCTCCCATTACGGTGGAAGGGTCAACCAACTTTCTCCTGATCAAGATGTCCTCGGAAAGTCATCCGCGATACATCGAGGCAGTTCGCTTGTTCCGGGAATGGAATTTCGTTCGTGACCGCATCAACAAGGATTGGTGGTGGTTGCGTGACCGGCGCAAGACATTCGATTTCCTCGCCAGCCATCGGGCCGAAATGCAAGATTACTACCAGGCCGAGTTCACCGAAAACTTCCTCAAGCATTTCAAGGGTGTCAGGGAAGCAAAAATGAGTACTGCCATCCAAGAAGACGGTGACTTCTCCGAGCTCGCCCTAACCATAGAAGCAGGCAAGGCAACGCCATCCGAAATCGATCATGCCTTGGCCATCGGCCAAAATTTCGTGGAGTCAGGAGGCAAGGTATACTTGTTGCCCAAAAGCAAGGTGGAAAAGTTTCATCTCTTGCAAAGAAGGCTGGCCGGCAATCCGCAAGCACCTCTGCTGGGCCACGGAAAATTTCCCGTCTCCAAGGTGAGGGTACCGGAAGCGGAGGAAATGATCGCCGAGCTCGATCCGAACTTCAAGCCACCGGAAACATGGAAAGCCTTGGGGGTCGCCTTGCGTGACCTGTCGCAATTAAAACCTGCCCCGCTTTCACAAGAACTGGATGCTTGCCTCAGACCCTATCAAAAGATTGGTGTCGCATGGATGCTCCACTTGTTCACGCACAAGCTAGGCGGCATTCTAGCTGACGAGATGGGGCTCGGCAAGACCGTGCAGGCGCTGGCGCTGATCGAAGGGCTTCAGTCACAAAGCAGATTGCCCGGCTGTTGCCTGGTGGTTTGTCCCGCTTCCCTAGTCGAGAATTGGCGACGGGAAGCGGAGCGCTTTTGCCCCCGATTGAAAACCTTTGCCCATCATGGCAACAAACGGCTGGCATCGCCAAAGGAAATCATGCAGCACGACCTCGTCATCACTTCCTACGGCACCTTGAAAAAGGATTTGGATCTGTTCTCCGCCAACCCCCTGCGATGCATCGTGGGGGACGAGGCCCAGCACATCAAGAACCGGCGAACCCAAAACGCCAAGGCCTTGGCCTCGCTGCGCTCTCGTGGACGCATATTGCTAACCGGCACACCTGTGGAGAACAGTATAACGGACTTGCTCTCGCTGCTTGATTTCCTCATGCCCGGCGGCTGGAAAAAAATTCCCGCGGAATGCCGTGGCGAAGAAAGGGCTTGGCACGAACAACGCATCCTCAAACAAGCCGCACCCTATATCCTGAGGCGCGAAAAGAAAACGGTTGCCCCCGAGTTGCCCGAGAAAATCGAACAGGTCGTCTACCTCGAGATGACCGAAGAGCAAAGAAGAACCTACGAGGCAGCCAAAGCTTCCGCCGAACGGGAAATCGCGAAAGTGGAGGAGGCGGGAGGAAGCGAAGGAGCCATCCGCATGAAAACGTTAACCCAACTCCTCCGGCTTCGCCAAACCTGTTGCGACCCGCGCCTCCTAGATGAAAACTTGGATGCCGAAACCTCGGCCAAGCTGGCCGCCTTTCGAGAAATTCTGCAAGAAGCCATCGACGGAGGCCATCGCATCTTGCTGTTCTCTCAATTCGTGCAGGTGCTCACCCTGCTGCGCCAACATCTGGACGAGGAGGAAACCCCTTATTGTTACATAGACGGATCCTCGCGCGACCGCATGGCTCAGGTCGATCGTTTCCAAGGTGACTCGGCGGTACCCCTTTTCCTAATTTCACTCAAGGCAGGCGGTACTGGCTTGAACTTGACCGCGGCAGACATGGTAATCCATTTCGATCCTTGGTGGAATCCAGCAGTGGAGGCCCAGGCAACCGATCGAGCTCACCGCATTGGACAAAGTCGCGTGGTCACCTCATATAAATTGATCGTCGCCGGAAGCGTGGAGGAAAAGGTGCTCCATTTGCAAAACCAGAAAAGAAAGCTTCTGCAAGACGTGTTCGAAGCCGGCGAAGCAGCCAACCTCACGATTTCGGTTGAAGACTTGAAGCAATTGCTTTGATCCCCCTACCCGCCCTGCGGCATAAGCAGGACAACGCAGGGAGAGGGCAAGGCAAAGGTCAAAGAATGTTCCCATTCCCCATCGGGAACACTCTCCGCCCGGGCGTCGAAAGACACATCTTCAAGCAACCCGCCATATGCCTTGTCCTGAGAATGAACAACCACCCGCCAAGTCCCTGGAAAAGAAACACCGACCCGATGATCGGAAACACCCTCTCCTGAAAAATTGCAGGCAACCAACAAGGTGTCTTTCGAAGAATCCCCGAAACGCAGGAAGGAAAAAACAGCGGGCAGGCGATCTCCGCACTCGATCCAGCGAAACTTGTCCGGCCGGGAATCTCCCACTCCGAGAAATTGGTTCCTGCAATAGATTTTGTTGAGGTCCCGCACCAACCCACTGAGACCTCGGTGGTCATCATGCTCAAGCAAGCCCCAGTCGAGAGCATTGTCAAAATCCCATTCAGCAGTCTGCCCGAACTCGTTGCCCATGAAGAGGGTTTTCTTTCCGGGCCAAGCCCACATGTAGACGTAGAGGGCCCGCAACAGAGCAGCTTGCTCGGACACTCCGCCCTCGCCACCCAAGTTCATCTTGAATATCATGGGCGACTTACCGTGTACGACCTCGTCGTGGGAAAAGACTTGGACAAAGTTTTCGCTGAACTGGTAACTGTGACCAAAGGTCAACTTTTCAGCGAGCTTGGCTCTCTCTACGGGAGGGGCATTGAAATATTCGAGGACGTCATTCATCCAACCCATGTTCCATTTGAAGTCGAAGCCCAAGCCTTTCTCCGAAACCTTTCCCGTGACCTTCGGGTAAGCCGTCGACTCCTCGGCGATGACGATTGCCCCTGGATGAAGATGGTGAATTTCCTCGTTGGCGCGCTGCAGCAAGGATATTGCCTCCAAGTTTTCGCGGCCGCCAAAGCGATTGGGCAACCATTCGCCTTCCTTACGCGAATAATCCAAGTAGATCATCGAGGCCACCGCGTCCACCCGAAGACCATCCACGTGAAAACGATCCAGCCAGGCCAAGGCGCTGCTCATGAGAAAACTGCGGACTTCCGGACGGGCATAATCGAAAACCAAGGTACCCCAATCCTGATGCTCGCCCATGCGCGGATCAGCATATTCATAAGTGGGTCTGCCGTCAAAGCGGGCCAAGGCGAAATCGTCTCGAGGAAAATGAGCCGGCACCCAGTCCATGATCACGCCTATGCCCGCACGGTGAAGCGCATCGACCAAATGCATGAGATCTTCCGGCTTCCCGAATCTGGAAGTCGGGGAAAAGTAACCTGAAACCTGATAGCCCCATGAAGCGGGAAGCGGATGCTCCGACAAGGGGAGAAACTCGACGTGAGTGAACCCCAGTCCCTTGACGTAACGGGGCAATTCTTCGGCCAATTCCAAATAAGACAAATAAGAGCCATCCTTTTTCCGCCGCCAGGAACCAAGATGCATCTCATAAACGGACATCGGAAGGACGCGATAGTCCAACTCCCGTCGACTCTCCATCCATTCGGCATCACCCCATTCATACTGATCGAAGCCATAGGTGAGCGAAGCATTGCCGGGAGGGCCCTCGCTAAAAGCAGCAAAAGGATCCGCCTTGTCCTGGAATCCTTCCTCGGAAAAGACCCTGTACTTGTATTGCGCAATGGAAGCCAACTCGGGGACAAACAGTTCCCAGGCACCCGAGTCGCCCAATCGGCGCATGCGGTGCCGCAAATCATTCCACCCATTGAATTCCCCGATCAGGGAAACGCTGTTGGCTTGAGGAGCCCAAACTGCAAAGGCATAGCCCGAAACATCGTTGATAAACTTGGGATGAGCCCCAAGCTTTTGGTAAGCCAAGGGGTCTTCTCCCCGCCCAAAAGGGGCGAGATCCGACTCTTCAAGTGTCGGATCGAATGAATAAGGGTCATGCCATTCGGAGGACAGACCATTCTTCCATTCGACCCGCAAGCGGTAGGGGAAAGGTTTCCGTTGCCCGATGAGGAGCTCAAACAACCCCTCGTTGCCAAGAGGAGGAACTGCCGAGGATACCGATGGTTCGCGCGTGAGATCGATGATCTCAACCGTCCCTGCGTCAGGCAACAATGCGCGAACCTCAAGATCGCCCGAATCGCCCACATGCATGCCCAGCAAGTCATGCGGCGCTTCGAGAGGCCCATGAACAAGGTGTTTTTGCTGTTCTTTGTTGAGCACGTGATCGGCATTTTTTCTACGACAAGGCACAATGGTAAAGCAAAATCCCATTTACTTCTTGTTTCTCTGCAGTTCCCACTCATTTTGATTGGAAGCGTGTCCAAATACATTTTACTTTTACTTCTCGCCTCCATCGCCTTTCCAGCGGCTTGGTTCAATGGGCAAGAACCAACCGGTGAACCCAAGGGCAATCTCCAACCGAAGCTTAGCTCCGATCAAGCCATTGTCCTCGACGAAGCCACCGGTCAACTCGTGGCCAAAGGCAAGGCGCGACTCGAATATGGCACCCTCCTGCTTTTAGCTGACGAAATAAGATATGAGCGGGCAAAGGGACTCGCATTCGCCAAAGGAAAAGTCGTCCTGACCTTTGAGGAAATTCGTATCTTGGCCTCCGAACTGGAATATTCGCTCAGCGAAAATCGCTTTGCGGCCAAGAACACCCGCTTCGGCCGCTATCCAGTGTCCGGAGAAAGCAAGTCGCTCGAAGGCTCGCTCGACGGACTAGCCATTGCCAATGACACTAGCATCCATTTGCTTGGGCCCGACAAATTGGCCCCCAACCTGAAGGCGGATAAGCTTGCCTTCGATGGCAAGAAGGGGCTCTTCAGGGCAGAAGGCCTGCGTTTCCGCATAGGCCAAGCATCCCTAGTGCCTCTTCCCAAAATAGAGACTCGAAGGCGCGAAAGCCCTCTGGAGGCTAGTTTGTCGGCCGGTCATGATGACCAGTTGGGAGCCAGTGTGGAAATTCATTCGCTTTTCGACGTTCGTCCCGAACTACGGATCGGCGGCTCTCTGGAGGGCTACTCCAAGCGCGGAATCCTAGTGGGTCCCGAGGCAATCTACGAAATGGTGGAGGAATCCTACAAAGGCTCCTTAGCCTCAGGCTTCATCAAGGACCAAAGCCCTTCCGGTCTCGACGTGCAGGGGAAGCCCCTTCCTGACTCACGAGGCTTTCTTGACTGGTCTCACCTCCAGCAAATAAATGACCGCTTTTCCTTCGCCGCTCAAGTCCAATGGCGTCGCGACTCGGAAGTCTTTCGAGATTTTCGCCAAGAGGCGTTCAACGAAAACCAATGGAACGACACCTTTGCCGAACTCAGTTACTATGGCAATAACTCCATCGCTTCCGTCTTCGCCCGGATGCAGCCAAATGACTTCTCCGATCAAATAGAGCGCAAACCTGAAATCGGCCTGCATCTCCTCCCCACCGAAATACTTGAAACCGGAATCTATCACTCCCTGTCCCTCGGGTTGGCGGATCTCAAGGAAGCGAAGGGTGATGCATCGACTGAAACCCAGTCCAAACGGGCAGACGTTGTCTATCATCTCACGCGCCACTTTCCTGTCGCCAAATGGTTGTCCGACACCCCGTCCGCAACCTACCGCATGGCACGATACTGGGATGCGCTGGGCGCAGACGATACCCTCACCCGGCACTTCGGGGAGTTCGGCCTAGACGCCCGGATTCCGTTCCATGCCACCTTTGACGTACAAAACGAACTGTGGGAAATCGATGGCCTGAGACACCGTGGGCACTTCTTGTGCCAATACCGTTACCTGGAAGATTCAAGTGACGCCGACCGGTCGCGGGTTCCTTTGCTTGACCGCCGGTACTTCGACCCGAATCTTGATCCACTCGACCTTTCGGAAATTCGTTACCTGGATGACCTGACGGAAGGAACCCGCTTACGCTTCGGCATCGAGAACCGTTTTCAAACCAGAGCCAAAGACTATGGCTCACGCGACCTCGCCGCCATTCGGATATATCAGGACATTTTAATCGACCCCCCAGCAAACGAGGGCAAAATGGACTCCTTTTTCGGGGAAATGGCTCTCCACCCCGTGCATTGGCTGTCTCTGGGCGTGCAAGCCAAGATAGACGTCGACAACGGCGACCTACAGCAAGTCGCCCTCGAATCTCGCCTGATGGATGCCGACTTGGCAGAGCTCAGCTTGGCCATCCTGAGACTTGAAAACCGATCGAATCAATATCGGGTGCTGGGGTTTCGCAGGATTGACGAAAAAAGAGAAATACAAACCGGACTTCAATTCGACGCTGAAACTGGCAATCTCACCCGGGCCAACATCGGTGTCTACTCACGAATAAGCGATTCCTGGGACTTGGCCTACTTGCTTGCCCACCGCAAAGGGACAGCCCGCGAAGACGACCTCTCATTTCGATTAGGCTTTCGTATGCTCAAGTTCTAGGGGTGCTATTTCTCACGGCTTTTTTTTACGCTATTGACTCGCGCATGCGCCGCCCTACGCTAATTATCGTTAATAGATCAAGCTACCGTCCTCACGGACAGTTTCATTGACTGATTCAGAAAGATTAAACGGAAAAACAATTAGAAATGGATAGGGCACCGAGTGGAGGCAAAGCTCACTTGTTGGGAGTTGGGCTTGATTGTGATGATGGCCACAAACGCATCACGAAAGCAGAAGAATTTTCCATTGTGGGGGGATCCGAGCAAACACATGACCGAATGACGGAAACAGTTTGCAAGACTTTTGAAGAACTTGAACAAAAGAACAAGAAACTTGATCACGTGGAGCCGCAAGAACTAGCAGACATACTTTACAAGAACACCCCCGATTAATTGCGAGCAAGGAACATTCCCATGGCAGACGAACAAAGCACTCCCAACCCACCGCAGCCCCCAAAGCCTAGCCTGAAGCTAACCCCAAAGCCGGGGCTTCCTCCCAAACCCGGTGAAGCCGCACCCGCTGAAGCCCCTCCAGGCAAAC
>PAZC01000003.1 GCA_002716045.1 Opitutia bacterium
CAAGGACAAGGCGAAGGACAAGGACAAGGCGAAGGACAAGGACAAGGCGAAGGACAAGGACAAGGGCAAGGCGTAGGACCCCCAAGTTCGGTGCCCGGTCAAGGCACGCCCACACCCGGTTCGTTCGCCCCCTCCCCTCCCGGCGTACTCCCGGATGACCCTCAAATCGACTCAACCGGATATTCTTCCACAGATCCAAAAGGTAGCAAGGTCGCCCGCAGTAAAATGTCGATCGACACAATGAAAAGAAGAGCTCGCTTGTCCGCTATCCAAAAATACGTGCAACAATTGCCACCTGAATTCAGAAAACAAGTGGCGGACTACTATGAAGTTCTTGCGGAATAACATTAATATGAAGAAAAAAACCGGTTTTCGTGGCAGGACGGCCTTTGTCAGTTGCCTGCTTGCTGCTTCTTTCATGATCCAACCTTTCCTCCTCGCGGAGACCCCCTCCACCCAGAAGGTGGCCACCATTCAGCTTTCCAAGGAGGTTAGAGAAGCAATTAGCGAAGGGCTTGTCTTTCTATCGAAGACCCAAAACTCAAATGGTAGTTGGGGTGACAGACATCCAGTCGCAGATACTTCGTTGGCTCTTTTGGCCTTCATGCTCCAAGGGCATGTACCGGGTCGCGGCGACTATGGAAACATCATGGATCGAGGCATCGCTTATATTGTGAAAATCGGTAAAGAGGGAAACGCAGGTTACCTCGGAACACCTAGCCATCACGGCGGTATGTACGAACATGGCTTAGCCATTCTAGCTCTTTCCGAAGCTTGGGGTCAAAGCACCAACCCCGACCTCCGTAACACCCTCAAGCGAGCTGTCGATATCACCATCCGAGCCCAAAACAGGCACGCCCAATCAAAAGGAGGTGGCTGGCGCTACAATCCCGAACCAAGGGATGCGGACCTCTCCATGACAGTTATGCACACTGTGGCCTTGAACTCGGCCAAGGAAGCGGGCATTGCGGTGCCGGACGACACTCTCGACCGGGCCATCAATTACGTCCTCTATTGTCAGGAAGAAACCAGCGGCGGATTCGGTTACAGTGGCCCGAACGGACCTGGTTTCGCTCGAACAGCTGCCGGTGTGATGTCCCTTCTGATGTGCGGTGTGGACGCAAACCACCCGGCCTATCCGGCGGTCAAGAGAGGCATGAGGTTTCTGGATCAATACCCGGCCTCGAAGTTCACTGGTGGGTCACACTATCTTTACGCAAACTATTACGCCATTCAATGCATGTATCAAACGGGAACCGCTCAATTCAATGAATACTACACCCAAATCATGTATTCCTTGTTGGATCCCAAGAGACGCAGAAGCGATGCCCGGGGAAAATACTGGTCCATCAAGGAAGGCGACACTTACTCGACCGCGATGGCTATACTCATTTTGGGCGTGCCTTATCGGTTTCTGCCGATCTATCAGCGCTGATTAAAACTTGAGATTGCAAATTAGAGGCGTGTTCTTCCCCCACTCTCTCTTTCGGAAGAACCCAAACGGAGGCAGTTTGCCTAAGATTCTGTTCCGTTTAATTGTCTTCGCTTGCGTAGCATTCTGGGCTCATGCTGAGGAAAAGAAAAATCTCACTGCCCTTGAGATTCATCGATTGACCAAACAATTGTCTTCCGACGACTGGGTGCAGCAAGCGGTGGCCTTGAATCATTTGGGACAATGGAAAGTCGAACAATCCGTTCCAGCGATCAGGAAAATTCTCGAGGAGGGAAAAAGTTCTTGGATTCAGGGACAGGCCATGGTGACCCTGGCCAAAATTCAGAAAGAAGAAATGATCCCGGTTGCCCGGAAAGCAGCCAAGCAAAATGATCCCATATTACGCAAGGCCGCGCTGGAAACCTTGGACTTGGTTGGTGGCCAGACGTCCGTCACCGTGGCCCGCGAACTCTTGCAAGATCCCGACACTGGAGTACGTGCCTTGGCAATTGCAATACATGCAAGTCAATATCCGGAAGAAGCTTGGCCAACGGTGCAACGCTTGACCCATCCGGACAAGGACGAGGTAGCCAAAGATTTGCTACGAGCCCTGGCCTACGTTGGCTCACCCGCTGCCCTGGAACGCTTGAGAACCCTTTTCCATGCGCCTAATGCAAACCCTCGCAGAAAAAGAGAAGTTATTCAGGCATTAGGAGCGGCGGAAGATGATGCAATTGGTCTGCTTGCCAACTTGACGGTATGCTTCGAACCCCACCATCCGGAATTTCAGATAGGCCAAAAATTGTTGGCGGCGCGTCCCCAAGCCAAGCTGGACGCGACCTTGAAGCAAATGTTGCTTGCCAAAGATACCAGTCATCATGCAAGCACTGCCTCGCTGATGGCGGGCGTTTGCCCAACCCGTGCGCTTGGAGACTTGATGTCCGCTTCTTGGATCCAGCGCAAGGACTTGCCGGAAAAGGCAATCCAATCGGGCTTGATTGCCCTCAGTAAAATAGAGCCTGCCAGATACAAGGAATTCTTTCTCCATTATCTAAAGAGCAATGATCCAATAACGCGGGCCATGGCCGTTCAGTGTCGTGGATTGATAGCGGACAAGGATCTTTTCGATTCGTTCAGGATCTACGTGCACGATGAACATCCGGAAGTCGCGCGAGCAGCCATAAAGAGCCTGCTGGAAACCCCCTTGGGCTCTAGACCGAAAGAAGGATTGCTAACTTACTTGAAGCAATCCTTCGCCAGTGCGGATGAAAACGTACTGCTTGCTGCCATTGAACTACTGGGAAAACGAGCGCTTTTCACGGAATTCGATCCCGCTCTAGCTGCCTTGAGATCATTTCTAGAAGAAGGAAAAAGCATAAAGAGAACCGCTGCTGCCAAGGCATTGGCCGAAATCAGCATGAACAGGAGGATTGCCGACATCGCCTCAGCTCAAGGTTACATAGGTCATTGGCAAATTGTCGGACCTTTCCTGAATGACAACCGAAACAGTGGGTTTGAAAAGGCATATGGACCCGAGGAGCAAGAAAACGCGGAAAATTACAAGGCTGAATACAAATGGGAATTCGGGGGAGGAGAACCCAAGGACCGTGAGTTAGATCTCTCATGGGAAGAAGCCGGTGCCAAAACTGCCGAAGGAGACATTCACGTCGCGGCCCATATGCCCGTGCCAGTACGCCACGCCGTAGCATACGCCAAGACGCAACTGCATTCCGATCGGGAGCAAACAGTGCGGTTGTTGGTAAGCGTCCGAGAAAAAACCGGTCAAAGAATATCACTGAATGGTCAAATGGTATTCGAATTAATCATTCAGCATAACACCCTAGGAGGCACTCCGGAAGAGCGTCGGGACGGAGGCCCTCTAAGAACCAAGACATTGAAAATCAAGCTGAAGAAAGGGGCCAACCAATTGATGGTCAAGACAGCCACCTTCGGAGGAAGATGGTGGATGACCTTGAGGGTTATGGACGAAAAAAAGGACAGAATGGCCGAAGGCGTTACTTTAACGGCTCCAAAGCCCGACGCAGAATGAATCGGAGGCTCAGAGAATGGATTGCCCTTGCGGGGATTGCCTTGGGATGTCTCGGTGGCACTCCTGAGTTGCGGGCAGTGGAAGGCGAAGCCGACAAGGCTTTCGAGAAAGCAAACCAAGCCTTTGTCGAGGGTGATTTCGAACGGGGAAATAATCTATTGAATGAATTGATTGCAAATCATCCCGGAGAATTCGAATTGGCTACCAAGGCACTCAGGCAAATTTGTTTATCGGAGTATCTGGAATTGATCGACAAGGATTGGCCGAGCCAAGGCTATCCAAGCCAAATGTTCAACAAAGCAGGCCGAGACCACGAAAAAATGTGGGGGTTGATTTCAGAATACCTGCGTGAAGGCTTTCTCGAGACAGGCAAGTTTGGAGAGAACGGAGAAAAATATTCCGAGGATCCCAGAAAAAGGCCCTTTTTGCTGGAAAGTCTCTGGAGGAAAGTTGGTGACTACCCCTTGACCCCAATGGAAAACATGTCCGACGAAGCAGCGGAACGTATTCTCACCTTGTCTCGGTCAGGATACTTGGAGGCTGACGATCCGGCGGTGATCGATGCCTCTATCTTGCTGGTGTTCATCCGCAAAAGCCAAAGGCGATACTATGAAGCCGCTCAATTGGCTGACGCGTTGGTGGATGCCAATAATAGGCAAATCGATTGGTTGACAGCCAGGGCTGTTCTACATGCCAAGATAAAATCACTGCGAGCTAACTTGCTGCTGAAGGAATTATTTTCCTTGTTCGACAAACCTGGCATCGATCCCGTCGTGGCCAGAGCCAACAAAAGGACCTCTGCATTGAGGATGGCATGGACTGGGTTTACCCGAAACTTCATGGCGGTAGGTCCAGGCTGGTTGGGACAAATGGTTCCTGACAACGAAAATCGAGCTTGGGATCGAGTCGCGTCAGGTTTGATCAACGGATCTGAAAAGGACATCGACCTTTGGTTGCAAAGCTCTCTCGGAAAGGAACAAAGCAAAGTGTACCTAATGAGGCGTGATGAAACCGGTTCAGCAAAGGCATGGTATGTCCTCGATGAGCAATTGAAGTCCCTCAGGCCTGATATCCTACGAGAATTTCGCAAATTCCAGGAAAGCAGGTGCCGCATAGATGCTCGCTCAAGGACAATTGAAAATTCCACCCAAGGTGAAAAATTGGCCTTTTTTCGGAGATTTCCCTGGGCGATTTCTGCGCAACGCATCTTGATGAACTATGCCCAAGTCGAACTCGAAACCGGACGCGGACAAGCTGCTCGACGCGCATTTCGCGACCTTTTGGAACATACCGAAGATCCAGATCTGCTCAAGAGAGCCCAGGTGGGCTTCTGGTTATCCATTGCCCAAGGCAAAGACTACGAAAAATTGGACAGGTTAATCGAAGAGGTAAGCCCGGACGAAAAATTTCCATGGATGGATCAAGTGGCTTCTGCCAAGGAAATCAGACAGCGCCTAATGGAAGGAGTCCCCGCCCAAAAACCCAAGGAAGAAGATTATTCCCTAGATGCAATGAGGCTTCAGTTCCTCAACTTGCCAGCCCGCCCTCTATGGCCTCCGATGAAATATCGCAGTTCCGCCGGCCTGTCATACGTCAACTTACAAAGGGTCGGGACAAACCTGCTTGTCAGCACACGTAACCTCTTGGCTTGGTACAAGGGAAACAATGGGGCAAAACCTGTATGGGCAGATACCGCGCGCGGCGGGCACGGCGATCATTCCATCAGTCGCATGGGTGGGTTTCGTCCCATTGTGAAGGGGAACAGAATTTATACTCGATGGGGTTATCGAGCTGACCCCCTGCAACTCGTTGCGATTGACTTGCAAACAAGGGAAATCATATGGAGCCAGAAGTTGGCTGATTCACCGAAGGCAAAAAGGATCGTCTCGCTAGGCAATCCAGTGTTGTCAGAAGGACAGATATACTTTGCCTCCGCGTGGGACGAGCATCGCAACAATGGACGCTTTCAATTGCAGTTGAGTTGCGTGGATGCTGCCACAGGCAAGGTGAATTGGCGTCAGGATCTCAGTATCACAACAAGTCAACAATCTTTCGAGGGGGTCTTTGGTGAATCACTGACTGTTCATGACGGTGCCATTTATTGCTCACCTAGCACTGGAATCATCGGTCGGTTCGATGCCCGAGACGGCAATATGGAATGGCTATATAACTACAGGTCAATGTCTCGGCATGAATTGGTAGTGGACACAAGAGGCAATGCGCCTCTGATCGTGGAGGACATGTTGATTGGCCTGCCTCGTGACTCCAACGCCATGGTAGGTCTGGACAGGAGAACCGGAAAATTATTGTGGAGCTCTTCTCTTCCGCTGGCGGTTGAAATCATAGGTCAAATTGGTCAGGAAATACTAATTCAAGGACGTACCGCCTTGGCATCCATCAATGCCAGCGATGGCAAAATCAAATGGCACTCCCCTTATTCGGAAAAAATTTTGGGTAAGGCAAAGTTGCAAGGCTCGTCTATTTACATGGGAGGCCAAGAAACGGTTTTTCGTTATGATGCTGCCACTGGCATCGAATCAGAGGCGCGTTTTTTGCCTGAGACCAAGAAAAGCATTCAAAACGTCCAGTTGATTGAGGATAAAATCTATCTAATCTCGGACGAACCGGTGGCGGAAAAGAAGAACTCTTTGGTGCGATACTCCCCCGGTGGGTCCGCTTGGGAAGTGACGGCCTGGGATCCCAGAGTTTATGCAAACAAAGAAGGGGAATCGAACCCAAACGAGATCCTGATTCATGAAAATGACATGTTGCACTGTCTGGAAGCGACACCTGCCGGAAAAGTACTGTGGCAACGCTTCGTTTATCCAAGGCCTCAAGAGGTATTATTTGTCGAAGGCAAGGCAGTGCTCGTATACAACAAGGGGCGCTACGACATGTACTTGAAGGCGCTGAACCAAAAGACCGGAAACCTGGAATGGGATTTGACCCTACTTCGGCTGAGGGCCGGTCATGGAGCAACCATAGGCCGAGCGGGGAAATTTCTCTACGGCAAAGACAACTCCGATCGATTTTATTTAGTCGACCTGAATATCGGAAAAATCGTTTTGCAAAACCGAATTCCAAGAAAGAACGGTAATGTGAAAGCGGGATTTGGAGGGGGGAAAATCCATTTTTTGATGACCCCGGCTTATCAAAGGAATCTATATTGGTTACAATGGGATATAGCTAAGAATGAAATTACGGGCATGAATCAAATAATGCAGGGTCGAAATGGAGACCCGAAACAAGCTTTTCGTGACAACTGGGTGGAATTCGCCAAATTCGGGGAACATGCTTGCTACTTTATAAGTCGACAAGAATTCCCCCAGAGGGAATACGTGGCCTACCGAACAAATTACAAAGACCAATCGGTTCAATTAGTGGGAAGGAACACGAGGAACTTGAAGTTCGAACCACCCTTCATTTTTTTGCAGCAGCAAGAAGACGATCAAAACAGAAAAACCCGAACCCACAGCTGGAAAATACAAAGGGAGGACAATTCCGCCTATGCTCACTCCCTTAACCTTGCTCATGCTTGGTATCACAGGCCAACTTTCGTCAACGGGCATTTGCTGGAGGTGCGAACTCCAATAAGAAATCAAAACCCATACATGGTGAAGGTTCATGATCTTGACACCAAGAAAGTGTTATTGGAACACGCTTCCGAAGACGCCGAGAGAATGGGCGGCGTACCCTTTGGACCCAAACACGTACTGATCTACGAATGGAAAAAGCATAATCGGGGGACGGAACCCTATTTTAAACTAACTTCTTACAATATCGAAACTGGTCAAGCCGGCCCAACGATGGAAATTGATTACTGGAAATCAAACAACCAAAACCCGAACGAAATCCAAGTGATAGGGAACTTGGTCTTGATAAATGATCGATACTCCGTGAAAGCTTGGCCACTTAAAATGTGACCAGTTCATCTCTGATGGCCGCCAATGCGTTCATGAGGCTAATTCAGTTCATTGCCGTAACCATGGCCACGCTGGCAACGGTTTTCCTAGCGATCGGCTTGGAACAAGAGAAACGGAAACCCAATTTCATCGTGATCCTCTGCGATAACCTTGGGTACGGCGACATCGAGCCGTTTGGATCCAAGATTCATCGAACGCCAAACTTGAATCGAATGGCAAAAGAGGGGCGCAAGTTCACCCACTTCTACGTCACAGCGGGCGTGTGCACGCCTTCACGGGCCAGCATAATGACAGGATGCTACGCTCAAAGAGTACAAATGCACCTGAATTCCCGCGACGGATGGGTGCTGAGACCGGTTTCGCCGTTCGGTTTGCACCCAAATGAAATCACACTAGCCGAGGTCCTGAAAGAGCAAGGGTACGCCACCACCATCATCGGAAAGTGGCATCTGGGTGATCAACCTGAGTTCCTGCCCACGCGTCAGGGGTTTGATTCGTACTTCGGCATTCCCTACAGCGACGACATGACGAAAGCCACGGGGGAACGCATTGGTTCACGGATGGATGGAAACAAGTGGCCTCCCCTACCCCTGATGGAAG
Source organism: Opitutia bacterium (assembly GCA_002716045.1). GTDB lineage: Bacteria > Verrucomicrobiota > Verrucomicrobiia > Opitutales > Seribacteraceae > UBA2993. The sequence continues at coordinate 8,006 of PAZC01000003.1, forward strand.
ATGAGAAAGTCATCGAGGCTCCTGTCGATCGCAACGGTTTGACTAAACGTTACACCGAGGTTGCGATGCAATGGATCAAACAACATCAGGAGAAACCTTTCTTTCTCTACTTCCCGCAAGCGATGCCAGGTAGCACCAGCAAGCCGTTCACCAGTCCTGCATTTCGAGACAAAAGCAAAAATGGTCCATGGGGTGACTCGATCGAGGAACTGGATTGGTCCACCGGCCAAATCCTCGACAAGCTAGTAGAGCTTGGAATCGACAAAAACACCCTAGTCGTCTGGACGTCGGACAACGGAACTCCCATGGCAAGGGATATGTCCAGCCCCTCCCGAGGCAACAACAAGCCTTTGTTTGGCCGAGGCTACACGACTGCGGAAGGAGCTTTTCGCGTTCCCACGATCATGTGGTGGCCAGGCAACATTCCAGCAGGTACGACTTGCTCCGAGCTAAGCACCACAATGGACATGTTGCCCACTTTCGCCGGCTTGGCTGGCGGGCAAGTTCCTCAGGATAGGAAGATAGACGGACACGACGTTCGGCCGCTTATCTTGGACGAACCCAATGCTCAAACGCCATACGAAGTATTCTACTACTACCAACGTGATCACCTGCAGGCCATACGCAGCGGACCCTGGAAACTTTTTCTACCTACGGGAAAGGGGCCTCGCCATCCCCACGTCGTCAAGGGAAAGGAAGCAAAGCCTATCCTATTCAACGTGGTAAAGGACATCGGTTCGCAAGAAGACGTCAGTGAGCAATACCCCGAGGTGGTGAAAAGACTCATGGCCTTGGCGGAACCGGCGCGAGCCGACCTCGGAGACCTTGGCAAAGCCGGAAAAGGTCAGAGAGCCATAGGAAAAGTTTACGATCCAAAACCACAAACGTTGCCAAACAAATAATCGCCAACAATAATCAAGGTCTAAATTTCGTTACCGAAGCCAAATCAAAAACCTTTCACTTTTTCTAGATACCGAACAGCTTTAAAGAGCTTCACAAGACATGAAGAAAGTCCTCACAGTTTTGCTGATTCTTGCTTGTTGTCTACCTGCCGCGATTGCAGCAAAGGACTCTTTCGAGGAAATAATCAAACCAATCTTTCAGCAAAGCTGCGTAAAGTGCCATGGTGAGAATGGAAAGGTGAAAGGGAAACTGAATCTCCTGGAGATCAAGAGTAGGGACCAACTCCTAGGCGATGCCGAACGGATTGAAAGGATAATGATCGCCATCGAGGATGGGGACATGCCTCCGGAAAAGGAACCACCTTTATCGGTTAAGAAGAGAGATCTCCTGATAAGTCGTCTGGATGAGGATCTTAAAAAGGCGTTGGAACAAAACACTGTAGAGGCAAGGACAGCGATTCGGAGAATGAACCGCTTTCAATACGCAAATGCAGTACAGGATCTTCTTGACCTAAAAGTATCGGTCTACCCATTACCCGAGAAAATGATGAGGGACCGTTCGGGTTACTTTAATCGGGCGATCAAGGGCGGGATGCCGGACTCCCTGACCGTGAGCAGCCGATCGCTGGGCAAGTCCGGCCTGATCGAGCCAAGGCTTTCCGGAGTCGGGCCTTTTCCTCAGGACTTGCGGGCCGAGCATGGGTACGACAATCAGGCCGACCACCTGTCTCTTTCTCCCCTGCTGATGGAAGCTTTTTTCAAACTAAGCCGGACTATCGTGACCAGTTCCACCTTCGGTCCGAAAACGGTAGGTATCTGGAAAGGCTTTTTTCAAGCTCCCCCCGAAGAGGAAGACCTCGAGAAAGTACTTGCCGCCCGCCTGAAGCCTTTTCTCACCCGGGCTTTTAGGCGGCCCGTGAAGAAGGAAACCCTGAAGCGCTACCGATCCCATGCCATCTCTTCGCTCAAGAAGGGAGCCACTTTCGAGGAGACCATGAAAGACGTGGTTTCCGCGGTTCTGGCTTCCCCCCGCTTTATTTATCTCTATGATGCCCTTGGAGAGCAAGAAGAGGCGTTGGCAGGCGAGGCTCTTCTTGCCTCGCGCTTGTCCTTTTTTCTGTGGGGAAGCTTGCCCGACGAAGAACTGCTCGAGCTTGCCCGGACCGGCCGGCTTTCCGATCCCAGGGTGTTGGACGGGCAACTGGACAGGATGCTTTCCGATCCCAAGCTGAAGAGATTCTGTGATAGTTTCCCGACTCAATGGCTCCAATTGGACAGGATCATTTCCTCGGTTCCCGATGAAAAGACCTACCCTGATTTCTATTACGCTCCGCCCAGTTACCGTACCACCATGGATATGATGATGGAGCCACTCCTACTTTTCGAAACCGTTCTTTTGGAGGATCGTCCGGTTCTCGATTTCATCGATGCCAACTACACCTACCGCTCGGCCCGTTTGAGAAAATGGCTGGGCGAGGAACCGGGAGGCAAAATCGGGGGGCCAGTCTCCATGCAATTTTCCCGACAAGCCTTGTCCGACCGGCGCCAGGGGGGCATGATCACCAACAGCGCCGTTATGACGATGACCTCCGGTCCGCACGAAACCAAGCCCATCACGCGTGGAGCCTGGCTAGCCGGTGTAATCTTCAATTCTCCCCCGCCGCCCCCACCTGCTGACGTGCCTCCCCTACCCGCAGTCGAAAAGGAAGACGTAGGGCTGACCTTGCGCCAGCGATTTTCCGCTCACCGGGAACGGGCCGATTGCGCAGGTTGTCACGAGAAACTCGATCCGCTTGGGTTCGCCCTGGAGAATTTCGATCCGGTCGGCCGGTGGCGGACTGATTATAAAAGTGGGCTTAGGGTAGACTCTGCAGGGGTGCTCTTTAGACGTCACGAATTCGGGGACGTGATCGAATTCAAGGATGCTATCCTGAAGGAAAAGGAACGCTTCGTCCGGGCTCTGGGCGGGCACATGCTGACTTTTGCGTTGGGCCGGGAGCTTGTCCCTGCGGATTCGCCCGCCTTGGATGAAATCGCAAAAAAGGTTTCGGCTCAGGAATACCGGATGAAGGCCTTGATCAAGGCAGTCGTGCAATCCGAACCCTTTCTCGGCAAGTCTTCCAAACTTACCTTGCAACCGAAGCCTTCGAAACCTTAGTATCGACATTGTCGATGAAGTCATTTTCGAGAAGAAACTTTCTTAGTGGAATAGGAGGCTCGATCCTTGCCCTTCCGTGGATGGAAAGCTTGGCTGCCGTTCCGTCTCAGGCCGTCGCCCAGCGGTTAGCCTTTTATTACGTACCCATCGGGGTGGTCAGACGCACTTTCTTTCCGGGTGAGGAGAATGGGATCACTCCCCTTTTCAACCAGGACAACTTCAAGGCCGACGAAACCAAGACCAACTTGGCCAAGGGAGAGCATCCACTCGAGCTGACCGACACCATGAAGCCGCTCGAGCGGCTCAAGGAAAAGGTATCCCTCATTACGGGCTTGGACCGGACCTTTCAACCAGGGACCGACGTGCATGCCCAATGCGCATCGTGTTTTCTCTCGAGCGCCAGCCCGTTCAGCGTGAAAAATTCTCCCTATCCACAGGCGAGAACTCTGGATCATATAGTTGCGGAAAAGATCGGAGGCCGAACGCCTTTCAAAACCTTGGAGTTCAGTTGCAACAGTCACAAGGACAACAAGGAATCGATCCAGTTCGACAACATTTCCTGGTACGGGACAGAATACGTCGCGCCGTCCATGCGCGATCCTTTGCTCGCTTACCGCAGGCTTTTCAAGTCGGACGAGCGGAGCGCATACCGCAACATTACGGATCTNGTCNTGGAGGATGCCCGNTCGCTCAANCGCGANTTGGGNCGNGAGGATCAGGATAAATTCTCCGAGTACTTCGATTCGATCCGAACCATCGAGCGCCAANTTACGAGACTGGANGGNCTGAAGGACGAACTNNGCAAGGTCGATCTCGACGTGCCCATGGACGGGAAGCTTNCCCGCGGGGAGTACATCCGTTTGATGGGCGATCTCATGGTGGTTGCCTTGCAGAGCGGGCTGACNAACGTNGCCACCTTCATGGTGGGACCCGAGCGTTGGGATACGCCCTATTTNTTCGANACCTTGTTCGACAAGCCGCGCAGTCATCACCAAATGTCCCATAACCAGNAAAAATTCATCGAGGACCTGATCAAGGTGGATCATTTCCATATGGAGCAATTCGCCTACTTGCTCGAGAAGATGGATGGGATCAAGGAGGCCAATGGAAAGACCCTTCTTGACAACACTCTCTTTACCTATGGCTCGGGTCTGGGTGACGGCGCAACTCACCAATACAGCGCCTTGCCCATCGTGACGGCAGGTTCCGGAGGCGGGAAATTCAAGACGGGCCGGCATTTCAATCTTTCCGAGCAATCCGGCTTGACCCCCAAGGTGGATGGAAAGTACGTGGCTCCCGAAGGTGGCGTGCCTTTAGCCAACTTGTGGCTTACTCAAGCGAGGGCGCTCGGCATGGAAATGGACCGATTCGCAGACAGTACGGGCGAACTCGGGCTTCTGCGCGCCTGATTTCCTCTTTCTCCCCTTATACCCCACCTGTTTTAAACCTAGCCCACTGATATAATGATGAAACCCGCTCTTCTATCACTGCTACTGATCTTTTTGAACGCCTGTCAGGCAACCAAGCCGCCTGCTAAATCTACCGAAAAGGAAACGCAAGCCACACCCGGAGTTTCCAAGGCTCCTGCAAAAAAGCCCATCAACGGACAAAAGGACAGGCCCAATATCGTTTTCATATTTTCAGACGACCACTCCTATGAGGCCGTGTCAGCCTATGGTGGACGGCTAAGCAAGGTTGCCCCCACCCCCAACTTGGACAGGATAGCCAAGGAAGGCATACGCTTTGACAATTGCTTCGTCACCAATGCCCTCTGCGGACCCAGTCGTGCCGTCATCCAAACGGGGAAGCATTCTCACCTCAACGGATTCATGGAAAACGAACACCGTTTCGACGGCAACCAACAGACCTTTCCCAAGCTACTTCAAAAAGGTGGATACCAAACCGCGGTGATTGGCAAATGGCACCTAGGTACGGACCCGCAAGGGTATGACTTCTGGAACGTACTTCCGGGACAAGGCACCTACTACGCGCCTGACTTCAGGACCCCCAAGGGATTGGTTGCAGGCACGCCCGGAGTATACGTTACCGAGGAAGTGGTTAACAAATCCATTGAATGGCTCAATAAAGACAGGGACAAGGACAAGCCCTTCATGCTCATGGTTCAACACAAGGCCCCCCACAGGTTTTGGCTGCCGCCAGTGCACCTTCTTGAGGAATACACCAACAAGAACTATCCCGAGCCGAAAAGTCTTTTCGATGACTACAAGGGGCGCGGTACCCCGGCGAACACGCAAGACATGACTTTGCGAGTGACCATGGACCTAGCCCTCGACAACAAGATGGTCCCCTTCCGCCAGGATCGTATGAACGAGGCTCAGAAAAAGGAATGGAACAAGATCTACGACGGTATCCGGGCGAACGTCCTGAAGAAGCGCCCTCAAGGAGACGACCTCGTNCGCTGGAAATACCAGCGTTACATGGCCGACTATTTGGCCTGCATCAAGTCGCTCGACGAATCGGTCGGGACCATGCTCGATTACTTGGATAAGTCCGGGTTAGCCGAAAACACGGTGGTGATCTACGCCTCGGACCAAGGATTCTTCCTCGGGGAACATGGCTGGTTCGACAAGCGCTTCATGTACGAGGAATCCCTGAAAACGCCTTTGCTGGTCCGCTGGCCTGGCGTAGCAAAGGCGGGCACCGTGAACAAGCAGATGGTTTCCAACTTGGACTTTGCCCAGACCTTTCTCGATTTGGCCGGGCTGGAACAACCGTCCGACATGCAGGGCAAGAGTCTAAAGCCCTTGTTAGAAGGCAAGCAACCCAAGGACTGGAGAGAGTCTGTTTACTACCACTACTATTGTTTCCCCGAATACCATGCGGTGCGACGCCATGACGGAGTACGAAACAGTCGCTACAAGTTGATGCACTTCTACGACCTCGACGAGTGGGAACTCTTCGACCTGAAGAAAGACCCCAAGGAAATGAAGTCGGTCCACGCCGAGCCAACATACGCCGATGCCCTCAATATGATGAAGGGCCAACTGGCCAAATTGCGAAAGCAATACAAGGTACCTCCCGCCCCGAAACTGCGTAAGGGGGAGACCCTCTTTCCCCCATGGCCGGAGTTCGGTACTTTCGAAGTGGGCCTAGGCAACAAGGGATGGATCTCCCTTTTCGATGGCAAGTCCCTCAAAGGTTGGCGCAAACCCTTTGTTTCCAAGCCCGGTGAGCCTGTTTCGCAAATCGCCCAACCCAAAGGCATCAAGGTGGTCGATGGAGAGATCCATCTGTCCCCCGATCCCCAAGTGTTTTACCTGCATACCCGTGACTTCACCGACTTCATCCTCGAGTTGGAAGCCAAGATGCCCAAGGAGGGTTTCGATTCCGGGGTGGGGTTCCGTTGCGTGTTGCCAAAAGGGAAAAACTTGCCCCACGGATACCAGAGCGAGATCTCGGATATTCGAAGCGGCGGGATTTTCGACATCGGTGTTGGCTGGATGAATCCTCCGGAAGAGGAGGATGAAATCGATGCCTTCGTGAAACGCACGGGTACTTTTCTCCAACCGGGCAAATGGAACCAGATCCGGATCCGCTGCAAAGGCGATCACATCAAGACTTGGATTAACGGGCAGCTTTCAAGCAATATAAAGGATGATACGCACAAGAGCGGAACAATCGGGTTGCAGCACCATTCAAAAGAGGGCGTCTACCGCTTCCGCAACCTTCGCATCAGGGAAATTTGACCTTGAGAAACATCCGGAAATCATCTGCACCGTGAAAAACATTCCTGTATGCCTCAGCTTGCTTTGTTTATTGCTGAGCTTCCAGCAAACGGCAAACGCCGCGGAAAGTGAAAAGGAGAGGCTTGCGGAGTTGGATGCCTATTGGGCCGAAGTTTCGAGGGCGGTAAAGGAAGGGGATTTCGAAGGCTATAAAGCCACCTGTCACGAACAAGGGGTTCTTGTTTCCGGCAGCAAAAGAACGAGTTATCCCCTTTCCAAGGCCTTGGCCCGCTGGAAAAAGGATTTTGCGGCCACTAAAGCAGGTGAAATCAAGGCCAAGGTAGAGTTTAGATTCTCGCAACGATTCAGTGATGAGACCACCGCCCACGAGACAGGGATCTTCCTCTATTCCTTCACTGATCCCGAAGGGCGGTGGAAACAGGAGCACGTCCATTTCCAGGCATTGCTACTGAAGGGAAAGGACGGATGGAAAATCATGATGGAGTACCAAGAGTCCAAAGCCACCAAGGGCGAGTGGGACGCTTTGGCCGCTAAGTCCAAGAAGTAATTTCGCCGAGCAAAAGCTTAGCCGATAATTTCTTTGACCACTCGTGACTTCTCCACGCCGGTCAACTTCTGGTCGAGGCCCTGGAAGGGAAAGATCAATTTTTCGTGGTCCACTCCGAGGAGGTGCAGCATGGTGGCATGCAAGTCGCGCACGTGGACGGGGTTCTCCACCACGTTGTAGCTGAAGTCATCGGTTTTGCCGTAATGCATACCACCCTTGATCCCGCCGCCGGCGAGCCATCCCGAGAAACATCGGGGGTGATGATCACGACCATAATTTTCACGGGTTATGTTCCCCTGACCATAAACGGTGCGTCCGAATTCCCCGACGAAAACTACCAAGGTATCCTCAAGCAGACCGCGCGCCTTGAGATCCTTGAGTAAAGCAGCCGTGGGTTGGTCCACGTCCCGGCACTGCCCTCGCATGTTGTTGGGCAGGCTGGAATGATGATCCCAGCCGCGATGGAAGAGTTGCACGAACCGAACGTCTCGTTCCGCCATCCGGCGGGCGAGCAGGCAATTCCTAGCGTAAGAACCCAACTTGTTCACCTCGGGGCCATACATGTCCAGAACCGCCTTGGGTTCCTTGGATATATCGGTCAACTCGGGGACGGAAGATTGCATCCGGAAAGCCATCTCCTGCTGGGCGATGGTGGTCTGGATCTCGGGATCCCCGATTTCCGCCAAGTGCTTGCGGTTCAGTGCGGCAAGGGAATCGAGCATACTGCGGCGGACCTTGCCATCGATCCCCTTGGGGTTCGATAGAAACAACACCGGATCGCCCACGGTTTGAAAAGAAGTTCCCTGAAATTTGGAGGGAAGGAATCCACTGCCCCAAAGCCGAGCGTATAGGGCTTGCACGTTTACCCGTCCACTCCAGAAGGCCGAGGGCAAGACCACGAAATCCGGTAAATCCTTGTTCAAGGATCCCAAGCCATAGCTCAGCCAGGACCCCATGCTGGGCTTGCCTGGTGTTTCCGAGCCCGTGCAAAAGGAGGTTTTGCCAGGATCGTGATTGATGGCGTTGGTGTTGAAGGAATGGACCAAGCAAAGATCGTCGGCCATCCCGGAAAGGTGAGGAAGCAGTTCGCTCATCCACACCCCGCTATTTCCCTGCTGGGCGAACTTGAAGGCCGATGGCGCAACAAGCTGTTTTTTGCCTCGCGTCATGGCAGTGACACGCTGTCCTTTGCTGATCGACTTGGGTAGCTCGGTTTTGAAGAGCTTGTGCAGGTCGGGCTTGTAATCAAAGAGATCCACTTGACTGGGAGCTCCGGCCATGAACAGGAAGATAATGCGCTTCGCCTTGGGNTTGGTGGTTGCGCCTNTCTTGGCGAATACTTGATTGGAAAACAGGGAAGCCAAGGCGGCAGTCCCCAGACCCATTCCCGTATTCAACAAGAAGGAGCGTCGCGACTGAAGAAAGTCAATGTGAGTCAAAGCGTCCTTCATACTATTCACGGGTCTTGGTTATATCCAGATTGTAGAGGGCATTGACCAGAACGGTCCAAGAGGCGAGTTGGGCTTTCTTCTCCGCGTCGCCCACGTTTACGCCTTGGCAAATCGCATCCGCCAAGGCCGGTTGTTCAAGATAGTTCTTTTGCAGGTTATCGACCAGATCGGACAAGACCTGACGCTCTTTTTCGTCGGGCAACTTCGAGGTCACGGTCTCGTAGACCAAGGCTATTCGCTTCGATCCATCCTTTGCCTCCACCTGCAAGGCCTTTTGGGCAAGCGAACGAGCCGCTTTCAGGTATTCTCCTTCATTAAGGAGCAACAAGGCTTGAGTTGGGGTGTTTGTACGTTCCCGTCGGGAAACGCAAGAATCACGGATCGGAGCGTTGAGGATGGTCATCTGGGGCGGCGGCATGCCGCGTTTCCAGTAGGTGTACAAGCTGCGCCGATGGATGGCATCTCCAGTATCGGCCCTGAACCGCTCCCCTATCATGGTGACCGATTTCCACAACCCATCCGGTTGCGGTGGCTTGACGCTCTTGCCATACATGGTGTTCACCAGCAGACCGCTCGTCGCGAGTATCTGGTCGCGAATCATTTCGGCGTCCATTCGGTAGCGGGAACCTCGGGCCAGATTACGGTTTTCAGGATCCTTTATGAATTGGTCGGGCTTGGAGACGGACGATTGGCGATAGGTTCTCGAAAGGACGATCTGCTTGACCAAAGCCTTCATGTCCCAACCGGATTCAATGAACAAAACGGTCAGGTGATCGAGGAGCTCGGGGTGACTGGGGACTTCGCCCTGGGCCCCGATATCCTCGGAAGTCTTAACAAGACCTGTTCCGAAAAACTGCTGCCAAAAGCGGTTTACGGCGACACGAGCGGTGAGCGGATTTTCAGGCTGTACGAACCATTCGGCAAGATCCATNCGACTGGCGGTCTCGCCAGCTTTTTTCAAGGGGGGCAAGAACTCGGGAGTGTTTCGGGTGACCAAGTCGCCGGGAGAATCGTATTCACCCCTTATTCTGATATGTGTGGGCCGCACTTGCTTGCGTTCCCTCATCACCATGGCCCGCGGAATTTCACGATCCAAGCGGTCACGCTGACCTTTCAAGGCGTTGAACTGGTTGGTGAGCCCCTTGAGCTCTTGGGAAAGCGATTTCTTTTTATTGGCATCCTTCTCTGCAGAGATTTTCTGCTTCAGCTCCTTGATGGCCTTGTCACCATCAGCGAGCTGCTTGTTGAACTGTTCCAATTTCTTGTTTTGCTCAGGCGATCCCACCACGGCGAAAGGGGGCTGCAGGCCATCCCTGGGACGACCACTGGTTTCCGGGGCCGCGTCGATGTTGTTGAAGAANGCGAACAAGGAATAGAAATCCTTCTGGGTAAGCGGATCGTACTTGTGATCGTGACAAGTGGCGCAATGGACGGTCATCCCCATGAAGGTGGTGCCCACGGCGGTGACCCGGTCGATGACGTTCTTGAAGAAGCTCTCCTCGGGCAAGGCGGTGCCACGGTCGATGATGAGATGCAATCGATTGAAGCCCGATGCGACGAGTTGGTCGCCGGTCGGCTCAGGAAACAAGTCGCCGGCAAGTTGATACCGAACGAAGTCGTCGTAGCCCAAGTTCTCGTTGAAGGCGCGAATCACCCAGTCGCGGTAGGCGATGAAGTTGCGGTAAAAGTCCTTGTGCATACCATTGGTGTCGGCAAAGCGCACCAGGTCCAACCAGTAGCGGGCAAGGTGCTCACCGTATTGTTTCTTGGCCAGCAANCGGTCAACGAGTGCCTCGTAGGCTTGGGGACGTTTATCCTCCAGGAANGCTTTGATTTCCTCGCGGGTGGGGGGCAAACCGGTCAAGTCGAAGCTGACTCGGCGGATCAAGGTGCGTTTGTCAGCATCTTCCGATGGCTTGAGATCCAAGGAATCGAGCTTGGCAAGGACGAGTCGGTCAATGGGGAGCTTGCTCCAAGAGCTATCCTTGACCTTGGGTATCTCGGGTTTCTGGGCCGGCACGAATGCCCAGAAGCGCTCATAGGGAGCCCCTGCCTCGATCCAACTCTTGATGATCGCTTGCTCATNCTTGGTAAGCGNCTTCTTGTGCGATTTNGCAGGAGGCATGAGGTCATCGGNATCATCGGTGGTGATGCGGTACCAAAGTTCNCTGTCCTTGATCGACCCNGGCTTGATCGCNGTGATNCCGTCGCGGGTGCGNTATGCNCCGTCGGCGCCGTCCGCCTGATCTAGGCGAAGCTTTGCCTTGCGGTCGTGAGCATCGGGCCCATGGCATGCAAAACATCGGTCCGAAAGAATTGGGAAGACGTCTTGGTTGAAAGACACCTCCTTGCCCAAGGCAGGAAGCACCGCACCAAAGAAACAAGCCCCGAAAACGGAAGAAAAAAGAGAGGGGAAGTTAATGGATCTCAAGAAAGGCATGCTCGGCAAACAGGATAAAGTCGTTCTGTAATTTTCATTCTTCAGGTCAAGACGTCTTTGACTACATGCCCGTGAACGTCGGTTAGTCGAAAGTGGCGGCCTTGGAAGCGATAGGTCAGACGTTCATGGTCAATGCCCAGAAGGTGCATGACGGTCGCTTGAAAATCATGGACGTGCACCTTGTTCTCGACCGCGTTGAAACCGAGGTCGTCTGAGGCCCCATAGGTCATGCCGGGCTTTGCTCCGCCTCCAGCCATCCATACGGTGAAAGCATAAGGGTGGTGATCACGGCCCCATCGCTTGCGGTTCTTGATATCCCCTTGAATGAATGGNGTNCGTCCAAACTCACCGCCCCAGATGACCAAGGTGTCATCGAGCATGCCCCGCATCTTGAGGTCTTGCACGAGGGCGGCGCTGGGTTGGTCGGTATCACGGCACTGGTTGTAGAGTTCGGTGGTCAAGCTGTTGTGTTGGTCCCAACCAGCATGCATGCACTGGACAAAGTTAACGCCCCGTTCCGCCAGACGACGAGCCATAAGGCAGTTATAGGCGAAGGTACCGGGCTCCTTCACTTGCGGTCCGTACATCTTGAGGACATGTTCAGGTTCGTTGGAGAAATCGGTCAATTCCGGAACCGAGGTCTGCATCTTGTAGGCCATCTCGTATTGGGCGATTCGCGTCTGGATTTCAGGATCACCCGCTTGCTTGAACTTCAATTGGTTTAATTCGGCCAAGTCGTCGAGCAAACCACGGCGAAGCTCGGGTTTCATGCCGTCCGGGTTCTTGAGGTACAGCACGGGATCCCGGCTGCCCCGGAAGCGGGCTCCCTGGAAGCGGGAGGGAAGAAACCCCGAACCCCAATAGAAATCATAAAAGATCTGGCCGCATGAGGTGCCTTTGCTGATGGAAGTCATGACCACGTAGCCGGGTAACTCATCGGAGGAAGAACCAAGCCCGTAGTTGAGCCAAGCCCCCATGGTGGGTCGCCCGGGCATCTCGGATCCNCTCAGTAAAAAGGATATGGCGGGAGCGTGATTGACCGCCTCCGTGTGCATGCTCTTGATGAAACAAAGGTCATCCACGATCTTGGCGGTATGGGGCATGAATTCGCTTACCCAAGCGCCCGATTGACCATGTCGGTGGAAGGGCTCCACCGGCTCCAGCATGAGCTTCCCCTTGGGATTGCCAGTCATGGTGCTAAAGCGTTTGCCGCCAAGGTAGTCATCCGGGACCGGCGTACCGTGCAACTTGTGAAGACGAGGCTTGTAATCGAAGAGATCGACGTGAGTAGGAGCGCCGTTCTGAAAGAGGTAAATGACGCGCTTGGCCTTGGCTGGAAGATGAGATGCGCCGAGAACTCCTCCTTGTTTGNCCGGAGAAGCAGCCAACAAACCGTCGCGACTCAGCAAACCGGCGAGAGCCGCGGTTCCTATGCCGGTGGCGCTGCGACCGAAGAACTGGCGCCTGTTGATGGCGAGTTGCCTGTCCTGCACNGGTTGCGGCGCAGTGGGATCGAGAATTCTCCAGGCTTGGTCCACGGTCATTCNTTGTTCAGGGTTTCATCCAAATTAAGCAAATTCAAGCAGAGGGCNGCCCAAGCGGCCCGAGTNGCCGGTGGCANTTCGGAGGTCGGTTTGGAATCACCNTGCGANAGANAGNNACGGGCGGCTTCGGGATCCTCCGTGAAGCTGGTGATNCCACGCGCCAAACTCCGCTTNAAGANGACGAGTTCCTCGGCGGAAGGGGCGCGACCAAGGACCTTCTTAACCGCCAGGCGCAACCGCAACTCGTCATCCTTGGCATCACGCAGAAGAAGATCGGCCAAGGCGCGACCGGCCTCTACGTAGGTAACGTCGTTCATGATGGTGAGGGCATGCATGGGCGTATTGGTACGCAAAGGTTTCACTTCACAGACTTGGCGCTTGGCCACGTCGAAGAACATGGTGGGCCCGATGATACGGCGCCAGTAGGTGTAGAGGCTCCGACGGTAAAGAGCTTTCCCGCTATCTTGCCGGAATATCTTCTTCCCAAAGGTGGCTTCCGCCCAAATGCCCGTAGGTTGATAACTATAGACGGCCTTGCCACCCATTTGTGGATTCAGCAAGCCAGAGACCGCAAGTGCTTGGTCGCGGATCATCCAGGAAGGCATGCGAAAACGCGAACCCCTGGCTAAATACCGATTCTCGGGATCCCGCTCGAATTCCGCAAAGGATGAGATGGTCGAACTGCGACGGTAGGTTTCGCTGGTGACGATGGTTCGAAGCAAGCCCTTCACGTCCCAACCGGACTCTATGAATTCGGCGGACAACCAATCGAGCAATTCAGGATGGCGGGGATATTCCGTCTGCACCCCGAAATTTTCCGTGGTCTTGACCAAGCCCACCCCGAAAAGCATTTGCCAGAAACGGTTCATGGTGACGCGTGCAGTAAGCGGGTGCTTCGGGTCCATCAACCAACGAGCCAAGTCCAAGCGGTTGGGTTTTTCCGTCTTGGGCAAAGGAGGCAACCAAGCCGGCACGTCGGCGGTAACGGGTTTGCCGCGCTGGTTGTAGAGACCCCGATCAAGGATGAAGGTCTGCCGGGGGTTCGGCATGTCAGCCATGATCATGACCTTTGGAAAAGAAGCTTGGGTTTTCTTCACCTTGGCTTCCAACTCACTTTGCTTTTTGCGCATGGCTGACAAACCATCATCCTGAGCCGCAAAAGCCTCTTGAATAGTCTTTTTGTCCGACGGGCTGCGTTTGTCGGGAGGGGTTTTAAGAGCGGCGAACAAGCCGCCTCGGTCGCCTTTCAAGGCAGGCGTTGGGCTGACCGTGGAGGAAAAACGGAAATGGCCCAAGTTGTGATGCTTGTACTGCGAATTGAACTTCAAGGTGACCTCCAACTCGGCACCCTTGGGCACTTCGATGCTTTTCTTCAACCGAAAGACAGCCGCATGGTCCCGATCGATGGGCTTGCCCGCCCAGACCGCCCAACCGGATCCCGGGTTGTTATCAAAGGTGTTCCTTACCTTGAGTGGTCCCTGTTCGAAGGTGGCTGATGCACTGGCGACCTCAAGGGGCACGAGTTCGTCCACCGAGGATTTCCTGAGTTTGAACTGGAGATCGGTGAGTACGAAGTTGCCACTGTCGGAACGGGCCAGTCCGCCATGCGTCATTTTGGGGTGACGGACAGCCTCCAGCTTGAAACCGGTGATCTTGCCTTCGTCCAAAGGGTAAAGCACTTGGTATTCGTCCTTATCTGGATTTGTTCCCGAGGCGTAGACCAATCCGTTTTCCAGAATGTGAAGGGTTTGCTTGTTTGCCTTGGCTTTCTCGGGAAACATGCGTTTCCAATCGTTCGCAGGCTGGTCCTCGAGCATCTTGGCTTCCCATTTCGCCTGGACGTCACCTTGTTCTCCTTGGCGCCGCTCAATGTCTTTCTGCAAAGCGAGGATTTCCTTTCGTAACTGGACTAGTTCCTCGTTTTGGGCTGTGGAACCTGCCTGCAAGACGGGTTTCGTGAAGGGATCCCCTCCCCCACCATTGACCGGAGTCTGGTTGAAGAAGGCGTTCAGCTGGAAATATTCGCTCTGCAACAAGGGATCGAACTTATGATCGTGGCAACGGGCGCAGAGTAACGTGAGGCCCATCCAAACCGTGCCCATGGTCTCGGTCATGTCAAAAACGTACTCAACCCGGTTTTCCTCGGCGATGCGACCACCCTCGCCGTTGATCATGTGGTTGCGGTTGAATCTGGTGGCTAGAATTTGCTCCTGCGTGGCATCCGGCAACAAGTCACCGGCAAGTTGCCAAATAGTGAACTTGTCGTAAGGCAGATTCTCGTTGAATGCCTTGACCACCCAGTCCCTCCACGGCCACATGGTGCGTTCACGGTCTCCCTGATAGCCATTGGTGTCGGCATAACGAGCGGCCGCCAACCAATCCCAAGCCATGCGCTCACCGTAGGCGGAGGAAGCCAAGTTGCGATCAACCAACCGTTTCCATGCTCCTGGCTTTTCATCGGCTAGGAAAGCTTCGATTTGTTCAGTGGTGGGCGGGAGGCCCGTGAGGTCAAGGGTGAGGCGGCGGACGAGGGTTTCGCGGTCTGCGATGGGGTTCGCCTTGATGTTTTCCTCCTTCAATCGAGCATCTACGAGAACGTCTATCGGGTGCCGCTTCTTGTCCTCCACCGCTGGACGAACAATTGGCTCGAAGGTCCAGTGCCCTTTCCATTTGGCTCCACCGGCAATCCATTTCTTGAGCAATTCGATTTCCTTTTTGGAAAGGTGGCGATTGGAATCATGAGGAGGCATCCTTTCCTCGGGATCATCGGAGGAAATGCGGAGGAACAATTCGCTTTTCGCAGGATCGCCGGGCTTAACCGCAGCATATCCGCCGAGATTGGCCAAGACCCCTTCCTTCGTGTCCAAGCGCAACTTTGCCTTGCGCTCCTTTGCATCAGGGCCATGGCAATGAAAGCAATTGTCGGAAAGTATGGGGCGGATGTCCCGATCGAACGATATTTCCGTGCCAGCGGCGGAACAATAAACGGCAAAAAGACCGAAAAACGATGCCCAAAGATGCCTTGCCTGCATGAGGGAAAGCGCTTTTCGAAAAACTGGCATCACTTCAAAGGCTTTTGCTTGAATTCAAGTACTTGCAAGCCTTTTTGGATATGAGCGTTTTCATGAAGCAAACGCCAAATGAGTTGGGTGGAGTAGTTCTCGAACATCAAAAGAACAAGGCCTTTGTCTATTCCCAGGTAGCTCTTTGCAATCCAAGGCTGGTCGCCGTTGGCTTTGGTAAGGTAACTGTAGGCGTCATAGAGACCGTACTCCCCAACTAACCCCGGTATCGTGTACATCTGTTCAAGAGCGACTTTTGATTCTTTAGGCGTGAAGGGCAGAAAGGAGAGAGCTCCGTAAGTGGCCACCGTTCCGTCCTCCAAAAGTTTGTGCCCAGAGCCAATCGGATGAGATCCGTAATGCCCGCTGTAGCCGGTCGACGGGCTGATCGAGGCGGACATTCCCCAGGAATTTGGCCCGAGACCCTTAATGCGATGAGCATTGTCGATTGCATATTGCCGTGCAGCCAGAGCGGCGTGGCGTGAATTTTCAAACCAATCGCGCCCCAGTTTGTCGCGGAGCTGGCGAAAGTCAATGAACGCGTGGGTCCATTGATAGGTAAAGGCAGCGCCCGTACCACAGAAAATGAAGGTTTCCCCTTTGTAGCTTCCCTTGTAGGTTTTCATAGCATAGTAGGAATCCGCCCCCGTGGCGAATTCGGGGTTGGGAGAGCCGGCAGCCAAAATATAGAGGAAAATATGTTCACTGTAAGCGGACCATCCACCGAACATTCCTTCTTTGTTGATTCCATGAGGAACTTTCTTCGGCAGGTTTTCGGGATAACAGGCCAAGTAGGGATGCTTGGTTACCGGGTTGGTAAACCATTTCCAATTCATCTGAGAATATAACTCGTTAGTCAGTTTTTCGATCTCGCCTCCAAAATATTCCGCCGCGGCCAAGATTCCCAGAAGCATAGTCCCGGTGGAAGCATTGCTTAGCTCAACGTTGGGCGAATCATTCCAACCGCGCTTTCCGGTTTCAGGATCGATGAAGTGATACCAAAAACCATTTATCCGTTTTAGTTTACGAAGGGTATTGAGGGTAATGATGATCCGTTTTTCACCTTGTTCTCTTGAAATCCAACCACGTTCCACGCCGATTATTATGGCAGTGAAATAAAATCCCTGATGCTCGATTGGAATTGGGCTGTATTTGTTAAGTCCAACGTAATCCCCGTTGGACATGCCATATGTAGGACTATTGGGATCATCATTCCATTCTTCCCAAAAAAAATCGAAACAGCCACGCAATTCTCTTTCCATCAGAGGGGCAAGTTTTTGCGGAGTGGAAGCTACCGGGAAAAGGGTATTTTTTCCAAATGTAGAATTCAGGCCATAAAACATTCCAAGCCCAAGCAAAGAAATAAAAAGCTTGGCTTGGATCAATGGGGCACGGTTATGCATCCGGGAAGAATTGTACGACAAGACTTTAGGCGAGAATGCTCTGAATGACTTTTCCTTCCTCAGTCGGACCGATGAGCCTGTTGTTCAAACCTTGAAAAGGAAAACTGAATCGATGGGGATCGAGGCCGATCAGATGGAGGATGGTGGATTGGAAGTCACGAATGCCAACCGGGTTCTCGGCGATGTAGTAACCGATGTCGTCGGTTTGGCCATAGGCACCCGGCTTGATTCCGGCGCCAGCCATCCACATGGTGAAAGCATGAGGATGATGGTCACGACCATAGAAACCTTTTTTCAAGGTTGAATTGACGTTGTTTTGCATCATCGGGGTGCGACCGAATTCACCTCCCCATACGATCAGAGTTTCATCAAAGAGACCACGTTGCTTCAAGTCGGTGATGAGCCCGGCGATGGCTCGATCGATTTGTTGACACTTGATGGGCAGGGTTTCGTCGATCGACTCACCAGGCGAGGAACCATGGTGATCCCATCCCCAGTCGTAGAGCTGGACGAAGCGTACGCCATTCTCGACCAAGCGACGGGCCAAAAGGCAATTGTTGGCAAAAGTAGGATCATTTCCCTTGTATAGCCTCCTGGGATCGGCGGCGGATTCCGCAACGGAGACATGGCCCGGCTTGGCCCCGTAGAGCTTCAGGATATGCTTGGGCTCCTTGCTGAGATCCATCACCTCAGGGACGGAAATCTGCATCCGGAAGGCCAGTTCGTACTGCGAAATCCGTGTCAATGTCTCAGGGTCGCCGACATGCTTGTACTGGTATTCATTGAGATCCTTGAGGGCATCTAGAGTCTTGCGCCGGGCCTTGCGGCTGATCCCCTTCGGATCGGATAAATACAAAATCGGGTCGCCGCCGTCGGTACGGCACTGAACGCCTTGGTAGAGGGTCGGCAAAAAACCCAAACCCCAAAGGGATTTCCCCGCACTAGGTGTTTTGCCACCGGATGCGAGAACAACAAAGCCCGGCAGGTTCTCGTTCGAGCTCCCCAGACCATAAGTGACCCAAGACCCCATGGAGGGATAACCCAAGAGGGGGTTTCCCGTATGGAGGAGGAGTTGAGCGGGTGAATGGTTGAATTGATCGGTATGCATGGAGCGTATCATGCAGACGTCGTCGATTACCGAGGTGAGCCCCGGCAACAGTTCGCTGACCCATTGGCCGCTTTGGCCATGCTTCTTGTAGTCGAAAACCGGCCCCAACATCTTGGGCGTGCCCTTGATGAAGGCGAAGCGCTTGCCCTCGAGGTATTCCTTGGGACAATCCTTGCCGTGAAACTTGGTCAGCGCAGGCTTGTTCTCAAACAAATCGATTTGGGAGGGAGAGCCCGCCATATGAAGGTAAATGATCGACTTGGCCTTGGCGGGAATGCGGAAACTTCTTTCTTTTGCGGCGTAACCATTCCGAGCCAGCAATTGTTGCAAGGCGATGGCCCCAAACCCCATGCCCGCTTGTCCGAAGAAGTGGCGACGGGTCAAGGCCCGCGCTTTTTGCATATTGATCGGTAGGTCCATAGGTCAGGGCTTCATGAGGGTTTCATCCAGATTGAGCAAGACGTTGGCAAGAGCGACCATCGATGGGTCTCCCTCCTTGAGATTGGCGGAGGAAAGCAAACCGGCCTTATCAGACATTTCCGGTTTTAATTCATGGTAAAGAGCAACCAACCGCTGGAGTTCCTTCGGTTCCGGTGGACGAACCAAGACCCTGCGAAAGCCAAAGGTGATTTGCTGATCGAGGTTATCCGAAGACTTTTGCATAAGGGCAGCCAAGGCGCCGGCGGCTTCCAAATAAGCTTCGTCATTCAGNGTAATGAGNGCTTGCANNGGNGTATTGGTACGGATTCTNCGAATTTGGCANACCTCGCCGGANCCNGCNTCGAANGTGATCATTGCGGGATGCGGGCTGGTNCNNTTGAGGTAAGTGTANANGGCGCGNCGATAGCGATCGGGGCCACTGGCNGTCTTCCATTTTTCNCCGCTATAGGTNGATTTCCAGATTCCCGNNGGTTGNGGNGGCATNACGGATGGNCCACCCANTTTTCGGGTGAGCAATCCCGATGCGGACAAGGACTGGTCGCGAANNACTTCCGCNGACAAGCGNAACCTCGGGCCACGACCNAGCANNCGNTTNCGAGAGTCTTTGGCCAAGTTNTCNGGNAGGANTNTNGAATCNTGNCGATANGTNNGAGANAGNNNGATNNCNCNCAANANGCGCNTNNGNGACCANCCNTNNTCCANNAANTCGACCGCNAGCCAATCGAGCANCTNGGGATGNGANGGCATAAGNCCCTGNGANCCAAAGTCCTCTTCCGTTTCCACNATCCCCACNCCGAAGAGCCGAGCCCAAATGCGATTGANCGTGACGCGAGCCGTGAGGGGGTTNTCCGGNGCCATCAGCCAGCGGACTACACCNANCCGNTTCGGNGGNAGGNTTTCGGGNATTNCNAAGAGCTTGGGGAAACCAGCCGCAACNTCATCNCCTTGGTCCAGAAAATTTCCTCGTTTATGAATCCGGGTCACNCGNTGTTNACCANNCGGNTTTTCGCGCATNANGGGTACGGTGGTGGAACTTTTTTCGATCTTGGCGATCTCTGCCTTGAGAGATGCAANCTGTTTNTCCAACGGATTCTCNGGCTTGTTTCCATTGGCATGCAAANNCTCGACCAATTGNCNGCGAGAGCCTNCCAGCCCTTCCTTCGCCANGCCAGCAAGCATGACGGTTTGCAAAGCGGAAAGAGAAAGTTCCTCTGTACCCGGCTTGCCGGCGGCCAATCGAATACGGCCCAAGCAAAGCTTGGAACCGTACTGTTGGAACAATCGAATCCGCACCTGGTCCCCTTTCTTGATGCGCAAGGGTTTCTCGAGAGTAAAACGGGCAAGATGATCGGCATCGAATTTCGGGGATATGGCCCAACCTGTTTTCTGGTTGCCATCGAAAGCTCCCTTGACCGGCCAGCCTCTTTGTTCGAAATCAGCCAAGCCGCTTTTGATGGCAACGGTTTGAGCGGAGCCACCTCCGGCNGGCAAACGCTTGATAGTGATTTCACTGAGAACGAAATTCGGATCCCGTTGGTTTCTTCCGGGTCCATTGCGATTGCCGAGTGACGGATGCGTGAGGGCATCCAGCCGCAGCGTGTGATAAGTGCCAGGCGGCAGGGTGCCCGTCAGTTCATATTGATCGGTGGCGGGTGACTTGTCTGAGGCCAGCACGCTAAGATCTTTCTTGATGTTCAGCTTCGCCCCATTCTTGGATATAGCTTTCTTTGGGGTAAAAGGGACCCATTTGTCTTGCAATGGCTTCTTGTCCTTCAGCCATTGCAGGAGCTTGNGCAATTCAGCTTTCCTTGCTTTTTCAAACTCGGCCAATTTGTCAGCCAGTTCCTTTTTCAAGGCATCGAATTTTTCACGGCTTTCCCTCGGGGTAACCTTGTAAACAGGAAAGTCATTGGGCTGGTCGTTGTCCTCCGTCTGGTTGAAGTAAGCATAAAAGCCATAGTATTCCTCGTTGGTAATCGGGTCATACTTATGGCTGTGGCATTTTGCGCAGCCCATGGTCAGGCCCATCCAGACTTGCACAGTGGAATCAACCCGGTCCTTCACCGCGGCCACACGAAACTCTTCGTTGTCAGTGCCCCCCTCGTCGTTCGACATGGTGTTGCGGTGAAAGGCGGTTGCAACCAGTTGATCCGGTGTCGGGTCNGGCAAGAGATCCCCAGCCAATTGCTCGGTGGTGAACTGATCATAGGGCATGTCGCTGTTGAGNGCACCAATNACCCAATCGCGGTAGATCCAAATGTTCCGGTGCCGATCCTTCTCATAACCCTTGGTGTCTGCGTAACGGGCCAAGTCGAGCCACATGCGGGCCCAATGCTCGCCGTAGGCAGTGGATTCGAGCAAGCGGTCCACCACCCTTTCATATGCCTCGTCGCTTTTGTCCGCCACAAAGACATCCGCCTCCTCGGGCGTGGGAGGCAAACCGGTCAAATCCAGTGACACCCGGCGAATCCAACGGTATCGGTCGGCGTCCTTGGAAGGCTTCATGCCGTTCTCTTCCAGGCGTTTGAGGACAAAGTGGTCCAAGGGATGCCAAGGCCAGTCCTTTTGAGCCAGATTGGGTAGCGGAGCTTTGACGGGACGCTTGAACGACCAATGGACGTCGTATGCGCCGCCCGCATTCACCCAAGCCCTGAGGATAAGGCGATCCTCGGCAGTAAGGGCATGCCCCGTTTCCGGCGGTGGCATCTGGTCATCCGGATCATCGGTCTCGACCCGCAAGATCAACTCGCTGTCATCCGCCTTGCCAGGTTCAAGGGCTCGAAAACCCCCAAGGTCGAAAAGAGNGCCTTCCCTCGTGTCCAGTCGGAGCTTGGCCTTGCGGGCCTTCTTGTCCGGGCCATGACAGGAAAAGCAATTGGCTGAAAGGATTGGGCGCACGTCCCGATTGAATGATATTTCCTTGGCAAAACCAGTTAGGAAGCTTTTAGCCAGCAACACAGGCAACAAGATGAAGGAGGAAAACTTGCGCCACTCCAACCGCCGATGCATTTGGGTCATGTTACTAAATCAGGCCAACAAGGCCTTTACGGGGTGATGTTCTTCCACTCCAGTGAGACGAAACTCCAGTCCTCGGAAGCGGAAGGTAAGGTATCGATGATCAATGCCCAGCAAGCGCAAGATAGTGGCTTGCACGTCATGGACATGTACGGGATCTTCCACCACGTGGAAGCCAAGTTCATCCGTTTTCCCAATGGTAATGCCTGATTTGATGCCACCACCGGCAAACCACATGGTAAAGGCTTGGGGATGATGGTCGCGTCCCTTGCTTCGCCCCAATGAAGCGCTGGCTTCGACCATTGGTGTCCGTCCGAATTCCCCACCCCACACCACCAAAGTGTCCTCCAGCATGCCACGCTGCTTGAGATCCTTGATCAAGGCCGCCGATGCTTGGTCGGTTTGCTTGGCTTGCTTGCTAACGTTGCCCTCCACGTTTGAATGAGCGTCCCACCCGGAATGGTATACCTGGATGAAGCGTACCCCACGTTCGGCCATGCGGCGAGCCAACAGGCAATTGTTCGCGTAAGTTGCCTTCGAATCACCCTGTTTGGCGCCATAAAGGTCAAGGGTGGCTTTGCTTTCCTGCGAAAAATCCATCAACTCGGGAGCGCGCGACTGCATGCGGTACGCCATTTCATAGGCATCGATGCGGGCTGCTATCTCGGGATCACCGACTTGACCGAGGCGTTCCTGGTTGAGCTTGCGGATGAGATCGAGGGAATCCCGCTGGGCCCGCTGGTCGACTCCAGGAGGATTGGAAACGTGCAAGATGGGATCGCCNTTTCCCCNNAAAGGCACACCTTGGTGTTCCGAAGGCAAAAACCCGGAACCCCACAAGGAAGCTCCACCACTTAAGTTGCCGCCGCTCTTAAGGACCACGAAAGCGGGCAAGTCGTTGGCGTCGCTACCAATCCCGTAACTGAGCCATGAGCCCATGCTAGGGCGTCCGGGTACACCGTTTCCGGTATTAACGAACAGCTGAGCGGGAGCATGGTTGAAATGGTCGGTGCGGACGGATTTCACGAAAGCCAAGTCGTCCACCACTTTGGCAAGATGAGGCAACCTGTCGGATAATTCGGCGCCTGACTTGCCGTGGCGGCCAAACTTGAACCGCGGACCGAGCACGGCGGCATCCGGTTGGATGAAGGCATAGCGTTGTCCCTTGATGACGGAGGGAGGAATCGGTTTGCCCTCGAGTTCCGCCAACTTGGGCTTATGGTCAAACAACTCGAGTTGGCTGGGAGCTCCCGCCATGAAGAGAAAGATGACCCGCTTGGCCTTGGCGGGTAAGGCAAAGGAACTTTTATTCAAAGCTTTCCCTGCCAAGTCACTGGCAAGCAAAGATGCCAAGGCGACTTTGCCCAGACCGAGGCCACAATCCTTGAAGAAGTGGCGTCGGGTTCNAAAATGGAGCGGATTTGAGTTCATTGCTTGGTAACGGTTTCGTCCAAATTCATGATTGAACGGGCAAGCAAGGCAAGAGCGGCCTGCTCGGTGGTGGCATCATTGCGACCCATGATTAGAGATGACTTAAGTTCCCCTTTGCCCAAACGNTGCCATTGGGTCTCGAAATATTGCTTCATTAAATCTACCTCCTTGCGAGTGGGGGGGCGGGCGAGGAATTTTCGGAATAGAAATTCAATTCGTTCATCCGGTTCCAATTTCTCAGCGTCGAGGGCAAGGTGCTGAGCCAACTCTACGAACATGGCGTCATTCAACAAGGTAAGAGCTTGTAAAGGAGTGTTGCTCCGGTTGCGACGGGCAATGCAGCCTTCGCCGGAAGAAGCGTCAAAGGTGGTGAAGGCTGCAAAGGGCGCGGTCCGCTTGGAAAAGGTGTAAAGCGAGCGGCGATAGCGGTCCTCGCCCTTGGAGACGTTCCATTTGGTAGCGCCATAGGCAACGGCTGACACGCTGGCAGGTTGCGGCGGATACACGCTCGGACCATACATCTTGGGCGAAAGTTTGCCACTGGCCTTCAACATGAGNTCGCGNATGAGNTCGGCATCCAGACGATGACGGGGNCCGCGAGCCAAAAGACGGTTATTGGGATCTCGGGCAAGCAATTCCTTGCCGACCTTGGAGTCCTGNCGATAGGTCGCGCTGGTCACGATNAGACGATGCAATTTCTTGAGCGACATGCCTTGTTTGCGAAACTCGACCGCCAACCAATCGAGTAACTCGGGATGNTCGGGCGCCGCAGACTGAGTGCCGAAATCACCACTGGTGCGAAGAAGGCCAGCCCCAAAGAAGGATCTCCAGGCGCGATTCACGACGACACGGTCGCCTAAAGGGTTTTGCTCGCTGACCAACCAGCGGGCGAAAGCGAGACGATTCTTGGGCGGGTTCTTTGTTATGATGGAAAAAACCGCAGGTATCCCTGGTTCCACTTGGTGTCGCGGGCTGACGTATTCGCCACGATGGCGCAGGAAGGTAGGTCGCGGGTTGTCAGCGGGTCGTTCCAACATGACCATGGTATGCCCCAAGCGAGGAATTTTCCGCTTCAAGGCGTCCAATGGCTTGCGTTGCTTTTGCCAACGTGGATCGGTCTCAAGAAAATGTCTCTGCAGATGGGCAAGCTGTTCCTTGGATGCTTCCTCGCCTTGAGCGAGAATGGCCTCGACCTCGGCTCCATGCTTCTTCGCCACCGGNGCCACGGCGTCGGTGGTGGCGGAAAGGCGAAAGCGNCCCAGACTGACNACNAAATGCCGCTCGAAAAGCATCTGTANGGAAAACGGGNTATTGNCGGGAAGCGGCTTCTTGAGAGGAAGCACCAAGTGATGNGCCTTGCCTGGTTGCCCAGAGGTGGACCAACCGGAAGAACCGTCGCCATCGATGACGTTGGAAGCTTTAGCCCCTCCCCCACCGATGCTGATTTTGCCGTAAGTGTGGGTCGGGTTGACGATCTCCCATTTTTGACCCTTCGCTGTGACCGAGAACTCGCTCAGGAAAAAGTCACCCTTCCTGCCCTCGTAATAACAGCGGCCAGGTCCGCGTTGCGGAAGGCGATCGTCAGGCAACACTTCAAGGCGCAAAGCAGTGATTGGAAGCTCGCTGGTGAAATTCAGGTCGAAAACGTCGCGCTTGGTGACGTCGCCCGACGAGAATATCGATCCGTCCTCCAGCAGTTCGAGCTTGGGCAGGTTGGTTTTCATTGCGACAGGTCGAAGCGTCGTCCAGTTAGTGGCGGTTTTACGCACTTTCTGCAACCATGCTGCGAAGGCGTCGTCAAAGCCTGTTATTTCCTTTTGGAGGGAAACTGCCTTCTGCTCGATTTGCTTCTCGATTTCGACCTTTTGCTTGGTTTGGTCTTCGCTCTCGAGGAGAAAGTCGGGTTCCTCCACGTTGTCGAGCAAGGCCATCATCTTGAAATACTCGTCATGGGTGATGGGGTCATACTTGTGCGTGTGGCATTGGGCGCAACCCGTGGTGAGACCCATCCAAACTGTCCCAGTGGTGGCCACGCGGTCGACCGCGGCATAGTAGCGGAACTCCAAGGGATCGATCCCACCTTCCTCGTTGAGCATAGTGTTACGATGGAAGCCTGTGGCGACGATTTGGCTAGAAGTGGCATTTGGCAACATGTCGCCGGCCAGTTGCTCGATGGAGAACTGGTCAAAAGGCATGTCGTCGTTGAGGGCCTTTATCACCCAGTCGCGAAAAGGCCAAATGGTGCGGGGTCGATCTTTCTCGTACCCGTTGGTGTCGGCATAACGGGCGAGATCCAGCCAGGAGCGGGCCCATCGTTCCCCATATTGCGGAGATTTCAGGAGGCGACCAACTAGGTTTTGATAGGCTTTGGGATCCTCATCCTTGACGAAAGCATCGACCTGATCGGNGGTAGGCGGCAAGCCTATCAAATCGAGATAGAGCCTACGGACCAAAGTGTAACGATCGGCCTCCGGCGAAGGTTCGAGGCCTTGGCTCTCCAAATTGCCCAGCACGAAACGATCGATTTCATTACGGGCCCAGTCCGCTTGCTTCGTTTTGGNCGATTTCGGTAGTTGAGGGGGAACAAAAGCCCAATGCAGGCTATATTCGGCGCCTTCCTTGACCCACTGTTGAAGAATCTCCTTCTGCTCGACGGTCAAGGAATCCTTGGATTCGGGTGGCGGCATGATCTCGTCCGAATCCTTTGTGAAAATCCGATAGACCAACTCGCTCTCATCGGGCTTTCCCGGCACGAAAGCTTCCTTCTTCAGGGCACTCGCCCGGTCGTCCAAGCGAAGTTTGGCCTTACGAGTTTCCTTGTCCGGACCGTGGCAGGCATAGCACTTTCCGGCCAAGATAGGCCGTACGTCGCGATTGAAATCAATCTTCCCTTCAACCGTCATGACGGCTGAAAATGAGGCCCAGAGCAAAATAATCGGAAGAAATTTCACAAGGAATAATAAAGTTTAAATAGCGAATTTAGACAGTTAATCGAAGATTAACAGAGAGAAATGGTACTTTCACATGCAAAATTGTACTAAAAATTGTCACAAGGGAAAAGGGCTTCGGGTTTACTTCTTTGGGCTGATCAACTAGGGTGCTCATTTCGATTTTGCCCAAATCCCGTTTAAATATGGGAGGAAAGGTTAATCAATCTCACCTGTAATGACCCCTGAATCTCAAAAGCCAGACATGGATGAGGTCTCTCTGCAGGTTCATCACAAATTGGTGGAAAAACTAGCGGCTGAAAACAAGCGATTGGAGGGATTCAAAAGTCAACTGACGGAAAATGCCAAAGCCCTGCAAGAGAGAATAAAGATTCAAGAGTTCCTCACCGAAGTATCGAGCGAGCTCATGATGCGGGCATCCGCCGAAACAGATGAAGCCTTGGAGGAAGCTCTTGGGAAACTGGGCAAGTTNACCGGAGCCGATCGCGTTGTCATCATTGTNCTTTCAGAAGAAACGAATTGCATGAACTGTACCCACGAGTGGTGCGCCGATGAGATCCCATCGAACAAGGAGAAATTGAAAAACCTTCCTTTGGATACGTTCCCCTGGTGGATGGAGAAAGTGCAGCGTTTCGAGCAAATCTACGTATCGAAACTTGATAGCTTACCTCCCTTTGCTATCAAGGAGAGAAAATTGCTGGAGACTCTCCAAGTGAAATCAGCGGTTGCCCTTCCCATGGGAGAGCAAGGCAAATTCGTGGGCTTCGTCGGCTTAAGCTGGATCCGCTCTGCAATCTCCTTCGACAAAGCCTTAATTCCGAATCTACAACTGGCGGGAAACATACTCTTTGGTGCCCTTCATCGTGCCAATGCTGAAAAAGCGCACTTGCAACACCTCAAAACAGAAGCCGCAAGTGAGGCGAAAAGTAATTTCTTGGCCCGAATGAGCCATGAGTTACGAACACCGCTCAATGCGATCATTGGGTACAGTGAGATGCTGGCTGAAGACGCCGAGGAAGCGGGAAAGGTCGCCTTGGAATCGGATCTGAACAAAATAACGGGTTCGGGAAAATTCCTGTTGGAGTTGATTAACGACATATTGGATCTCTCCAAGGTGGAAGCAGGGAAAATGCAAGTTCACCTGGAAACCTTCGAGTTGGGAGAAGTAGTGACCGAGGTGAAAAATATCATCACTCCCCTAGTGGAAAAAAACAATAATCGCTTTGTAATAGAAACTCAATGCCCAGAAAACAAGGAGTTGACGAGTGACAGAATCAAGTTGAGACAAATCCTCTTCAATCTCCTCAGCAACTCGGCCAAGTTCACCACGGAAGGCACCGTAACCTTAAATATTCTCGAAGAAACGATCCCCTCNGGNAACTCGGTGATTTTTCAGGTCAAGGACAATGGCATAGGCATGAACCAAGAACAGCTGGAAAAGATTTTNAATCCCTTCGACCAAGCCGAANCNACGACCAGCAAGGATTACGGAGGAACAGGACTGGGACTCGCGATTACAAAATCTTTCGTTGAAATGTTAGGAGGAACGATAGAAGTCGAATCAACGGTGAAATGGGGAAGTTTTTTCAAGGTAACCTTGCCCCACGAACCAAAGGATGAAACACCGACCGTAAATGATTGGTCTTCTTCGCCTGGGACAATGTAAACATGAGCAAGATCTTATTGGTGGAAGACAATCCCCTTAATCGGGATATGCTGAGCAAGCGATTGAAGAGAAAAAATTTCGCTGTTAGCTGGGCTGAAAACGGGGAGGAAGCGGTGAAAAAAGCGAAAACCGAGAAACCTGACCTAATCTTGATGGACTTGAGTTTGCCGGTTATGGATGGTTGGCAAGCCACAAAAATCCTCAAGGCAGAGGGAGAAACCAATCAAATTCCAATCATCGTGCTTACCGCCCACGCCATGCCGGAAGATCGCGCAAAAGCGTTGGCTCTTGGGGCGGATGAATACGATACCAAGCCAATTGATTTCAAGGGGCTTCTTCAAAAAATAAACGACTTGCTCTAAGTTCGTGGATTCTCGCAGGCAAAACCTTCTGCTGGGAAAGATCCGGCACAACTTGAAAACCCATGTTAACGTCATCGTAGGGTACAGCGAACTTCTGTTGGAAATTATAGAGGAAGAAGATAATCCAGAGCTGCTGAAAATTGCTCCCGCGGTGGAACGAGTTAAGGAATCGGGGTTTTTTATTCTGCAAGACATCAACAAGGTCTTCACTGTTCGGGATAAATTGGAAGTAAGTATATTTGAACACATTCAAGTCATTGCCGGTGAATTCGAACAAGATATACATGACAGCTTGGCATTCATATCTGCAAAGACAGCTTTGTTTCTCTCCGAAGAATTCAAGGAATTGGGAGAGGAAGCACTTGAAGATCTCGAAAAAATAAAAACTTCCACGGAGCAATTGAATGAGATCATTCATTGCTTGATTGAAATCAAAGTAGATTGTGTCGAGGACCTGATTGATTCAGGCATCCTGACAAAGGCCGATTATGATTTGATCGATACCTTTTCTACCTCTCTGAAAGTAGTACCTGCAGTGGTATCGAAATATCCATCGAACATTTTAATCATAGACGACAATGCCAGCAATACGGAATACCTGAAAAGAAAACTCGAAACCACTGGACACAAGGTAATATCAGCCAACTCGACCGAGAAAGCAGAAACATTCCTGTCCAAAGAAAGCTTTGGGCTCGTCTTGCTCGATATTCTGATGCCTGACGTAAACGGTTACGAGTTCCTGAAAAAACATGCGGAGAAATTTCGCCGCGAGAATGTACCCGTAATCATGGTTTCATCGCTGGATGAAACAGACACGATCTACAGATGCCTTGAGGCCGGGGCCGAGGATTACGTGACAAAGCCCTACAATTTCATCACACTCAATGGTCGAATCAANTCAGCNNTGGAACGCAAATCNNTGAAAGACAAGGAAAAGGAATANNTNCAAGTCATTGAAAAGGAAAAGGTGAANTCTGAAAAACTACTCTTGAACATTNTGCCCGAACNAATTGCCGAGAGATTGAAAGATCACGAATTGACCATAGCGGACAATTTTCCCGCATGCAGTGTGTTGTTCGCTGACATCGTAGGATTCACTACCTTGTCCACGAAGCTGAAAGCAAAGCAATTGGTCGATTTGTTAAATGAAATTTTCTCGGCTTTCGATGAATTTACGGAAGAGTTGGGCTTGGAAAAGATCAAGACGATCGGTGACAGTTACATGGTGGCTGCAGGCATACCCGAACCACATGCGGACCACGCCAATGCGATGGTCGAGATGGCTATCCGCATGTTACGATACTTCGAGGAAATGAAGGCGTGCGAAGGAGAAAAGATCTCGATTCGAATTGGCATACACAGTGGGCCAGTGGTTGCCGGCGTGATCGGCAGAAAAAAGTTTATTTACGACTTGTGGGGAGACACCGTGAACACGGCGGCAAGAATGGAATCTCACGGAGTTCCCGGGTTCATACATCTCTCCACCGCGACAGCGGAATTGATCCGAGAAAATCATCCTCTAGAATCGAGAGGCATCTCCGAAATAAAGGGGAAGGGTCCGATGGAAACCTACTTGTTGAAGCCGTAGTACCCAAGAGAGGGAAGAAAATCAATTAACTGGAAACCTTCAGCCATCCCTTGCAATAAGGGATTTGGTTGGGCGAAATTTATTCTTCGACGGAGAGTGGTAAAAAGATAAAAAAGGTGGTTCCCACACCTTGTTCCGTTTCGAAAGTCAGTCTGCCATTATGTTTTTTCACAATGACGGAATGAGCAAGAGCCAGGCCTTGACCAGTGCCTTTGCCTAATCCCTTGGTCGTGAAGAAGGGTTCGAACATGCGTTCTTGAATATGCTGGGAATGCCACCTCCATCATCCTAGGTCGCAATTTGTATTTCATTTTAAACTTGAGAGGTGCTTATGGTAATGTTGCCCAAAACTCCCTTTTCGTGAAAATCGTTGATGGCATGAGTGGCGTTGATGATAAGGTTGAGAATCACTTGATTGACCTCACCCAAAAGACAGGAAACAACTGGCAGATCGGATTTTAGTTCGGTTGTAACTTGGGCGTGGTTCTTCCATTGATTGCGGGATACGGCCAAGGAATCCAAAACGGCTTGGTTAATGTCTGCAGGATGCTTTTCATTGTCATGTTCACGATGAGAGAAACGCCTCATGGAGGCCACGATTTCGCCGATGCGCTTGACCCCCTCGATGGAATTTTCGATCGCCATGGGCAGATTGTCGCGAAGAAAGTCAGACAAAGCGACTTGTGCTTGCTCAGGGTCAATAATCTCCTCGATGGATTCCTTTACAAATTGCAAATGATCGCAAATTAATTGAGCGGGCGTGTTAATTTCGTGAGCGATTCTGGCAGCCAGTTTTCCAAGGGCCTCCACCTTCTGTGAATTCGCAAGTTGGATCTCCAAATCCTTGCGCAACTTAATTTCCTCGTGCAGGGAAAGCAGGTTTTTCTTCAGCTTTTGATTCTCGGTAGTAAGCTTTTCGATCAACCTGCGATTCACCTGAACCGAGAGTTCGACTTCCCTGTCAGAACTAGATCGAGATTACATCAAAAAGAGGGACTGGAGATTAATAAAAGGTTAGAACAAAAGAAGGAATCACGGGGCATCCGTTAAGGATTCCATTAATTGCACGTGATCTAAAACCTCCGCGTAGATTGGGAAGATATCATTGCAGTAAAAATCCTGCTCGATCATCGTACGGCCAGTCGTGCAATCGGAAAGAACACTCACCTTGAAACCTCTCTCGTATGCAGCCCGAGCACTGGAATCTATGCAAACCGAAGTGACGGCACCGGCAAAAACTATGTTCTTGATTTCATTTTGACGCAAGAGCTCATCCAATTGCGTGTTGGAAAAAGCATTCAAACCACGCTTGCCGGGAACCTCCTTGATGCGGTCGCCAAACTCATTGAAGGCCTGGATGGTCTCAGAGCCTTTGGAATTGGCGCAAAATGCCTTGGTGTCCTTTACCACCTTCAAAATCCCAACCGGATCCTGCAACTCGGAGTAATCCTCGGTGAAAATGATCGGGGTCGAGATTATCAAGGCATTGGAACCAGCCAAACCACGAATCAAGCTGAGTGTATTGTCCAGAACATGGTTAACCCTTTCGACTTCCTCGATGACGCCATGCAAAATGCCATCATCGGAAAAGTAATCGTTTTGGTAGCCAATGAGAATCAAGGCCGTGGTTTTGGGATCTCTGGTTTTCATGTCGCTTGGATTGTATATTCTTTGTCTTCGGGTGATTCTTCCACTTTCCCTTTGATGGGCAATCGAACCGTGAAAACAGTTCCTTTGCCCAGTTCGGCCTCAAAAGTTAATTCAACTCCGTGCTTTGTCACAATGACAGAATGCGAAATAGCCAAACCTTGTCCAGAACCCACTCCAACCGCCTTGGTCGTGAAAAAAGGCTCAAAATTTTGTCGGAAAAAATTTTATGAACAAAAGGCATTCAAATTGTTTTAGCTTTGCCGAAAAATGATTAAATTGAAATCTCATGTCATGAATTACTTGTGCCTTAAAATTTGCATGGTCTGTATATTGACCTTTTTTCAAAACCTAGCAGTAAGCGCTCAATCCACCGCAAAATGGATTTGGGATGCCAAGGGGGACCGCCCGAAAACGCCGCTTTATTTTTCCAAGACAGTGGAATTGGACAAAGCGCCGCAAACAGCGCGGATCATATTTACCTGCGATAATAAAAGCGAAGTCTTCGTGAATGGTAAATCGGTGGACAAAAGCAGTGAGTGGAACACGGCAATATCCAAGGATATCAAGAAGTTGCTAAAATCTGGCTCAAACGTAATTGCGGCGGTGGCTCGAAACGAAGGTGGACCGGCCGGATTCGTCCTGCAACTAGAGGTCACTCTTGATGATGGCAAAAAGCTCATCGTCGTGACCGATGATTCCTGGAAATTCGTGTCAAAGAACCCCCAGCAGCTTCCCGATGAATCCGCTGACTGGATGACGAAAGGTTTGGCCATTGGAAAGAAGCCTGTCGTGGTAGGCAAAATGGGAGATGGTCCTTGGGGCAACGTATTCGGTGGAGGAAGTGGCACCCGCAGGCGATCCGGCATAACCAACAATACTCTTCGTAACACGGAAGGCTTCAAGGTAGAGATGATCTATGATGTCCCTCGTTCACAAGGTTCATGGGTTAGTCTCGCAGTCGATGACAAAGGAAGAATCTATGCATCTGACCAAGGACGGGCAGGGCTTTACCGCATAACGCTGCCAAAAGACGGAGAAGATATATCCGTAGAAAAAATGGCGGTCAAGGCAACGAGCGGTCAAGGCATGGTCTGGGCCTTCGATAGCCTCTATTTCTGTGCCAATGGCGGACCTGGAAGTGGGCTTTATCGTCTTCGGGACACAACGGGAGACGACCAATTTGACAAGATGGACAAACTGCGGGCTTTGCCCGGAGGTGGAGAACATGGTCCTCATGACCTGGAACTGAGTCCTGATGGAAAACAGCTTTACGTGGTGGCTGGCAACATGACTCGCCTGCCCTCCCCCGAAGGTTCTTTGGTCCCCCGAGTGTGGCAAGAGGATCAGTTGCTTCCTCGGATGCCCGATGCCAGAGGTCATGCCCGAGGGACGATGGCGCCCGGAGGATGGATTTGCCGCACGGATCCGGAAGGCAAGGCATGGGAACTGGTCAGCGCGGGATTTCGCAACACCTATGGGATAGCCTTTAACCAAGACGGTGAATTATTCGGGTTCGATTCCGACATGGAATGGGATGCAGGAACACCGTGGTATCGGCCAACTAGAATCTGTCATGCCATGAATGGCAGCGAGTTCGGCTGGCGGAATGGTTCGGGAAAGTTCCCCTCTTACTACGAGGACACCTTGCCCGCAGTTGTGGATATTGGTCCGGGATCACCGACTGGAGTGATTTCAGGGGCTGGATCAAAATTTCCAGCCAAGTATCAATCCGCCATCTACGCTCTGGATTGGACCTATGGCTCGATTTGGGCAATTCACTTGCAGCCAAAAGGCAGCAGTTACGTTGCATCACGAGAAGAATTCGTCGGCGGAAAGCCTCTGCCCGTAACAGATGCGGTGATACATCCTCATGACGGTGCCATGTATTTCGCGGTGGGAGGAAGAGGCTCCAAATCCTTTCTCTACAAGGTGACTTACGAGGGAAAAGAATCCACTGCAAACGTCACCGGAAAGAATATGCTGGGCAGTAAGGAACGTTCGCTAAGACATGAAATTGAGGCTTTGCAAAGACCGGGCGACAAAAGAGATCTATCCATAATTTGGAAAGCTTTGGGTCAGGAAGATCGTTTCATCCGGAACGCTGCTCGTATTTCGCTGGAACATCAACCCGTGAAAACTTGGGCCGAAAAAGCTCTGGCCGAAAAAGATTCCCAAACCTTGCTGACAGCAATAACTGCATTGTCCCGACAAGGTTTCACAGGACAAAGAGATGCAATTCTGGATGCATTGGGGCGATTGAACTGGAAGGAACTAAGCGAAGCTCAAAAATTGCACATGTTGCGGAACTATGGCTTGACGATGGCTCGACTGGGCAAACCCGATCCAAAAGTTGTATCTTCCATTGTGGCCAAACTAGATCCTCACTATCCTGCAGGAAGTGATGCCCTGAATCGCGAACTTTGCTTGGTGCTCACTTACTTGGAAGCACCCTCCGTGCCTGCAAAAACCATCCCCATGCTGACGCAAAATCGCAATGAACAAGATGATTATCTAGATAAGGAACTCTTGGTTAGAAGCGGATATGGCAAAGCTTTTCTAGCCACCATCGATTCTCGACCGGAAAAGCAACAAATCCACTATGCCTATTGCTTGCGCGTAGCCACTGCAGGTTGGACGCCAGCCTTAAGGAAGAAATTCTTCAGCTGGTTCAACAATGCAAAACGGTTTCGGGGGGGCAATAGTTTCGGGGGGTTCATAAATAATATACGAAACGACGCACTGAAGAAGGTACCTGAACAAGAACGAGCGGCCTTGCAATCATTGAGCGAAGAACTCACCTCCACTATTACCTCGGATTTGCCACGCCCTAAAGGTCCTGGTCGTATCTGGACTGTCGAAGCCGTGACGAAACTGGCCAAGGACAAAGGATTGAATGACCGCGATATCAAGAACGGTCATGTCATGTTTAGAGCAGGCTTGTGTGCAAATTGCCATAGATTCGGAAACGAAGGTGGACTGGGTGGGCCGGACTTGACAGGCG
Source organism: Opitutia bacterium (assembly GCA_002716045.1). Taxonomy (GTDB): domain Bacteria; phylum Verrucomicrobiota; class Verrucomicrobiia; order Opitutales; family Seribacteraceae; genus UBA2993. The sequence continues at coordinate 42,430 of PAZC01000003.1, forward strand.
TTGGAGGGCGCTTCACCACCCGCGACTTGGCTGACGCCATAATCAACCCGAACAAAGTTATATCGGACCAATATCACAACAGCGTGGTTTTCAAAATAGATGGGACTGAACAATTTGGGCGTATTCTCGGGGATGAGAACGGGCAACTGTTAGTCATGCCTACCCCCATGGCTCCCGAACACGTGCTACGCATACCTAAAAAGGAAGTCAGGGCGACGAAACCCTCCAAGCTATCCGCCATGATGCCTGGTCTTATCAATTCAATGAATGCAGACGAGGTACTGGACCTCCTTGCTTTCCTGCGAAGCGGGATAAAATAAAAAAGAGGCAACTTGGGAGTCGCCGTACAAGTCACCCCTTGGGGCGCTCGATGACCTCGATTTCATAACCTTCGGGAGCATCTACGAAAGCGAAGGTGGAACCAGAGGAGCTTTGAGTGGGACCATCGCTGAACTCCACGCCGAGGGAGTGAATGTGATCACCAAAAGCCTCCATGCTTTCGACCTCGAAGGCAAGATGCATCAAGTCTTCCTGAACCTGAACGGGTCCTGATCCCGGAAAATAAGTAATTTCAATTTCCTCGTCGCTATTCGGGACTGCCAGAAAAACCAATTTGGAACCGCGGGGTGACTCGTGACGTTTAGTAACTTCTAACCCAAACACTTGTTGATAGAAGGTGATGGTGCGATCAAGATCATCCACACGCATGCGCGTATGCAAAAACTTCGTTACAATGGGTTTCGTCACGGTAGAAGAGTTTAACTCAGGACAAAATTGGTCCTAGAAGACAAACGTTATGCGTTTGACGCCAGCCAAACCACAGGCGTTTAGGACACTGACGGTCGACTGGTGCTCAGCTCCGGGATGGGATTCTATTTCAACGACGAGCTCCGCTTCTTCCTTGGTGGCTCGACCTGTTCGGATCATGGCATCACGGCCTTCGCGCTCCTCCTTTAGGAGAGCGGCGAGTTCCTTCATCTGAATATCGGAACCATCCTCGATGAGAGAGCCTCCGTTGATGTAAACGTCTCCCAATTCCTCAATCATCACCTTGTAACGAGGCATGACCTTGATGTTAGCCCCGGGCTTGGGCTTGCCGGGCAATTGAATGGCTAATTCGGCCTCCGGTTGCTTGAGCATGGTGGTGACCATGAAATAAATGAGCAAAAGAAAGGTGACGTCGATCATGGGCGTGAGGTCGACGGTATCTTCCTCGCTG
>PAZC01000004.1 GCA_002716045.1 Opitutia bacterium
TCTACACCACCACTTAATCCAAGGATCACGCGACTATCTCCGACCTGTTCCCGAATTTTCTCGATGATTTGCTCGGTAAAATCATCAAGCCGCCAGTCGCCTTGGCAATTACAGATAGAGAAAAGAAAATTTCCTAATACCTCAACTCCTCGTTCGGAATGTTCAACTTCGGGATGAAATTGCAGACCATAGAAAAGCCGTTTGCTATCTTCGATCGAGGCGTATGACGAGTTTTCTGTGCTAGCTGTGGAACTGAAGCCCTTGGGAAGCTTAACCAATCGATCGCCATGAGAATTCCACACTAGCAATTTTTTTGGCAACCGGCTGAATAGCTTGCCTTTGCGCTTGATCTGCAATTCTCCCCTTCCGTATTCACGAGCTGAGCTTTGCTTTACTTTTCCGCCAAGCATGGCGCCCATCAATTGTAGGCCATAACAAATTCCCAATATAGGTACACCTAATCGAAAGATAGCGGCATCGGGCCGAGGGGCATCCTTAGCCAAAACACTGGCGGGTCCACCTGAAAGGACTATTCCGACAGGAGACAGCTTTTGTATTTCCTTGGCAGGGGTGTCAAAGGGAACAACCTGTGAAAATACCTTTGCTTCCCGTATGCGTCTGGCAATTACTTGAGTGTACTGCGAACCAAAATCAAGTACTACGACGGTTTGAGGCATGAGTTAAAAGCGTAGTCTTAAGTTGCCTTGTTCGCACTTGGGGCATGAGGCTTCAGTTTTAATCCCTATGACTTTATAGATATTGCCGCAAATTTTGCAGTGAAAGATACTAGATTTAGCTCTTGCTGTTCTAGTGGAATCATCCCGCCTATCATAGTATGCCCAAAGCCCAAAGATAAAGGTCAAGAAAAGGGAAATAAAAACAAGAGCGAGCCAATCCAAAGGTAATGAAGGCAATTTAAGAGTATTGTTGGCTTTGAAGGTGGCAGGAACGTTTCCAAGTTCGGTCTAATCCTTTTTTTCTTTGTCTTCGGAAACATCGTCTTGATCGGGAGCGTGGTCACCTGATTCCTCGGAAGCTTCTTTCTCAGCCGTGGCGTCCTCCGCTTCGTCTTCTGGAGTCTCTTCTTGAGCTTGGGCGTCCTCGACCTCAGGGGGATCGTCTTGATCGGGAGCGTGGTCACCTGATTCCTCGGAAGCTTCTTTCTCAGTCGTGACGTCCTCCGCTTCGTCTTCTGGAGTCTCTTCTTGAGCTTGGGCATCCTCGACCTCAGGGGCATCCTCCTCATCGGGATCGTCTGCCGGGGCTTTAACCTCAGGTTGAGATGCACTGGCCGCGGTTTTTTTGGTTTTGGAAGGTTTCTTTTTTCGACGTTTAGGGTAACCTTCATCATCTGCATTGATGAGTTCAACTATTGCCATTTCTGCAGAATCACCAAGCCGTACTTCTCCTAACTTATAGATTCGAACATAACCCCCTGATCGNTCAACAAATTCGTCTACTTTTTCATTGAAAAGAAGATGAGCTGCTTCCTTGTCCCGAAGATGTCTGGCACATTGTCGCCGGTGGTGTAAGCGTACGGCAGCATCCTCGCTTGCTTTGGCTTTTTTTGCCCGGGTAATCATTTTCTCTACAGTAGGGCGAACTGCCTTTGCCTTGGCCAAGGTGGTTTTAATTCGCCCGTGAGTAATNAGAGACGCNCACAAGTTGGATAGCAACGCCTTGCGATGAGGTGCCTTGACCCCTAAAAGATGTTTATGTTTGCGATGACGCATCAGGTGAGCCTCAAATGTAAGGAAAGGATAAATCTAAACTCAATCACCACCCGATTCAAGCAAACGGTCATCGAATTTCATTCCCAATGAAAGCCCCAACTGTTCTAGTTTGGCCTTGATTTCGTTGAGTGACTTTTTCCCGAAGTTCCGATACTTCAGCATTTCTTGCTCACTTTTTTGAGCTAATTCACCAACGGTGGTTATGTTCGCGTTGTTTAGACAATTAGCCGCCCGTACGGAAAGTTCTATTTCATTAACGCTCATCGTCAGCAGGCTGCGCAGTCTATTTTCCTGCTCGCTGATTTCCTTGCTCTCACTTTCGAATTCGAATTCCTCATCACTGATTTGATCAAAGACATCCAGGTGATGCCTTAGAATGGCAGCGGATTGCTTGAGTGCGTCATCCGGCGTAATGCGTCCGTCTGTGGAGATTTCTAAAATCAACTCATCGAAATCTGTCATTTGGCCGACACGAGCGTCCTCGACGCTGTATTTCACAAGTTTAACCGGACTGTATAGGGCATCCACGTTTATGATGCCGATGAGCTGACCTTCCTTCTTTAAATCTTCGCCCAAGCAAAAACCACGTCCTACGGTAACTTGTAATTCAGCGGAAATGCGCCTTTTCCTATCTGTCGTCAAAATTACTTGGTCAGGGTTTTTTATCTCAACATTGGCATCAGGCCGTATGTCCCCTGCAGTAATCTCTCCCTCTTTTTCAATTTCCAGAATCAAGGTGATTGGCTCACGTTTATCCTCTTTGTGGGAGACAATTAAGATTTTTTTAAGATTAAGGATGATGTCCGAAACATCTTCGATAACCCCATCCAAGCTCTGGAACTCATGCTCTACTCCATCGATTTGTATAGAGGAAATAGCCGCTCCCTCAATCGAGCTCAGAAGTACCCGGCGAAATGAATTGCCAAAGGTGTGTCCATACCCGGATTCAAATGGAGACGCAGTAAACTTCGCGTGTACGCAATCCCCACTTTCCTTTTCCTTTTCGGCGAGTGTTACGCCAACATCACCAAGGTGCGGACCAACAATAAGCTCTCCTGCTTTTTTTGCGCGCTTGGCGGTAATGTCTGCTTTCTTTGCTTTCCGCTGAAATCGGCGCGATTTTTCGTCGGGGACGACTTTCAGGGGTAATACGAATTGTCCAAGTCTTTTAGGCATTTTAACCTCTAGGTCGTAGTTTAGGCAAAAAGTGAATTTTGTTCGAGCCGTTGGTGTCAACGACTGTAGAACTCAACGATTAATTGAACGTTAATTGATTGATCTAAATCTTCCGCGGCGGGCATCCTCATAACGTTACCTTGCATGCTGTCACCGTTTACGGAGAGCCATGCAGGAACGGGTCGATATTGACTATCCTCAAAGTTTCTAGTGGCAAGTTGCTTGGATGATGTTTTATCTCGCACAGTAATGACATCACCCTCCTTTACATTAAAACTGGGTATATCCACTTTTCTGCCATTAACTAAAATGTGTCCGTGATTTACGAATTGGCGGGCAGCCTGTCTCGTACGAGCGAAACCCATGAGATAAACGGCACTGTCCAAGCGTGTTTCCAACAAGCCAAGAAAGATTTCGCCTGTGACGCCACGTTGCTTCTTGGCTCGGCTAAAGGTTAAACGAAACTGTTTTTCGGTAAGTCCGTACATGAAACGAAGCTTTTGTTTTTCTGCCAAACCGATTGAATAATCACTTTGCTTCCGCCGCAACCGAGGACCGTGTTGGCCCGGAGGATAGGTTTTCCGTTCGAAGGCTTTGTTTGCAGGAAACAATGCCATGCCGAAACGGCGATTTATTCGTGTGGTTGGACCAGTGTAGCGAGACATGACGATACTAACTTGCGATCAATTAGGAAAAATCAGACACGCCTACGTTTTGGTGGGCGACATCCATTGTGCGGGACGGGTGTGACATCAACGATGGAAGTCACTATAAAACCCAGGGATTGAAGAGTTCGAACAGCAGAATCACGCCCCATCCCCGGTCCCTTGACCTTCACGACAACCTCCTTCATCCCATGAGACATGGCAGCGCGTCCGGCATCTTGCGTAACAACTTGAGCTGCGTAAGCAGTCGACTTTCGGGAACCTCTGAAGTTACATTTTCCTGAACTCGACCAGGATATGACATTACCTTTGGGATCAGAAAAAGTAACTTTTGTATTATTGAAGGTAGCCAATACGTGACAAATACCGGAGGATATGTTCTTGCTTTTTTTGGCTTTACGAATTTTGACTCCGTCCAGATCGCTCTTTAGTAAATCTTCAGCTGTTTCCTCATTACCTTTTGGAGCAGCATCGTCGTCCGATTTTTTCTCAGAGCCCGAAGGAGTCTCATCTCCTGCTTCCTCCTTCTCGGGAGCTTCCTCCTTGGAGTCCTCTTTTTCGGAAGTTTCTGTCTCCTTTTTTTCAGAATCTTGTTCAGTCCCAGACTCCTCTTTCCCTTTTGGGTCAGTGGTCTCTTCCTCGCTCGATTCCTGATTTTCTTCTTCGGTCATGGCAATGGTTACTAAAATCTTGGCGATTTATACTTTTTTCCTAATGACTCCCACGGTTTTTCGTGCACCTTTTCTGGTGCGGGCATTNGTGATAGTTCGTTGGCCTCTCACCGGAAGTCCGCGCTGATGACGCAATCCTCTATAACATCTTATATTTTGAAGTCTTTTCAGGTTGCCAGTCACCACTCGCCTTAGATCGCCCTCGACGAGAAATTTCTTCTCGTTAATCAAGGCAGCAAGTTGGTTGAGCTCCTGTTCGCTCAAATCTTGAGTTTGCCGATTAGGATCAATCCCAGATTCTTCCACTATAAGTTTAGCCCGTGTCGGACCAATCCCATAAATGTAGCGAAGGGAATACTCGATCTTTTTGCGATTAGGTATATCTACTCCAAGCAGGCGTGCCATTTCGGATGCAGGGTTATAAGTTCAGATTCAGAGAAAGCGGTAAAAAGTAACGTAATGCGGGAATTTGTGAAGATTAAAAACAAAAGAATTTGGTTTACTTGAGGAAATAACCCAACAAACCAAGTGCAAATAGAAGAGCAGCCACCCAAAGAAGGGGTCCCCACATGGCACGAAATTCCTTGAATTCCAAAGATTCCAGCATTTGAGATGGGCGTCCGGAACTACGTCCACGAAGGCGGCCTTTCTTCAGGAATCCATCGTAATGCCGTTGCAGTAAAAAGGTTTCGACTTGTCGCATGGTATCGAGCATGACCCCCACCGTAATAAGCATACCGGTACCACCAAANAATTGNGTAATATTNTATGAGAGTTGGACATCCGCAATATCCTTGTAGTTCCACAAGAGGAGATCGGGGAAAACCGCGATCACAGTCAGGAAGATGGCCCCAGCCAAGGTAAGCCTCGTCATTACGTGATCAAGGAATTTAGCCGTTGGGTCACCTGGTCTAACACCAGGGACGTAACCGCCACTTTTCTTGAGATCTTCTGCCCACTGAATGGGTTTGAACATTATGGAAACCCAAAAATAACTGAAAACAAGAATGAGAAGGGCGTACAGAACGTAAAAAGGCCAATCGCGATTGTTCAAGGCGGCGGCCATGTCAAAGGCCCAATTGTCCGGATTTTCCATTGCCGAACCCAAATATTGCAACAACTGCGCCGGGAGCATGAGAATTGCACTAGCGAAGATCACTGGCATTACCCCAGAATAGTTTACTTTAAGTGGGAGATACGAAGCCTGACCACCGTAGACTTTTTTTCCCACTACCCGTTTGGCATACTGGACGGGAATTTTACGTTGAGCTTGTGTGACCGCTATAATTCCAGCAACCACTATCAGGAATATGGCGATTAAAACAATTGCCGTGACGAGTCGTTTGTTATCGGTATCAGTTTCGAAGATCAAAGAATAAGCATCAGTTAAAGCTTTCGGTAGGTCAGCCAAGATACCGACAGTTATTAGCAAAGATATTCCATTACCAACACCGCGTTGCGTAATTTGTTCACCCAACCATGTGAGGATCAGGGTGCCCGTAGTGAGAACCACAACAGAATTGAATATGAACCAACTTGGGGAATCGGTTACCACGATTCGGCCGGTGAAACCCTGAATCAATGTTCCAGGATTATTTTTCAATGCTATCACCAGAAGTAATCCTTGGATTATGCATATCAAAATAGTGAGATAACGGGTGTATTGAGCGATTTTTTGGCGACCCACCTCTCCTTCCCTCTGGAGTTTGGCCAAACCTGGAAACACGGCCCCCATTAATTGCATAATGATTGAGGCACTGATGTAAGGCATGATACCCAAGGCAAAAAGTGCGCCATTCAATAATGCACCTCCCGTGAACATGTTGTAAAAACTTAGGATCTTGTTACTTTCCGCGTTCTGGGCTTGGGCAAAGTATTCCTTGATTGGCATAGGATCGATGCCGGGCAACGGAATATTGGCACCCACTCGTGCAATGAACAACAAGGCCAAAGTGAAGAGAATCCGTTGCCGAAGCTCCGGAATCTTAAGGGAGTTGGTGAATGCCGCCAACATGACGCCTAGCGCTTGTGGGCTTGAGCCTCGGTCAAACGAGGATGGCCTTGCCTCCGGCGGCCTCTATTTTTTCTTTGGCTGATTCCGAGAAACGGTTAGCTTCTACGGTAATGGCTTTTTCAATGCTTCCATTTCCAAGCACTTTTACTGTATCGACGTTTCCGCGAATTAACCCTGCCTTGAATAGGGTTTCTTTATTTACCTTGGTGTTGGCGGCGAAGGATTGTAGCTCTCCGACGTTAACCCATCCAAGCTTCTCTCTCTGGAATCTGGTTTGGTTGAAACCTCGATGAGGTAATTTTCTATACAAGGGCATTTGGCCACCCTCAAATCCAGGCTTTGTCCCATAACCCGAACGTTGCCCAGCACCCTTGTGGCCCCTTCCACAGGTTTTCCCATGGCCGTTACCTCGTCCTGAACCCAGTCTTTTTGACTTACGGTTTCCCGCAGATGGAATACTATCAAGCTTCATCNGAAGGGCTCTCCTGTTCTGGGTCAGGGGTGGTTTCTTGAGGTTCCGTTTCGTCTATGGTCGTTGTTTCATCGGATTCTTCTTCCTCCGTATTTTCCGATAGGGTGTGTTCCGATGAGGAATTTGGATTGCGAATGGCATTAATCATTCCCGCAGTGCGTAATTGATTCAGCCCGTCGACTGTAGCCTTCACTATGGCTAACTGATTGTTCGAACCAAGAGATTTGGATAAAATGTTTTTGATTCCAGCTGCTTCAAGAACTGCCCTGACACCTCCGCCTGCGATGACTCCGGTTCCTTCACTTGCCGGGCGTAGAAGCACCTTGCCGCCATCTGCTTGTCCTACGACCGCATGAGGTATCGTTTCTCCACTGAGGGGAATGGGTTGCATTTTTTTTCGAGCTTGTTCCGTCCCTTTTCGTATGGCTTCAGGTACTTGTTTTGCTTTCCCATAACCAACACCGACATTTCCTTGTTGGTCTCCTGAAACAACAAGTGCGGCGAAACTAAATCGGCGACCACCCTTCACGACTTTAGCGCAACGATTTATATGAACAACTTTGTCTAAGAAATCGTCTTGAGGTTCCTGCTGGGTGTTCTGTGATCTATTGCTTCTCATGAGATGGGTCTAATTAGAACTCTATTCCTATTTCTCGCACGGCGTCTGCAAAAGCTTTGACTCGACCGTGATACTTGCGACCCGAGCGATCAAAAACAACTTTGGTAATCCCAGCACCCTTAGCCATTTCTCCGAACAATTTTCCAAAGGCGGTGGCACCTTTTATATTTGGCAAATTACCTTTTGCATCTTTTGCAACTGTTGAAAGATAAGCAAGGGTATGACCAGCAAGATCATCTATGCATTGGGCATGAATATGCTTTTGACTGAAACGAACAGCCAAGCGAGGACGATTGCTATCGCCACTAACTTTCTTTCGAATGCGCCAACGGCGTTTTTGAAACAATTGCTTTTTCTTTTGCAGTTTCATATCAAGTGCCTCAGGCAGTCTTTTTACCTTCTTTCCTTCGAACAAATTCACCGATAATTCGAATNCCTTTGCCCTTGTAAGGCTCGACTGGGTAAAAGCGTTTGATTTTCGCTGCAACTTCTCCGACTAATTGCTTGTCAGCCCCTTCCACCAATATCTTTACGTTTTCTGTGATCGTAACTTGGATGCCTTCCGGAACTTGAAATTCGATGGGATGCGAGTATCCCAAGTCCATGTCCAAGACCGTACCTTTCATGACAGCCCTAAAACCAACCCCGTTGATTTCGAGGTTTTTCGAGTATCCCTCGGAAACACCCTGAACCATGTTTGCCACGATGGAACGAACGGTTCCATGCATTGCTTTGGCGTGCCGTGATTCATCTGCCGGCGAAACAGTTATTTCGGAATCGGAGATCTCAATCTTGACGGAGCGCTGAAAGTTCTTCTCGAGGTTTCCTTTGGGGCCCGACACCGAAACAGTGCCATCCGAGAAAGTAGCGGCGACTTTTTCGGGGATTGCTATGGGTAATTTACCTATTCTGCTCACGACAAATCCTTTTACCAAACGCTGCAAAGCAGTTCTCCACCGACCTTTTCACGACGGGCGGCGACATCATCCATTACTCCTTTGGGAGTGCTTAGAATAGCAATACCCAAACCTTCCAAAACTCGTGGAATTTCCCGATATCCGCAATACTGTCGACATCCTGGCTTGCTTTCACGCTTAATGCCAACGATGGCATGTGTGCCATCAATGTACTTTAAATCAATTTCGATGTATTTGTGGTTGGAGTCATCGGTAGTTGCTCGAAAATCTGTTACGAAACCTTCTTCTTTGAGGATGTTGGCCACACCTTCCCTCAGTTTGGAATGGGGGTATGAGCAAACTTCTTTTCCTGCGGCTCCGGCGTTGCGGATCACCGTGATAAAGTCGCCTATGGTATCATGTACGGACATATTTTATTTCTCCTTGAGCCAAATCTTACCAAGAGGACTTGGTCACTCCAGGCACATGCCCATTTGTAGCTAATTCCCTAAAGGTTATTCGGGAAACCCCGAATTTCCGAATATAAGCACGTGGTCTGCCTGTTGCAGAGCAACGATTGCGAACTCTCACCGCACTGGAATTACGAGGAAGTTTGGCTAATTTCTTTTGAGCCTTGTAAAAGTCTTCGTCGCTGGTATCGGAGTCAGCTAGTATCGCTTTTAGTGCAGCACGCTTAGCGGAGTATTTCTCGACCATGCGGATTCGCTTCAAATTACGCTGAATGGAGGAAGTTTTTGCCATAATTTCTTTTCTTTAGAGGAGTTGCCAATCAGATTAGGCAGCTGCAGCCGATGATTTACGGAAAGGGATACCGAAAAGAGCCAAAAGCTCCTCACCTTCTTCGTCACTTGAACAACTCGTTACAAAACTTATGTCCATGCCGATATTGGTTCTTTGTCGCTCGATGTGAATTTCCGGAAAAATGGTGTGGTCTGCAACACCAAGGGTATAATTGCCATTTCCATCAAATTTTGCAGGGACACCGCGGAAGTCACGAATGTTTGGTAGGGCGACGGCGATGAGTCGATGCATGAATTCATACATCTTGGATCCGCGCAAGGTCACCTTGACCCCAAGAGGCATATATTGCCTGACCTTAAAGTTAGAGATGCTCAAACGAGCTTTTGTCACTACAGGATATTGTCCTGCAATGTCTGCAATGTCCTTGCGCAGGTCATCTATGGCGGATTTTTCTGTGGAGGCGTCGAAACCAGAGTTGATGACGACCTTTTCCATTCTAGGCACTTGATGTACATTGCCGTAGCCACGACTTTTCAGCAATGCCGGAACAATTTGCTCAAGGTAAAATTCTTTAAGAAAAGGAGTGCTCATGTTGGTATTCAAAAAAATTGAATGCGATAGCCTTAGGATGCTTTATTGCCCCGTTCATCGTAACGAGTTGCAGCCATAATGTTGGAATAATGGATGGAAGCTTCTTTCTCAATGATCGCGCCTTCCGGATTCTCCTGAGTTTTCTTCTGGTGCTTTTTGATCAAATTCACACCCTCAACTAACACTCGATTTTTGTTGTGTTGAACCTCCAGAACCTTTCCACGATTTCCTTTGTGGGATCCAGTTATTACGACAACTTCGTCCCCTCGCTTTATTGATTTTGCCATATTAGAGTACCTCCGGAGCAAGGGAAATGATACGCATGAACTTAGCTCTGAGTTCTCTAGCCACTGGCCCGAAGATACGAGTGCCCCTTGGCGTCCCGTCATCATTGAGAATGACGATCGCGTTTTCATCGAAGCGCAAATAACTCCCGTCACGCCGGCGAATAGGGGCTTTGGTCCGAACCACAACAGCTCTTACAACGGTCCCTTTTTTAATCGCAGCGTCGGTGGAACTTTCCTTGATGTGGCACACGATTACATCACCCACGGAGGCAGTTTTCTTATTTTGACCTAGACGCCTAATCATCCGTGCCTTTTTGGCTCCGGTATTATCGGCAACTTCAATCCTGCTGAGCAATTGGATCATTTTACTATATAGCTTGCAGGGTTAGGAACGAGGGGCTTTTTGGAGAATGTCTACAATCCGCCATCTCTTTAGTTTGCTTAGTGGTCGGGTTGCCATGATACGCACTTTGTCGCCAACTTTACAGGCGTTTGCTTCGTCATGAGCGTGGACGATTGTCTTCCGCTTGATTTCCTTGCCATACAAAGGATGGGGAATCTTGTAGTCGAAGGTTACTTTAACGGACTTGTTTCCCGTATTATTGGTCACCATTCCGACCAGTTCCTTTCTCTGATTGCGTTCGCTCATTTGTGATAAATCTTATTGTTTCAAAAATTTGTAGTTAGCCCGCCAACTCTTTTTCTCTGCGAATGGTGTTTAATTTGGCAAGATCTCTACGCAAACTTTTGAGCAAACTTGAGTTTTCAACTTGGCCAGCTTGTTTCCTGAGGCGCAAATCCACCAATTCCTGTCCAAGTTCTCGAACCTTCTTGTCCAATTCTTGATCGGATAGTTCTCTGATTTCACTGCTCTTCATTTCACCTGTCTTTTTTTCTTAGGCAATTTCTTCTCGTGAAATAAAACGGCAACGGAAAGGCAACTTGGCGTCTGCAAGGCTGAGGGCTTCTCTCGCAAGCGTGGGAGAACATCCTGCCACTTCGAAAAGAACGTGTCCAGGCTTGACCGAAGCGACCCATTTTTCTACTGGGCCTTTGCCTTTACCCATTCTTGTTTCAGCTGGTTTCTTAGTTACGGGTTTGTGTGGAAAAACCCTGATCCAGACTTTCCCTTTTCGCTTAAGGTGCCTAGTTATTGCGACTCGGGCAGCCTCAATCTGCGATGAAGTCATGTAACAGCATCGTAAGGCTTGTATGCCAAAAGTTCCAAAGGCAAGTGTTGCTCCCCGCTGAGCTTTTCCGCGTAGGCGACCTTTTTGTACCTTGCGGTATTTGGTTCGTGATGGAAGTAATTTTGGCATGGGAAAAGCGTATTAAAAAGTACGGTCCTCGTCCTTCAGGCAGAGCCAACATTTAATACCGATTTTACCGTATACTGTGTTGGCTTCGACAAAGCCGTAATCTATGTTTTCACGCAGAGTATGCAAGGGCACACGCCCGTCACGTTGTTGCTCGGTGCGGGCAATGTCAGTTCCTCCCAATCGTCCAGAGCATTGAATGCGAATGCCTTCGGCCCCCATGGACATCGTGGTCATTACGGCTTTTTTCATCGCCCGACGGAAGGCAATGCGTCTTTCGAGTTGCAAGGCCACGTTCTCCGCCACCAAAAAGGCCACAAGATCAGGCTTCTTGATCTCTTGAATCTCGAGCTTGATCTCCTTCCCGATCTTTTTTTTCAGATTTGNTCGCAAATTTTCAAGTTCTTGCCCCTTGCGCCCGATAACTATTCCGGGTCGAGCAGTGTGCAAGGTAACCCGAATTCGCCCAGAGGCACGCTCTATAACAATTCTTGGCACAGAGCAAAACCGAAGCTTTCTTTCCAGAAACTGTCTGATTTTGTAATCCTCGGAAAGAAGCACGGGAAAATCCTTCTTGTTGGCGAACCAACGAGAATCCCAGTTGCGGCAGACTGCTAGCCGAAAACCGATTGGATTTACCTTTTGTCCCATATGTCTAGATTTCCTTTAGAGTGATGTTACTATTCGTCTGTCAGGACGATGCGCAAGTGGCTGGTTCTTTTGTGGTAAGGATGTACGCGTCCCCTCGAGGCCACGCGATGTCTTCTGAAGGCAGGACCTTCTTCAACGATAGCGTNACGAATAGTGAGTGAACCCGAGGCAAGATTGTGATTGTTCTCCGCATTGGCGATTGCTGAACGAAGGGTTTTTGCCAAGAGACGAGCTGCTTTACGCGGTGTAAACCGGAGAATTTCAAGAGCATCTTCCGCTTTCCGACCTGATAGACACCGAGCAACTTCCCTCGCTTTTTTTGGAGAGATCCGGACAGCTTTAGCATATGCTTGGACATCCATTGTTACTTTTGAGTATGCGGATTATGAGATTTAAATGTGCGGGTAGGGGAGAACTCCCCTAATTTGTGNCCCACCATGTTTTCCGTCACATAAACGGGCAGGAAGCTTTTGCCATTGTGAACGAGAAAATTTAAACCAACGAAATCAGGCGTGATAGTAGATCTTCGCGACCAAGTCTTGATGGGTGAGCGATCATCTTCAGCTTGAGCGGAACGAACACGGTTCATCAAACCTGAGTCGACAAAGAAGCTTTTTTTAGCGGAGCGAGCCATGACTTATAATTGTTAACTCGTTCATTTCTTCACCTTGCGCCCATTGCGACGGACAAGAATGAAGGAATTTGTAGGATTGGATTTGGATCGAGTGGGATATCCCTTGGAAAGTTGGCCCCATGGAGAAGTGGGATGACCACCTCCTGAAGTGCGACCTTCGCCGCCTCCCATTGGGTGATCGACAGGATTCATTGCCACCCCTCTCACACGTGGACGGCGACCTTTCCAGCGGTTACGACCGGCTTTGCCCATTACGGCGTTTTGATGTGATGCATTGCCAACTGCTCCGATAGTTGCACGGCAACGAGAGTTAACCATTCGAATTTCGCCGCTAGGCATCTTCAAGGTAGCTCGATCTCCTTCCACCGAGATCAGGCGAGCCCCAACTCCAGCGGAACGAGCGAGCTTGGCACCTGAACCAGGTTGCATCTCAATGGCATGCACGCGAGTGGCTGGTGGTATAATGGAAAGCGGCATGGCATTGCCTGCATTAAAGGCCACAGCTTCGTTGGAACTAACCAAGACATCACCAACCTTGGTTCCATTGGGAGCAAGTATGTAGCGTTTTTCACCATCTGCGTAGAACAGAAGGGCTAAGTTGGCAGAACGATTGGGGTCGTATTCAATCTCGTTTATGGTCGCTGGAATGTCTATCTTGTCGCGTTTGAAGTCAATTTTGCGGTATAGACGCTTATGACCTCCACCACGCCGACGTGAAGTTATGCGACCATATGCATTTCGCCCCTTTTTCCGGTGGTGCCCCTTGGTCAATTTTCTTTCGGGACGCTTTTTGGCTACGTTCTGCTTGTTTTGAACATGGAAGCGCTCCGAGGGAGTCACTGGTTTCTTGCGAACAATTGGCATGGCAAAACCTCTGGTGTAATCGATCTACAAGAGATCGATCTTGTCACCTTCCTTAAGGGTTACGATTGCTTTCTTCATGCCACTTTTGACGCTGAGATTATTCCGTCGAAAGCGATCTTGCTTTATCTTGGGTTTGCGAATCAGCACGTTGACTCGTCGAACGGTCACCCCAAAGGTTTCCTGAACAGCTTCTTTAATAGAGCGACGGTTGGACTTTGGATGTACGCGAAATACATACTGGTTCAAGTCCTGCGATTGTTGAGCGGCTTTCTCGGTCAAAATTGACTCAAGGAGTATGTCCACTGGTTGACTCATGCCTCTTTCCCCCCAATTCGAGCCAAGAGTGTATCGATACTTCGTAAAGTTAGAATTAAGCGATCAGACGCAACCAAGTCCATTACGTTGAGGCTTGCGGTATCGCGAATGGAAACATGGGGAAGATTGCGAGTAGCCAAAGTTGCATTGTCCTCGAAGGAATCATCAACCAGAAGAATGCGATTTCCTTCGGGTGTAATCCTGTCGAGTATTTTGGTAATTAACTTTGTCTTGGGTTCTTCCACTACAAATTTTTCTATCAAGAGAACATCTCCCTCGGTTGCTGAATCATACAATGCTCGTTGCATTGCAAGCCGTTTGGTCTTTCGGTTTATCTTTTGATTGTAGTCACGAGGTTTGGGTCCAAAAACAACACCGCCGCCTCGACGGATGGGAGAGCGCCAATTGCCAGCTCTGGCACGACCAGTGCCTTTCTGACGGTAAGGCTTGCTCCCCGATCCCCGAACTTCTGCGACGGTCTTAGTCGAAGCATTTCCTTGCCTTTTGTTGGCTTGGATGGCGAGCACCGCTTGACGCACAGCAAGCAACCCCTTTTTTTCCTGGTCATCAAAAGATGGAAATTCCGCGAATTCCTGTTCCTTGGAACTTTGGCCATCTACGCTATAAACGGTTAGTTTCATCGTTTAGGCGGACTTCTTTTCGGTTTTCCTCTTTTTGGCAGGACGAATTGTCACCAAAGAACCATTGGATCCAGGTATGCTGCCTTTGACCAAAATCAAATTTTTTTCGGGCATCACCTTTATGACCTTAAGATTTTGTACAGTTCTAGATCTTGCCCCCATGTGCCCGGGCATTTTCTTGTTTTTAAATACATGGCCGGGCCATTGACAAAGGCCATAGGATCCACCTCTGCGGTGAAACATGGAACCGTGGGAGTCTGGTCCACCGGCAAAATTCCAACGTTTCACCACTCCTTGGAATCCTCGTCCTTTGGTCGTGGCAATGACATCAATTTTTTCCCCTACTGCAAATTTTTCAACAGTCAAGCTGGAGCCTGTTTCGAACTCTTCGTCTCCCATGACACGAAACTCGCTCAAGAAAGCCTGTGGTTCGGCACCGTGTTTTTTGGAGTGACCGACTGCAGGCTTGCTTGTTTGTGGTTTTTTGAAATCTGGATTGTAACCAATCTGAACAGCCGAGTAGCCGTCCTTCTCGGCGGTCTTGATTTGAACAACAGGACAAGGGCCAGCCTCAACCACTGTCACAGGCACGACATTGTTCTCGTCGTCGTAGACTTGAGACATACCGATTTTCTTGCCTAGAAGGGCGAAACTCATCATTAGAGGTGTTTTTCAAAATATCTCCGTCTACGTCAGACTGACAATGGCTTATAGCCGTGAAGCGAAGAAAGCGGATAAAGATATAGGAACAGGTTTTTGGGGCAAGGAAATAAAGCAATTAGATGTGGATTACGATGTCTACTCCGGCTGGTAAATTCAGCTTCTTCAGTTCATCGACGGTTTGAACATTGGGTTCGATAATATCTATCAAACGCTTATGGGTTCGAATTTCGAATTGGTCCATCGATTTTTTGTCGACGTGAGGGGAACGATTAACGGTATATTTCTCAATGCGGGTCGGTAAAGGTATTGGCCCGCTAACCCGGGCGCCGGAGCGTTTTGCTGTATCCACGATATCGGCGGTCGATTGATCGACAACACGGTAATCGTAACCTTTAAGCTTAATGCGTATTCTTTGGTTAGACATGTGAACTCCTTGTGACGATCGGTCTGGAATTTAGGTGCGAGCGGGTTCTCGACTATTCTTCTCTACGATTTCCTTTAGCAGGCTATTGGGGACTTGTTCGAAATGAGAGGGTTCCATGGAGTAATTGGCCCGACCACTGCTAAGTGACCGCATGTCAGTGGAATAACCGAACATACTTTCCAAGGGAACCATTGCTTGAAGGTTGCATAAATCTCCCTTGGTTTCCATTCCTTGAATTTGACCTCGCCTACGATTTAGGTCACCCATTAATTCACCTTGATATTCGTCTGGCGTTGCCACCTCAACTTTCATGATTGGCTCCAGAAGGATGGGTTTCGCTTTCTTCATAGCGTCCTTGAACGCAAAGATTCCTGCCATTTTGAAGGCCATCTCGGAGGAGTCTACGTCATGGAAAGTTCCGTCGACGAGTCGCACCTTGAAGTCAATAACAGGGAAACCTGCAACTACGCCTCCGTTTGCAGCTTCGATTATACCGTCCAAGGTTGGCTTGATATATTCTTTGGGAATGGCACCACCAACGATTTCATTGATAGTTTCAATGCCTTCTCCCTTTTCGTTTGGCTCGAGTTTGATAATTGCGTGACCGTATTGTCCTCGCCCACCTGACTGACGAATGAATTTCCCTTCCCCTTCCGAATTTCCTAGAATGGTTTCACGATATGCGATTTGAGGTCGTCCAGCATCTGCTTCAACTTTAAATTCTCGAAACAATCGATCCCGAATGATTTCTAAATGAAGTTCGCCCATGCCGGCGATTATGGTTTGGCCCGTTTCTTGATTACTAGTAACAGTGAAGGTGGGATCTTCTTCTGAGAGCCTTTGTAGCCCAGTTGACATTTTTTCTTGGTCAGCCTTGGTTTGCGGCTCTATTGACATTGAAATAACAGGTTCTGGAAAAGTGGGTGGTTCCAGACGTATGTCGATATCACGGTCACATAGGGTATCGCCGGTCACGACATCCTTCACGCCGATTAGGGCACAAATATCTCCGGAGTATGCTTCTTCGATATCCTCGCGTGCATCCGCCTTCATTATCATCAATCTACTCACGCGCTCGCTTTTGCGTGTGCGTGGATTGTAGACCGAGGATCCTTTTTTCAAGGTACCTTGATAGTTGCGGAAAAACACAAGTTTTCCGACATAAGGGTCAGTCATTANCTTGAAAGCCAATCCCACTGGTTTNGCAGCATCGTCAGGGGAGGCTTCCACGGGTTCGCCATCTTCATCTTCTCCCTTTGCTGGAGGCAAATCCAAAGGATTAGGGAGATAATCGATAATGGCGTCGAGCAGCGTCTGAACCCCTTTGTTCTTGAATGCGCTGCCAGGAATGACTCCAGTAAAGTTCAGCGAAAGGGTTGCTTTTCGTATACCGAGTTTGATTTCGTTTTCCGAAAGCTCTTCACCCTCCAGATATTTCATGGCGACGTCGTCATCGAAATCAGAAATTGCCTCTATTAATTTTTCGCGGTATTCGTTGACCTCTTCCTTACTATCTTCAGGGACATCCGTGATCTTGAATGTCATGCCGGTGTCATCGTCGTCATCATAGACATAGGCTTGGAGTTTGACCAAATCGATGATTCCTTTGAAATTTTCTTCAGCGCCAATCGGAAGACAAAGAGCATGTGCGTTCGCGCCCAATTTTTTGCGCATGCTGTCAATGGCGGCAAGAAAGTCGGACCCAGCCCGATCCATCTTATTAATAAAGGCTATGCGGGGGACATTATATTTGTCCATTTGCCGCCAAACAGTTTCTGATTGAGGTTGGACTCCTTCCACCGAGGTGAAAACACCAACTGCTCCATCGAGGACACGAAGTGATCTTTCCACTTCCGCAGTGAAATCAACATGACCTGGAGTATCTATGATATTGATTTGATGGTCTATTCCGGCAAATGGACCTTCACTTGGCTTCCATTGACAGGAAATTGCAGCGGAAGTGATGGTAATTCCCCGTTCTCTTTCCTGTTCCATCCAATCAGTTACCGCATTGCCATCATGGACTTCACCCATTTTATGAACTACGCCTGAATAATAGAGGATACGTTCCGTGGCGGTCGTCTTACCGGCATCGATGTGAGCGGCTATACCGATGTTACGGGTATGCTCCAAGGGCGTTTCACGACTTGGAGAATTTTTCGACGATAATTCTTGATTAGAGCTCATGGCGTTCGAATCCGTTGCCTAGATGGAAAATAAAGTTCGGGAGAAGAAAATATTCACCAACGTAAATGAGCAAAAGCACGATTCGCTTGAGCCATTCGATGGGTTTCCTCTTTCTTTTTTACGACCCCACCCGTGTTATTGTAGGCATCTATCATCTCGTTTGCCAAAGCCTCTTGCATAGGAATTCCTTTCCGGGATGAAGCGGCGGCAATGATCCAACGAAAAGCGAGGCTTTGCTGACGGTCGAAGGATACTTCGAGAGGAACTTGATAGGTGGCTCCACCAACTCGACGACTTTTTACTTCAATCTTGGGGCGAGTGTTTTCCAGTGCTCCCAAAACCAAATCATGTGGATTCCCCTTTCCAAGTTTTTCACTCNATCTCTCGAGCGAAGCGTAAACAATCCTTTGGGCAACGGACTTCTTGCCATTTTTCATGACAAGATTGATCAAGGCACCGATCAACTCACTTTTGTATCGGGGATCGGGTGCCGGGGCACGTTTTACAGCTCGCCTTCTGCGCGACATAATAATGTACTGAGATTTAAAATTAAGCGGATAAGGGTGGGGTAGAGGAATTATTTTTTCTGGCGCGGTCTTTTAACACCATACTTAGAACGACTGCGTCGGCGTTTTTCCACACTTTGGCAATCTAGAACTCCCCGGACTATGTGGTAGCGTACTCCAGGCAAGTCCTTTACGCGCCCGCCTCTCAGAAGCACGATACTGTGTTCTTGAAGGTTATGACCCTCGTCGGGAATATAAGCAATGACCTCTATGCCAGTTGTGAGACGAACCTTGGCCACTTTTCGAATGGCAGAATTCGGTTTTTTTGGTGTGCGGGTAGTGACTTGCACGCAGACCCCCCTGCGAAAAGGGCAAGCTTTAAGCGCAGGTGATTTGGTCTTGGATTGGACCTTTTTCCGGGGTTTCCGGACAAGTTGATTAATTGTAGGCATTTCCGTGGTAAGGAAAAAAGGTTTTGTTGATACCTTTTTTCTGAATTGATTCAAGCTATATTTCTAACGCACAAGTAAGAGGAACCTGATTTCAAGCCCTTTTTGCTCCAGTTTTTTCAGTTGATTCCACCCCCAAGGTATCGATGCGTAGCTTGCGATACTGAGGTAAACCTGTTCCCGCTGGAATGAGGTGACCCATGATGACGTTTTCCTTGAATCCCTTCAGTCGATCTGATTTGCCCAGAGTTGACGCATCTGTCAAAACACGCGTGGTTTCTTGGAAAGATGCTGCCGAGATGAAACTTTCCGTTTCCAGAGAAGCTTTGGTAATTCCGAGTAGGATAGGTTCGCCTTCCGCCGGTTTCCCACCTTTCTCGCGGATATGCTCATTTTGGTTCATGAACTCGAAACGATCCACTTGGTCACCCCAGAAGAATTCTGAATCGCCGGGTTCGGTGATTCGAACTTTGTAGAGCATTCGTGAAATGATGACTTCGAGGTGTTTGTCATTAATGGTTACACCTTGCAAACGATACACCTTCTGAATTTCCTCGATCAGGTATTCTTGGACAGCTGCTGGTCCTAAGATTTCCAAAATCTCGTGTGGGTCCTTTGCGCCCTCTGTCAATAATTGACCTTTGTGAACAACGTCTCCTGGTTGAACTACGAGATGCTTGGCATGTTGAATGAGATGTTCTTCCGCTTGGCCAGTTTCATCATTGGTAACCAAAAGACGCTTTTTCGAGCGTACGGTACCAGCCATGGAAACCACACCGTCTATCTTTGCCATTTCAGCAACTTCCTTGGGTCGTCGGGCTTCGAAAAGTTCTGCCACCCTTGGAAGACCGCCAGTAATATCCTGCGTTCCTGAAGACTCTCGAGATGTTTTCGCGATAATGGAACCTTCTTCTATGCTACTGCCTTCTCCAAATTCGACTCGAGCTCCAGTGGGGATTGGATAAGTAGCCTGCAACACGCCTTTGGCATCGTGAACTTCGATGCGGGGGTTCAGATCTTCCTTGTGTTCAATTACCACGGTCGATCGATTTCCTTCTGCGTCCTTTTCGACCTTGGTGGTTAATCCCTCCATCATGTCTACGAAAACTATTTTACCAGCTTTTTCAGATAAAATCGGTACATTGTAAGGATCCCATTTGGCGAGTACGTCTCCCTCTTTTACAGTATCACCTTCCTCAAAGTACAGTACGGAACCAGCTGGAATATCCCAACTTTCGGGATTACCGTCCGCCCTTCTCACAATCTTGTCATCCTCGTCCAACAAGTGCACCTTTCCGGTTTTGTTGAGCACGACTTCAGGTCCGCCCGGCAAGCGAACTTTACGCAAACTTTCGTAACGAATACGTCCGCCTAGTTTTACCTTGATTTCAGGCACCTTGTGGACGGCGATACCTCCAATGTGAAAAGTTCTCATTGTCAACTGGGTGCCAGGCTCGCCAATGGATTGAGCTGCAATGATGCCGACGGCAGTACCAACCTCAACAGTCTTGTTGGTGGAAGGGTCAATCCCGTATTCGAGGGCTGTAATGCCGATTTTACGACGAGTGCTCAAAGGAGACATTACTTTAACCCGAGGTATACCAAGCTCTTCGATCAAGTCGGCGCTTTCCTCATCTATTAAGTCGCCGTTTCCAACGATTTTTTCCTCTGGATTCGTGGGATGAAAAATGTCGTCGGCGGAATGCCTTTTAACTATGCGATCATGCAAACTGACAATTTCCTCATCCCCTTCTGTGATGGCTTGCTTCCAAACACCATCTCGGCGACCATCATCCACGACGTCCACTATGCAATCCATTGCGACGTCGCAAAGCTTTCGGGTCAAATAACCAGCATCCGCAGTCTTTAGGGCAGTGTCGGCGAGTCCCTTTCGGGCACCGTGGGTGGATATGAAATATTCGAGAACAGTTAGCCCCTCTCGGAAGGAAGATAAAATTGGTCGCTCGATGATTTCTCCCGAAGGCTTGGCCATAAGACCCCTAGTGCCACATAGTTGGCGAACCTGTTGCCGGTTGCCTCGTGCACCGGAGTCCATCATCAGGTACACTGGATTGATTTCATCTCGATCGCGATTACGCTGAAGGCTTTCAAACACATGGTTGGCAATTTTATCCGTTGCCCCTGTCCATTCGTTGATGACCTTGTTGTANCGCTCACGATCTGTAATTAATCCATTACGGTACTGTTCCTGAACCTTCGAGATTTCCTCGCGTGCATTCTTCACGACCTCATCTTTTGCCTTAGGAATAATCATATCGACGATACCGATTGAAATCCCTGCTTTTGTGGCTGATCTAAATCCGAGCTCCTTGAGACGATCTACTACCTCAACAGTCTCTTCCTTCCCCTTTTCTTCATATGTTGCAAGTATCAGGTCGCCCAAGTCACCTTTCAGTGCTCGATCGTTGAAATAACCTAGTTCAGCAGGCCAAATGGTGTTAAAGAGAACTCGCCCCACGGTAGTCCGAATGATATTTTTTCGTGAGTTGCCAAATCGGGTTTCTGTCCCTTTGTCAGGATTTCTCAGATCGATCCAGTCATGAGTTTTTAATGCACCCTCGGCTTGGGCAGTTAGCACTTCCTCCACATCGTTTAGTAGCGGTATGCGTTTATCTTCCGCTGGGGCTCCAAGGCGATCCACGGTTAGATAATAGGATCCCAAAACTATGTCTTGAGAAGGAGTGAGGATCGGTTTCCCGCTTGATGGTGAGAAAATATTATGAGTTGCCAGCATCAAGAGCTTTGCTTCCATGATCGCTTCCAAGGAAAGCGGGACATGAACTGCCATTTGGTCCCCGTCAAAATCTGCATTGTACGCAGTACACACAAGAGGATGAACGCGAATAGCTTCACCCTCGATTAGTACGGGCTCGAAAGCTTGAATTGATAAACGGTGAAGGGTGGGGGCACGGTTAAGTAGAACAGGATGACCTTTTGAAACCTCCTCTAAGATATCCCAGACTTCCGGAGGTTGGCTTTCAATCATTTTGCGTGCGCCGCGAACCGTGTGGACAAATCCCAATTCCTTCAAGCGTCGGATGATAAATGGCTCAAACAAAACTAAAGCCATTTTCTTTGGAATTCCGCATTGATGAAGTTTTAACTCGGGTCCAATAACAATTACGGAACGTCCTGAGTAATCTACTCGCTTGCCCAAGAGATTTTGTCGGAAACGACCTTGCTTGCCTTTCAGCATGTCACTGAGCGATTTCAATGCTCTATTTCCGGCACCTGTGATGGCACGACCATGACGACCATTGTCAAAAAGGGCGTCGACGGCCTCTTGAAGCATTCTTTTTTCGTTATGAATAATAACGTCTGGAGTTTTCAACTGCAGAAGATTTTTGAGACGGTTGTTTCGATTGATGACTCGACGGTATAAGTCATTCAGGTCGCTGGTTGCAAAACGACCGCCTTCCAAAGGAACCAAGGGGCGTAGATCCGGTGGAATAACAGGAACTGATTCAAGGACCATCCATTCTGGGCGAGCACCCGAATCTAGAAATCCCTGAAGTACCTTCAAGCGCTTGGAAAGCTTCTTTTTGATTTGTTTCGAGCGAGTGGCGAGCATTTGCTCGTGCAACTCTTCGATAACATCCTCCATTTCAATTTTTTCAAGAATCTCCTTTACCGCCACNGCNCCCATTTTCGCCTCAAATGCATCAGGCCCGAAATCTTCACAAGCCTGTTCATATTCGATATCGGTCAACAGTTGCTTTTCTTCCAACGGTGTTTTGCCTGGCTCGGTGACCATGTAATTTTCATAGTAAAGGACACGCTCGAGGCTGCGCGCAGTCATGTCCAGCAACAAGCCTAGTCGACTAGGCATGCTCTTAAGAAACCAAATATGTGAAACTGGTACGGCTAGTTCTATATGGCCCATACGCTCACGGCGAACCCTAGCCACTGTCACTTCAACCCCACATCGGTCGCAGATTACCCCTTTATACTTTATGCGTTTGTACTTACCGCATGCACATTCGTAGTCACGAACTGGACCAAAGATTTTTTGGCAGAATAGTCCGCCGGGCTCCGGCTTGAAGGTTCGGTAGTTGATGGTTTCGGGATTCTTTACCTCTCCCCTAGACCAAGACCGGATCGTATCAGGTGCTGCCACCGTTATAGTTACTCGATCAAAACTGTGATCCGTTCCACCTAAAGCTTCCTTGGCTGCTTCCGTACTCATTTCGCTGATTCTCCTAAATCGTATGAATAAAACTTGTGAATTTGATTGCTGCCGCTTGGCTTACAACCCACCGGTTTCACCTCTCAGCCTAACATCCAGACAAAGGCTTTGCATTTCTTTCATCAATACGTTGAAAGATTGGGGGGTGCCGGCTTGGAGGGAGTTGTCACCCTTGACGAGAGATTCGTAAATCTTTGTCCGTCCAGAAACGTCATCAGATTTCACGGTAAGCAATTCCTGCAAAGTGTATGCGGCTCCATAGGCTTCTAATGCCCAAACCTCCATTTCACCGAATCGTTGCCCTCCGTACTGAGCTTTACCTCCAAGAGGCTGTTGCGTGATCAAACTATATGGCCCAACAGCCCGAGCGTGTATCTTGCTGGCTACCAAGTGATTGAGTTTCATCATGTAGATGTAACCCACGACAACCTTTTGATCAAAGGGTTCGCCGGTACAACCATCGATTAGCTCCGCCTTGCCGGATTCCGGCAAACCAGCTTTCTGAAGATGTTTCTTGATTTCATCTTCGTCGATACCATCGAAAATGGGAGTGGCTACTTGAAGACCCAGTTTCTTGCAGGCCCAACCTAAGTGAGTTTCAAGCACCTGNCCCACGTTCATTCGACTTGGAACACCGAGAGGATTGAGACAGATTTCGATGGGGGTACCATCAGCGAGAAAAGGCATATCTTCTTCTGCTACGATTTTAGCAATCACACCTTTGTTTCCATGACGGCCAGCCATTTTGTCACCGACTTGGATCTTGCGTTTGGTGGCCACAAAAACTTTCACGTTCTTGATTATGCCTTGGTCAATGCCGTCCCCATGCTCAATGGCTTCAAGTTTGCGTGCTCGATCCTTCTCCAAGTCATCAAATTTTGTTTGGTAGGAACTTATGATCTCCATCACCTTGATGCGAACGGGGGAGGGATCGATATCAATGTGCCTATGGACGGATGCGAGTTTCCTGAGCAAAGTTTTGGTAATCTTGCGATTGGCAGGAATTATAATCTCCGAGCTGTCCGAATTACGGACATCCAGAGGTATTTTTTCACCTAGCAAGATATTGGAGAGTGACTCTGTGAGATCGTTGCGAAGTTGTTCGGATTGGTCTCGATATTCTTCGCGGATTTGTTTCGTCTGACGGCGGCGATCGGAGGGAGAAAGTTTTTCTTCCTCTGCATCTGTACGGCTGGATATTTTAATGTCCATAACCGTTCCGGTGCAACCAGAGGGTACAACCAATGAAGTATCTTTAACGTCGGCCGCTTTTTCACCGAAGATGGCACGTAGAAGTTTTTCCTCGGGAGCAAGGTCGGTTTCACTTTTGGGAGTAATTTTGCCAACCAAGATGTCACCAGGTTTCACTTCGGCTCCAACTCGGATGACCCCATTATGATCTAGGTTGCGCAACGCTTCCTCCCCGGCATTTGGAATGTCGCGAGTGATTTCTTCCGGACCCAATTTGGTATCCCGAGCAGTGACTTCGAAGTTTTCTATATGAATTGACGTATAGATATCATCTTTGATCATGCGCTCGTTGATCAAGATAGCGTCTTCGAAATTGTATCCGTTCCATGGCATGAAGGCGACAAGGATGTTGCGACCAATGGCCAACTCTCCGTTATCGGTGCATGGGCCATCAGCCAAAACTTGCCCGACCTTTACCTTTTCACCCTTCTTCACAATGGGTTTTTGGTTAAAGCAAGTGCCTGCATTGGATCGCACGTATTTTCGCAGGGGATAGTGATAGATTCCGCGTTTTGCGTCAGTTTTGGGATCGCTTAGTAATTTTGGGTTAGTTTTTCCATCCTCGCTAACGATTATTCTATTTGCATCGGCGGAAGCTACCAACCCTTCAGATTCGGACAAGCAGACAGTTTTGGAATCATGGGCTACGGTTGGTTCAATGCCAGTACCGACAAATGGGGCCTCCGTCTTTAACAATGGGACACCCTGTCGCATCATATTGGAGCCCATCAATGCACGGTTTGCATCATCATGTTCGAGAAATGGAATTAGACCTGCAGCAACGGAGACAACTTGCTTGGGAGAAACATCCATATAGGAAACTTCCTTTGGATCCACTTCCAGCACCTCATCGCGATAGCGACAAGTGACTTTGCCAACCAACTTGCTCTTGTCATCCATTTCGGAGTTGGCTTGGGCGATGATAAATTGCTCCTCTTGGTCTGCGTTGAGATATTCAACCTTCTTGGTAACTAGGCCATTTTCGACNAAGCGGTATGGAGCCTCGATGAAGCCAAATTCATTTATTCGGGCAAAGTAACTAAGGGAATTAATTAATCCGATATTTGGGCCTTCAGGTGTTTCGATGGGGCATATGCGACCGTAATGACTTGGATGTACGTCACGAACCTCGAAACCGGCTCGCTCTCGATTNAGACCACCNGGNCCCAAAGCCGAGAGCCTTCTCTTGTGGGTCAATTCAGCCAAAGGATTGATTTGATCCATGAACTGGCTCAATTGGCTACGTGCAAAGAAATCCCTNATGACTGTTGTAAGAGCTTTGGGNTTGATTAGCTTTTGGGGTGTCAGCGAATCGACGTTTTGGTCGTACAACGTCATGCGTTCCTTAACCACTCGTTCAGTCCGAGCCAAGCCGATCCTGCATTGATTTGCCAACAATTCCCCAACAGTCCGTACACGTCTACTGCCGAGGTGGTCGATGTCGTCGATCATACCGTTTCCACGCTTGAGGTTGGTCAGATATTTAGTTGCAGCTACAATGTCTTCCACATTGACAATTCGCACGTTTAAATCGGTTTCCAAGCTAAGTTTCTGGTTTAGTTTGTACCGACCTACTCTACCAAGATCATAACGTTTAGAGTCCTCGAACAGGCGCTTGATCAGAGCCTTGGCATTTTGAGTGGTGGGAGGCTCTCCTGGGCGCAATTTCTTATAAATTTCCTTGAGAGCCTCTTCCTCGTTCCGGGCGGTATCTTTTTTAAGTGAACGGATAATGGCCCCATCATCTACAGCGGTATCAATGACACGCATTTCGCTGATGTCTGCCTTGTGGAAAGTACGTAATCCGGTTTTGGTCAACGGCTCGAAAGACCGGGCCAAAACCACGCCTTTGTTGCCATCTACCATATCTTCAACGAGCACCAAGTGAGACACGTGATCCATCTTCAACGCTTTAGCCACAGAGATGGTTTCAATTTGATAGAATAGTTCGAGTAACTCGAGATCCGAACCTTGACCAAGCGCTCTTAAAAAGGTGGTGATCAGAAATTTGCGTCTGCGCCTGCGTCGATCGAGGTAAATGTACAACAAGTCATTTTGGTCAAATTGAGCCTCAATCCAAGTCCCTCGATCTGGAATGATGCGAAAAGAATGTAACAATTTGCCACTGGTATGTGTTGTTTTCTCAAAACAGATGCCGGGGGAGCGATGCAATTGACTGACGACCACTCT
Source organism: Opitutia bacterium (assembly GCA_002716045.1). Classification (GTDB taxonomy): domain Bacteria; phylum Verrucomicrobiota; class Verrucomicrobiia; order Opitutales; family Seribacteraceae; genus UBA2993. The sequence continues at coordinate 26,185 of PAZC01000004.1, forward strand.
TTCCGCCCCGTTGATAATAAAAGAACCACGACTTGAGATCATGGGAATTTCACCCATGTAAATTTCCTCATCCTTGATTTCGTCTTTGCCGGATTCTTCTGAATGTTCACGCAACCGCAATTTCACGTAAAGAGGAGCGGAAAAACTCAAGCCTTCGCGAAGGCTCTCTTCTTCGTCTGCCTTCGGGTCATCGACGCGATAACTTAGATACTCCAAGCTGGCCCTGCCGTCATAACTTTCTATAGGGAAAATTTCACTAAACACAGCCTGCAGTCCATCTTTCTTCCGATGGGTGGGAGGAATATCCCGTTGCAGGTAGTCGCGAAAGGAATCTATCTGATTCTGGATTAAGTTAGGAGGAGCGATGACCTCTTTAAGCTTCCCGAAATTGCGTCGATTTGGCATGAATTTGTCCCGATTAGTCCTGTATCGGATTGGTTGTTGTATAATCGAAGGCGTCTCGGATTAAGCCGAGACGCCTCTTGTCAGACCAAGCCCGCAAGAGCGAGCGTACTCTTCAATTGAAATGATGAATGCCATGTAGCTCTCTTACTTGAGCTCCACTTTGGCACCGGCTGCCTCGAGCTTCTTTTGAACCTCTTCAGCCTCATCTTTGGAGGCACCTTCTTTGATGGCTTTAGGAGCGCCTTCAACCAATTCCTTTGCCTCTTTGAGCCCGAGCCCGGTTATACCTCGAACCTCCTTGATGACGGCAATTTTATTACCACCGAAATCAGTTAATACGACGTCGAATTCGTCTTTTTCTTCTGCAGCGTCGGCATCTCCTCCGCCTGCTGCGGGAGAGGCAGCCACAGCAGCCACAGGTGCGGCTGCACTAACACCCCAATCTTCCTCCAGTTCCTTAACTAGGTCAGCGATTTCAATCACTGACTGCGATCCGAGCCATTCTTTTACTTGTTCTTTGTTTATATCTGCCATTTCCAACTATCTCCTGCTGAATATTATTAGTGTCCGGACGTGGTACGTTTAAGGGTTGTTCCCCTAATTTCTTCGTGCGGGTGTGTTGATTGTTTGTTATTTGATGCGATGAAAAATTAACTCTCGTTCGTCTTAGCTTGAAGAACATTGACAAACGAACGAGCTGGACCAGAGAGGACGGACAAGAGCCCTGAAGCCGGCGAGTTAAGTAAGGAAAGCAATTGAGCTCGCAGGGTATCCATATCAGGGAGTTCGGCTAGTCTGGCGATTTCTTCGGCTGATAACAACCTATCGCCGAATACACCTCCTTTTATCCCAACCTTTTCTGTTTCCTTATGAAATTTCTTTAGCTTTTTAGCAGTACCGGATGCATCCGCTCCACCTACTACTATAGCCGTTGGCCCACTTAGGAAGGCACTCATATCAGGCATACCACGTGCCTTTGAAGCCACGTCCAAGGCACTGTTCTTAACTACGTGAAATTCAGCTCCGCATTCGGCCAACTTGGAGCGCAATTCTGCAGTTTCATCGACTTTGATGCCATGATAGTCGGCTATGATGCAAAAATCAGATTTTTCGAGATGGCTGTCTACCTCGGTGGCCAGATACTTTTTTTCGGTTCTCATGAGATATTAAAAAGTCGGTGAGTTCCTATAAATGAGCGTATTCAGTACTTGAAAGTCTAACCCCTGGGCTCATGGAACTACTAAGGGTTATGTTCTTCACAAAACGCCCTTTGCAACCTTCTGGGTGCTGTTTCCCCAGCGAATCCAAGGCAGCTCGCGCGTTCTCGAGCAACTGCTCGGAATTAAAGGACCGTTTTCCAATTACGATTGCGACATTCGAACCCTTGTCCAACTTGTATTCAACGCGTCCCGACTTTACCGCTTGAATACTGGAAGGGATGTCATCTGTGACGGTGCCTGATTTAGGATTGGGCATCAACCCCTTCGGACCAAGAATTCGTGCCACTGACCGAACTTTTTTCATTGCTTCGGTCGTTGAGATTGCAACGTCAAAATCCGTCCACCCTCCTTTGATTTTTTCCAACAGATCATCCAGGCCTGCTTCATCGGCGCCATTTTCCCGTGCTTCCTCGACGTTATCAGTAAAAACCACAACACTTAGCTTTTTCCCACTTCCGTGGGGAAGATTCACAGTGCCTCGCACCATTTGCGCAGTGTTCTTTGGGTCTACTCCCAAATTGACAGAAAGTTCAACGGTCTCATCAAATTTAGCGGCAGGCAAGCTTAGCAGTGTCTTTACGGCATCCTCCAAGTTATGCCTAGTTTCTCGAGGAACCTCACCTAAAGCCGTATTGTATCGTTTGCTTGCTTTTCCCATCTTACTGAAATGTGAAATATCTGAAATCTTAAAAGTGGTAGTTACAAAACCTCTATGCCCATACTGCGAGCAGTGCCTTCTATAATGCGAATAGCCGCTTCGTCGTCGTTGGCGTTGAGATCCTTTTCCTTTGTTCTGACTATCTCTAAAATTTGATCTCGAGTCACTGATCCCACTTTTTCTCGATTGGGGGTTCCCGATCCTTTGGGCACATCGGCGGCTTTTTTCAATAGAACCGCTGCAGGCGGCGATTTCAAAATAAAGGAAAAGGAACGATCTGCATACACCGTAATTACAACAGGTAAGATCAAACCGGCTTGATCCTTTGTCTTCGCATTGAATTCCTTGCAGAATCCCATGATGTTGACGCCCTTGGCACCCAATGCGGGACCAACAGGTGGAGCTGGATTAGCGCTTCCGGCAGGTAATTGTAACCGTATTTCTCCTATTTCCTTCTTAGACATGGCAGTTTGTTGTTCTTATTCCTCGGCTTTTTCCACTTGCCAAAATTCTAGCTCAACGGGAGTGAAACGCCCAAAAATGGAAACAGACACCTTGAGAGTTCCCTTGTCCGCATCTACTTCATCAATGATTCCCGTCAGGTTGATGAAAGGACCATCCAAAATCTTAACTTCTTCGCCCGTCTCATAGAGCACCTTTGGAACCTCTTTGCCTTCTGCGTCCTCTACTTGTCTCAAAATCCGGTTAATTTCATCTTCCTTGAGAGCAGTTGGAGTGTCTTTGCCTATAAAGTTAATCACACCTTGGGTATCCTTTACTTGATACCATGGCTCCTTGAGCAGGTTGCCATCCAAGTCATACAAACGCATTTCAACGAATACATAGCCTGGATAAAATTTCCGTTCCCTCTGACGTTTTTCTCCGTTTTTGATTTCAGAAACAGTTTCGGTGGGAACCAGAACTTCGCTCAAACATTCCCCCATCCGTTCGTCTTCTTCCTTGAACTTGTTCAAGTATTTTTGAACCTTTCCTTCTTGGTTGGAAAGAGTTTGAACGGCATACCACCGAGTGGGTCCAAGTTTGGCTTCGTTTGTCATCAAGATCACTAAAAGGAGGAAACTTAATGGAGATCTAGCGAACCACCCCAGTTATGTATTCAACCCAATTGGCCAAGGAAAAGTCGGTCAAAGTGATGAAAGATCCAAGAATTACTATTCCAACTAGGACCACCACTGTAGATTCCTGAAGTTCCTTTTTGGTTGGCCATGTTGCTTTCTTCAACTCAGTCACAGTTTCCCCGTAAAAAACTCGAGCGGATTTGAATGGATTTTTCATTTATCTTGCTTGGGATAAACTCAAGGGTTAACCGTTGGCGGGAGAAGAGGGACTCGAACCCCCAACCTACGGTTTTGGAGACCGTTGCTCTGCCAGTTGAGCTATTCTCCCTAGAATACGAAAATGATATTTTGCACCAACACGATTACCCTTAGGAAATCACCTCGGTGATATTGCCGGCACCGATGGTTTTACCACCTTCTCGGATAGCGAAACGTTGACCGGATTCCATGGCAATAGACTTCTGCAATTCCATGTTTACGGCAAGATTGTCTCCAGGCATTACCATTTCAACGCCTTCGGGCAATTCCACTATACCAGTAACGTCCGCAGTCCCGAAAAAGAATTGAGGGCGATATCCCTTGAAAAAGGGTGTGTGGCGCCCGCCTTCATCTTTGGTTAGCACATAAATTTGAGCCTTTGCTTTGATATGTGGCTTGATTGATCCAGGCTTTGCCAGAACATGACCACGCTCGATTTCATCCTTTTCAACTCCACGCAGCAGCAAACCGACATTGTCGCCGGCTTGGCCTTGATCAAGCTCCTTGCGAAACATTTCGACACCTGTGCAGGTTGTAATGCGACCTTCACCCAGGCCGACAATTTCCACGTCTTCGCCAACCTTGACCACGCCCCGTTCAATACGACCTGTGGCAACGGTTCCGCGACCGGTAATGGAAAAGACGTCTTCAACAGACATCAGGAATGGTTTGTCGACGTCGCGTTCAGGCTCAGCTATTTCCGAATCAATTACTTCCATTAATTGCTGAATGGCAGGCAATCCCAATTCACCTTCATCATCCTCGAGTGCTTTTGTTGCGGATCCTCTGATGATTTTTGCGTTATCCCCATCAAATTCGTATTTGCTGAGGAGATCGCGAATTTCCATGTCGACAAGCTCCACAAGTTCCGCGTCATCGCCTTCAAGTAGATCACACTTGTTAAGAAAGACCACCACGTGGGGAACATCAACTTGTCGGGCAAGCAGGATATGTTCCCTTGTCTGTGGCATGGGTCCGGTAGAAGCATCCACGACAAGGATGGCGCCGTCCATTTGGGCTGCGCCCGTAATCATATTCTTTACGAAATCGGCGTGACCCGGGCAATCCACGTGAGCGTAGTGACGATTATCCGACTCATATTCAACATGAGATACGGCAATCGTCACGATTTTTGAAGCGTCGCGCACGGTTCCACCTTTCGCGATATCCGCGTAGCTTTTTATTTCAGCTAGTCCCTTGCGTGATTGGGCGTGAAGGATTGCTGCAGTCAGCGTGGTTTTTCCGTGGTCGACGTGACCGATAGTGCCGACGTTGACATGGGGTTTGTTTCTCTCGAATTGTGCCTTAGCCATCGATAGTTTTTCCGTTTAGTTGTTTTCTTTGAAGGCAATGCCTTTGCCAATGGAGCCCACGAGCGGATTTGAACCGCCGACCTCGTCCTTACCAAGGACGCGCTCTGCCGACTGAGCTACATGGGCGAGAAGATGTTATAACTATAGTTGTTTGTTTGTGCGCAAGCACTTGTGTATTATTAAAAGTTAGTCTGGGATTTTGAGAGTGGGGATTTTCTTTCCTCATCGTCACCACCCGATAAATGGAAAGAACGGAAGAAAATGGACGAAAGTGATTCTGTGGTCAATGATTTTTGTCGGAAAAATCACGGATAAGCAGTTATACGATAAAAGCCCGAAGACAAACCGCTTTCAGAAACCTTCTGTTTTGCAAAACGAGATAATGCTTGGTCTAACTCATTGATTCCAGAAAACTTTGTCTGAGAGGGTGACCCCATTGCCGTTAGATTTTCAACTGTACAGAAAAATTCCACAGGTGACCAAAAGCCCACCTTGGATTCACTCATCAGTTTTTTCGGCAAAGGAAATTCATGAATCTTTTCTTCCCCCATCCGTTGGATTTCCATCACACCTTTGCCTGATGCATTTGAATTCTCGGTAATTTCCTTCGCCAATCCCAAGGTGGAGAAAGTAGCCGCTAGCCCTTTTGATAAAACCCGAGGGGGTTGAGGTCCAAAGTCAAGTTGGGGCCCCTTGAAAAAGGTTGAGTTAACGGCATAAAGTTCGGGTGGATAATTGGAAATTCCAGTTATTTTGTCGTCAAGGGTCGCCCTAGGAGTAGTGGATGCATTCCACCGTGTCGGTAAAAACAATGGGGCGGAATCTTCGAGCAACGCTTGATCTGCCATCACGTTGCTTCTCGACAAATCAACATAGCCAATGCTTGGCTTTGCCAATTCCTTGGGAGAAAAAGGTTTTCCAACAGGATTTAATTTTGAGAATAGTACATACCCCGAAACACCCAAGATCAGGGTGATCAACGGTAGGCTGATTGCCGGAATCTGCTCAGGCTTCATTCGGGTGAAATGAAATTATTGGGTACTATCATGTCCGCCGATTCAGATGCCAACTGAATGGATTGTACGCCAGCGGATAAGGCTATTTCACAGAGTTTGAGCAAAGTTGCCATGCTGGAAATTTTGTTCATTTTAAGCAAAAGGGAGACTCCGCCCTTGTGTTTTTCACGGGCGACAACAGTTCGCAAGACAGGGGCAATTTCATTCATTTGGTAACGGTCGCCTTCAAGAAAGATTTCATTCTTCCCGGCAACTGTTAGCACCGCTGCACATGGAATGCCTCGAAGATTCTCTCCACTACGAGGCAAGTCCAATGGAATCCCAGGCGAGAATGTGAATCGAGAACTCAACCAAACAAACAATCCCACTATCATACACAGGTCCAGAAGAGGCGCAAAATCTATGGAGAAAGATTCCTTCTCGATCTGCAAAGTGAAATCAAAGGCCTTTAAGTGAGATTTCATTTGGCTTTCTCTTTTTTATAGAGAGATGAATCTGCCAATGTTATTTGTTGCAATATGGCATTGGCGACCCACTCCAAATCATGGACGAGTGATTTCACCCGACTGCGCAACAAGGCCCTTCCGCAGTGTGATGTGATCGCAATGGTCAAACCTATAACCGTACTCACAACGGCATGCGTTAAGTCGCCTGCGAAAGAGGCTGAATTAGCGTAAAATCCGGCCTCTTGAAGTCTGCGGAATGCTTCTGCACTCGATAATAAAGTACCAAGCAGACCAAGGATGGGAGCAACTTTTACTACAACACCCAAGGCCATAAGCCTCTTTTCCAATAAAGGTATTTCCAGATGGGCAACCGTTTGAATTGCACCTCTCAACCGCTTTTCATCTTTGTCGTGATTCAACAAGGCTGTTTTGATCAAGTTGGATACAGGTTTGTTGCCTTCGTTTTCACACAGAGTCAAAGCTTCCACCAATCGACTTTGGCGTAGGTTGTTTTTAATGCCCTCCATGAACTCCTCTACATTGATCTGGATTTTATGAAGGTACAGGATTCTCTCTATGAAAAAAGCCAAGCTCAGTATGCCCAATCCGAGCAAAGGCCAAGTCAATGGCCCCCCTCCTTGCAATAAGTTCCATTCACCCATCTCTATTCCTTTTTGGTTCCTGCTCGTGAGTTTGCCAGTGCCTTTCCTGGTAAATCACGCTTTAAAATCAAATCATAAACCTTGATGGCTTGATTAGAGGAACCTTGTTGCTCAAGCATATCTCCCAGTTCCAGAATAGTTTTGGATGCCCAGTAACGTCCCTTACCTCCCAATGCATTGAAGAAATCATCGGATTGCACAAAAAGCTGAATGACCTCCCAGCATGCAGCTTGCGCCTCGTCAGCCTTTAACGCCTTCCTGAAACATAGTGCTCGCTTATACCCTGCTTCGATGCGTAAATCGACCGGTAGACTACCAAGGGTGTAAAGATCACTGTATCGCAGCGCGACGTCCCCGAATTTAGCTGAATCCGATTTGGCCATGGCATATAAGCAATCTGCTTTTGCGAGCGCTGCCAAAGGGCGCTGTTCATGTTGCCCAAAGATTTCATTTTTTAGTATTTCATCATAAATCTCCAGAGCAGCCCCGAAATCATTGAGATTTCTCAATAGATGACCCTGTCTCAATCTTGCGTGGAATAACAAATCACTATCGGGAAAGCTGTTTGTCATCTTTTTCAATAATCCAAAAGCTTCCAGCAAACTTTCCGGAAGGCCTCGCCGTTCCGCATTGATGGACGCTTCGTACAAAGCTCTGGGTGCATATTCGCTTTTTGGGAAGCGTTCCGCCAAGGTGACTAATTTTCGCTGGGCTTCTGCCAAGTGATTTTGGGCTGAATGGTGATTTGCCTCGAGCAGGTAGGAAAGGACCGCTTGTTCGCTATTTGGATATGAGGACCTTAGTTTTTCGAAAACGACAAAGCTTTCATCAGCTCTCTGCAAGCGAAGCAACCCTTGCCCTTTTGTTAGCATCGTTTGGGCCCGCAACATGGCTAGTTCTGCCTTTTCAAGTGTAGAACTGTTTTCAAGCATGGACATTATCTTATCCGTTAAGTCGGGTGTTGAATTTAAATTCTCGCTTAAATCAAGACTGAGTTGGGCTTGGAGCCACATTAACCGAATCCTCACAGCTTCTGGCACATTGTCCGTAATTGTTTTAAGTGTATCGTCAACTCGGGCGTGGGCTGTAGCTGCACCATCCCGCTCCTTCAATGCGGCAATTAAATTCCATTCCGCCTGCCACCAACTTGACAGTTTTTTGAAATCGAATTGTTTGTCATCCAAAGTAGCGGCTGCTTGATCTAAATTCCCAAGCCCAATTTGCGATTGCACAAATTGAAACAGAGCTTTAGCCCGCACATCCTGACTAAATTTCTGTTTCAGCAAGTTTTGATAAGCTGAGCTAGCGTTTTCGTAATCGTTTGCGAGAAAATGGCAATCGGCCATCAATAAGGCGGTTTTGTTGTAATCTACCCCAGCTTCCTCTTCCGCAGATCGAATTTGACTGAGATAATCAGCGGCTTTGCGATATCTGGGGGGTTGAGTGCGCCATGCAATTGTTGCCATGGTTTTCAATGCGTCCAATTTCCATGGTGATGCTGGATATTCCTGAAGCAGTCTGGCGCAATATTCATCAGCATCTTGGTCCGCACCATAGGCTAGAGCGGCATTTGCTCTTAACAAAAGTAGGTTTTCCCGCAGAAGGTGTGGTTTGGTTGAACTTAATAAACGATCTATGAATGCAACGTAGGTGCCATCGTCTTTTAAGGAGTCGAATCGACTGGCGAGAATTCGAAGCCCAACTTTTGCCAATGCAGGCGCTTCCGTTTTTTCCACTAGCGAACTTAATGCATCTCTTCCAAGATTTGAGTTAGGGTCTTGATCCAACAAACCCAATGCGAGTAGCAAGTGTGCTTTTTTATCGCCATTTTGGATGGGAATAACTTTGAGCTGTGCGTCAATCACAGCGATCGCTTCTCCCGTACGATTCAGGGATTGAAGCACACTTGCATATTCCAGCGCAAAATCATACCCGGCAGCCTGACCTTTGAACTTTTCCCATTGTTGCTTAAGTTTCACGGCCAGAACCTCATCGGGTTTTCCACTCGAGATTTCAGCTCTGTGGCGAAGTAACAGAAATTCGGTTTTCTGGGTTTCGCTAACCGCAATTTGCAACGCAGTCTCGAAATAATTTTGGGCCAACTCTCGTTCCTTGCCTAGAAGTGCACCAATTCCTTTTAGCAAATGAAACCAACCTCTTTCTTCGGGAGGCAGATCTTCAATTTTAACATCTTCTAGCGATTCGGCAACTTTCGCTGAATTATTTTGTTGGAAAGCAAGAATCGAACGACGAATGCAAACTCTGGGTGAGTTGCTCTTGGATAATTGCTGCATTACTTTTGCGGCATCATCAAAATGTCCGTTCGCCAATTGAGCTGTAACCAAGCCTAACAGCAATTCTTCTCGATTTTGATTTCTCTTGGTTGTTTCGGAAGAAAGTAATTGATCATAAAGAGAAGCTGCTACACTGCTAAGCCCAATTCTCAAGGCACTGTCAGCGGCCTCTTTTTTCCACGACAAGAGGTCGTTGGCGTCACCTTCTTCCTGGAAAGGCAATGGAACCTCCCCAAGAATCATTGTCATGGGATATATCAGTGCAACGAGATACAGAATTACAAGAACAACAGGACAGTGCTTGTTCATGAAATCGAAGGGCATATGTACGATCTGTGTTCGATTATAAATTAAATCATCTTTTAAAGACTGTTACCTAAACATGCAAACTTTTGCAGTCTCAGGTTAGGACGATTGGGGTTGACGGAATTCCTTCACTTTGAGAAAAAACTTAGTTTAATTCTGCGGGCGTAGCTCAGTTGGTAGAGCACCACCTTGCCAAGGTGGATGTCGAGGGTTCGAATCCCTTCGCCCGCTCCATCTTTTCTTTTGAAGGCTTCGGATTTATTCGATTTTCCGGAAAACTTTCTCTTCTCCGCACATTTTCCAGAAGAGGTTGAACCTTGGGACTGGGTGAAAAGAATTGGAAGCGCTTTAGCCGTGTTCGATCATTTTGATGCCGGCAAACCGACCTCAGACATACCCAGTGGCTTTAAGGTCGGGCAAATGGTTTATATGGATCCCTCAGTAATTCTCCCCGCCAACGGTTGTATTGTTGGACCTGCTTATATAGGAGAGAACTGTGAAATAAGAAATGGTGTTTTTATAAGAGAAAATGTAATTGCTATAAAAAATTGCACATTGGGAAATTCTTGCGAATACAAGAATTCACTTCTCCTTGATGGAGTCGAAACTCCTCATTTCAATTATGTTGGAGATTCTGTTTTAGGCAACCATGTTCACCTCGGTGCAGGAGTCATTCTGGCAAACTTGCGACTAGATCAGCGAGAAGTTATGGTTTCGACTCCCAAAGGATTATTGGGAAGTGGTTTGCGTAAGCTTGGTGGTTTATTAGGCGATGGATCCGAAGTTGGTTGTAATAGTACTTTGATGCCAGGTTCTGTATTAGAAAAAACAGCTAAAATAGGACCATCGAATTCTTTTAGCGGAAGATTGGGCGAAGGAAAAATATCCTTTGTCTAAACAATCAATTAATTACCCAGTGATTTAATTATTAAATCATGTAAATCTGGGTGAGAAGTTACTATTGAATTACCGTGCAGTGGATTTCTTCCTTTATGATCCGTTATTTTTCCTCCTGCACCTCTTATAATTGGTATCATTGCGTGGAAATCCCATGAATTTACTATTGGATCTATCATAACATCAGCTTTTCCTGAGGCCAGTAACAGATATCCATAGCAATCGCCCCATGTGCGTGAGAAGAAGGTTTGGTCGGTTAATTTGACCCATGTTTCCACGCCAAACCGTTTGCGGGCATCTCTTTCGTCCGTTGTTAGTATAGTTGCCTGATCAAGACCGTTTGGTTTTCTTATTACCATAGGTTTGTCATTCAATGTTGTTTGGGTATTATCACCTAACATTAACTGTTGAAGTACTGGTTGGTGGATTGCACCAAATATTGGTTCTCCTGCTCGCTTAAGGCAAATGATGGTACCGAATAGGGGAACGCCCGAGATAAAAGACTTAGTGCCATCGATGGGATCCAGCAACCAGACGTATTCGGCGTCTTCCCTGATGGAACCATATTCTTCTCCTATAATCCCATGTTCCGGAAACTCTTCTTCTATTCGCTTGCGGATGAGTGACTCGGCTTCACGATCTGCCAGGGTGACGGGTGTTTCATCAACTTTGTATTCGACTTCGAGGTTCGGATCAAGGTAGTGGGCAAGAATTATGCGGCCACTTTCTTCCACTAGAGATTGAACAAATGACCGAATTTCAGTGAGATTCATTTTATTAAATTATAAACTTATATTCAATTGCATCGGTAAGGGTGTCGTTGGCTACAGGCAATAATATCTTATATATGCTTTGGAAAGGTAATGCTATCCATGTTTTGGATTTTGAGGGAACTCGTCGAACGGGTGTGATTGAATTCGGCGTAGTTACTTTGCGTGAAGGTTTGCTCGAATCCACTTGTACGGGATTTTGTTCTTCTCGAGAAGTTTTGCGTGCCGACGATATCAAGATACACGGGATTTCAGATGAGATTATCGCCGGTCGGGAACCTTTTGAAAAGGAGTGGGATAAATTTTCATCTTTACGAGAAGGAGGATTGCTAGCAGCGCACCACGCTTCTGTAGAGGATAATTTGCTGAAAGCCACATGGCCCTACCCAAGAGTTTCCGCCAACCAAAAGCAGCTTGGGTGGGGTCCTTGGATTGATACTCGTAGAGTTTACGCCTCTTTGTACAAAGATCTGGAGAGTTATCGTTTGCGATTCCTGATAGAGATATTCTCTTTGACCGATCGCTTAACTGAATTGTCGGAAAGGCATTGTCCGCAAGGGCGACGAAAAGCGCATTGCGCATTGTACGATGCCTTTGCCAGTGCCTTGTTGCTTCTTCGTTTGTATGAACTCCCCGATCTAAGGAAGCTCACCATTGATTGGCTACTTGAGATCAGTGCGCCCGATCGTCGGCGACGCGAAGATCTACGACAGGGCGATTTTTTTTCCGGTTAAGAATTGTTCGGATCCGTCTCTGAATCATCCCCTTCCCCCAAGTTTTCTTCAGAGGATGAAGGCTCTTCTTCCATCGGATTGATTTCTTCTCCCTCCCCGACTTGGGACTTTGGCTCTTCCGATGGTCCGTCAGTTTGGCTTTCTCCTTCGTTAATTGAATCATCGTCAGCCTCAGAGTTTTCATCTCCCTCAGCCAATTCGTCTTCTTGCATCATTATCACCCGCGATATCGCAACCAGTTTGTCGCCTTTCCCGAGGTTAACGAGCTTAACTCCTTTGGTACCCCTGTTGGTTGAGCGTATGTTGTGCACTGGGCAACGAATTGCCTGTCCCTTCTTTGTCAGCATCATGATCTCATCGTCTTGCTCTACTGCCAAAGCACCAGCCAAGGCTTTTGCATCCATTGCGATGACGCCGTATCCTCCACGCTTGCGGGGTGTAATGTCCTCGCCCTCTCCTCCTCGGGGGAGGAAAGCGGAGAATTCGGTGCGAATGCCAAGACCGTTGTTTCCTGCAATTAGCAGAAGCCGTTCATCATCCACGACCAGCATGCTCTCGACGTAATCACCTTCACGCAACCGGATGCCACGTACACCACGTGTAACTCGCCCCTGATTGCGTAGTTGTGTTTCATTAAAGCGAAGTCCTTTTCCTTTGTGGGTTAGAAGCAGCAAATGATTTTCCCCATTTGTTTTGCGAGCCTCAATGACCTTGTCGCCTTCATCGACGTTTATTCCGATAAGACCGCCCTTGCGATGGTTGCGGTATGCCGAAAGATGTGTCTTCTTGACCACACCGTTGCGAGTGCAGAGGACCAGGGAAACAGGTTGATCGAAGTCCTCTACGCAGATCATTGCCGCCACTTTTTCCCCTTTTTGCATTTGGAGCAGATTCACTATGCTACGACCTTTGGAGTCTCGCTTGCCCTCGGGGACTTCGTAAACCTTTTCCACGTAGACTCGACCGTTGTTCATGAAGAACATCATAGTGTCATGAGCATTCGCCGTAAACAGTTGATCTATGGGATCCTCTTCTCTTTGGCCGCTTCCTATGACCCCCTTTCCCCCTCGATGTTGTGATCGATATTCTTCCACGGAAGTTCGTTTAATGAAACCTTTCTTTGTTATGGTTATAACGCATCCTTCGTTGGGGATGAGATCTTCCATACGTAGATCGCCCTCCGCTTCTGTTATAAGGCATCGCCGTTCGGAGGGGTAGGTCTCCTTGAGTTCGAGCAACTCCTCTTTGATTACTTCGAGCAGGCGAGCTTCATTATCCAGGATTTCCCGGTAACCATCGATAAGTTTCATCAAATGAGCGTATTCTTCCTCAATCTTCTCACGCTCCATACCCGTTAATTGGTAGAGTCGAAGATCTAGAATGGCATTTGCTTGCCGTTCGGAGATAGGATAGCGTTCCCTTAATCGCTCCTTGGCCTCGTTGCGATTAGCAGAGGCCCGGATGATACGAACAAATTCATCCAAGCTATCTAGAGCTATCTTATAGCCTTCGAGGATATGAGCTCTATCTTCTGCCTTGCGAAGGCGAAACTGAGTGCGACGATAGATCACTTCCCTACGATGCTCCACGTAGCACTCGAGCAACTCCTTGATGTTCATTTGCCGAGGTCGACGCTTGTCGATCGCAAGCAAGATGACGCCGAAGGAGCTTTCCAAGGCGGTCATCTTGTAGAGTTTGTTGATGGTTACACGCTCGATTTCGCCCATTTTCAATTCAACGACGATACGTGTGGTTTCAGTGGATTCGTCTCGGAGGTCACTAACCCCATCGAGAATCTTGTCTCTAACAAGATCGGCTATGCGAGTGACGAGAGTTGCTCGATTCGCATTATATGGAATGGTTGTGATTACGATTTGTTGTCTACCGGACGGTAACTCCTCAACTTCCATGGTTCCACGCATCCGAACAATGCCGCGACCAGTATGCATGTAAGAATTTATACCGGCAGTTCCTGCTATGCTACCGCCCGTCGGGAAATCCGGACCCGGCAAATGATGCATCAATTCATCAATCGTGATGGCAGGGTTGTCAATGAGGGCACAAGTGGCGTCAATGATTTCTCCAAGATTATGCGGTGGAATATTGGTAGTCATGCCTACGGCGATGCCCGTAGACCCGTTCATCAGAAGGTTAGGTAGCGCAGCGGGAAGAACTGTGGGTTCGGTGGAACTTTCCTTGTAGTTCGGAGCGAAATCGACGGTATCTTCATCGATGTAATGGATCATTTCCTCCGCTATGCGGGTGAGGCGACACTCAGTGTATCGATAGGCAGCGGCGGAATCCCCATCGACAGACCCAAAGTTTCCCTGTCCATCCACGAGAGGATAACGCATGACCCAAGGCTGAGCCATGCGCACTAAGGTATCGTAAACGGACCCATCACCATGCGGGTGATAATTTTTAAGCACTTCCCCGACCACACCTGCGCACTTGTCGTATGGTCTGTTGTGGAGCAAGCCTTCCCGAAGCATAGCGTATAGGACACGGCGTTGGACTGGCTTGAAGCCATCACGAACGTCGGGGAGAGCACGGCTCACTATGACCGACATCGAATAGTCGATGTAAGCGGTCTGCATAATCTCCGTGATATTGGTAGGGATCAGTCGTTCGGAAATTTCTTCCATGGGAATTTAATCAGTTATTGGTTGCTGCAATTTAAGGTCTTTTTGGGTACGGTGTCAGACGTCTAGATAAGAAACGTTCAGAGCATTATCTTCGATGAATGCACGGCGAGAAGGAACGTCTTCTCCCATTAGCATTGAGAAGAGGTTGTCGGCTGCTGCCGCATCTGCCACATCCACTTTGATGAGGCTGCGAGTGGTTGGATCCATCGTGGTTTCGAAAAGTTGCTTTGGATTCATTTCACCCAAGCCCTTGTAGCGTTGGATTTGAAGGCCTTTCCGACCAAAAGCTCGTATGTTTTCCAAAATTTCTAGCAAGGATTTTATTCCAGTCTCTTTTTCCTTACCTTCTACCCCCATTTTCTCGACCAGTTTGTAATTGGCTGTTTCTTCACCAGTCTCAAAATCTTCCAAGTTGATGCCATGGCCTGATATTTCCTCTAGAATTTTTTCCATTTCGTTGGCTTCGAAAATTTCATGAACGGAAATCCGTTGTCGGACAAATTGTCCATTTTCTTCCAGTTCACGTGATATAGTGCCTTCCCGTTCTTCGGCTGGTATGCCTTGCCCTTCGAAAAAGCCCTCCCTTGCCTCGGCATCTGTAAAGAAACGAAATTCCTCGACGTTGCCTGTGCGAATACGGGCAAGATAGCGCGGTAATTTCTTGATTTCGGGATCGTAGCGGTGCAAATAACGCAAAAGATCGCATCCATATCGACGCACCCCTCCCCCAAGAGTTTCCAGTCTCGAGAGAATTTTCACTAGTTGATTAACAATCTCCCCTGAGAATGCCTGGTTATCGCTGTTGCGAACAAGTGTGACGTCTTCCGCACCTAGCTTTAGTAGAATTTGACTCATTTCAGTGTCATCTTCGATGTATTGCTCGGTTTTCCGGCGTTTTATCTTATAAAGGGGTGGACGTGCCACATAAACGTATCCGCACTCGATCAAGCCACGCATTTGCCTAAAAAGGAATGTCAACAAGAGTGTTCTAATGTGGGCACCGTCGACATCGGCATCTGTCATTATGATTATTTTATGGTAGCGAGCTTTCTCGACGTCAAAGGCCCCGTCACCCTCATGGTCTCCTATTCCAGTGCCAACGGCTGTGATCAGGCTACGGATTTCCGCATTGTTTAGAATCTTGTCTAGTCTGGCTTTTTCTACGTTTAGCAATTTTCCGCGAAGAGGTAAAATAGCCTGTGTGAGACGATCACGACCTTGCTTTGCAGAACCACCAGCCGAATCTCCTTCCACAATGTAAAGCTCACTTTTTGCAGGATCTTTTTCAGCGCAGTCTGCCAGTTTCCCCGGCAACCCTCCGCCGGATAGAGCTCCCTTACGGACGGTTTCCCTCGCTTTCCTGGCTGCCTCGCGAGCTCGAGCTGCATATATAATCTTGTCGATTAAGGCACGGGCATCATCGGGGTTGGTTTCAAAATGATATTTCATCTTTTCTCCAACGATCTTTTGCACGATACCATCGACTTCTCGGTTGGACAGTTTGGTTTTAGTCTGTCCCTCAAAGCGTGGTTCGGGAACCTTTACTGAGATTACGGCAGTTAGTCCCTCGCGAACATCATCGCCGGTCAGGGAAAGATCCTTGTCCTTTATTAAATCATTTGCCCTTGCGTACCCATTTATCACACGAGTGAGGGCGGTACGAAAGCCAGAGAGATGGGTGCCTCCTTCAACATTGTGAATGGAGTTGGCATAAGCATAGATTTGATCGCTGAATCCGTCGTTATACATAAGAGCGACATCGGTAATGATGGTGCCATCGCCACTTTCGTTTTGGGCTTCCCCGGAAAAACTTATGGGATCGGAATGAAGAGTCACCTTGTTTTCGTTAAGGTAAGCAACGTATTCACTAATTCCTTCCTCGAACTTGAAGTTCTTTTTTCGTCCGTCCCTCTCATCTTCCAGTATGATGGAAACCCCTGGATTGAGAAAAGCCAACTCTCGGAGGCGTTTGACCAAGATATCAAAACTGAATTCTCTCGAACCAGTGAATATTTCGGAGTCTGGCATAAAGGTGATTTTGGTGCCTGTCCGCTTGGTTGATCCGATGATTTTTAGGGCTTGTGTGGTTTTGCCACGGGAAAACTCCATCGCGTGAACCTTGCCATCACGTCTAACTTCGGCCACAAACCATTCTGAAACAGCATTGACGCATTTCGCGCCAACCCCATGCAGACCACCCGAGACCTGATAGGCGCCTTTGCCGAATTTGCCACCGGCATGTAGATTGGTTAATACAAGTTCCAAGGCCGGCATATTGTGCTTAGGATGCATATCCACGGGGATTCCCCGACCGTCGTCCTCGACCGAGCAAGATCCGTCGTTATGGACATTCACTTTGATATCAAAGCAGTATCCAGCAAGTGATTCATCGATCGAGTTGTCGAGAATTTCGAATACGCAATGATGGAGGCCCCGTTCGTTTGTATCCCCAATGTACATGTCGGGTCGTTTTCGGACACCCTCGAGTCCCTCCAACTTTTGTATCTTCGAAGCATTGTAATCGCTGCCTGAAGTTGGCTTTGTTTGGTCTTGGTTCTCGTTGCTTTCTTCCGCCATTGGTCGAACAGTGTTTTTGTGAAGTTAGAATTAGATTTTCTTATCATGTGGAGGGATTGTTTTCTCCGCTTTAAACAATACTGCCACAATGCTTTTCAACGGGATCAGATTATAAGCATTTTCATCGTGCTTGGTCAAGCTTTGGGAGGGCTTTTTTTAAAAAGTTTTGATTCATCGAATCACAGGCTCCCTTATCAGCGTTAAAGATAAATAAAACGTTCTGTAAACATCTAATATTAATATATATATATATAATTATATGATTTGATTTTCTCTTATGGAAAAGGAGCCATTCCAATTTATTGGAAAGATCGATTCGAAGACATGCTTTGCAAGGTCTTCGAAGTGGTGATACAAAGGTTTTCTCGGGGTGCTTTTCCCCAAGTTGGCCAAGTCTCGTTTGCGTAACTGGAAAAAGAGGATATTAAGCCTCTCTTTTTATTACTTAATTTTATTAATGGACACAGGATTATTACACTAGTTTGGCCAGAATCCAGCCCAATGAGATATGAGTGTTACGCTTATGCCGAAATACAATATATTGAGCGGTAGACCAATTACCACGAAATCTCGAAACTTGTAACCACCCACACTATATACGTAAGTGTTTGTTTGATAGCCAATCGGAGTCGTAAAACTAGCCGAAGCGGCGATGCAGGTGGCGATTAGAAAAGGGCGAGGGTCACCAATGAATGGAAGCTCGGTTGCCATTTCAATGGAGATAGGCGCCATTAAGGCAATTGTTGCCGTATTGGATAAAGTTTCCGTAAGGATTGCGGTAGCTAGATAAATGGCAGCCAAAAGCAGAATCGGTTGCAGTTCCGCGGGTGCGAAAGATAGCATGCTATCGGCCAAACCGTGAGCAATGAGATCGGATGCTCCCGATTCTTTCATGGCAAGACCCAGTGCAAGCATGCCATAGATTAGAACGAGTATGCTCCACTCGATAGCTTGATATCCTTCTTTTGGCTTTATGCAATTGGTCAGAAACAGGATAGCTACTCCTATTACTGCAGAAGCAACGATTGGCATTGGCGTCAAGGTAGCCAATGCGACGATGCCAACAATGACGCTAAGGACTATCGGAGCTTTCCGGCGCATGTCCTCAACTGGCACGGGGGAACGATCCAATAAAATAAGGTCTTCGCTTTTGCGAAGGTTTTCTATGGCTGATTCGGAACCAAGCAGGAGGAGAGTGTCAGTCTGATGTAGACGAATATTTTCAAGTTCACTTGTTACGTTGCGGCCTTTACGATGAATTGCCATTACGGTGACGTTGTAACGTTTGCGAAAATTAATCTCTCGCAGGCTGAGTGTAGCTAAAGGAGATGCGGGGCCAATCACCCCTTCCACCATGACTCCTGCGGCACTGGATACTTGTTCTAACCCAAATTCGCTCTCTCCAACGATATCTAGGCCTTCCACATTGCGGGCTGATGCGATGGTGGATGGTCGGCACGAAAGTATTATTCGATCACCGGCTCGCAAGGCGGTTTGATCCTTTGGCCCCGTCAGAGTGCTTCCTTTGCGTACTATTTCGAGAATTCGAAGCCCCTTTAGTTTTTTCAAACCTGATTCAGAAGCTGTCTTGCCGAGCAAGGGGGAGTTGCGACGAACGATGGCTTCGGTTATAAAGTCCTTTTGCTCGATGTCAGATAGAATTGTAGTCAAGGCTTCACGATTGGGCAATAGGCGGCGACCGAAGATCATTAGGTAAATTGTTCCCACCGCCATTAAAGGAAGCCCGAATTTGGCCAATTCAAACATGCCAAGAGGCTGTATGGGCTCGCCGTTTTCATCCAAAAGGCCACTGGCCTCTAAAACACCGCTGGCCAAAATGTTGGTACTTGTGCCTACTAGCGTGCAACATCCCCCAAAGATAGATGCATACGACATTGGAATCAGGAGTTTGGAGGATGGTATGCCCATCTTCTTGGACAGGGCTAGCACAACCGGCAGAAAGACCACCACCACAGGCGTGTTGTTCACAAAGGCTGAAATGAAGGCGACCGATAATATCAGAAATAACATGAAGCTTGGGTAAGGCAACTTGCCTAGTCGACCTAGGAAGGTAGAGATTCCTTCAATCACATGGCATTTGCTAAGGGCAGCGCTGACCACGAACATGGCCGCAATAGTTACAGGCGCGGGGTTAGCGAAGACACCTAAGATTTCTTCAATCGTAGGCAGAGCTACTTCGATCGCGAGATTGTGGGCTATGACGGAGGTTGCCACAACGACCGCAAATACCGTGATCGCAGTGACATCCGTACTCAGTTTCTCTTTTATGAAACTGAAAAGAGCCCATGCCAAAACGGTAAAAGCGAATACTATTTCCCAAGTCATTTATAATCTCTGTTCCGTTGATGGAAAATGAATAGAAAGCACAGCCAGGGGAATTGGTGTTCAGGTAGCTTGAAAAGTTTTCCCATTCCACCCCCAGTTTTGCCGCTCGATATCAGTGAAGCTTAGATATATGCGGTTTTCGGCAATATCCAATCTTTCTGACAAAAAAGAGCAAATCCGAGCCGCAAGGGCATTTGTTTCATCAATCGGCAAGTTAATGGAACGCAGTTCTCCGAATGCGGCGGGTTCGACCGTTCCTGCAAACAAGAGTGTTTGATCCACTTGAAAATTAACCATGACGAAATCTTCGGATTTTCGGAGAAGAGAAGAGCAGACGCGTGAAAGCTCAGAGGCAATTACAGCGGTTTCCTCTTTGCTTGGTTTCTGGTTGGTGCGGACCTCGAACAAAGGCATGGCTATGCCTGCTTGTAAAATTGATTTAAAACATTTCAACGTACGCGGTTCGATTTGAAAAGCCCAAAGCCCAAACCTCTTTTCATTGAAAGGAGGATTGCCATTTGTGGCCATTGAGCTAAGTTTTGCGGTCCAATTCTCGCTGTTACCGTTATGTCGAAGGGATTGTTAAATGATCTAAGAATCAGGCCTCGTCGCTTACGACGTTCTGAAGGTTTGCGGCAATTGACAGAGGAAACAGTTCTCCGGCGGGCGGATTTGATACAACCTGTTTTTGTAAAAGAAGAAGGGGAGCCGGAGGGTGTTGAGTCGATGCCCGAAATTAATCTTTTGGCAATTCCTGACTTATTGGAAGAAGGGCATCGCTTACTCGATCTCGGAATCCGTGGGATGGCTCTTTTCCCAAATATTTCACCAAACAAGAAGGATTCACAAGGAAGTGAGGCACTAAGGGAAGACACTTTGGTTTTGCGCGCTGCTAGAGAATTACGAGAAGCATTGCCTGAAATGCTTTTGATCAGTGACTTGGCACTCGATCCCTATACAGACCATGGGCATGATGGACTGTTGGCTGAAAATGGTTCGGTGGCCAATGATCCTACTGTTGAGGTTCTTGTTGAAATGGCAGTTCTGGCGTCCCGTGCCGGCATCGACGTGGTCGCACCATCTGATATGATGGATGGGCGTGTGGGTGCTATCCGCCAAAGACTTGACGAAGAAGGTGAGCAAGAAACGGCGATCATGGCATATTCAGCCAAGTTTGCATCAGCTTATTACGGACCTTTTCGTGATGCTGTTGGCAGTGCTCGTAAAGATGAATCTCCCATAGACAAACGTTCATATCAACTCGCTCCCTCTAACTCTCGAGACGCCCTTAGAGAATTATTGCTTGATGAAGTGGAAGGAGCGGATTTTCTCATGATCAAACCAGCTGGACCTTACCTGGACATAGTTCGCATGGCACGAGAGCGCACCAATTTACCTATTGCTGCTTATCAGGTTTCGGGTGAATATGCACAACTGCATGCGGCGGCAAAAAATGGTTGGCTTGACTTGAACTCGTGCATCATGGAATCGGTTTTGGGAATCAAGCGAGCGGGAGCTGACATTATTTTGACTTATTTTGCAAAACGAGCCGCTGCCTTGCTCAAAAGCTAGGAACCTTCTTTACCCTTCTTGCCTTCTTCCCCTTCTTCTCCTTCTTCCCCTTCCTCATCCCATCGCAGTTTTTCTTTTTTCACCAAGATAGCCTCTTCTTCAGGAGCTTCTTCCACAGTTTCCAGTTCTGGATATTCCTCTTCTTCCTTGGATGCTTTTTCATCTTCGTCCAAGTCAGCTTCGAGCTTGAAGCCATCGGGAACGAATTCGAGAATGGAGGTGATCTGGTCGTGAAAATGGAAATGCCGACCCTCAATGAAGGCAGCCCCTTCTTTTTCGCGCAAGATTTCTTCCATGTCGTCTACGGTGTAAGGTTCGGAAAATTCGATTAGTTCGTTGAGCATTTGAACACGCAAATGCGTGGCATGGTGGATGAAGTCGGCGAAAGGACCCTTTTGCTCATCTTGAATATCGGGGAGGGCAAACAGAAGATCCTCTGCCTTGAGTAGAGAATCGCGCACTCTCCCAAGTCGAACGCTGCCATCCTTTAATTCGTCTGCGATCTCGAAAGTGAAGAAAGCATCGTCCACTACCTCCGAATCAAGACCGTAGTCCGTGAATGAATCCAATGATTCATGTATTTGCAAAAACTGGTTGGGATCTATGATGCTCAATCCTTCCACGTCCCAGTTGAGGTCATCGCTGATTTCCTTGACCCACCAATTGTTATCTTCTGTCAGGTGCACCACACACCACTCCAATCTTCCACTTGTTTTTTCCATGTTGTTGTCTGCTGATAAGGACGGTTTTTTTGTAGAGTCAACGTTTCTGTAACATGAATTTGCGATTTTTTTTAAAAACCCGCTGTTCTATCGGCATTGTAAAGATACTTTTTTCATTTCGAAAAGTGATTCTTTACAAAGTGGAGGAGGGTAGGGTAATAGCAAAATTTGTTAAAAATTTAAGTGATACTAGATGTTTTACGAAAAATGTTTAAAGCCAGGCTTGTTTCTGCTCGATCCTGAAAGAGCTCATAATTGGGCGACGTTCGGACTCAAGGCATTAAGTCGCATGGGTCCTGTGGTTCAAATCTTGCGGCGCTGTAATCAGGTGAGGCAAGAAAAACCCATACATTTGTTTGGCTTGGAGTTCCCCAATGCTGTGGGTTTGGCCGCGGGAATGGATAAAAACGCGGAATTCCCCAAAGCTGCCGCCGCACTGGGCTTTGGCCATGTCGAAGTTGGTGCGGTTACTCCTCTTCGACAAACAGGAAACCCTATGCCCAGACTTTTTCGCTATCCTGATTCAGGTGCATTGGTCAATCGCATGGGCTTCAATAATGATGGGGCTGATGCAATTGCGGAACGCTTAGCTCGCTGGTACCCCGTTGGATCGCGTTCTGCTCCGCTAGGGATTAATTTGGGCAAAGGGCGTTCCACGGAATTGGATCATGCGGCGAGTGATTACTTAACGGTTTTTAAAGTTTTGGCTGATCAAGCGGATTATTTCTCCATCAATGTTAGCAGCCCAAACACACCGGGTCTTCGCCGCCTGCAGGACACGGATTTCCTGCGTCCTTTGCTTCAGGAACTGCAAAAGGAAAACAAGGAACGGGCAAATTTGATGGGCTCTGCAAAAGCTCCGATTCTGGTGAAGCTTTCACCAGATATTAGCTATCGTCAGCTGGACCAGGCATTGGAGATTATTTTAGAAACGGAATGTGCCGGAGTAATTGCCACCAACACATCTTCAAGCCGAAGTTTTTCGGGAACCGAGAAATACGAGAGCGGAGGAATCAGTGGTTTGCCAGTGCGTCTGCGTTCAACCCAATTCATTAATTACGTTTCCCGTTCAACCGAAGGCAAACTACCCATCATCGGGGTTGGTGGTGTCGATGATCCCGTGAGCGCTGGAGAGAAAATTGATGCAGGAGCCTCTTTGGTGCAAATTTACACGGGCATGGTTTACAAGGGGCCTTTTCTAGCGAAGCAAATAGCCAAGGCACTGAGAAATCGCTCCTCCTCTTGGTTCTGAAGCTTTTCAGCTAACTGATCTGATGCTTTTCCTTCATGAAGGCGTATGCTTCCGTTAATTCGGCAGTGCGCCGTTCAGCTAACTTACGGATTTCCGGAGCCATGTTTTGCACTTTGTCTGGATGGTATTCGGCAATCCTCTTTCGGTATGCTTTTTTGATTTGTTCGCTCGTTACCTTGCCCTGAATTCCCAAGACCTGACAAAAATGTTTTTCCCGTTGGGCGATTTCTCTTTCATCGGAAACCTTGGTTTGGTCACGACCGTTCAAGATTCGCATATAGCGTAGTCCGACCATTACCAAATAGCCCACACCACACAAAAACACTACAAACTTCACCATGACTCGAGAATCCAAGGTAGTGAATTTTCTTTAGTTATAAATGCCAAAATGTCTATTCCTCGAAATTGACGTCTCAGGGAAACGCCCAAAAGATTGTGGATAGAGGTAAATAAATTGGCCAAAGAGAAATACGGAAAAAATTATCCTTCAGCGGAAGCAAAAGACTGGGCAACCGAAACCTATAAAAGCAGAGGAGGGTTTTGGCCCAAGCTGTTAGAAAACTAACAAAACAATTGCCGTCATGATCTTTTGGAAGGATATTACAATAAGGGAAAGATTTATTCTGAAGGACGAGCACCAAACCGGAAAGCGAGTCAGACATAAAACCTACGATCCGGGAACCAAATGGAAATTGCCCACTCGACTTTCAAAGTGGACGGGTTGAAGAAATTCTTGCTTAGATTTGTGGTGGGTACCATAGGTGCGCCTTGGGTGAGCAATGCAAGCTAGCATCCTTGCATTAATTGGCAGATAGAATCCTATCATGTAATGATATTTTATGGCTTCAATGGGTGTTTTGTGAATCTTCCTTGAAAAGATGACGAAAATACATCATCTAAACCGTAACGCCTTTTTCCATAAACGATCCACCGACAATTGAAT
The DNA here is from genome assembly GCA_002716045.1 of Opitutia bacterium. Taxonomy (GTDB): domain Bacteria; phylum Verrucomicrobiota; class Verrucomicrobiia; order Opitutales; family Seribacteraceae; genus UBA2993. The sequence goes on from PAZC01000004.1 coordinate 50,300, forward strand.
AATGTCATCCAATTGATCAATTGCTGAAAGGCCTCACTCCATCTCCATGAACAAGAAGCTATTGGTATTTTTAGCCATTGTGGTACTGGGGTTCCTCGCCTTTTTTCTTCGTTTCGGTGGAGTTCATGGCTTTGTCAGTAGTTGGCAAACTTTCAGTAATGGAAGTACTTGGATGCCGTTTAGCCCTTATGGCAATAGGGTAGAGAACGCAGCCAAGCTTGTTCGTAAAAATGCGACACATTTGATTTTTGAAGATCAAAGCCTGTTCTGGAAGGGGCAGGGAGCGAAAGTTTTGCCGAAGTTGAACGAGAAAGGACAACTAAAGAAATTTGTTATAACTGACGGCGGGTCTGGTTATGGCCCATTGGTGACGGCGAGCGTTTTAGGTGCAGGAGCTTCTCAATTTGATATCGGGGAGGTTACTGTCCGAAATGGACAAGTTACTGAAGTTTCGATTAACAAGACCGGTAAATGGTATTCTTCGCCGCGGATATTTTTTGAAGGAGAAGACTTGCCCTATTCTGGTGTGGCTGAAATCAAATATCGTAATGGGCAACTGATGGATAGCCGTCAGTATTTGGAAGGCGAACTTCACGGTAAGTGGTTTAAATGGAAATATAACGGGATTCCCTTGTTTGAAAAAGATTACCTCAGAGGTTTGAAACATGGAACGCACATGTATTGGTATGGAGAGCCCATAGACCCTAAGGATTACAAGACTGCTGGGGGGGATGCCGGTGATGGCGGTACGGACAAGAAAACCTATGTTTCGCTCTGGGTTGAGGTCAATGAATTGGTCAAGGTTGAATTCAAGGGCAAGCATCCCTCGCAGGCTTCGAACAAATGGATAATTGATCAGTACAAGCTTAAGGGAGGATCATTTGGACCTAAATTACTGGAGCACTATGAAAATAATCAGCGCCACGGGCTTTTCGAAGCTTACGATGGACGGGGAAACAAAATCTTTAAGGACGAGTATGACTTGGGTAAGCGGATTAAGCACAAACCCTATGATCCGACTAACTGATCCCTGTAAAAAAACAACCTATCGAGGTTGGTGCTCAGGGGGGGACTCGAACCCCCACGCCTTGCGGCACTAGATCCTTAATCTAGCGCGTCTACCAATTCCGCCACCTGAGCAGATCCGTTATGGGACTGGGTATAATAAAACTAGTTTTCGTTATGTTGAACACACAATGGATTGCCAGTAAAAAGAGGTTCCATTGACTATAATTTGATTGTTTTGAATATTGCATTACTCGTTCTTGAAAACAAGGGTAACTACTACCAATGGATGATGAACTGAGCAAAGCCACGGATGAAGTTTCCTCGGAGGAACCCGTCGATTTGAGTGTTTTGGAAGGCCTCGACTTTGGTCCTGATTGGGGAAAAGGTATTCCTCAAAAAAAGTCTCCCAAAGGTTCGTTTGGGCCGAATCGCTCTGAAACCAAAAAACCTTTCCGGCGAAACAAGTTTTCGGGGAATGCACGCCCTCGATCCAAAATAAACAAGCCGACCAAGAAACCAGATCCCGATCACCTCGTTAGTTTTTCCCCCGAGGCAATTCCTTTTGCGAATTTAATTCGTGAAATGAAGACAACTTGCCGAGCCTATTCCCTCTTTGATCTTGCCAAACTAATTCTCGGAAAACCAGAGCGGTTTGTCGTCATGGCAACACCAGCTGAGAAGCCTGGTCACGAAATCGCTTACTTTGTTACAAAACCTGATGGATTGGCATGTGCGACTCGTGAGGAGGCATGCGCTCATTTGATGGATTCTCATGGCGATAGTTTCTTTGAAGTGGAAGAACGAGAAACCGAAGCGCCGAAAGGCTCTTTCACCGTCGTTAATAAATGTGGTTTAACAGGTGAATTGCTGGCTCCACCCAACTACCACAGATATGCAGAACTTATTCGAGAACATCACGCTACTCATTTGTCGAATGTTTCATATGAGAAATTTCAACGTTCCATTGAAACCGAGCATGGTACGGAAATAGTTGAAGCTTGGCTCGATGGCATGAAAAAGGTTCGTGTTTATCGCTTAAAGGATCGATCGGTGGAAGAACCGGAATTTTTCGAGACTCGTGAAGCTCTTCAACGCTTTCTTATGGGTCAACGCTTCTCAAAACTCATCAAGAAGGTTCGCAGGGCGCGTTTTTCTGGAAATTGCCTCAATAATTTGCCTTCCGGCACTTTGAAGCGAGATGTGAAAATGGCTTTGGAGGAACAAATGCGATACCCACTTTCAACGGCCACCATGCTCCGACGGAACTTTCGGAAAATGAAATTTGCGGTCTACAAACATGGCTCGAAAGGCATCACCTTTGTTTGTGCGATAAAGCGTAAAATAAGAACACCGGATACCGTTTTCGCATCCTCGATTCAAACTCTTTTAGATTTCCTTGACGAAAACCCCAAATCTCGCAAAAACGAGTTGGTTGAATGTTTTCTAGGGCTTAATTCAGAGAAAAGAACCAAAGAACAAGAGGAAAGCGTTCGTCAATTGGCCAGAGATTTCCGTTGGTTGGTCACTGAAGGTTATGTCACTGAATTTGCTGATGGCACCCTATTGCTTCCTCCTGTAGCACCTTCTTCGCTCACTCCTTCCGTCAAAACCAAGAAGAAACAAAAGCCAACCCATTCTAAGAAATCCGTTACGAGCGACGAAATTCTTCCTGAGGCAGCCGAAACTTCATCAATTACTCAACAAGATGATATGGAGGAAAAGCCCCCTGAAAATTCGGACAACTAAATCTCATTGGAATTCTCAGGGATTTCCAACCCGATTATCCGTTTGTTTATTCCGGAAATCTTGAAACGTATCCACCACTGTTGCGGTGGTAACAAATTTGGGATGTTTTCCGGCCATTCCACAACTAGGAGCCAAGGGGATTCCATTAAATCATCCAAGGACAGGGCATTGCCATCAGTTTGCTTGTCCAGTCGATAGGCGTCGAGATGAAGAATGGTTCTTTTTTGGGTCTTGTGAATGGATAGCAAATTATAGGAAGGGCTAGTTACTAACTGTTGTACTCCCAATGCTTTAGCTAGGGCCGAGGTAAAACTTGTTTTTCCGCTACCAACCGGGCCTTGTAGGCAAAGTGCTATGTCTTCAGGCAAAAGTGGAGCTAGTTGTTCGGCCAAGGAAGTGGTTTCCTCGACAGAGTTTGCGTAAATGCCGGTTGCAAGCTCTTCAAGCAGTACATTCATGTCCCTGCATTCCCAAAAACAATGAAGGTCACCATCAGAAGATTGAAGAACGCGTGGTAGAGAATGGGCACCGCCAAATGCCCACTTTTTTCATAAGAAATGATAAGAAAAATGCTCAGCGCGAACAGCGGGCCGAAAGCTAACAGGTTCTGGTGCGCCAAGGCAAATGCTAGGCTTGTTAGCAAGATTGCTGGGCCAGAGTCTATTAAACTTTTGAGCGTTCGATAAAGAATTCCGCGAAAGAAAAATTCTTCCGTCAAGGGAGCTATGATTACGGCTAAGATGGCCATATTCAATTGCATCGCCAAACCTCCTTCTCTCAAAGCCTGTACATTTCCTTGTGGCTTGGCATCGGGTAAAAATTTCGTCCATAGCCAATAAACCAAAAAGAGAATAGGCCAATGGAGGATAAAACTTCTAACAGAAGTTTGCGTAATCTCGGTCCAAGACAGACATTTGTTTGTCAAAGAGAGGCTGTGCCTGGAGTTCCCGATTTCTCGCAGCAATAAAAATACAATGCAGGGCAACAGGAAACCTCCGGGCAATCCTGTAACCACTACCAAAACGCCCAATGTCAGATATAACCCTCCTTCCCACCAACTGGAGTTCCATAGAGGAAGACGCAAAGTTGCACCACCCCTACTTTTTTTAGGGAAAAACCAAAGGCATACCCCAATTATAAGCAGGCCTATCTGAGCGTAATCCACCCAACTGACATTCCCCGCCACCTCGAATTTCCTCTTAGGGTAATTTGCTCAACCAAACTTTAGTTCGGTGATCCGTGGACTATTCGTCCATCCACTATTGTGTGAGTCACCCTGCCTGTCAGTTCCTCACCGAGCCATGGTGAATTACTCGATAAGCTCTCCAATGAATCAGATTCCACCTGCCAAGTTTCATCTGGATCGAAGATGGTAACGTCGCCGGCGACACCCAATGATAAAGTGCCTTTATCAATACCAATAATGCCAGCGGGATTCGTTGATAAAAAGCGGATTAAATCCGTCAATTCTGCGGCATCTTGGCGCACCAAGGTTTCAATACAAATGGGTAATGCGGTTTCCAAGCCAATTACCCCGAAAGGCGCTTGGTCGAATTCAATGTCTTTTTCGTAGTCCACGTGTGGTTCGTGGTCAGTTGCCACGCAATCGATTGTTCCATCCAGAAGTCCCTCAATAAGTGCTTGTCGATCAGATTCTTCCCTCAAGGGAGGATTCGTTTTGTAGCGTGGGTCATAAGTCGCCATAGCTTCGTCGATAAGAGTCAGGTGATGAGGTGTCACCTCTGCGCTGACCTTAACTCCCCTGCCTTTGGCTTTGCGGATAATATCAACGGCGCTCCCAGAGCTGATTGATTGCAAATGAACGTGTGAACCAGTTAGGCTGGACAAAAGAGTTGCCCTTGAGACAAGCAAATCTTCAGCCACTCTGGGAGATCCATGCAATCCTAGTCTCAAAGAAGTGGGACCCTCGTGCATTGAACCCCCTTCTGTCAGAGAATGATCGCTACATTGATCAAGAATGGGCAAATCAAACATACCTGCATATTCGAGAGTTCTTCGCATGATTTCATTGTTTTGTGGAGAATTCGGGCTATCACTAATTGCAACCACCCCCGCTTGCTTCAAGGACCCTATGGGAGCAAGCTTTTCGCCCAACCTTTCTTGGGTCATGCATCCAGTCGGCAGAACATTGATCTGAGCGTCCTTTTCCACTGCGTCTAAAATATATTGGATTACTCCTGCATTGTCTGCAGGAGGGCTGACATCCGGCATGATTACAACAGTAGTGAAACCACCTGCAGCAGCAGCCCGTGCTCCTGTGCCGATGGTTTCCTTGTGGCTCTGTCCCGGTTCTCGAAAGTGAGCATGCAGATCCACGAAGCCCGGGCACACGATTTTCCCGTCAGCCTCAATTACTTGAGCATGGGAACGATCATCTTCAGATAGATTCTCCACTATGATGCCATCCTTTGTGAAAACATCGGCTTCTTGGTCTATTTCGTTGGCCGGATCGATTACCCGCCCGCCCCGTATCCACAAGGAATCGCTCACTGAGCTAACTCCTTTTTTCGAAAATCTGAGGCGGTGCTGCATAAATAGAGAACGGCCATTCGAATGGCGAGGCCATTGGTCACTTGGTCAAGAATCACCGAACGTTTGGAATCAGCCAAAGTTGAATCTATTTCCACTCCGCGATTAACGGGGCCGGGGTGCATGATGATTGCGTTGGGTTTAAGCCATGAAACTCTGTGCTCGTTGAGGCCAAACATGCTAGTGTATTCCCCTAATGACGGGAAATGGGTTGAGCTCTGTCGTTCGTGTTGTATCCGAAGAAGCATAACTGCATCGGCATCGGCAAGGGCGGCCTTAAGATCATGGGAAACTTCCACGCCCAAGTTGGTGAAATCATGAGGAACGAGAGTGGATGGACCAGCCAAGGTAACTTGGGCGCCAAGCTTCGTTAGTGCAAAAACATTGGAGCGGGCAACTCGACTAAACAAAATATCTCCGAGAATAGTTATTTTCTTTCCTTCCAGTTCTCCCAAGTGATCGCGCAGGGTAAAACTATCCAACAAGCCTTGAGTCGGGTGTTCGTGGGCTCCGTCTCCCGCACTGATTACAGGAACATCCACAACTTGACTTAAATAAAGTGGGGATCCCGCCGAGGAGTGACGCAAGACAATCATGTCCGCGTTTAGTGCCTGCACGTTAAGCGCAGTGTCTTTCAGGGTTTCTCCTTTGGTCAAGCTGCTTGCTTGTCCAATGATTGATATAATATCCGCGCTCAACCTTTTGGCCGCCAATTCAAAAGCTAGCCGCGTGCGAGTGCTAGGTTCCATGAACAGGTTGACAATTGTTTTACCTCGCAAGGAGGGCAGTTTTTTGACTGATCTTCCCAAGGTTTGGCGAAGGGATCGGGCGGTTTCATGGATTACCTCGAGTTCTTCCCTTTCGAGATGTTCCAAGCCGATCAGGTGCTTGTGATTCCAATTGGCCAACCGTTTCATTTGGCTGTTATTTGAATGTTGTCACGGGTTGAGTCATTCGAATCCATTTCAACGGTTACCTCTTGGTTGTTTGAGATATCCTCTGCGAATCCTACGTAATCTGGTTGAATTGGCAGCTTTCGGTTACCTCGATCGACCAATACCGCTAGTTCGATACGCCTCAAGCGTCCTTGATCAAATAGTTCGTTGAGGGCTGCCCGGGTGGAGCGACCGGTATGAATGACGTCGTCCACCAAGACACAAGTTCCTCCGTCGACGATTTCAGGAATTTCCGTCGGAGAAGAAATTTTTGGAATAGGCTTTGATCCGATATCATCCCGATGAAACGAAACATCTACTACTCCATGCAGGATTTTCCTATCGAGCTTTTTAGAAATTTTTGAAGCCAGTCTTCTTGCCATGGGCACGCCGCCTTCGGCTATTCCGACAAGGAAAAGTTCTGCCGTATCCCTATGGTTGGTAGCGATTTCATCGGATATCCGATCAAGGGCCAACTCGATATCCGAACTAGAGAACTCTTTGTTGTTTGATATAGTCACCTATTCGGAAACAGCGATTTACTGACTCGCCGAATCAAACGCAATTGAATTCGACGAATGAAGTTGATCCGTCTTCTTTTGGCTATCGCTCAACGGTTCTGCCAACCAATCTGCCACAGAATCGTCGTCATTGAAAACGACGAGGTTCCTGTACTCTGGATCCAAGAGGCTTTGGTATTCAGTTAAAGAGAACCGCCGACCTTGCAGCAATAGCTTTGCTTGTTGCCCTGGTTGACGGACTAATCGGCCAATGGCTTGATTTACTTTGCGCATTCCGGGAATTTGATAGACGCGTCGAAATGCGCATGCCCTTCCTTCTTGATGCATTGATCCTAGACGAGCTTCCCGCAAAGCGGTAACTGCAGGCAGTGCGGGCCCTATTACCAGTGCGCTTTCAATTTCCCCACCCAGGCGATCGATACTCTCGGCAAAACTGCTTCCAAGTATTAGCAACAAAACATCAGCCTTCTTTAGAGCCTGCTCAAGAAAGGCTATTCTTTCTTCTAGCTTTGCGATTCGGGGCTGAAGTTCCACCAATTGGTCTGATTCTTCGTTTAGTAGATCGTATATGTTTTCCGCATATCGATAAGATGGAAAGAATGCGACCACTGGTTTACTGGCTTTCGTTGCGGCCATCCCAATGGTTTCTGCCGTTAGCTTGTAAAATTGCGATCGACTTGAAAAACGGGTGTCGACTCGCGCATCCACAGCTACTTTGTAGGCACCTTTCTTCCAAGGAGCTTCTCCATTTGTCACCTCGTAGGAATCGGAGCAAAGCCCACATTCTTGAGCGAAGTCTTCTATCGGTGCCAAGGTTGCTGAGGTCAATACCTTTACGCCAAAGGCTGAAAGGCATTCGTTGATATGTTTGGAAGCGTCCAGACAAGCGATTTCTAGTTGACCGTCGTCAGGAGCCCACATTTGCCTAGGGGCACCGTCTTCTAGCAAGTTGTAAGCTCTAGAGTATACCCACAGCAAACTGAAGTTTTCGGAAGTCAGTTTGTCATAAGGCAAAGACTGAACTGTCAGGATTTCGCTAAATTGCTCCAAAAGATCGGTTGCCTCATAGACAGTATCGAGGGCAAGTATATCGCCCGAACGAAGCGGCGACAAAAGTCGACTCCATTCGCCAAGCAATTTGTCCAATTCCCTGAAGGAACCAAGTTCTCTTAGTTCAAGGCGGAGCCGAGCTGTCGCGCCGTCGTCAAAACAAGGTGAAAGGGAGGCCGCTACCCGTGAGGGCAAGTTATGAGCCTCGTCCACAATCAAGATAGTTCTCTCTGGAACGAATCCTTGTTGTTCCTCAATTAACTTGGCCGAGCTAGGCTGAAAGACATAGTTATAATCTCCAATCCACATGTCGGCGTAGGGCAGGCAGGAGCGTGTGATTTCGTAAGGTGGGATACCTGTTTTTGCTCCGAGCGATCTAACTTGCTCCAAGGTAACACATCCTCTTTCAAATAATCTTTCTGGCCTGATGCCCTCAGCTATCCAACGCCGTTTGATTTCTTCAGAGTTCTGGCCAATCTCTCTCCCTTCTCCACTAAGTGAATGTTCAGCTTGGTTACGTATTTGCATATATCGAAGTTTGCCTTCGGGAACTATCTTTTGGATATGGCTGATTACTTCGCCTTGACCGGTAGATTTACCTGTCAGATAGAGGACTCTATCATAGAGGCCTCGCTTCAAGTTCCGGAAAGCGAAATCAAGAAGAATGCCTGTTTTGCCGAAACCGGTCGGAGCTTGAAAAAGTAAAGTTGAGCAGTTGGCGCCAAAGTTTTTTAATTCGCGAATGGCTTCTTTTTGACCGGGACGAAGGGTTTCAAATGGTTTTGTTAAGGTTAGCGAACGAAGCCGTTCGCTTCCGCGCCGCCGCTCCTCGAGAAAAGGGATGATTCGATCGGCTTGTTCCTCAAATAAGGTTTGAGCTTCATGTCCCAGTGGAAGAGTTTGAGGAAAGCCTCCAGCTATATCGACAAACAGAATTTCTCCATAAAATGGCTTGTGATTCTTGGGGTGAGTGACTTTCAGTAAAGTTAGATAGCAGGCCAACTGGACAAAGTATTGAGGGAAATGCCCACGAAGTTCTTCTTCGTCAGCCGGTAAGGGCATGGTGGTAGTTTTTACTTCCGTAACTCGAAATCTTTCCTTTTCCTCGATTATTTGGTCAATTCTTCCCTCCATTTCGAAAGACCACCCGTCTTTTTTGAGAAATCCTTTGACCACTTGTTCAAACTGAGCGCTTGGAAGGTGCTTGGCTGTTGTTTTACGGAGGGACTCGTGCCATTCTTGACCTAACCGTGCCCTCCACAATCCTGCAGGGCCTCGCGATACTGTCCGTGGTCCAATGTGAAATTCAGCAAATTCACGAACGCTTAGCTTAACTCGACGTTCCCCGGCGACTAATTCCATGATTGGCCGCAGATTATATCGGGTCGTCGAACAAGGTTTCTTGCTGAATGGCTTCGTCGCCTGGAGAATTCCCTTCCGGCTTGGGGTGATGTCGAGGGGGTTGCTTCGTTCGAGAGCGAAGGGCAACTGCGCGCTTTCTAACCATATCTCGACAAATGTCTCGCACTCTCATCTTCAACCAGTTCGAAGTCTCGCTCCCTTTGCGGTAATCGGCCGTTCCGTTGTTGTGAACACGCCCAGACTCCACCAAGGTACAAGTTTGTTCGAATTCACCTTGGTTGCCGGCTTTATGAACGGCGTAAGTCTTGCCGCCATGCATCTTTACAACCGAAAAGACGGGAACATCGCTCGGACCATCCGCGACATGAATCATTTGGTCAATGGGCACGCGACGATCCTCGTGACGCATCCAGGAATTCACTTCGATGGCCGGATTTTTATTACAGCCCTTGTTGATTTCGAAAATAAACCTAGTCTTGATGGTGTTGTCTACAACCATGCCTATTTGCGAAACTTCTAGATCTAGGGGCAAGGAAAATTCAGATTGGCGATCGTAATTTGGGGGAAGTGGTGTTTCAATGAATTCACAGGCGAAGATATCCTCCACGTATGGAGCTATCTTGCTGCCTCGAATCATATGAGTCAGGCCAGTGCTTATTACATAGTGCTCGAGCTTGAAATCGTATTGGGAGAATTCTTTCGCACGAACTTCTGCCTGTAAGTCTTGGAAAAAATCTGGCAAACCTGGATAAAATTCCAATTCAGATCCCAGCTCACCTAGTTTTTCGTTTGTCAGTCCCCGCATCGGGCCATTCTTAACATAGCTCAGGAAATGATTGAGATAGATTGTATCCGGCGAAACTCGGCATCCCCTCTTGGCATAAACCTCGGGCAATTTATCAACTTCTTTCCAAAACAGGCCTTCATCGACGCCAAAGTACTGAAAGAGTGGCGTTTGCATGTACCCTGGAATAAGGGTCTTGTCGAAATCCCATACGCAAGCCACAACGTTTTGCCCATGGATATGGCTATCTTCAGAATTCACGGGTAGATAATATTTGAGAAGTCTCCAGAATAAAAGAATTCTTTAGCTTCGTGGGTTTTTCATGATTGCGCTTAAGATGCTTCGGGGCAACGATATTTTAAGATGACCTGGTGGGAATCATGGAGGGTATTCCGAATATTGAACCATTTCGTAAACGCCACTTGGAGTTGAGCGATGAACTCTCCAAGCCTGATTTCTTTCAAGACCAACGGCGGGCCGCTACACTTTCTCGTGAACATCAGTTCCTAATGGAACTTCTCGCCATGCATGAAGAATGCGTGCAAGCTGAACAACATCTCGCTGACAATCTTGAGATGCTCGATGATGAGGATGAGGAGATTCGCATTATTGCCCAAGAGGAGAAGTCCTCACTCGAAAATAATCTTTCAGAACTTCGGGATCGTTTGCTTTTAGCTATGATTCCTCCTGAGGAATCCGATAGCCGAAACACAGTGATGGAGATTAGGGCAGGGGCCGGTGGTGAAGAGGCTTCGCTTTTTGCCGCTGATCTCATGAGGATGTATTCGCGATATGCCGAGGAATGTCATTGGAAAATTGAACAATTGGGTGCGAGTCCGTCAGAAACCGGTGGCTACAAGGAGGTCATCTTTAGCGTAACCGGGGAGGATGTTTACAAACGACTCAAGTATGAAAGTGGCGTACACCGCGTTCAACGTGTCCCCGTAACTGAAACCAATGGTCGCATCCATACCTCGACCTCGACAGTTGCTGTCCTTCCCGAAGCACAGGAAGTGGATGTCCAGATTGATCCGAATGACTTGGAGATCACTGTTTGCCGGGCTAGCGGTCCAGGAGGGCAGGGTGTCAACACAACGGATTCAGCAGTTCAGATCACACATCGACCAACTGGTATAACTGTAAATTGCGCCGATGAGCGGTCTCAGTTGAAAAACAAGGCAAAAGCCATGACGGTGTTGCGCTCACGCTTGCTCAAGCAAAAGCAGGAAGAGGAACGGGAAAAATATGCGGAAAAGCGTCGTGATCAAATAGGTACAGGTGACAGAAGCGAGCGCATCCGTACTTATAACTTCCCTCAGGGCAGAGTGACTGATCATCGCATTGGGATGACTTTTCATAGTCTTCCTGACGTCATGGATGGAAAGCTCAAGGAAGTGCTCGATGCTCTCGAAACAGCCGATCATCAAATCAAAGTTGCCGAGTTGCTGGAGACTTCAAGTGACTGATTCTTTTTTCGCTGAAAGCAATTCGAGGCTAGTATGTCATCTTTTAGCCAATGCGAAAGTTGAACTAATCAAATCTTCGGTTGAGAATCCTTCGTTAGATGCGGAGTGGATTTTAGCTTATGTTCTGCAAACAGGGCGTTTAAATCTTCCTCTCCTTTCTGACCGAAAGCTGAGTGAATCGGAAATCGAGCACCTCGCCTGTTTGATCAGACGTCGCGCCTCCCGTGAACCTTTGCAATATGTGTTGGGAAATAGCTTGTTTGCAGATCTTGATCTCAAAGTGGATCAACGTGTCTTGATTCCCCGCCCCGAAACAGAGGATCTACTGACAAGGATCGTTTCACTGACTAATTATTCTCCAAATAGAATTATGGACTTGGGGACAGGTAGTGGGGCACTTGCCCTCGGATTGGCGCTTGCTTTTCCCGCTGCTGAGGTTCTTGCCGTTGATAAGTCCTCTGCCGCTCTTGCTTTGGCTATGGAAAACGCGATCCGAAATAAACTGGAAGACCGTGTGAAGTTTTTGCTCAGTGATTGGTTTGATTCCGTGGAAGGCTCTTTTGATTTAATTGTTTCGAATCCTCCTTACCTGAACGAAAAGGAATGGAGGGAATGCGATCCTGAGGTGCGGGATTTCGAACCAAAGCAAGCACTGGTATCGCATCAGCAAGACAGTGCTGCTGACCTGAAGCGAATTTTAAATATCGCTTTATCTAAACTTCGTAAGGGGGGTGCCCTGTTTCTCGAAACTGGGGAGACCCATCATTCAATGTTAGTTGAACAGGCTTCTTCCATAGGTTATGTCAGCCCAATTGCGATGACTGACATTCGAAGCCGGCCAAGGTTTTTCTCGGCTCGCCGAGCCGATTAACAAACCCTCTGGATCAGGATTCTTTGGCTGGCGGAGAGGGTTCCGTAACTGTTCCGGTTACTTCGGATCTAAAGCGAATCCAGTCTGACATTATGCGCAGACTTTCACGAAGCCGTATATCAATCTCCTCAGGAGCAGAATCGTCCTTGGCGCCGTCCTCGTTTTCTTTGCTTTCTTCCGTTTCTCTATTGGCTTTTGATCGAGTTTCCAGTTCTTGGACAACATCCAACTTAACTTTTTCCGATGAATAATAATCTTTGGCCAATATTTTCATCGATTCTTTCATTCGATCACTGAAGGCATCGTCTTCCTTCTTTTGTTTCAAGCGATCCTTTAAGTTGAGCGAGAATTGCTTTTGCTCACGTTTATTCTTATACCAATCGATGTTGGTTTGAAGGTAATCGAACTCCTTTAGCTTTTCTTGTCGTTTGCGACTAAGTTTGTCGACATGAGAAATAGCGCCTTTGTCTATAGCAAAATCGTCCTTGCCCCGGCGTGAAACAACGGCGGGGATTTCGTCAGACTCCAGAGCGTTCGGCAAATCGGATTCTCCGATAGGTAGGAATTCATTTATCGAGTTCATTTTAACATCAGCCGTGACCCCGATATTTTGGGTGGATTTACCACTTGGCAAATAATATTTCTGTATCGTTATTTTGGCTGCGCTACGCTTTTTTCCCTTGAGAGCATAAAGGTATGGAGCGGCATTCATCTCTATCATCGATTGCACAGTTCCTTTGCCGTGAGTTGAGGCATCGCCAACGATTATCGCTCGATCGTGATGCTGCAGAGCTCCTGCGACGATTTCCGACGCTGAGGCGCTGTATCTGGAAACCAATAAGGCGAGCGGCCCATTCCAAGCGATACTTGGCTCGAAATCGAAGCGTTTAATGATTCTACCATCTGTCCCCCGAACTTGTACTACAGGTCCCCGTGAGATGAAAAGTCCAGTCAAGTTGATGGCCTCACTTAGAAATCCACCCCCGTTGCGACGTAAATCCAATACCAATCCTTCCACCCCAATTTTCTTTAACTTCCCTATCAATTCTGCAACGTCATCGCTGGCTTTCGCTGGCTTTGTGCGTCGAGTGTCGCCATAGAACGAGGGAAGTTGAATGACACCAATGGTTGTTGTGGAATCTCCATTTGGTACTTCGTGCACGGAGGCTGATGCCAAATTACCTGTTAGTTTGATTTCATCACGCTTCAGTGCGACGATTTTTCGTTCGGAAGGATTTTTTCCAGGTTTGATCAAAAGCCGAACAATGGTATCTTTCGGGCCTTTGATTAGTTTGACGATTGTTCGTAGCTTTGTGTCTACTACGTCAACGAAGTCCTCATCTCCTTGAGCCACCTTTAAAATGACGTCCTCGGGTTCAAGTTCCTTGCTTCCTTCGGCAGGTCCGCCTGGAAGTAATTCCTTGATGGTGCAGTAACCGTCTTCGTCTTTTAAAACCGCTCCAATTCCGACGAAAGAATTTTTCATGGATACGTTAAATTCTTCGACTGCGTCTATATTCAAAAAGGTGGAGTGGGGATCAAACATTTGGGTCAATGTCGTAAGGTAAAGCTCTTGAACGTCGGCCGCCTCGAATTCCACGATGCTTTTTCTCCAACGTTCGTAACGCCGTTGCAATCGATCCCGCGCTTCCTCCAAGTGCTCCATTAATTTTTCATCCGATGGCATTTCAACACCCTTTTCTTCATCAGAGGAGTTGATTAATGAAAGGATTTCCCCGAGAACTTCATACTTCAATCGGAGCCTCCATATGTTGTCCGCTTTCTTTTGGGATATTGGCCAATCAACATCCTCACGATCCGGGACATAGAAATCTTTTTCGTCGAAACTGAAGTCCCCCTTCAGGGTTTCCAGCACCCAATCCATGCGAGCTAGGGCTATGGTGCGATAGGTGGAGTATATCTCAAAGGCAGGGAATAAGTTACCTTCCTTTGCATAACTGACAATAGTGGGCAAAAATTTATCAAAAAATCTCTTACGGTCACTTTCAAGGAAGTACATGCGTTGGTTGTCCAATCGGCTCATGAATGTCTTCAGGAAATCTTCCCGATCCAATTTGTTTAGCGACACCTTGCTGTAGTGCGCCCGCTGGAGGACTTGGCCTAACCATTTAGCTTCCCCTTCCATCAATTTGGTGGCCTCCAATGGAGGGAGCGCTTCTTCCTTGGAGGTTTCCGAGCGGCCTTCGTGACCGCTAGTTGCACAAAGCAACAAAATCAGTGTAGAGGGGAGGGAGAGTAAACGTTTGATCATGGCATGCTGGTCATTGAGGCAAAGAGATGGCACCGAGTTTCAATAGCTAATTAAGGCAAGGCAACCTTGTTTTCGTGGAATGCCAATCATTTGTTCAGCATGTTTTTTGCGCGATCCAAGGTTTTTTTCTCTTCTTCGGTAAGCCCTCCAAATCCCTTTTCATTGATTTTGTCTAGAATTCGGTCAACCTCAGCTTGGATTGATTCACGGTCCGAAAAATTCACTGTGTAATTGGCTGATTCCACATGTTTTTTCCCTGAAGCAACTTTCATCCAAGCCGGTCGTCGAACACGAATAGTAGGCATGCCCGAGCCGGCGAATTTTTTGTTTGCCGAAAATTTGTACAAAGCCAAACCGGCAAATAGACCCCCTAGATGAGCCGAGTGGGCAATTCCATCCGAGGCAATGGTGCGTTGACCGAAAATCTCCATGTAAATTAAGCCATAGATGGAAATTCCGAGCAAGCCCCAGAGCACCCATTTGGGTTTTAGTTGGCAGGGCAAAACAAAAAATAAAAGCAAGGTTATGGTGTCATTGGGGCGTTGGGCGCAAAAGTAAGCCAAAAGGCCGTAGGTGGCCGCCGATGCCCCCATCAAGTGAGGGAGATAGGGGCTACTGCCAGCCAAGGCTCCATTGTTAACGATCAACCAAAATACACCACCGGCCACTGCACTAACCAGATAAAGAACGCCCAAATTACGAGCCCCCATAGTTGGTTCGAGGGCACGACCTATGAAAAAAATGCCCAACATGTTAAACAGCAAGTGGAGGATGCCGTCGTGAACGAATGCATAAGTGACCAAGGTCCATAATTTTCCTTGAACCAAGGCATCTTCGGTGAGGCAAAAGTTTCCTCTAAGAAGTTCGGGCATGGCCAAGGTGGGATATTCTTGATCATCAAACTTTACTATCACACGATCCGGTCCCAAGGAAAGTTCGACCAAACTTTGGATAACGAAAGCCGCTACCAACGTAACCAGTATTGCCTTCAGGAAACTGAAGTCTCTGCGAAAATTTGTCTCTCGCATGTATGGTCGATCGTACAACATTTCAGACTTTAATCTTTCTTATCAATAAAACCCTATTTTTGCTTCAGTACAAACAAAGTTATACATTAATTATGTAACTACTTCCCCGTTCAAGGGCTCCCCGAGGCATCGCTTTCTGCTTGAATTTTTGCCTTGATGGCTTTCCAGCGAGCTAATCTTTCGGCAATGGTTCCTTCGCCACCCGATTTCTTTGGGACGTATATATCTAATGGAATGCCCAGATAATTTTGCCCTGAAATATTCTCCGGATAATTGTGGCTATAAAGATAGGTTTCTTCATTTTTATCCTGGTGCTTCTTGTTTCGTCCATGACGATCCCGAATGGGCGAAGGCACTTTTTGCAGAGGGTCGTCCTGAACGATTTTTTTAGCTTTTGCCAACGCCAGTGTAGCGGTGTTGCTTTTCGGGCAGGTACTTAAAAACAAAGTTGCATGAGCCAAATTCAATTCGCATTCAGGTAGGCCAACCCGTTCCGATGCATCGAAGGCAGCGTTAGCCACCAGCAAGGCTCTGGAGTCAGCCAACCCCACGTCTTCCGATGCAAAGATAACTAATCGGCGGGCGATAAATCTAGGGTCTTCGCCCCCCGTCAACATTTTGGCCAACCAATACATTGCTGCATCAGGATCATTCCCTCTCATGCTTTTGATAAAGGCAGAGACCGTGTCGTAATGTTCATCCTCGTCACGATCATAGCGAATGCCTCTTTCTTGGGAAAAGCTAGCTACCGTTTCGTCTGTGATAGTTCCGCCCATTGCGATCCCTGAAGTCATGGTCTCCAAGCAGTTGTAGGCTCGCCTCATATCCCCTCCGGCCATTCCGGCGATTGCTTGCAAGGCCTTCTTCGATGCCTTGTATTTTAGATTACCAAGCCCTCGTTCCTTGTCCTTGAGTGCTTTTTGCAGGGCCGATTCCATTGCACCTTGCGCGATCGGCTCGAGAGTGAAAAGATGAGACCTGCTCAGCAGTGGATCAATTACGTAGTAGCGAGGATTGTGTGTGGTTGCTCCCATCAAGCGGGCGTCACCTGATTCCACATCTGGTAACAAAAGGTCTTGTTGAGCTTTGTTGAATCGATGGATTTCATCAATGAACAAAAAGCATTTGGAGCTAGTGTGGTATCGCGCCAAGCGAAGAGCTTCTCGAAGCTCCTTAACGTTGGATGTCACAGCATTGATTTTCAACAATCGGCAACCGCTCTCTTTGGCTATTACATGCGCAAGTGTGGTTTTACCTGAACCAGGAGGACCTGCGAAGATCAAATTGCCGACACTGTTTTTTCTGACCAACTTCGGCAAAAGGCATTGTTTGCCCAACAAATGCTCCTGCCCCAAAATTTCCTTCAACGAGCGAGGGCGCATTTTTTCCGCCAAAGGAGGGTCAACTGAACTACCACCTTCTACGTTGGGTAATTCTTGGAACAAAGGTTCATCCAAGGCGTGACTCATAACAACCCGTCATCCAATTACCAATGGAGGTTTCTTGCAAGCCTGCTGTGAATGTTGACTTTGCTGCAAAACATGGAAACTTCCCCGACCTTTCGCGCGAATAGCCACGCTTCATCTTATGCAATCCAGTTTCCGAGCCCCCCTCCTATGGATCCTTCTTCCTTGGATGATGGGATACTGGTTGGCAGATCGATTTCATCAGGTGGAACCAATGATCTTCGGATGTCTTGGTTTGTGTGCCTTGACTGTTTCGCTGTTTTTCATCCGATTGCGTGTTTGGGGTATATTTTTTACCATAGGAGCGCTTTGTTCCGGTTGTTCTTTTTACAGTTACACGGAAGGTGTACGCAAGGTGTGCCCCACATGGCTTTCGATGCCCATTCGTGAACTGGAACTTGTTCTTGAGGTTAGGCGATCTTTTTCCAGTGATTCATTGGGAAGATTATCTGGCATCGCTGATATTAAGGGTGCCCCTTCCGTGCGTTCTGATTTGATTGACAAGCGGGTTTATTTCTCGCTCAAGACAAAACCTGGCGATCCGGTGGCATCCAAAGGATGGCTTGTTCGGGCAATCGGTTTGCTTAAGCCAATTTCAGCAACCAAGACCAACGGATTTGAACACTATCTTCATAATGTTGGAATAG
>PAZC01000005.1 GCA_002716045.1 Opitutia bacterium
GCGAGAATGCTAAATCATCCCTCTGACGCTGACGGATAGAAGTCTCTTCCTCAGTTCCGCATAAACCGCTCCAAGCGGTTAGCCTCGGCTCTTCCCGTGGCTCCCAACGAGGGAACCATGAATCTATTGCCCTGAGGAGCGGGGACTTGGTCGGTCTGACACCCGGAGCCTATAAGGGGCTTGGATGCCCCCACTGGGGCAAGTTTGCCCCTGAGGGCTTGGAACGCCTAATAGGTCGCAGGTGTATTGATTAAAGGGGTGTTTTCAGGCAGCTACCTTGTCTACTTCCAGCACTTGCCGCTTTTCCACCAACTCCTCGAAGCGCCTTCTTGCGATCTCCTTGCTGGTTGGCATGAAGAACCAGCCGTATCTTCCGAAATGGCTGCGACGAGGTAACTCCTCTTTCGCCGGTTGAGTTTTGCCACTTGGTGGCGTTGAGCTTTTGCTTCTCCTGATGATTGCAACCAAGTAGCCCTGAAGCGTCAATCCGTTGACGTAACGAGACTCGTACCAGGCGACGTCGCCTATGCGTTCTATGAGCGAATAGTCGAAGCCGTGGGCTTTATGGGTGAAATTCTCGGGGAGTGGTTCGTAGTGTATAGGCTTCATATGGCGATTTCTGCTTAAAGGGTTTCGAATTATTTAAATAGCATACGCTCAAGATGCACATTTGTCAATGATTAAATAATTGATATACAGTTACTTATGTAAAACTTAATTGAACGAAAAATTTTATGAAGTTATCTTTCAAGCCAGTGGAATCCACATTCTGTCTCTTGCATATATCACTAGTACGATGACGAGACGGGCCTCACCCGTCTCGTCATTGTTGCAGAGCTTGGGAGTCTGATATTCCGGGAATGGGGGAATGAATCGGTGCAAGGGGAAAAGATAGTTTTATAAAAAATTTTATGAAATTAACTGTCAATGACTTACAAAACATTTTACCTTGACGTAAGAACTGCGATTTGCTACCATTTAATAATGTCAAAAAGTAAGAAAGTTAAGCAAACCCTCGGCCAAGGAGTCGGAGCAGGGGCAGAGGATTTCGACAGGTTGTTAACTCGCAAGCAAGTGGCGGAAATGCTACAGGTATGCCCGCATACCGTTCGCAATCTTGAGTTACGCGGCAGTCTTCCTCGCGTAGAGATAAGCAGAGTGGGAGTCAGATACACCAAGGCGGATGTGGACGATTTCATCGCCCAACGAAGGGTCAAGGCTCTCTGGTGAAGTACGGCAAGGTCCTATTCAAGGACCTTGCAGGGAGTAAGCTCATAAAACTCGTTGGTGCTTTTCTTGGTGATTCCCTTGACCGATTTATAGTGGTCCTTGATCGTTTTAGGGGTATTTCCTGCCCATTCGGCGACTTCGCCCACGTGCTTGATCACCCTGAGTCGATGCGTTATGGCAGTGTGCCTCATTAGGTCGTTCACCCACTTTGGGCGCTTCTGGTTATCACAATCCTTTACATATTCATCGAGACCGTACCAATCCATGCTTGAAATCGAACTCTTGGCTTGATGGAAGCCGGCGCAGGCTCGAATCAGGTTGAAGAGCTTCTTGTGATTTTTGGGACGGAAATCCCCTGACTTTTCCTTGGCCTTNACATGCTCTAGCCATTCAAGGCAGGTTTCCGGCAATTCCACTTGGCGGATAAATTTGCCGCCCTTTCTTTGCCTGACGCGGAGTATGTTCTCGTCCCAATCGAAGTCCTCCCATTCGGCTCGGGCCATCTCTTCAGGCCTAACGCCTGCGAAGATACCCACGGCAAAGTAGNGGACCATGACCTTGTCTTTCACTTTGTCGGCAAAACCGAGCAGGGTTCGGGTCTGCTCGGTAGTCAATGACACTGGTTCGGTCCACTCGACATCGGGCTTATCCACGACTGAAACCGCGTTGTATCCAACGATCTTCTTCTTGAGGCACCAGGCGAAGAAAGCATGGACAAACCTGTACTCGTTAAGCTTGGTGTGTTGCCCCGATTCCCTGCGTTCGTAAATCCAGTATTCTATTTCACTTTCNGAAATTGTGCAGATGTCCCTTGTACCGTAGTCGGAGCAGAAATGTTTGAGGCAATTAGCGAAACCTTTCCTGTGAGACTCGGACCGCCTCATCATCTTGGGGTTGCAAAGGAAGAGATCCCGCGCTTCGGAGACGGTGACCTTCTCAAGGCCTTTCACCGGTGACTCGATGAAGAAGCGAACTGCTCTGTTGAGCAGTTCGCTGTCCGGNGACTCGTCATCNCTGAGTTCCTTCCTCAGTTCCTTGATCATCGCAATGACCGCATATTCGGTTTCCTCCTCCAGCCTCGTGGCCCTGTAGGTTTCCTTGCTTAACTCGTCCTTGTCCTCGATCTCTAGCTTGGTGCGATAGCCGATGGCTGCATTCTTTGCATTGGGTCCTCGAAATTTCCTGCGGATTCTCTTGTTATTGCCATTTTCGTCTTTTTGATTTAGGTATCCGTAAACTCTGAAACCCTTGGACTTTCCATTCTTGTATTCTTCAATCCTAAGCCCTTTTGTAAGCATGTATTCTCCTGTTGAAGGTGNTTTTCTTGCCAGTGTGTCCGGCCTGCATCTTGGACACAGTTATGGNCANAGTTTGGGAATTTGTCAAAAAAAGTTCTTTTCTAAATCGCCTNAATCCCTTGTTGGNACTGAGGTTAAGCCGGGATAGCTCAGTTGGTAGAGCAACGCATTCGTAATGCGTAGGTCGTCGGTTCAAATCCGATTCCCGGCTCCATTTTTGAATAGTTGCTTGTAGGTGCGCATCTTTTACGAGGTTTCGATCTTGGTTGCTTCTGGCGGNGCCCCTTGCTTGATGGATCGGGTGGTCAATACCATTCGAGAACAAGCGCTGCATGCCATTGCGGACAAGTTGGCTGAGCTGGACCTTCCGCATCCTGCGCGGGTTGGGGTGGACGGTGTCAGCGCTTCGGGCAAGACAGTGTTTTCGGATGAATTGGCCACTGTCTTGCGGGGCAGGGGACATGAGGTGATTCGGGCGGGCCTGGACGGGTTTCACAACCCGCCTGAAATTCGCCATCGCCAAGGTCCGACTTCGGTCGATGGCTACCTCGAGGACTCCTTCGATTTCGGAGCGGTCCGCAGTTGCGTGCTCGATCCTTTGGGGCCCGGAGGGAATCTTCGTTACCAGGCCGAGGTCTATGACCACAAGACGGAGCAAGCCCGTGACCTACCCTTGATCGCTGCCGCCCCCAAGGCAATTTTGGTGTTCGAGGGCGTTACCTTGTTTCGCAAGGAAATTGCAGATGCCTTTGATTTCAAAATCCTCGTGCATACTTCCTTCGAGGTCGCCTTGGAGCGAGCCAAGNCGAGGGATCTCGCCCACTTCGGGGACATGGAGACTTTGCTGACCAAGTACAACCAGCGCTTCATTCCGGCCCAAAGACGCTACCTCGAGGAATCGCGAGTGGCGAGCGAGGCGGACGTCGTGCTGGGCAACGACGACTGGGACCGGCCGACCTTGGAATTTCTCCGGGCCGGGTAACTCGGAACCATTGGTTTTCAGGTTTGTTCGCTTTGGTTCGCTGACCTCTCCCGCGCTTGACCGCCGAGCAGATCGCGAAGGCTCAGGAAATGTCCCGTGAACTGCTCAAGCAAATCGAGTCGAAAAAGGCGAAGCAGGAGTAGTCCCGCGCTTGACCGCGTATTGGTTGAATTTGTAATCTCAAACCAATGAAAGTCTTTGCCATCATAGCCGGCGCCCTCGTTACCCTTGTGGTTGCCTGCCTGATGCTGATGAGGTACGGAGGTAGCCCAGCCGAGGAACCGGAACTGAATTTCGAGGGATATTTGAAGGTGCTGGGATTCGAGGAGAAGACGGAGCAGGTTTCCCTGCCGCTTTTGTTTCCTTGCAAGGCTTGTGACGGCGAGGTCTCGGAGTCCGGCAACACATGTCCGAGTTGCGACCATCCCGTTAGTGGATCCATTATGTTTCACAAGGTACTGTTGGCCGCTGCCCCCTATGGCGGAGTGAAGAGCTTGAAGGCCATATTCGAAGCCAGGAAAAGCGGTGCCGCCCAGTTGGTTTTGCCGCCGCCGGAAGAGGATGACGCACCAGAGCCCACGCGCTTTCATTACCCGATCACCGACCTTTCGCCGCTCGCGGAACTAAAGGGCTTGAAAGAACTCACTCTCACCGGCAATCCCATACCCGACGGCCAGAAGGCCATGCTCAACAAGGCTTTGCCCGACTGCGTGATAAGCTACTGATTGTTCGCCGGGTTCCAGTCGATGAAGTTCCTCGAGAAGAGCAAGGAGCGAACCGGTTTGGCTAACGATGATCGGTGGAGTCATAGGAGCCGCGGAGGGCATTGAACACCCACTTGATGGCTCCTTGCAAAAGGAAGGTGAAGACCACCACACCAGCCGTGAACACCAAGTCGCTGACATCGAATGCAGCCACCTTGGGATTGTCGTCGATCCAGGCGAGAACGACCAGTACTCCGGCGCACAGTTGGGTCATCATTACCAAGACCCGACGAATCATCTCGATAAGCCCTGACATGCCACCAACTCAAACCAAGCAGCCTCCCGAGTCAACTTCCCGCCCTTGACCACCTTGCTTCAAGAGCTAGGATATGCTGCGTGAAATGGTTCGCCTTGATACTTTTGGTTACCGCCTTGCTTGGCGGGTGCGTGAGCGGAGGCCCTGTGGGGCCACTTGACTGGCATGGAGACGGCATTGTGACGAACTATCACCCGAACGGCATGAAGGCGATTGAAGGTCCTTACCGCAACGGCGTGAAGCATGGCCTCTGGATTTCCTACGATGAGAACGGCACCGTCGAAACCATCCAAATATTCAAGGATGGCGCCGTGGCGGAATGAAGCCCCCTGTATTTCCCCGATGGGATCTTTCCCTCCGGGTGTTTTTTCCTGACTCAGTCAGGCAGTCTTACTTGCAGCAGCCGGGCGAACCCTTGTGCTTGGTGCAGTTCTCACATGCTTCGGCGCCTTCCGCGCAGCACTCTGCGGTGTCTTTGTTTTCCCCGCAGCTGTTGCACAGCTTGGCTGCGGCTTCGGATCCGCAACCGGAAAAGAAGGCCAAGCTGATGGAAGTAAGTGAAACGAATAGTAGTTTCTTCATGGAAAGAGAGCCTAACGCCAAACGGCGTCGGGTCAAGATCATGGTTTGTGGGGCAACTGGGAGGAATGGTGATGCAAAATCGGACTGGATCGGGCGAGATTCAGCACGAAGGTGAAGCGGGCCTGCAAGACCAGGGCGTCGTCCGCTTGGTCGAATCGCCAGCCGTAGGTGCCGCCGATGACATGGATTTGATCGGAAAGGCTTTGCGTGGTCACCGAGCCTTCGTTGACCGAGACTTCGATGCTTGGCTGGCCACCGAGTTCCTCGAAGTATCCGCGGATGGCCTGCTTGTTGGTTAGCAAGGCATCGGAAAAGGTTGGGAACAGCACGGCGTCGTCGTCATAGAGCGCGAGTAGTTCGTCCACCGCGAGTGTGTTGACCAAGTGGATCCATTGATCGAGGGCGGCTCTTGGATTGTCGTACATAAGTCAGTCAGGCTTGTTCGTTGTCTGTTATTTGGTTTTCCGGTTCCGGTTCGTCAATTCGCAAGCCAAAGGTTTCCCTCACTTTTTTGGAGCTTAGCAACCACAATGGCAAAAACAAGGCGAGGCAGGCGCCGAGGAAAGCGAGCGAGCCTCCCATGGTGGGATCGCTGCCCCTGACGAGCTGGACGATGCCAAAGGCAATTATCATGGCAAGGGCCAGACCGAAGAGCGCGAAACTAAAGGGGGCGGCCCATTTCTTCTCCAGAAAAAGCCCCAGAGAAGATACTTGCCAGAGTATGGAGGCGAGCAAGGACCAAGCCCAGAATATTTCCACGATGTGCCACAAGTACAGGCTTAAGGCGCCTGCCAGAAGAAGCGAGTGAAGGGCAACTATGCGGTGTGTTTTCATTGTCTGCAACTGCAATGCTTTATGAAACGAAGGTTGATAACGCTCTTGCGAGTAAAGGCAAGTTTCCTTGGCCTGTCGAACCCTTGACCGTTGGAGTTTTATGGTCAACCTACTCGGCATGATCATCCGAAGCCTCATCTCTTGCCTTGCTATAATCACCTTGGCCCCCTCGCTTTTTGGAGCCGAGAAAAACATTATATTCTTCATCACCGATGACGAGAGCCCGACGCTCGGTTGCTACGGTGACGAGGTGGCCAAGACGCCGGCCATTGACGCCTTGGCCAAGGACGGCGCCCTGTTTCTCAACGCCTATGCAACCACTGCCAGCTGCTCGGCCAGCCGTTCGGTTGTAATGAGTGGTCTGCACAATCATGCCAACGGTCAATACGGGCACCAGCACGCCTTCCACAAGTTTGCCAGCTATTACAACGTGGTAGGTCTTTCTCTTCCACGCGTCATGGCCAATGCCGGCTACCGAACCGCTCAGATCGGAAAATATCACGTCGCGCCCGAAGAGGTGTTTCATTACCAGACCTATCTGAAGGGAAGTTCCCGCAATGCCGTCCAGATGGCCGAGCAATCGAAGGAATTCATAACTGCGGAAAGCGACACCCCGTTCTTTTTATATTTCGCTACCTCCGATCCGCATCGCGGAGGAGGAAAGGACCAGAACTCCAAGCGCCAGCTCAAGCCCGACTTGTTCGGGAACAAGCGCGACCGCGGATCTCACGCCGGAGTGAAGGAAGTGTTTTACGACCCGAACGAAGTGCCGATTCCCGCTTTTCTTCCCGATACCCCTGAAACCCGGGAGGAACTCGCCCAGTACTACCAGAGTGTTTCCCGGATCGACCAAGGGCTCGCCCGTCTCGTCGAAATTCTGAAGGAGGCGGATCTCTATGACAAGACGATGATCGTGTTCACCTCCGACCACGGCATGGCCTTTGCCGGTGGCAAGACCACAGTGTACGAGGGTGGTCTGCGCGTACCCTTCGTCGTTCGCAATCCATACGAGAAAAAGCGTGGAGTGCGCCACAAGGCGCTCATCAGTCATATCGACATAACGCCGAGTCTGCTTGATTTTGGCGGCGGTTTGGATGCCAAGACAAACCGTCCCAAGAACTGGGTGGACCCAAATAAATACTGGAAGGAAAAGCCCTACGCAGCGAAGGAAAACCGGGGGCAGGCGAACAAGTTGTCTTCCTACCACGGTAAGTCATGGATATCCATTCTCGGCCAACCGGAGGAGGCGCATTGGGATACTATATTCGCATCCCATACCTTTCACGAGATCCAAATGTATTACCCGATGCGGGTTGTGCGGGACAGCGAATACAAGCTTATCTGGAACATTGCCCACCCTTTGCCTTATCCCTTTGCTTCAGATCTTTGGGCGGCGAGCAGTTTTCAGGCCCAGTATAGGAAATCAATGAGCGCCCCTTATGGGCAAAAGACCGTGCGGGCATACATTCACCGCCCGGAATTCGAGTTCTTCAAGATCGACGAGGATCCTCATGAGTCGAAGAATTTGGCGAGTAATGCCAAGCACGCCGAGGCCCTCGAACGCTACAAGAAGAAACTCAAGGCTCAGCAACAGAAGTTTCATGATCCTTGGGCCATGAAGTGGTCCTACGAATAGGGGCCAGGCGCGTGTCGATTTTCTTGGTCAACTGCTTGCCCGCAAGGGCTTTTGGATGGTAGGCGCCTTGTGATGTCCGAATTACTGGAGCAAGCCGCCGGTTGGTTGTGGGGAGCGCCTTTGCTCGTGTTGTTGTTGGGCGGCGGTACGATTTTCATGCTCTATTCGCGTTTCGTGCCGTTTCTGTATTTGCGGCATGGAGTTGAGGTTTTGCTGGGCAAGTACGACGACGAACGGGCCCCTGGCGAAGTGAGTCATTTTCGGGCGCTATGCAGCGCCTTGTCCGGTACCGTGGGCATGGGCAACGTGGCGGGCGTGGCGATTGCGGTGACGCAGGGCGGTCCCGGGGCCTTGTTCTGGATGTGGGTTTGCGCCTTGGTCGGGATGGCCACGAAATTTTTTACCTGCAGCTTGGCCATCATGTATCGGGGCAAGGATGACACCGGTCAGGTGCAGGGGGGGCCGATGTATTTCATCGTGGAGGGCCTGGGCCCGAAGTGGAAACCCTTGGCGGTGATGTTTTGCGCGTGCGGCCTCTTCGGGTGCTTGCCGTTGTTGCAGTCCAACCAGTTGACGGAGATTGTTCGGACCATGTTCTTCGAGCCGAATGAATGGTTCGTGGACACACAAGATGCGGTGAACTTGGGCAACGGATTGTTCGGTGCCTTGTTGGCGGCGCTCGTGGGGTTAGTTATTTTCGGTGGAATCAAGCGCATCGGTCGAGTGGCCGGTTGGCTGGTGCCCTCCATGGTATTGCTTTACGGCGGGTGCGCCCTGATCATTTTGGGCAATCATTGGGAGGCGGTGCCAGCTGCCTTGGCCTTGATTTTCACGGATGCCTTCAGCGGGGAGGCGGTGGCCGGCGGCGCCCTTGGCACGGTTATCATGACGGGCGTGCGGCGGGCTGCTTTTTCGAATGAGGCGGGCATGGGAACGGAGGCCATGGCCCACGGAGCCGCGAAGACGCGCGAACCGATTCGCGAGGGAGTGGTCGCCATGCTGGGCCCGATGATCGACACCTTGGTCGTTTGCACCATAACCGGCCTCGTCATATTAGTCACCGGAGTATGGCAAGGGGGTGGAGACGATGGGGTCAGTCTGACTGCGAGCGCCTTTGCTCAGGGCATACCGGGGGCGGGCTCTTACCTTTTGTTGGTTTGCGTGCTTTGCCTAAGCTTTTCCTCGATGATCGGTTTCTCTTACTATGTCACGAAATGCGGTTGCTTCTTGCTTGGCTCGATGGCTCGCGTGCCCCTCATCCTTTTCTACTTGGCGGCCATCGTGGTATCCTCGGTGGTCTCGATGGATGACGTCATAAATTTCCTCGACCTGACCTTCGGCTTGATGGCCATACCGACCATATTGAGCTCTCTTTTGCTGGCCCCCAAGGTGATGGCGGCGGCCCGCGAGTACTTTGAATCCGTGGAATGAATCCGCGACTTGCCCTTCAAGGAGAAGGCGCAGGCAATTTACCGTTCAGTTCAACTAGCTCTTTCTCGAGCGTTTTCACCTTGTTCGTTTTGCGCTGCACTTCCCACATCAGGAAAACGTTAAAGAGAATCGAAAGCGACAACACGATGACGAGCTTGAACTTGAGCTTGGTTTTCATGGCTTCTTGGCGGGCTTTTTCGGGGCAAAGGCGAGGGAGCACTGTATGGCGAAGGCGCAAGTGCAGCCGGAGCTGGCCTCCGGTATCAGAAGCAGGCCGCCGGCGGGGATTGCGTTTATCCAGCAACCGGGGCGGCTGACGGTGGTGATTTTCTTGAACTTGCCGGTGGACGGCAGGTAGGCGGTGGGATTGTTGGAACGAAAATAGAGCGCGTTGGCGGAAGCGGACAGGGCACCGCAACCACGTCCCCGCGATAGTTTGCGTCCGGTCACGGTTTGGCCTGACTTCAAGTTGTAGATGAATGGCTCGACGTAGATTTCGTCGTTCATGATGACGGGATGCCTGTCTTGTTCGCCGTGATCCCCGTTCAGTTTGTTGCCATTGTTCTGGGTTTGCTCCCAAAGCAGTTTGCCAGATTTTGCGTCGAAGGTCCGGACGTCATAGCGGACTGTCTTTTCGTTTCGTGAATTGACCACTGAGACAACTCCTTGGGCGGTCAATAGGTAAAGGTTTTGCACACTCTTCTTCTTGCTCAAGGCAATGCGCTTGAGCAACTTGCCCGTCTTCAGGTCAAGGGTGACAAGCGAGCCTCCCTTTTCGTCCAGTATCTTGTCATAAGGCACACGCCCGGATTCGGTGTTCGCCTCGCTTTCGATCAAGTGCACCTTGCCCGCCTTGAGCGCTATGCTGGAGTTGACCACCGCTCCGGCTCCGTTCGGGCGATAGCTCCAGCGTGACTTGCCGGTGGCGGCCTCGATTGCAAATATCATGTCACTGCAGACAGGGGGCCGGTTGTCCCAGTAAGTTTGCTGTATGCCTTCGTGCCCGTATACCCGGCGTATGGCGCCATCCTTGACGGCGGAGCCTATGAGCAGGTCATCCAAGCGGGCGACGTACCCCCACTCGTGAGAGGCCGCGAGTGCCTTGTCGGGTATGGTGAACTGTCGATCCACCTTGCCCGTGCGGGCCGCCAAGCCGAGGCATTGCCTGCCGCTGGCGACGTAGATAAATCCATTGTCAGCCGCCATCGAGCCACAGTCGCGCATTATGGCTATGCGGCGGGAGTCGGGCACTTCGGTTTCCCAGAGGACGGTCCCATTGTAGGCATCCACGCCGAAGATTCGCTCGTTCCCGGGAATGTACAGGAAACCGTTTTTCCAGAGCGGCGAGACGGAGCGGTGATGCCGGTCGATGAGACGTTCGGGCCCCGGTCGGCCAAACCACTGGAGGTTGAGTTCCGCTCCTACCTTTTGGTCTTTGCTGCAGGCGGTGTTGCCGGGATCGGCGTAGAGGTGGGACCATTCCCCCCCTCCATCGATGGCTGGTTTCGAAAGAGTTTTCCGGAGGCCGCCCCCGGCCAATGCTTTGCCATCCATGGGGCGGAGAACACGGAGTGTTTCGTCCTTCGTCAGCAAGTTGTCCGGATCTAGAAGCAAGTTAAAGAGGTGATCTCCATAGGGGAGGGCGCCTTTGCCATCTTTCAAGTGGACCACCACCTCATTGCCATACAATCCGGCGGCCGCGAGGCTGCGCCGCAACTGGTCCACGGTGGCGGGGTCTTTTTCCGAAACAATGGCCCTCATTTCAGAAAGTTCAGCTATACTGGCTGCGAGCGAGGCGTGCTTGGCTCCGACCACGAGGCAATAGCCCTTGGTCGTCGGTGTGGTGGCGAGGGCGGCGCGGGCTAGGGTCAAATTGGCGGGGAATTTCTTGAGGGGTGCGGGCTCGCGGTGAATCGCTTTGCCTGCGCCGGTTGAGAAGCAATGGATCACGCCCGCGTCCGTGCTGACCAACAAGTTGCCACGCACAACGGCGAGTCCGTAGGCCTTGCCGGTGACAGCCAAGGTCTGGTCCAGCGATCCGTCCCCGCGAAATACGGCGACTTCGTCTTCTCCTCCGGCAAACCTGAGCTCGCCTGCCCCGATGAATGCATAAGGATATTTTTCCGGAATCGCCTTGGCCGGCAATGGGGTCGGTTTTCCCCTGCGGTTAAGGTTTCTGAGAAAGGCGCCGGCGGGGTCTCGGCCTGTCGGCGCGAAGAGTTTTCCGTTGCGTCGCGAAAGATAGCCTTGGGGTGAAATGGAGAGTTTTTGTTGGTCGAGCAAGTGCCCATTGCGTATATCGAGGGAGAAGAGGAAAGTGCCTTGAGTGGGAAATAGGCCTGCTCCGCAATAGGCGGTTTGTCCGTCGACCAGGATGCCGGTCCGTATGGGGTGCTGATGAATCATGCGCCCGTTGCCCGGGATGATTCGCGAACCCAGATCGGGGGGCTGGGTCTTCCATAGAAGTTTTCCGTCACTGGTTTGCACGCATCGTATGTTGCCGTCGTCCGCACCGATCAGCAGGCGATTGCCTGCCAGCGTCGGGGCCAAGCGAATGGGGGCTCCAGCGAAATGAGTCCATAGTTCGCGTCCGTCGACGAGCGAGAGGCACCGCGCTTGGTCATCGGCCGAGGAGGCGAGGTAGATTCGGTTGCCTGCTCCCACCATGTGAAAGGCCCGGTCATAGGTAACGCGTGGCTTGAGTTTATATTTCTTGTGCCAAAAGTCTTGCTTGGCAGGTGGGGGCCAAGCTGCTTGAGGAGCGGCTCGCATGCGATGGGGCCAGCGCAGGGAGAGCTTGCCCTTTATGCTAGGGGCTCCCACGCCGGTGCGTTCGTTGTCGTGGAGGAAGGTGGGCCAATCCTCGGTTGCGACAGTTTCCGTGACAGGCTCGATGGAGGGAAAACGTTCCTTCTTTGCCTTGAAGAGCCGGTTGACTTCCTCGGCGCTGAGCGCTCTGTCCCACAATTGAATGCTCTCGATTTGCCCCTCCATGGGGTATTGCTCGTTGTCGTCATGGTAGGCCCCAAGCATGAATTTACCGCTTGGCGGGTAGAAGATATCCCCGTTTTGGACCTTCGATTCACCGACCATTTTGCCATCGATGTAAATGCGTTGGAGCTTGCTGTCGTAGGTGCCCGCGAGGTGATACCAAAAGTTAGGCGAATAGACTGTGGTGCTTTTTAGGTAGGTCAGGCGTTTGGCGCCCTCCGAGGCGATTGCAAAATAGAAGGAGTCCTTTCCGTAGCCCAGAAGCCAGCCGCGCTCAAAGGACCCATTGTCCTGGATGGCCCCGAGTATGCCACCCCATTCGATCGGTTTGTCCACCCGAGCCCAAGCGGTCACGCTGATTGCTTCCTTGGGCAATCCCGCCTTCGAAATGTCCTCGTGCAACATGATGCCGCCAAACCCGTTGTTGGCAGCTAGAGCCGACGGTTTGTCTCCGCTTATGGCGGCTGAACTCAATGCTTTTCCTTGCCACGGACCAGCTGTCGGCAGGAGCGCCTTGTCTCGCAGACGAGACGCGTCGAATTCCCATTGACCCACGGGTTGTTGCGTCGAGAAGCAAGGAAGCGCCAAGGCAAGCAAAAGGGCCAGAGAAAGTGATTTGGCTGGATCCATAATTGTGAAGTGAACCGTTACTGTCCGCGCCTACGGGTTTGAAGTAAAGTTCATTCGATAGGCACTTGGTTTGACTTTGTCTTGCGACTTTGGAGCGTAAAATACTTTCTTGGCCATGCTCGCTCGTTTTTTTCAGGTCGCCACCAACTTGTTTCCACTGTGGTCTGTCTTGGTCGCAGTGGTCGCGCTGTGGTGGCCGGATGCTTTCCTTTGGTACGGGGAAGAGACGATCACGATTGGGTTGGGCATCATTATGCTGGGCATGGGACTGACCCTTACTTTGGAGGACTTTCGTCGGGTTTGGCAGCGACCGGCGGCCATCGGGCTCGGGGTCTTGCTGCAATTCGCGGTAATGCCTTTTCTTGGTTGGGGTATCGCCCGCCTGTTTGATCTTCCGCAAGGCATGGCGGTCGGCTTGATCCTTGTCTCCTGTTGCCCAGGCGGCACAGCCTCCAACGTGGTGGCATTCCTGGCCCGAGCAGACATTGCCTTGTCGGTCAGCATGACGACAGTCTCCACTTTGGCGGCGGTGTTCCTAACTCCTTTGCTGACTAAATTTTACGCCGGCCAATACGTGCCGGTGGATGCCTGGGCCTTGTTGAAGAGCATTGTATTGATCGTTATCCTGCCAGTCAGCGTGGGGGTGGCGGCCAATCGACTGTTTGGCGGCATGGCGCGCAAGGCAGCTTCCTTTTCGCCCTTTGTCTCGGTTGTTTTCATTATCCTGATCGTTGGCTTCATCATGGCGGTAAAGCGAGATAGCATCATGGAGCATTGGAAGGTACTCACAGCCGCAGTCACACTTTTGCATATGGGCGGCTTCGCACTTGGCTATCTCTTGTCCAAGGCAATTGGTTTCGAGGAATCAGTTCGCCGCACGGCCTCGATCGAGGTGGGCATGCAGAATTCCGGTCTAGGCACGGCCTTGGCCACCAAGCATTTCCCGGCTCTGCCCATGGCTCCCGTTCCTTGCGCCTTGAGCGCAGTGACTCATTGCATTCTGGGTAGCCTTGTGGCGGGCTTGTGGCGGGGGCGGTCGAAGACCTCGCAAACCACTCAAGTCGAGTGAGGCCTCAATTGCCCGCAGGCTCGTCCTTGGCCCACTGACCTTCTCTTTCCACCTGCCCCTCGGGGTCGTAAAGCACCCCATACCCATGACGCAGGCCGCTTTTCCATTCCCCGAGGTAACGCCTGCCATCTTCCAGTACCAGTAATCCCTGGTCATGATGAAGTCCGTGAAGGAAATCGCCGACGTAGCGCTCGCCACCTGAAAAAAGATAAGCCCCCTGCCCATGTGGTTGTCCGTCGCGAAGTTGTCCGACGTAGCGATCGCCTCCCGGTAGTTCCTGCAAGGTTGGAACCAACGGTTGATCCGCACCGGGTGAGAGTACGGGGGGAAGTTGTCCGACGAGGGAGGGAAGGGCATCGCCCTGCCTGTTTTCATCGCCTTGCGTGTCTGGAAGTTCCAAGGCTTCGGCGAGAAAGGCGTCTCCGGCGGCAAGTGCCTCGCGGGTAGCTGCATCGATGCCCTCCGGCAGGCTGTCGGAGATGGGTCTTGTGGTTGAAGCGTTGGTCGTTTGCCCATCGCTTTTCTCCTGAGCCGATCCGCGGTAACCGTAATGGTAAGAGCCCCAACCGTCGGGCTCGTCATTTTTCCATGAGCCTGCGTAGCGGTCGCCGTTCTTGAAGGTGCATCTTCCCAAGCCATGGCGCTTGCCTTGCACGAAATCTCCTTCGTACCATTGGCCATTTGCTCTGTCCAAGGTGCCTTTGCCATTTCTTTTCCCCTTGTCGTATTGGCCGAAATACTTGTCACCGTTGGCAAAGAGATAGGCTCCCCAGTTATGATATCGACCGTCCTCGAAATACCCTACGTAACGGTCTCCGCTTTTGAATTGGTAGGTGCCGTATCCTTGCTTCTTGCCGTCGCGATATTCACCTTCGTATTTGTCACCGTTGGCAAACTGGTAGGTGCCGTAACCATGTCGCTTGCCATTCTTGAGCTGCCCGACGTACCGGTTTCCCTTGGAGTCGGCCACTGCCCCGAACACAAGGTCGAGATCTCCTTCGGCCTGCGTCACTTCCTCGGAAGCATGCTCAAGGCGCTTGAGCAAGGCATCGAGTTGGGCTTTGCTTTCTTTGGGCGGTACTTTCTGCGGTGTCGCTGAGATTGACCGGGTTTCAGGTTGCGGCGACTGTTCCTCGCCGGACTCGACAACCGACTCTTTGAACGCGCTTTGCTCGATGACAGGCGCTTGCTCGCATCCGATCCATGCCATGGCAAGAGCTTGCAACAATTGGCTTCCGCGAAATCTCATGTCGATAGCTTTGTGGTTCCCTGGAGCCACGTCAAAGGGTTCCGCCGGATGGTCCGTCCTTGCATCTTGGCTAAGGCTGGCCTACCTTGATGGCATGTTTCGATTGATCACCGAAAGGGCAAGATGCTCGAAATAGCGCCCCCTCCTTTGCCCATGAAAACCGAGGTTCTTTTGCGTCACGCCAATGGCTATCGCATTTTGGAGATGTTCGAGGACGCCGAACTGGAGCTAGCCAAGATTTCCGATGACGAGCAAATGGACGACGGTCCATTGACCTTGAAAATCGCCTTGTTCCAGGATTCCGGGAAGTGGCAGGAGATGTTGGAGGCAGCTACAGTATTGAGAGATAGATATCCGGAGGAAGCTGACTGGTGGATTGCCTTAGCCTATGCGACTCGCCGATGCCTTTCGATCGAGCAGGCTCGAGAAGTCTTGCTCTCAGGCATGGAGCGTCATCCGAAAGAGCCTTGCATTCAATACAATTTGGGTTGTTATGCCTGCGTGATGGGCGAAAGAGACGAGGCCTTGGCTCGTGTTCGGAACGCCATAGAATTGGATTCAAATTACTCTAAAATGGCAATTGAAGACGAAGATTTGGAGGCGATACGCGATGAATTCCGCTGATATCAATAGAAAGACCAGAAGAAAGAATAGGACACGAGGCTTCACCTTGATCGAACTATTGGCGGTCATAGCGGTCATCGCCATCCTCTGTACCATAATTTTCTGGATGTTTGGTCCGCTCATGGAAAACAAGGAACGCAAGCAGGCTCAAATCGAGTTGGAGGCCCTGCGTCTATCATTGAGCGAGTTCGTTCGCTTGCGAGGCGAATATCCCCATTGCCCCAATCGCATATGCGGTGACTCCGAAACACTCTTTCTTTCGCTGATTGGTTTTCACAACGAGAGAGGCAAGCTACAGATTCCTCCCTACAGGTCGGTTGTTCATGAATCCTTGTTCACCATGCCGGAGGAATTCGACGTGGCCAAGATACCGAATCGAGCCAAGGCATCGAAAAGGGACTTCATTCCCTATTTGGTCGATATCATCAAGCGAGACGTTACCTTTCTCGACCCGTGGAACCGAGCTTACATTTATGAGTTTCCCCGGGAGGATGGACTGGAAGGCTACAAACTTTTTTCCGCGGGGCCCGACGGTTTGGTTAGCACGGACAAGAACGGCAACAAGGATTCCGACTTAGATAACGTGGAATGAAATCACTCCTGCCTTCGGGCTCGGAGGCGGTCACGAATTTCTCTCAGCGGTTTGGTTTCGGGAGCATCGGGGTTTTTCTCGATAAGAATCTCTATATCCTCGAGAGCCTTGTCAAAGCGCCCTTCGCCGTAGTGCACCATAGCCCGCATGGCCCGTGAATAATTTTCCTCGGGATCAATCGCCAGAATGGCATCGAGATAACGCATCCTCGCGGGGGCGTCCCTTTCCTCCTCGGCACCGTTAAGGAGGTTTCGCAACATGCGCAGGATAATGGATCGTTTGCTGGCCGGCTTGAAGTCATTTTCCGTCAATTCGAAACCGGATAGCTCTGAGGCTTCCTTCCGCGTGACGAACTTTCCTCCGCCGAAAACGTCGATCAGAATTTCCTTTGGTTTTATATCCGGTTTCTGCTCATCCCCTTTTTCTCGGTACATGGCGATGAAATGGCGTGGAATACCAACTCCCGAAACTGGCAGATCTAGGCGGTCTGCCAGCTCGATGAAGAGTACCGACAAAGTGATCGGGAGACCTTCTCTGTCATCCATCACCTCATTGAGATAGCTGTTGGACCGACTGAGGTAATCACCCGTGCTTCCATGGTAACCAAGTTGATCGAAGAGATGTTTGACGAGCGCTTTCAGTTTCTCTTCGCCAGTTGCGTTGTCGGGGAAATTCTCGCTTACGTTACGCACGATCCTCTCGGCTCGGTCGAGGTACACTTCGAGATCGAAATCCTCGTTATCCAGTCGAGCCAGCAGGAGAGCGGCTCGCAATAGATCCACTGCTGATTCGTCCTCGTGGCGGAGTACCTTGACCAGTTCCTCGATGACGATTCGCTGGCGCACTTGGTCAGCCAACCCTCGTATCCGCTTGGCTTCTTCCTCGAGAGCTTTGGCGCGATCCTTCAAGACATTTGGAGCGGGCCGCCCAAAGGTAACTATTCGATCCACCTTTGGTGCTTCCAGTTTTTCCTGGTTGGCCAATGGCTTGGCTAGATCTTGGATTTCCTTGCGAGTTTTATCGTCCACGGTGAAATCAGGCAACTTGCCGGCAAGTCGAAAGCGTCTGAACTCGGCTGCCGGTTGCCGAAACTTGACGAGACCGACTTGTCCTCCTTCCAGACCGACGTCCATCACCTCGATGACCACCGTGCCATTGACCGAACAAGTTAGTTTTCCCTTGGCTCCCAAGCTTACTCTTATGCGGTTCCATTCCCCGGGACGATAGGCCTTGTCTTTAACTGTCTGTAAAATGGTCCAATTAAACACCGTGGGTCCATCGAACCGGGTGAGGCGAAGGGATCCCGCGGTGGGATAGAATCCGTAGTGCAGGTCTCCCCCATCGGCATGGAAAGAAAGTCCGGCGGCTCCGCTTTCGTCTACCAGTCGAACTTCGACCTCTAATTCATAGGGTATCTTCGGCGGCTTTTTTAGCTGCAGGCACAACATTCGTCCTCCAAAGCCCGAACCCAGACCGCTCGCCTTTATGATTCCGGCTCTTTGCGTCCAGGAGCCTCCCATGACGGGTTGCCATTCCTTCGAATCAAGGGCGCCAATAGTGAGCCATCTTTTCATCGGCATTGGGTTCGTGTTAAGCAAAAGTTGCTTCAATTCGTTGACGGGAATGGCAAACCCCATCGCTCCACCTGACTTTATGGCGATTGCCCCGATCACATTTCCCTTCATGTCGAGGACCGGGCTGCCGCTGCTTCCCGGTTCGATGGTAATGGCAACTTGGATCATGGGATTGTTTTCCAGTTCCCTGAGCGCGGCTACCACGCCTTGACTCACGCTAAAATCGAAACCGAGTGGATTACCGAGAGATAGTATGGCTTGGCCGGGACTGAGGCCATCGGAGTCTCCGAGAGGGAGCGGAGTGAGTCCGTCCCGGTCGATCTGCACCAAGGCAAGATCCTTGTTTCGGTCCACCGCGAGTATGGCTTTGGGTTCATATGTTTTACCATCGCTTAGCTTCACTCGGAACGCGCGATGTTCACCAATGACATGAAAATTCGTCGCAATCACACCATCTTCCCGTACCACGAAGCCAGTCCCCATGCCTCCTTCGCGATTGGCTCGGTCGACGCTCTCAATCACAACCACCGAGGAGCGCGCTTGGGCAGCTAATTTCTCGATCGGATCGGTAGCCTCGATTCGCTCTTCCTCCGCATCCGGTTCGATGGCAGTCGCATGAGCCAGCCAAGTTGCCGGAATCAACCAGAGCAGAAAACCAACCCTCGGTAGAATCTTGCCATCATTCATCATCTTGCTTCCAATAATTCCCTCCAGCGGATCAAGTCAAGTCCCCATGGCGTTTGTTTTGGCATTGCCCCCTAATTTAGCTAGAAGTAAATCTGATTATTGTTTATATATCTATTCTCTTTCACCTGATTCCAATTGTTGAGATGAAAAAGACATATCACTATTCTCGCAGACACTTTCTCGGGGCGGCCGCATCCACTGCATTTGCCTTTCAATTTGTTCCGGCCCGTGTGTGGGGAGCCAACGAACGCGTCAACGTCGCGGGAATCGGCGCGGGCGGCAAGGGCGCCAGTGACATCGCCGGGGCGGCCAAGCACGGGGCAAACATCGTAGCTCTTGCCGACGTCGACAAGAACCGCGCGAGCGGAACCTTCAAGAAGTTTCCCAAGGCCAAGAGATACTCCGACTTTCGCGTCATGCTCGAGAAGCAAAAGGATATCGATGCCGTAACCGTGAGCACCCCGGACCACGTCCATGCGGTAGCCGCTATGGCTGCGATGCATCTTGGCAAGCACGTCTATTGCCAGAAACCACTTACGCATTCGATCCACGAAGCCCGTGTGCTGACCGAGGCTGCCGCCGAGAAAAAGTTAATCACCCAGATGGGCAACCAAGCTCATGCCGGCGAACCGATTCGCCGGGCGGTCGAGCTTGTCCGTGCCGGTCTCATCGGCAAGGTGACCGAGGCTCACGTATGGACCAATCGTCCCATTTGGCCACAAGGCAAAGCCGCGGCTCTTCCCAAGCAGGCTATCCCCCCAGGCATGGACTGGGACCTCTGGCTCGGCCCTGCGCCAAAGCGAGATTACAATGCAGACTACGCTCCGTTCAAGTGGCGTGGTTGGTGGGATTTCGGAACCGGCGCATTGGGTGATATGGCCTGTCATATCATGGACATGGCCTATTGGTCTCTCGATCTGAAGTACCCTGACTCGGTCGAGGCTGAACAAGGCGGAAACACCGAGCAATCGGGCCCCAATTGGTCGACCATCACCTATCAGTTTCCGGCTCGCGGCGATAATCCTCCAGTCAAGCTCATGTGGTACGATGGACGCAAGGACGGACAAGCCAACTTACCGGATGACAAGATCGCGGACGGAGTCAATCTCAAGGGATACGGCTCGATGTTGGTCGGTGAAAAAGGCAATCTGTACTTTAACCGCGGGCGAACCAACTGGGTGGTGACCGGCCGTGACAAGGACGAGGTGGCCCAAATTCAAAAAGAAACGCCTCTAACCGTTCCTCGCACCGAGGACGAGGATTTCGAGTGGATCGAAGGCATCAAGGGAGGCCCCACGCCACTTTCGCATTTCGCGCACTCCGGACCTTTCACCGAGACCGTATTACTTGGTAACCTCGCCGTTCGCACCGGCAAGAAGATTGATTGGGATGGTCTCGCCATGAAGCCAAGCGTTGCCGAGGCCGAACAATACGTTCGTCGGGATTATCGCAAGGGTTGGAGCCTGTAGGTCTTGATTGTGAATGAATGACCCGAGTCTGGCATGACTAGGTTCGGATTGCTCCTTTTCACTTTTTTCTGCGGTTTCGGAGCCGACGAGTCAGTCGCCAATTCGCTTCAAGAAACATTCAGGCGACCTGTTGCCCTAGCTTGGGCAAGTGATGATTTGTTGGTGGTTGCCAATCGCGATACCGGTTCGATTTCCGTGCTCGATGCCAACAAGCGGAGGGTCATTGGCGAAGTTGTAGTGGGTAAGAGGCTTTCCTCTCTTTCCTCCTTGCTCGGAACACCTTTCCTTGTGGCCGCCGACGAAGAAGCAAATGAACTTTTGCTCCTTGAGTCAAAGGGTGCAACAGTTGCCGTGAGGGACAGAATCTCAGTTCCTCATTCACCCGTGAACGTGCTTGTGTCCAAGGACAATTCCTTCGCGGTGGTTGCTTCCCTTTGGGCCAGGCAGGTCAGCTTGATTCGAGTGGATGTCGATCGAGGCAAACTCTTTCCTGAGCGCGTGACGAATTTGCCTTTTCCACCTCGCGGGCAATGGATGGATGCAGTTGGTCGAAAACTTGTTCTAACCGATGCTTTCTCGGACCAACTGGCAGCCCTCCGCCTTCCTGAACTGGATCTTGTTTCGGTACGTTCCTTGCCCGGTCATAACATCGGGGGAATTGCCTTGGCTCCCGACGGTAAGGAACTTTTGTTTTCCCATCAATCGCTCAATCCTTTCGTTCCCACCACGAGGCCACGGGTATTTTGGGGTTCCGTCATGCAAAACGGAATAGCAGGATTGGCTGTGAAGGACATCTTTGATTCCACTCGATCCCCAAACCTTCCCTTTGCCCGAAGAAAACACTATCCCGTTGGCCAAAACGGCAAAGGCGCCGGGGAACCGGGGCCGATGGCATTTACCTCCCGCGGCGAATTGATTCTTGGCATTCGCGGAACCGGTGAAATCGCAGTGGCAAAAACCCTTAACGCTGAATGGGTTCGCATAGCAGTTGGGCGTCGGCCCGTGGCTGTCGTTCTCGATGCCAGTCACCGCTTCGCCTATTTCGCCGATATCTTTGGAGATGCAATCCGTGTGGTGGAAATCAGCAAGCACGCCCTCGCAGCGTCTATTTCCTTGGGTCCAACTCCAAAACCGGGGCTACTTCAAGTCGGCGAAATCCTTTTTCACAATTCTCAGCTTTCGCTCGATGGTTGGTATAGTTGCAACAGTTGTCATACCGGTGGACATACCAGTGGTATGCGAAATGACAATTTCGACGATCATTCCTTTGGCACGCCCAAGCGCATTCCATCGCTTCTCGGTACGGCTGAAACCGGCCCCTGGACCTGGAACGGATTGCAAGGCTCTCTCACCCTGCAGGTCCGCCAGAGCCTCGCCACCACCTTGCTGAACCCCGAACGCAAACACGGGTTAGCCACTCGCGATGATGAGGAGGCCTTGGTGTCTTACCTCTTCACCTTGCCCTTGCCACCGCCTCTGTCTGCAGCGCGTCGCGAAGAATACAGCCCGGAGATCACGAAGGGAAAACTTCTATTTGATAAGCTCGGGTGCAATGAGTGTCATCGTTTCCCTCTCCTGACTTCACCAGACGAATATGACGTCGGGCTCCACGATGAAGCTGGTTTCAAGAAATTCAATCCCCCTTCCTTGCACGGCGTGAGTCAGCGCGATCACTTCTTTCACGACGGTTCCGCCAGCACCTTGAAAGAGGTTCTGAATGTCTCGGGGCATCCTGACGGAGGCAACTTGACCCAAAGGCAATTGAATCAATTGATTGCCTACCTGCGAACCCTTTGACCTTGCTTTGGTTTCGCGAGGATCGGTCGCAGCAAAGTGGTCCAGCTTTCGTAACCCCTTGCGTTCATGTGGAGCTGGTCCTTCAACCAGATACCGGAGAGAGGATGTCCTTTCCGGTCGAGCATGACTTTCGAGACGTCGATGAAATTCAAACGTTCTTCCTTGGCGCACTGTTTCGCTATCATGCGGTTGCATTGTTGATAGATGGCCCATTTCTGCATGCGTTTTGGGGATGGCTTGCAGGCAAGGTAATGGATGTGTGTTTTCGGCAGGATTTCCCCCACGCGCTTCACGAAGACCTTGAAGTCCTCGACTACTTGTTGGGAGGATTTCCCTGACCACAAATCGTTTTCTCCGCAATATAGCACGATTACAGAGGGTTTGTGGGGGGGGATCAAAATATCGAAATAATGAAGTAGGTCGGAGATGTGCGACCCACCGAAACCTCTGTTCAAAGTGTTTTGCTCGGGGAAATCAGCGGATAAACTCTTCCACATCCGAATACTCGAACTACCGGTGAAGAGAATCAAACCTTCACTGACCTCGATAGACTTGTCTTCCTCCTGAAATGATTCGATTGATTTTGCGAATCGCTCGGGGTCAGGAGAAGAAATCCGAGGTTCCCCAGAGACAATAACTCCGACTAGCAAAGCAAGGACGAGTGGAAATATTCTCATGAAACAATAAAAACTGCGACCGCTTGGTCTTTCCACCGAAAAATTATCTTGTTGTTTAAATTCTCCAAAGGATGGAAGCTTTCACTAACTTACGACTTTTCTCTTTCATACCTGAAAAATCACGAATTCTCAAAGAAGGAAAAATCATGAAGACCAAATTGCTTTTATTGTTGCTCGGCAATTTGATGGCGAGCGGGGTGCTATTTGCCGATGATCGTAAAGGCAGTGATGACCGCGAGGGAGAGCGACCCGATTTTCGCCGCCTGTCTCATAACCGCGAGGGTGGCGATAGAGGTGGACCTCGACCTGATGGTGCTGGCAACGATGAACACGCCCTCCAGGAACTGCAAAGACGAGATGCCATGATCGAAGACTGGCAACAGCAACTTGGCCGAATTAACCAGCAAAATACTGAAATGAGACTTCTTCTGCAATTGCTTGAGCGACGGTTCTCCAAATTGGAGAAAAATAGGCCCCTTTGCTAATTTTCGATGGCAAGCATTTGATTCAGGCACCACGATCTTGCCCTTTCCTCCTCGCGTGAGATTGAAAGACACCATGCGTTCCTTCCTAATTGACGGATCTTGCCTCTGCATGGCAATTGCCCTTCTCGCAGGATGTTCCGACGACGAAAACCGGAATCCGGCGCCTCGTGCGAGTTCATTTGAACAAACTGAGGAACTCGAAAACTTGCGTCAGCAAAACAATGATTTGAATTGGGAAATCAATCGTTTGAAACCGAAGGTTCCTACTGAGTCCGGTCTCGACATGGTGAGATCGAAAACCACCGGCTTGTGGTATCTCGACGTCCAGCGTGAGCCCTTCACTGGTCGTGCAGTGGAGAAGTTTGAGGATGGTACCTGGAAGGGAGAAGTGAGTTTTTTGAAAGGGAAGAAGGATGGCGTTGAGCGCTATTGGCATCCCAATGGCCTAATTCGAATCGAGTCCCAGTGGATGAATGGCGAATTGCATGGATTCGTCACCGAGTGGGACAATCGCGGAAAGCTTCTCGAGCGACGGCGCTTCAGGCGCGGCGAAGAGGTAAGCGTACCTTGAGCTTTTACCCTTTTACTCCAAGGTCTGTTCCTTGCGAACTTGACCTAGCCAAGAAGGTCGTTCGAACAATAACCACCGCTCCCATGGAGCGGCATTATCAGTGTTCGAGCGGGATGATGGAATCGGTAGGCAATCACGGAGCAAAATACGGTAGCTTTGTTGCGGATCGCCATAAGTGAAAGTCAGCAGGATATTCCGCTTGGGATGTTTTTTTCCCTTGGAGAATATGATGCGGTTGCCCATCCCGACTTTATCCGGGCAGAAATAATATAATGTTCTGGGCACTTCTTCAAGTTTCACCTGGATGCTTCCGTTTCCGGATTTGGTGTAGTCCACGCCCCGCTCGTATACAATCGGACCTTCCGGTTCAGTGGACAAGCGGAAGGAAAGTCCGTGAGTCGACTCATTGAAATTCAATTGATAAGTCAGGCCCGGTTCCCAGTACAATGCCGAGGACGGAATTCCATCTACTACGAAATTGCCGCTGCCAACCGATATTTCGTGAACAACCTTTATACTTTTCAAGCGGCACGTTTCCCACTGAATCTCATCCTTTTCCGCACCCCTCAGGATTGGTTCAAAGCCTTCGCGCAAAACATTAGACCGCTTGATTCCCAAGAGTCGGCGATGTACTTTTCTCCATTCCTTCAGGCATGTGATTTCCCATTTTTCAGCTAATGCGTCTTGCGCTTCTTGGGTGCCGACTTTTTCAGCATCCTTTTGCCACTTGCTCCACTCACCCTTGGTCAGGTTGTTGCGAATCGAGTCGTTATTCACTTCCATAAGAAAGCGTTTGAAGTATTCGTCATCCATGGCAAACACCGTTGACCGATGGAAGCTGTCGAAGTCCCCCTTGCGGAAGGTCTCAAAGATGCTCTCAGCGAACGGTTCCAAGGAATGTTTGCCAACAGGGGTTTCCGCCCAAACCGAGCTTGTTGAGAAAAGTAACAAAGCCGTTAATTGACGAATTGACTTCATGGTTAGTAGGGTAGGGAGGGTTCTTTCCTCTGTCTAGGTTTTTTCCGAAATCAATTCTCGGTCCAATGCCATGATCCGATTATCTCCCCGCAAGAGATTATATCACCGTTTTTTGCCAAATCGGTTCATTTTTTAACATTAATCTTTGTTTGCAGAAAAATTTTTAATCAATTGTGATTATTTTTCTTTAATGGTGTGAGAACTGCTCAAGCTCATCATTTCTTTGATTTCTCATGAAACGTAATCGACCATTGGACACTAGGCAATTGATGGCCTTTGAATTGCTCGCAGACACGGGTAGCTTCACTGGAGCGGCCAAGAGTCTCTTTCTGACGCAATCCGCGGTCAGTCATTCCATGAGGGCTCTGGAGGATGACCTTGGGTGCGCCCTTCTGCGTCGTCATGGCAAAAAGGTGAGTCTCACTGACGCAGGCAAATATCTGCTTGATGCGGCGCGCCCCATCTTGCGTCAAATGGAAAATACGAGATCTGAATTGGAGGGATTCGAGAGATATGGATCCAGTCGCCTGCGCATAGGGACCAGTCCCAAGAGTTGCCAATTTTTCCTGCCATCCATTTTGCGTCGCTTCAAGGAAGAGCATACCCGCTGTCGCTTCGAAGTGGAAGATGGACACACGCCGGAATGTTTCCGAATGTTACGAGCCGGCGAAATTGATTTGGCAATTACCCTGGAACCTAGAAAAGCCGACGAGGTTGAGTTTTTACCTTGGTTCAGCGACGAAATGCGTCTGGTGGTTGCTCCTGATCACCCCTGGGCCAAGACGGGGTGGATGAACAAGAAGAACATTCCTCAGCAAAACTTTATCCTGCCCAACAAGAAGAGTTACACCTTTCTTTTAATCATGGATTATCTCAAACAAGAGGACGTGCGACTTACTTCCTTCCTTGAAATGAGTAATCTCGAAGCAATCAAGGAGCTGATAAAGGTTGGTTGTGGGATTAGTTTTCTTGCTTCTTGGACAGTGAGCAAGGAGGTGGATACGGGCGACTTGGTAATGGTACGCCCTGCCCGAAGGAAATTGTCGCGAACCTTCGGGGTCAGTTTCCCCAAGGGACGGGGATTAAGCCAGACGGAACTAGCCTTTGCTCGAATTGGGGAGCAAGTCGGATGCGAATGGATGGTGAACCGGAAAATTTAGTCCGTTTGCCCTCAGGTTGAGGTTTCTCCGCGGAAGTTTGGAGGAGACCATCTTTCATTGATGAAGATTACTTGGGAAGAGCCTGCAGGTATTGCTTAAGCATTTCCTCGGCTTTGGCTCGTTGGGCTTCCACCGTGGTCTTGAAGGTGTCTCTGGTTTTTTTCGCTTCAGCCATCTTGACCTGACTTTGGTTGGACATGTCCTGTTTTTCGCTGACTAGCTTTGGGGCTGTTTCTGTAAGTAGCCTTGCTTTCTCTAGTTCGGCTTGAGCTTGCTTTGCGGCAGATTGAGAGGACTCCAGTTTCTTCATCTGGTTTGCAATGCCCGTTTGGGCATTGGCCAAGTCTTTTTTCAATAGGTCCAAGCTTTCCTTTAATTTGCTGGTGACAGCTGCCAGTTCCGCATTTTTATCATCTCCCTCCGCCTTGGTTTTTGTGGCGTTGGCAATTTTTTCAACCTCTCTCAGGAAAGCTTGTTTCTCGATAGCCACTTGCTTGACCTTTTCGAGTTGTTGATTTTCCGACTGCATATTGGCCTGACTCTGGCTGAGGGCGGTTTCTCTACCCTTGATTTTTGCGGGCACTTCAGCCAATGCCTTGCGCGCCTGCTCAAGGACCGCGAGCGCTTGCACATGCAAGTCCGTGGCTTGGGTCGCTATGTCATCCAATTCCTTGAGTTCGCCTTCTGACACATGAAGTTTCTCGAGTTCGAGATGTCGGTTGACGTTGATTTTCTCGGCCTTCCACTTGGAGACCGAATTACGAGCCGTGGCCAAGGAAGCTTCTGCCTGACGAAGCATTTCGGCAGGACCTTTTTCTGCTTCTTTGGCAGTGGATAGCTCCTTGTTGCGTTGCTCAAGCAGCGCATTTGCCTTGGTGTGAGTGGCCAAATTGGTCTCCTGCTCGGTTTTCGTGGCTTCAATCACAGATGCTTTTTCAGTTCGCGTTTTTTCTCGACTGACCAAAATGGCTTCCGTTGCCTGAAGGGCTTTCTCAGCGGCATCCAAAGTGGCTACGTGGGTGGCGGCCAACTTGGCGAATTCTTCTGTTTTTGCAACGTACGCAGCTGTCTTAGCACTTGCTTGCTCAAGAGCTTTTTCCATTGCTGCCAACGCTTCCAGTTGTTTGTTGACGGCTTCCTTCAGGGCTGCGTCGTCTGGGAC
This sequence comes from Opitutia bacterium, assembly GCA_002716045.1. Lineage (GTDB taxonomy): Bacteria > Verrucomicrobiota > Verrucomicrobiia > Opitutales > Seribacteraceae > UBA2993. The sequence goes on from PAZC01000005.1 coordinate 26,729, forward strand.
TGATTCATGCGCCTCCTTCGCTTTTCGGTGAGTTTCCCTCAACAAACTTACCTGATTCGATCGAAAGCTCGTTCGTTTGCCCCAGATTTGGCCTTGCTCCATATTTTTCTTATGGGATGTTTGCGCATCATTCAGTTGCTTGGCGCTCTGATCCCGCTTCATTTGTTTGTCTGCTTTGTCCTTGGAGGCTAGGTCACGGGCAGCAGTGGCTTGGTCAAGTGCAGCTTTGGCACTAGCCAAGGCGGCATCCGCCGCATTTCGCTCGGCTTCGGCGGAAGCGGCGGCCTTTTGCGCTTCGGAAAGGTTCTTGTTGGCGACGGCCAGAGCTTGAGCCAGAGGCGTGTGTGCGGCTTTTGCCTTGGCTGCGATAGGCTCTCTTTTGGCGACTAGCTCTTCGGCGGCAGTCAATCGCATGACAAGTGATGGTGGGTTGGCCAAGATATCGCCTACTTTCTTGCCGTCCGCTACGTTCCATATTCCGACTGCTCCACTCCAGTCGCCAGCTATGACTTGGGAGCCATCATGGTTGAAGCGTGCTTCCATTACCATTTCAGGGAATCCTGATATGGTGCGAGTGGCGGTGCCGGCGGAATTCCAGATCTTTACCGTCTTGTCTCTCCCCGCTGTCACCAAGTTGCCTTTTTTATCCATGTCCACGGACAGGGAGCCTCCGCCATGCCCCCCCAAAGCCCTGACTTGCTTGCCGTTAAACATTTCCCATACCCTCACGCTGCCTTCTTCCGAGGAGGATGCGAGGACATTGGAGTCACCACGCCAAGAGATGCAAGTGATCGCTTGCTTGTGTCCATTCAAGGTATAAAACAAGTTCCCGCTCCGGGCTTCCCATACATGGAGACCGCCATTGCGATCTCCGGTGGCGAGCAGTACTCCATCCGGGCTGAAGGCCACTGCAGTCACCCATTCGGAATGCTTCTTTATGTTGTGGAGGATTTCGCCCGAAGCCAAGTCGTACACCTTTACTCTCTTGGCGGGTCCGCCAAGGGCAACCAGCGATTGGTCGGAGGAAATGTCGCAGGCAAGTATAGTGTCGAACTCTTGCCCCATGGAGAGTATGCGTCTGCCGGTTTTTACGTTCCAAGCGGCGATCCTTCCGGATTTGCCTCCTCGTCCGCCTCCTGCCAGCAACAATAGACCGTTGCGACTGAATACCAGTGATTCGACGAAGCCTTCCGGATAGGGCAAGACGCCGAGTATCTCGCGAGTGTCCGTATGGTAGAGCAAGACCTGTTTCTGTCCCGAGATGGCGGCCAGGGGCGACCATGGATTCGTCGCCATGGCTGAAAGGGCGGCGGGCTTTGCTGTCCATACGGATGGTTCCAAGGAAAGTTGGAGCGGCATCGGAGGCGGGCCGTCGGGTTTGCCCGTTGGTCCCCCGCTGAAGGCTAGATTGAGCGAGGACTTTTTCTTTTTCATCGCTTTGCCAGTGGCTGTGGGCAGCAGTCCCTGATCTATCCATTTCTTGATCAGTGCGATTTCGTTTGCCGGCAATTTTTCCTTTTCAGCTGGCATGTATGGCTTTTCCAAGTGGGCAACCAGCTTGTATAGGTAACTGTTGGCTCCCTCCCCGGGCAACACCGAGTCACCGCTGCTGCCTCCCGCTAGGATTGCTGACATGCTGGTCAGGTCTAGTCCGCCTCTTGCCTTGTCGGGGTTGTGACAAGAATTGCAGGACTGGTCGAAAAGCGGGTAGATGTCGTCCTGAAAGTTCGGTTTCTCGGTGGTCGCCACCAAGAGGGTGGAAAAAAACAACCAAGAGCCGACAATTGCTAAAGCTCTTCTTGGGCGAAGTTTTTTCACGAGTTAGTGATTAAAGATAAATTCCTTCGAGTTGAGGATCGCCCAAAAGGTGTCTTCCAAGGCAGTCTGCTTGTTTTCGTCGCCGTTGATCGCTGCCAACAGGTTGGCTTTTTCCGCTGCGGTTGGCTTCCTCGAAAGGCATCGAACGTAGAGATCCTCAATCACTTCGGTCGGGGTTTTGCCGGCGTCCATCAAGTTCTTGACCACTTTGCCTTGGGTGATTCTCTGGTTAATGACGTCACCATTCAGCAAATGGAGGGCTTGAGACAAATTCGGCTCCATCTTCACTTCACAGGAGCAGACTGTCTCTCTGGTAGCTCGCCCGAAAGTGGTCAGGAAATAGTTGGAAACTCGACCGTCAGCGATCTGGACAGCCCGTGCTCCCAACGGCAGGCCTTGAAACTTGTTTTTTGTATCGGTTACTTGGGAAATGGCGTCCAGCAAGACCTCTGCTCGCAAGCGCCGCAAATGCGCTCTGGCGAAATTACGGGTGTCGCCAGCGTTGGTTTCGTTGGGGCGGGTGGACAGTTGGTAGATACGTGAATTACAGACGTCCCGCACCAGTTTTTTGAAATCGTATTCGTACTCCGTGAATCGCTTGGAAAGCTCAGCTAGGAGCTCCGGGTTCGATGCCGGGTTGGTTACCCTGACGTCGTCGACCGGTTCTATGATACCTTTTCCGAAGAAATGAGCCCAGACCAAGTTAGCTAGGTTTTGAGCAAAGAAGGGATTGTCCGGTGAGGCAATCCATTCGGAAAGTATTACGCGCCTGTCTTGCCCCGACTTGATGGTAGGCGCTATGCCCCCGAGAAACTTTGCCGGCATCGGTTTTTTGTGTATGGGGTGGTTTGTTTCTCCATTTCTACGGTTGTAGATGATCGATTCCCGAGGATCGGCTGCCCTTTTGCGACCCACTTGGGTGAAGAACGAGGCGAAAGAATAATAGTCATCCTGAGTCCAACGGTCGAAGGGATGGTTGTGGCACTGGGCGCACTGGATGCGCATCCCCATGAATACTTGGGCCACGTTTTCGGTTAACTTTAGGGTATCCCGTTCGATCTGGTAGAAATTCGTCGATGGATTGACGAATGTACCTCCGGTGGCCGACAACAACTCCCGCACGATTTGATTCATCGGTACGTTGTTTGCTATGCGATCTTTTAGCCAGTTGAAATAAAGCAAGGTGGCTTTGTAGCTGACCCCATTGTTGTCATCGGTGCGGATTTGCAGCAATTCGGCGAACTTCATTACCCAGGTCTCTGTGAATTCCTTGCGCTCCAGGAGTTCGTCCACTAGCTTGCTCCTTTTGGCCGGATCAGTGTCTTTGCTGAATCTATCGAACAACTCCGGGGAGGGCAGGGTGCCGGTTATATCGAGACAGGCTCTCCGAAGGAAAATCTCATCGGAACACAGTTCGGACGAGACCATTCGCAGTTTGTGAAGCTTTTCGTTGACCAACCTATCGATGTAATTGTTCTCAGCTATTTTGGGGCGCTCGTATTTTAGTTTCTCCGGGATCACGATGAAGTCTGCCCCGACTGTGAATACGTTGAAGCGGGCAATTATGAATGCCTCACCCCGCTTGCCCGCTGTGACCAACCCGTGCTCATCCACCGCAGCCGATACGTCATTGTTGGATTGGAACACCACCAGCGGCGTGATGTCCCTGTCGGTGCCATCCGAGTAACGGGCAATGACGCTCATTTGCTGGGTGGCTCCCGCTCCCTCCAAGAGAGCATTTTTGGGCAGGATTTCCATGCTGATCGGCTTGGCCACGTCCTTGGAATCCTTTGGGGCGCCGTCACGTAGCCATTGGACAAGTGTCTGCCAGTTGTCACTTCCTTTTTGCAGACACTTTCCTCCGGTGTGCGGAACGACCTCCAAAGGTTTTTCCACCAACAAGCTTTCCTCGGGGATGGCGAGATTGATCCGGCGGGTTCCCAGTTCACGAGTTATGCGGAAGTGATCTCCTTCCGGGTCATACCCAAAGAGAGAGAGCATGAAGCCGTCTTGTCCACGGGCCGAGCCATGGCACGAACCAGTGTTACAACCTGCCCGCATGAAGACGGGCATCACGTCGAGCTTGAAGCTTATCGGACGCGGGGTCTTTGCCCCCTTGACTTCAACCGGGACATGTACCCGCTTGTCTCGATGGGTCACGATCAAGGTGACCTTTCCGTCGGCCATGGGTCTCAGAGTATTTTCATCGAGGCTCGCTATGGTGGGGTCTGAGAGTACAAGAGAAGATTCAGCGGTTACTTCACGGGTGACGTCGTCACTGTATTTCGCAACCACGACCAGCTTGTGAAAATCCTTTTTTGTCTCGAGATGGATTTTCTTCGGGAAAACAGAGAGTTCGACGATAGTCTTTTTGCGAGCAGCTGCTCGCATGGCGAGTTGTTTTTCGGTGAGTGATTCGAGGGTCACGCCTTGTGGCCACTTGGCTCCGGCTTTTACCCAGCGCTTTAGAATATCTATTTGTTCGGGAGGGAGGGGACTATCTTTGGGAGGCATGACGTCGTCGTCATCGGCGGACAGGATGATTCGCTCGATGAGGAGGCTCTTGCTTGAATCGCCGGGTATAATGGCAGGATCTGTATCGCCGCCTTTCTTGGCTGCCGCAAGGGTGTCCAACCGGAGTTCGCCCTTTTGTTTTTCGGGGCCATGGCATTTTATGCAGGCGACTTCCAGAATACCCCTCACTTCCTTGTGGAAATCAGGCGGAGGAGGGGGAGGTGGCTTGGGTGTGGCTTGAACGATTGCCGGTGCAGGATTCGGGGAGGTGGTCTTGTTTTCATCCGTCGCCGGGGGCTGTTTGGGTTCAGGCTCTGGCGGCTTTGCTTGGACGACTGGCGTCTTTTGGGCCGCAGGAGGAGGAACGGTTTCCTTTGCAGCAGGCTGATTCGCTTGCTTGCCCTCGACGGGTTTTGCTTTTTCCTCGGCAATTAGCGTCCCTCCCAAAAAAAGAAAGCCGCCCAACAGATACTTGATGATTAAACGCATCAGAAGTTGGCGTTACTTGGTTCCTTCATCGGACGCTTGTTTGGCAGTCAGCCGAAGCTTTTCCAATCGGCTGAGGGGCTTGGCGGGCTTGGGTTTGGCGGCAACCGTGGGTGCCTTGGGTTTGGCAACCGGTTTCTTGGGGGCCGGCGGTGGATTGTCCATACGAAGCTGACCTCCTTGAGCCACGCTATGATTGAGAATGTTTTCTCCGAGGGGAACCTTGACGAAGCAAAACAAATTTCGACTCAGTCCAGCCCTTGCCGCAGATTCGGTTTTTATGGGAAAAACTACCTGCGTGGCGTTGGAATCAATTTTTTGTGGGGTGGTGGTTACTTTGGCAGGCAATCCGTGAAGCGTAACCACAGCCTCGCCATGAAAAGCCCGTTTTTGGTCTATTTCGCAGACAACTTCTCCTTCTTTGCCTCGTTCGATTGCTGTCATGCTTATCTTCATCCCCAGGTAGGGCGGTTCTATGACCAGATCCACTAATTGGGAGGAGGCCAAGATTTCTCCGTGCTTGCTTTTGGCTGCGCCGAGCATCGCGATCTGCCAAGTGCCAACGGCGGCTCCGCCATTTGCGGTGATGGGATAGTTGACCGAGTTTTTGCCTTCCGGGATGGTTACGCTGCTGGAGGCGCCGATGCCAGGTGGGCGGGTAAGCAACTTGACATTGATGGGTTCGGTGAAGTTGGCGTCGCGGACTGCCGTCACCTTCAAGGCCATGGACCCTGATTGCATGATGGGGGTGGCTGGCTTGACCAATGCTATGGAATAAGGCACTTTCTGGGTAGTTGCCACGGCCAATCTGTCGAGAGATGATTCGTAGTAGGTACGGTTGTTCGGAGGACCGTATACCAAGTCGAGCTTTTGCCTGAAGCCACCCTCGATTTTCTTTCCTTCTGAACCGACGTGCCGAACGCGCAGATCGACCAGGGAACTGGCCAGAGGGGCGTTTTCTTCGGCCTCGAATACGATCGGGACCTGAGTCAGGTTCGATGCCACCTTAGGGGCATGCATGCGGATACCGGAAGGCAGGTGCATGGCCATGAACTCGAGTTCGCCGCCAAAGTTGCGCCGGGTAACGTTCATGATGGTGGCGACTCGGTTGCCTCGTGGCACTGGCATCATTTGACGAGACTGAGAGTCCCTCTGTCTGAAATAAGGTATTGAGGCTACTACGTCAGGNGCGAAATCTTCGGCTTCTATCCGATAGACATGTTGCGGTCCCCCCTTACGGAGATGATCGTGAATGCTGATGATGTATTCACCGTCGTTGGGGAAGGTGAAAGTGATCAGGCTGTCGGGGCCATTGTTGGCATCGTCATTTCCTTTTAAGGATTTCCCGCTGACCTCACGGACGGCCAAGACGGGATCGAGAGGCGAGGAAATGGAGCGGGCGTGAGCCCTCAAGTTGAATTTCTGCCCTTTTTTCGCCTTGAATCTGAAATAGTCGATGTCCCCGTCCTTCTCGATGATCCCGTCGAAGGCCAAGGGGAGAACTAGCTCGGTAGCCGTGGCTTGTTTGGGATTGTTGTTTGGCTCGACTTCAAGAATCGAGGCATAGTCGGTCACCCTTATTTTGTTGGGGGAGGGTGCATAGGTGCCGTTGTTGTCAGGGAAGTGGCCGAAATCCGGATTCGCCTGGGGCGGCAATTGCAAAGTTTTCCTGATGGAACCTCCCGGATCGCCCATCAGGGTTACCTCGAGTTTTTCCCCTGCCTTTCCTCCCGCTGGAAATGCGATCAGTGGACGAGGGAAAGTTCCAACGTGCAGGCGGTAGTAGAAATTGTTCGCGCCACGGTAGGAACTATCTCTTATCTCGATCCTGTAGATGCCATCCTCAGAGGCAATCACGCTAGCCACGCTGTCCTGCAGCAAGAGGGAGGAGTCATCGCAGGCGGCTAGCTCGAAGCGACGAGAGTCCAGAATGGCGACATAGGGATCGAAAAGGGCCCCGGACAAGCGAATGGCTTCAACCTCCGCTGAAATTTGCTGTCCTTTTTTCGCCTCGATTTCATAATAATCGACGTCTTCGTTGGTTACCACCCCGTTGATAGTAGAGTTCAGGGCGACCTTTTGGGCTTTGTCGAATTCCGAGTTGGGTTCCATTTCCTTGACGTTAGGGAAGGGGCCAACCCAAAAGGTTTTCATTGTGCTTAATCCGGAGGCGGTTCGTATCCGCATCTCGTGTTGGCCAAAGGGGGCTTCCGGGCTAATCTTGAGGACGGCCTTTATCCTCTGGTCCGTGTCAGGAATGATTTTTTCCGCGGTAATGCCGGGAGTGTGAAAGAATATCTCCTCGCTGTCACTGAGGTAGGTGCCGGTGATGGTGACTTCCAGAGAGGAACCTTTTTGCCCACCTCGAGGGAGTATGCCCCGCAAGGTCGGCGTGGCCGCGTCGACGAGCATGGAGCCTGCCCCCAAGCTGAGAAGCATATAGCATAGCAAGCGTGGATGACTAAAGATGTTCATTGGCTTACCGCTTCCTTCCTTTTTTCCTTACGTCCAAAACACGCGATTTTGGCCAGCCCTCCCTTGATTGGCCAAGGTTATACCACTATGTCTTTAACCACCTTGCCACCATCGACAATCTCGATTGGCCGATCGCCGGGAGCCATCAGCTCCTTGTCAGCCACTATACCCAGTCGATCGTATACCGTGGTGGCGAGATCCTCGACCGTAAGTGGGTTTTCCTCTGGTGCTGTGGCAAAAGCATCGGATGAACCGTATACTTGCCCTCGGGTGATTCCACCTCCGGCCAAAACCACGCTGAATACGCGTGGCCAGTGGTCGCGTCCGTCGTCCTTGTTGATTTTCGGGGTGCGACCAAATTCCGAAGACATCATGACTAGCGTGCTGTCCAGAAGGCCTCTCTGGTCCAAGTCGCTGATCAGGCTGGCAAATGCCTTGTCAAGTTCGGGACCTTGCCTTTCGAAGGAACTCTTGATGTTTGCGTGGTTGTCCCAGCCTCCATAAGTGAGAGACACGAAACGTACGCCTGCTTCGACCAAACGACGAGCAAGGAGCATTCTCTGACCTGCCGTGTTGCGGCCGTACTGATCGCGAAACTTTGCCTCTTCCTTGTTGATGTCAAAAGCCTCTCTAGCCTCTTTGGAACTGATCAAGGAATAGGCGTCTTGGTAAAACTTGTCCATGGCGCTGAGCGCGTCGGACTTTTCCAAATTGCGAAAATGCTCGTCCACGGTGTCGAGCATGCTTCTCCTTTTGAGGAACCTTTCCTGCGACATGCCGCCGGGTAAAGCGAGATCTCTCACGGAAAAATTGTCCGCTGCCGGGTCTCCGCCCAAGCCAAAGGGTCCGTAGGAGGAACTAAGGTAGCCGCTATTGGCAAACTCGTTCGGGACTCCAGGGATACAGACGTAAGGTGGAAGGTTTTTCCGCGCTCCGAATTCGTGCGAGACAACCGAACCCATGCTGGGATATTGCAGGGCAGGGCTAGGCTTGTATCCGGTGAACATGTTGTGGGTGCCCCTTTCATGGGCGGCTTCCCCGTGGGTCATTGACCTGCAAACTGTAATCTTGTCTGCGATTTTCGCCGATTCCTTGAAGTGTTCGCTGAACCGCTCTCCCGGAATCTTGGTTGGGATGCTTTTCAAGGGACCTCGGTATTCGAGGGGAGCATAAGGTTTTGGATCCCATGATTCCTGATGGGCCATGCCGCCCGGAAGGTAAATGTGAATCACGGATTTGGCCACTCCCTCCTTCGATTCATAGAACTTTTGAGCACCATGTGCCTCCATGCGAAGGAATTCAGGAAGACTTAATCCGAGTCCCCCAATCAGTCCGACGTGCATGAATTCTCTGCGAGAAAAATGAAGCGGAAGGTCACGGCATTGGGTGCCAGCGCGCGAATGAGTTGTTCTACCCATGTTTGTTCCCAGTTTGTTTGTTTGTCAGAGAATCCATTATTTAAATTCCAGATTATTGCATACTATTTATTTATTGATTGAGCAAGCCGGTTTTGGACAAAAAAGATAACTTTCCGTGGAGAAAATTAACAACAATTTGCAAGCAAATGCAAACTATTGCGATCTAATAGAGTTCAATAAATTGCTAATATGTAAAAAAAGAATAAAAATATTGCAATGCAAGTTATTCCCCCTAAATTGGCCTCACCTTTATGGCCAAAGGGAAGACAGTTACCATTCGGGTGCCGGAGGAGATCCACGATGAGATTCGTGAGGTTTGCNCGTCCTTGGGCGAAGCCTACAACTTCAACCAGTTCGTGAACCACGGTTTGGGGGCGATTCTTGAGGTCATTAACCACGAGGGGGAAAAAGTTCCTATTCCGAAGTTCGCCATGATGGCGCGCATGATGAAGGACTATGCCCCATCGAATTTCGAAAGCAAGCGAAGGGAGCAAGTCGAGACTTGAGCGAAAGCCAGCAGCCAGGAAAAGACTCGCGATTGCCTGTTTCCGATACAATGCGCAGGCTTTGGGGGCCAATACTCGTTTTCGTTACCTTCCTCTTGGTATTGCTTAGTCGGGATGAACTGGTTTCTCGCTTTCTGGCAAATGCCTCCATTGTGGCTCGCGACTTTTTTGTCTATGGCGTTCAGATCGGGGTATGGGTTTCGGCCGCTTTCCTTGTTCAACGCTTGCTGACGGTGTTTCTTTGGGATGGGCTTATCGCTCGCATCTCCGGGCGTCCGGTGCCGCGCTTGCCGAAGGATTTCACGGGCATCCTTGTCTTTTTCTTCGCCACGGTGGGGGTTCTTTCAACAGTTTTCGATCAATCCGTTACTGGTGTTTGGGCTACCTCGGGCATCCTCAGCGTGATAATCGGTTTTGCCCTCCGTAACGTCATCCTCGACGTTTTCATTGGTTTGGCAATGCACGTGGAAAGGCCTTTTCGCATAGGCGACTGGGTGATGTTGCATCAGAATCGACTGGAGACTCACATCATAGGTCAAATCATTGAGATCAATTGGCGCACGACGCGATTGCGAACCACCAGCAATAACATGGTGGTGGTCCCGAACAGTCGTCTCGGGGAAACGATTTTGACCAACTACATGCAGCCCAAGCCGCATTTCCGCATCGATTTGCATTTCGTCATCGATTATAGCGTGCCGCCGAACCGGGCCATACGAATTCTCATGTCAGGAGTGAAGTCCTTGGCGGACGGAGAGAGCATTTTGGAGAATCCCGAGCCGGAAGTGCGTTTGGAGGAGGCAACTCTTGATGGTCAGCGATACGAGGTGCGCTTTTTCATTTTGCCTGTTAATATTTCACCGAATGAGTCGAAACATGCGGTAAACAAAAGTATTGTGGAGCACCTTGTTCGGGCCGGAGTGACGCCAAGCGCTTTCAGGCAAGAGGTTTTTCTGCATCAAGGCGCCGAGCGACGCCAACTGGATTTGGATAATGATCGTGATCTCGAACAAATTCTCTCCGAGTCCGAGCTCATGGTGAACCTGAATTCCACTGAAAGGAAAGATCTCTTTAACTCCATGCATCGACTGGACTTGGCTCCCGGTGAAGTCCTGTACCGGCAAGGGGCTCCGGGTGACTCCATTTATCTTTTGGCAGAAGGATTACTTGCCTCCTTCGTCAACCTTGCCAATCAGGAGGGAGAAGCCAAGGTAGAGCAAATCGAGTCGGGTCGCCATTTTGGAGAGGATACTCTTTTCACTGGGAAGAACCGCACTTCCACAGTTGCCGCTACCACCGATGCGGTGGTTTTTGAAATCCCCAAGGATGCAGTCCTCAAGTTAGCCCGCAGGCAGGGAGAATTCCTCGCCATGCTAAACCGAGACGTAGCCTTGAGCGCTGAACGGATTCACCGCAGCAAATTAGCTGCAGCCAAGCAAATTTCTTTGCGAGATCGCCAAGGCAAGAAGAAGACCAAAGGCGTTACCCAAGCCCTGCAAACTTTCTTCACTGAACTTTTCCCAAGCAATGAAACCGAAACGCCATCCGGCGAAACTCAGCAGGAATCGACATGAAATCCATACTATTAATTTTGCGCCCGCCAACTATTTGCTTGCTCGCCGCCCTCTTCTCTCCCGGTGAGCTTTGGCCCCAGGAAGAGTCTTCTGATGAGGAAGCGGGTATGGTGTCACGCCGCCTCCGACTCAGTTACGTCGACCCCTCGCGCTGCATCCAGCTGCTCAAGCTCTATGGCTTTTCCGTGGGGGCAATCGACGTCCCCGTGGATCGTTCCAAGCTACCTGTTACCGTCTTGTTGCCCGAGACGAAATTTCATACGACTATTCCGGACAAGCCCACTGCCTTTCCCCACACGGAGACGGATCCTATCAACGAGTTGCTGGTCTTTTACGATCCCGCCGAACCAGGCCAATATGGCGCGGTCCTCGACCTCGTACGCAAGCAAATCGACCTGCCTTCCAGACAAATAATGATTGAGGCCATGGTCTTGGAGATTTCTTCTACCGCCTTGCGTCAACTTGGTGTCCAGTGGGACCTCACCAATGATCTGGGTGCCGGGAATTTCTTCAACCGTAAGATCGAGTCCACTACGGCGGATCCGCTTAGAATCGGTCGCATTGTAACACCTCCTGCAGCTGACGCTCAATTGGACGTTACCGTGAAAGACGTGTTTCGTGAATTCAACGTTCGGCTCAAAGCGCTTGTGCAAGACGGTTCCGCGGAAATTATTTCCCGTCCCAGTGTGCTTACACTGGACAACCGGATGGCTTACATAAACGTTTCCGAGCAGATTCCTGTAGCCAATACCTCCTATGCTCCGGGGAACAATTACCAAAGAACCAGTTTCGAGACCAAGCGGGCGGGGATTCAACTTTACGTTCGGCCTCGCATCAGCGCCGACGGCGAGGAGATCAGTTTGCAAATCAATGCTTCAGTTACCTCCCGTGTTCCCGATGGCGACGTGCAGGTCAAGAATTCATCCGGTACCATATTGGCTAGTTCACCAACCATTTCGGAGCGAGAGGTGAAAACCTATGCCCGGATTGCCAATGACACCCCATTTATCATCGGGGGCCTTATTGCCAAGGACTCTGAGGAAAAAGTTCACCGAGTGCCCGTGGTAAGCAAGTTGCCCCTGCTCGGAAACCTTTTCCGCAACCGTTCGGTGAATGGCTTGAAACGTGAAGTTATCATTGTCATCACCCCCTTCGTCCTGCCGGACGAGAAGGTGATCAAGAAAAGCATGCCCAAGGACGAGGATCGTTTCGATAGCTTTGGTAACAAGTTGTTTCGAGATGCTTATCGCATTCGGGCGGAGGACACTTTCGACCTGCATTATCTTCGTCGCAATCGTCAACTAAAGCGGATGCAGGAAATTACGGAACGCATTCTCGTGGATGATCCCCAGCTAGCTTCGAAGCATCCTTTCTCTCGTTTTGCAAAAGGTGCCATTCCGGGAGAGGATATCCTTGTCCGTCGACAAATATACGAGGTGCTGAAGCGGCGGGAAACAGCTGAGAACCTGGCAATCAAAAACCTTATATTCTTTGAGTCCGACAAAGTCCTTGGTTCCGGGTTTGACGTTCGTTTCATAGAGGATTATCTCAAGCAACGTTCTCCCCAAGTACTTGGAAAAGGAGACAACAAGAGGGCTTTGGCAATTACCTTCACGCTTCGTCGAATGAGCGATTCTGCCGCGGAATTGTTGCGTGAGCCTGTTCCGGATATGAAACTGGTGGGTTGCCCGGACTCCTCAACTTGGAACCAATTGCTTTGGGAGATGAACAAACCCGATGCCCAAGGTCGGCAGCGACACGCTATTCTTTTGCGCAACAAGGATGACCTGGAGCGCCTGAAATTGGCTATTCTCATGAAGAAAACCATCGAGCTGAATACGGAGAAGCGCATTTTGAGCCTACAAAACTTTACCCGCGGCCGCTTGCTTATCATGCCAACGGTCAGTGAAGAGGACGTGGAACTGATCGATGCCGAGGTGGCTAAGTGCTTTTTTTGCTCCGAGCTCTACTATCAGGCTCTTCAGGAAGAATTGGAGAAAGATTTCGCAGCCCTCCGAAAAGCGGTCGAGGGAACCCCTCACGAAGCCGGCCTGAAAGAAGGTGGCTTGTGAGGCTACCAAGGTAAGGCTCCTCAAACATCTTGTATTCAACTCTTGCGTTGCATTTGAGCTTGGTATTTCTTTGCAACCAGAATGATTTTAAACCCCTTAGGAGAAGGGCGTCATGAAGTTATTACATAGAGAAGACGTCGAGGAAGCTGGCTATGACATGCCAACCACTGGCATTTGCGCCAATATTGCAGAATTTGATCTCGAGGAGTTGAAGTTCGCTGGAGAATGGGTCTTGGCCGATGACGAAGTGGTGGTTGCGGATGGACACCAGCAACAACATCTATACGTGGTTGTTTCTGGGCAGGTGGACGTTTACAAGCGAAACGACCAGGCAAGTCAGTCTCAGCACATAGCAAACATCGCGCAAGGCGATGCCTTTGGTGAGATGGCCTTTTTGAGCGGGGGGGTAGCTGCCGCCGACGTTCAGGCGACGGGTCAAGTGGTTCTCTGGCGTATCGATCACGAGCGTTTGCTTGAATTCGTTGGTCAGCACCGCGCGGGTGGTCAACTCTGCATGAACGTTGCGAGCATCTTGTCCAATCGCTTGGTGGGTGGAAACCGCAAATTGGTGGACTTGGGCAAGAAACTGCANGACTCCTTGCGCCAACTCAAGGCTGTCTCCCAGTCAGGTCCGCAGAACAACAAAGCCTTGCAGCAAATGCAAAACCGTGTCAGCGGAGTCACCCGAGCCTTTGCCGGCAAGGAGGTTTCCAAGACCAAGTTGGGCGGGGTGGGCATTGCCGCCATTGTGGTGGCTTCCGTTAGTTTGCTCGGACTGGTGATTTCACTGGCAACACGTCCCGATGGAGATGCCGAAACCAAGTTGGCTGAATTGCAGGAGGGCAAGGATCACCTTGCTCGTGACCATGGCAAATTGGTGATGGCTCATAATCAGTTGAAGACGGACAAGAACAAGTTACAGGANAAGTTGGATCGCGCTCAAGACGATCAAAAGGAATTGATTGCTCTTTTACAGAATAACAAGCAAGCCGGCTCCGATGAGATCCTGAGCAAGTTGGCTGCCTTGGAGAAACGCAGCCAAAATAACTCGGGTTTGCCCGAAGGGCCAGCCAAGCCACCGACAACTCCGCCCGTTGAGCCTCCAGTGACCAGGCCGGAACCAACCCTTCCACCTGTCGTTCCTCCTAAACCGGAAGCTCCCAAGGATGATCGAAATGCCGTTATTGCTTGGGCCGGTAATTGGTCCACGGTAGCTTTCCCCCTTTCAGTCAAGGCGGTGGAACCTTTCACTCTGCAATCTTCCGCAGGCGGCGCCAAGGTGCCGGTGCGGGCCGGTGTTTCAGTTTATGCCCTTCGCATCAGCGGCGAACGATTGCTCGTTGGCCTCAAGCAAACTAACAATACGTTTACCCAAGCCGTTTCCGTGGACGCCACTAATTTCTTGGACGCAGTCAAGCCGCGTTATGCGGCGCATGTAAAGAAATTGGAGGAGCGGAAAGCCAATACGCCGACCAATGGGACTCCTTTCACGGAGCAACCGACCACGCCTCCATCGACGACTACTCCAACTAAGCCAAAGCCACCGGCTTCCACCAGTGATCACGGTAGTTCCTGCGTCTGCAAGGACTGTCGCAAAAAGAAGAAGGGTGGCAGCTTGTTCCCGGACTTGCCCGGGCAATAAACGTACAAGCCTTCGACTTCCCGCCCTTTGCGGTAGGACATGCGGATTCATTATTTCTTTTGGAAAATCCATGAATCCACTCAGGTTTGCAGATTACGGGGACGGAACGAAGGTTGTCCGAAAGGCTCGCGTTCAAGATAGATCAGGATCCGGCGAAAAAGGTTTCGCCTTGGTTTTGAGCTTGGCTCTGTTGAGCTTCCTCACGCTCTTGATACTGGCCTTGTTGTCACTGATTGGAGTGGAGTCCCGAGTGGCTCGGGATCGGGGAGAGGATGTCTTGTCTCGCCGCTATGCGCATTTTGCCGCCATGGTGGCTCTGGGCGAATTGCAGGAACAGCTCGGACCGGACAAGCGCATTTCTGCGCGAGCTGACATACTGGACAATGATCCAGACACTCCGCTTGCCGACGATGTCATCCACCCGCTTTGGACCGGAGTATGGGATTCTTATCACTGGGACAAGCAAGGCTCTCCTTCTTACGAGGAAGGCAGGGAAGATTTTTTCCAGCGATGGCTGGTTTCGAGTTCCAATGAAGACGACATGACCGATATGGCGGCCGCAAGGTCTTCTTCTGGTGCGAGTTCTTCTTCCATCGATCGAGTCATGGTATCGGCTCGAGCCAATACTGCCGAAGTATTGGCTCCCGAGATGGAGATCGATGCACCGATTCGTCCTGGAAAGGGTCGTGTCGCATGGTGGATTGGTGACGAGGGAGTCAAGGCTCGAGCCGATCTATTTGTCGATGAAGAGTCTGATCCCGAGATCAATGCGTTGCGCTCTGCCTTGAACTCGGCTCCCCGAAATGCCTTGGAGGCGGTCGAGGGGTTCGAGAACTACCCACCTTCACCTGAAGTAGCGCCTAACGTGATTGATCTTTCGACTCTTGACCGAGCCCTCGAGAGTGGCTCGTCTTCGAGTGAAGGAAATTTGGCCGAGTCGATGATGCATGATTTCACGACCTCTTCTCAAGGCGTTCTTGCGGATGCCCGGGACGGGGGACTGAAGAAGGATCTTAACCTGTTGTTCGAGTTGCCGAGCGCGCCCTCAGGCTATGGAGCCGACGACAACAGTTATCTTTACCACAATGACTCCCGCGCCCTCTCCGCCTTGCGTCAAAAGGTGCGCACGAAGAGATCTCGCGGCAACAAGACGGAGCCTCGTTGGGAGGATTTGCGAGGCTTCTACCGGGAGTACAAGGATGCCTCCTATGCCCAGTCGAGGGAAGCTACCTTTGCCCCCAAGGGTAGTTATTCCTCCAATACCCAACGATTGCCCGTGGTCGCCAAACTTCAAATCGTCTTTTCCTATTTCACTCGGCCCATTCACGGGGTCTGGATACCGAGATATAAAAAATACGATTACTTGGTCCATTGCGTTGTCGAACCTGTCATCACCTTGTGGAATCCCTATGACGTCCCTCTTTCCTTTCGCGAGTTTCGCGTGAACGTTCGGCAAGTCCCCGTTACCTTTCAATGGTTCCGCAATCAAACCCCCGCTGGCCCCGGTTGGAGACATTACTCGGAAATCTGGTATCTCAGTCGCAATACCAGCAAGAAATTCGATATCAGGTTAAAGCCGGTTTCCGGTCAAAACCTGATTACCTTGGCGCCGGGAGAAGTGGTTACTTACTCGCATGGCAAAAAAAGCTCCACCGATTGGCACGGGTATAACAGCGCCAATCTCGACTATAAGCCTGGTTGGCACGTTTTTGGCGGGTATTACACCGACTGGTTGGCCCAGGGTCGAGACGTCTTTCCCGGCAATGCGGATGACATCATCGGAGTCACCGTCAAGGGCAAGCGGTCTCGTCATGCCAGAGGAATGGGAGATTTGTACGTGGATTTATATTGTACCAAGCCAAACGGTTCAGGTGGATTCATCGGAGGCCACCGCATACAGTTTCGAGGCAACGAAACAAATTGGCTTCCCCAGTTGGATGCTGGTTTTGACACACCGGAACGCACCTTCAGCGAAGTGTTTTGGTTGAAGCAACCTTTCATGCTTCTCAACGTCGCCCTCAAAACCGAGGGCGATTCGCGCTTTCCCTCTCTTTCTTGGATTCACAACAGTCCGATCAACCAGTTGTTCCATGCCTACGATTTGGATGAGGAGCATATGGCCAACATGCAGTATGAAATGGAACTGCTCCCCATGAGCAGCTTTGACGACATACCGACCATCGAGATCGCCCCCAACAACCGCAACGGCTATTTCGGGCCGGGACTCTATGCCGACAAGGGGCTCAATTTCGTGACCCATGCCGAAATTCCAGTGGCCCCGATCCATTCCATGGGATCTCTCCGTCACGCCAACGTGGCAAAGAGTCACAATCAGCCGTTGGTTTCATACGTCGTGGGCAATTCTTATGCTCATCCGCTACTGCCCGTGGATGGTCTTTGGGTGCCCACCACCCATCGCGGCCAATTTCATGGGGATGGCGGAGATCGCTGGGGTCCCGATTTCCTGATCGACCATTCTTACCATGCCAACGATCGTCTTTGGGACGAATACTTCTTCTCCTCCATCGCGCCCCAATCGTCGCTTTCCTTTTCCAATAGACGTTCCGTGACGGAAGTCTTCGAGGACTTTCATTCGGGAGACTCTCTGCCCAACCAACGCATGGTGCCGTGGAAATCAATCCACGAGGAAGACTACGAAGCCTCCGACAAATTGTTCTCCGGTTCGGGAGACGCCGAAGTCATCTATTCAGATGCTTACCTCAAGTCCGCATCCAACCTCATGGTGAAGGGTGCTTTCAACGTCAATTCCACTTCCCCAGCTGCTTGGGCGGCTTTGATCGGAGCCAACAACGGATCAGATATTCCAGCACGTGAACCGGGCCAACCCATTGACCTGATACGAGACGTTGGCTATCCGGTGAACCGCTTTTCCATGCCGAACTCTTCGGTCAGCGACGGAGGTTCCTCATTCTCCGGCGGCGACCAAGCCCTATGGTCTGGCTATCGTTCACTCGACCGTTACCAAATTCAAACCTTGGCTGATAAAATTGTTGAGCAAGTCAAGTTGCGCGGACCGTTCCTTTCCTTGGGTGAGTTCATTAATCGCAGAGTGTCCAGTGACTCTCTCGGACAGCGCGGCGCCGTCCAGGCAGCTCTGGAGCATCCTGACGTAACGATCAACGAACCGTTTGAGTTTACCTCGACTCCTATTTTCTCCAGTGACGTGGGGGATTACGGTTACCGCAATCCAGATGCGGCCGCGGGATTGAGTGGCGCTGGCGCTCCGGGATTCGTCACCCAAGCCGATGTCTTGGCTCCACTTGCCCCGGCCTTGGCCGCCCGATCCGATACCTTCCTCATCCGGGCATATGGCCAAGCTCCTGCTTTGCGCGGGCAATCTCCCCGTCCCGGCTTGTATTGCGAATTGGTCGTTCAGCGTGTTCCGGAGTACGTTTCCCCCGATAACCTCGCCGAGGATCCCATGACCATCCTCAACGATGAAAACCTGAGCTTTGGCCGCCGATTCAAGATATTCTCCTTCCGTTGGTTGCGGAAAGATCAGCTATGAGATTCCTTGGCCATATGGCAGTGGCTGCCACACTTTTCTCCATTCTCTTCTCCCGAGACGCATTTGCTCAAGATGATGCCAAGGAGCCGAGGCTTTCCTTTACCTTCAAGGCACTTGCTTTTGCTCGGGTTCCGGGGCTGGACGAAGTGTTTCACGGCGAGGACGAGGAAAAAGCCGGCTTGCGCCTCCCCACCCGCAATTTTTCACCTGCAGCCAAATACGAGGGAACCAACCCCGTCACCTTCTTCAATCGCAAAACGAATGACGAAGGCGAACTCGAATATTTCCCTGTTGCCGCAGTCACGGTTAAGAAAGAATGGAAGAACGCCCTCCTGATTTTTTTCCCAACTTCCAGGCAAGTTGCCACTACCACTGGTCGCCGCTTCCAAGTGTTGGCCGTTGATGGAGAATTAGCTAGTTTCCGCGGAGGAGGCAGGCATTTCGTCAATGTCTCGGGCAAAGACGTGGCAGCTACAATAGGTGAGCAGAAGCTTCTCATTCAATCGGGTGGTTCCGTTACCTTTGCTCCGCGAATTATTGCGGACGTTATCGAGCGCGTCCCCGTCCAGATTCATTTCCGCCAAGATGACCAATGGCGCTTGCTTAGCAGTACGCGTTGGAGCTTGGACGCACGTCAACGCACCTTGATCTTCATTTTCGAGGATCCTCGCCGCAAACGTCTTGCCTTGCGGGGCGTGTCCGAACGCTTGCCTTGAGTCTTTTACAAGCCTTCGACTTCCCACCCTTGACGGTAGGTCTTTCGAATGAGCGAGGTGGCCTTTTCGTTGTCCGCGAAAGCCAAGTCTTCGGCTTCCCATTTTAAGGTTTCACCAGGAAAGCGAGTGGCTACGCCACCAAGCAGAACGGTTTCCGATAGGGGCCCCGAGTAGTCGAAGTTAGCCGAGGCCTTTCCTTCGCCACGGGCCGCTTCTATGAAGCTGTGCCAATGGTTCACCTTGGGGACCTTCTCGATCTGGAAATCGGCGAAGTCCTTCTTGGGGAAAAGTTGCGGGTAACCGACGTGTGGTATGAGCATGGTGCCTTTTGTCCCGATCACGATGGATCCTTGTCCGGGCAAACCTTTTCCTTCAAGTAGGGCTTGCACGTGCTTGGGCGGGTGGGCGCCGCCATCGTACCAAGTGACAGGCAAGGTTTTGTCCGCGGAGTAGGGGGTGTTCGGGAAAGTATAATGAATCTTGGCGTCGAAACCCCAGTTGTCCTTGTTTGGCTTGGGTCCCGTAGACTTGAGCGAAATGGGATAGGTTAGGCCCAATGCCTTGAATACGGGATCGTAGATATGACATCCCATGTCGCCGAAGGTTCCAGTGCCATAGTCCAGTCTTTTGCGCCACTGACCCGGATGATAGTATCCCTTGATATAGTCGGTGTAGGGTGCGGGTCCGATCCAGTTCTCCCAGTTCAAACCATCAGGTATCGGGTCCTTTCTATTGGGCTTCGGATTGGAATCTCCCCACCGCTTGTTACTGAATGAATGAGCTTCCTTCACTTTGCCAATCACCCCGTCATGCACCAACTTAACCGCCGTGCGATATTCCGAGTTGGAATGTATCTGGATGCCCATCTGGGTGGCAAGGCCTCGCTTCTTGGCATATTTGGCAAGAATCCGCGATTCGTAGACGTCGTGCGTCAGTGGCTTTTGGCAGTAGACGTGAATGCCGTTCAGCATGGCGGACATGGCCATGGGAGCATGCATGTGGTCGGGAACCGAGACATTTGCCGTATCCAGGTTATTTCCTTCCTTGTCCAGCATCTCGCGCCAGTCGGCATAAACCTTGGCGTTGCGAAACCTTTGTTGAATTTGCTTCCTTCTGCCGGGATCAATTTCGACAACCGCCGCAACCGTGACCTTGGGATGAGAGGAAATGGCCCCGACGTCAGCTCCCGCCATGCCGCCGCCGCCGAAACTAACGTGTCGCACGGTTTCGCTAGGTGGTTTTTGGGCCCAGGAAGTCTTGGCCACGAAAGGAAAGGAGAGACCGGCTCCGGCCTGCCCCAGGAAGGTACGTCTGGAGGTCGATTGCTTCATGGGCGCATCTTTTCAGTGGGCGAGATTTCAGGCAAGATGAGAATCCTTTTATTCCTCCTTTTTTTCAAGTTCGTCTTCTGCCAAGTGTTCTTGGGCCGAGTCTAGTTCGCGGGCCAGGGAGCGCATGATCTTGGCGGCAGGTTGGTCATGACCCCCGATGGCGTCCTCGATGTCATCGTAATCAAGTGTATAGACCTCGGTGGGTTCAAGTGCCTTGACCGTGTTGGGCTGTGGCTTGTCCAACACTTCGGCGATCAAGCCAAAGGGTTCTCCGGGGCCTGCGACTTCTACCTCCACTTGTTCTCCGTTCTCTTCGCGTGAAATGGTTACGCGTCCG
This sequence comes from Opitutia bacterium, assembly GCA_002716045.1. GTDB lineage: Bacteria > Verrucomicrobiota > Verrucomicrobiia > Opitutales > Seribacteraceae > UBA2993. The sequence continues at coordinate 47,147 of PAZC01000005.1, forward strand.
CTTCTCACCACGTGGAACCTTTAGATGCGTTGACCTTCCTCAAGTATAACTTCTCCGGTTTTGTATCGGGCAAGAGTTCTTCTCAGTCTTGCCTCGTGAAGTTCAGTCCACAACCAGGCAAAGGTCATTTTCAAGACGAGGCCAAGGCTTCCGCCGATGCACACGCCGGCTGTGTTTGCATAAACGTCTGCAAAGTCTCTCGACCGTGCGTTCAGTGGCTGCAGTAATTCGATTAGGTAGCTAAATAGAGCAAGTCCTAACAAGCCGACGATTGCTCTTTTTGCGGGCAATCCAATTACAAGGGTGGTTCCCAGCAAGGCATAGGCCGAGCAATGAATGATCTTGTCTATCCCTATTGTGCCGGCCTGCTTTCCGACCAGACTGCCCGCCATCACCAAAATCATTCCCAATGCACCCAGCATGAGCAATATACGGGTGATTTTCGGTGGCAAGTCGAGCCAGCGCCCTGACACCAGCGGAAACTTTTTTTTCATTTCTTCATTTATCGGGTGAAGCCGCTGCAGCTTCTTCCAGCAGCTTGATCCATGGTCCGACGTAGTGACCATTGTCGTGGAAGGTGCGACCGCTCACCAAGTTGCCGTCCATTACGCAGGGTTCGTCTATGAAGGTGCCGCCACATATTTCGAGATCGAACTTGCATTTCGGCACGGTGGCCATGCGGCGCCCCTTTACGCAATCCGCTCGAGCTGGAATTTCCACGCCGTGACAGACACTGGCGATGGGCGCGTTCTTCTCGAAGAAGAATTTGGTTATGCGGAGCAAGTCCTCGTCTTCGCGAATGTACTCCGGAGCCCGTCCACCTGAAAAAAAGATGCCTAGATATTCCTCGGGGTTGATTTCGGAAAAGGCAATATCCGCTTGTAGGGTGTAACCTTCCCATTCCTTCGTGATTGTCCAGCCGGGCTTCACCTCGTGCATCACCATTTGGTAGAGCCGTTTTTCGGGCGCCGCCACCACCGGTTGAAAACCGCCTTCCTGCAAACGGTAGTACGGATACATTGTATCCAGGGTTTCGGAGGCGTCGCCTATTATTATGAGTACTTTGCGCATGGGAGCTTGGGGCGGGATGGTTATTCCTTGAGTTCGCTCACGATTTTACGGAACCCGTCGAGATTTTCCTTGAGCACGACTTCGACGTCGCGAGTGGCGACGTGACCGACTATACCGAGGGGGCCTTGGTAGCCAGAGTTCTGGATGGCCTGCATCATGGCTTTTTCGTTTAGCCCTCGGCCCAGGGGCAAAATCTTTTGAAACTTCTGTTCCTCGCCCGACATGCCATTCAGGTTTAGGCAGTGCAGATAGGGCTTCATTAAGTTGAGCATTGCGGGGAAATTTTCGACCTGACCGTGCCCATGGTGAAAGTTGTAGACGATGCCCGCTTGTTGGTGACCTTGCTTCTGGAGAGCTTGGCACACGGCGACCATATTAGTTGGTTCGCCGCCCCAGCCGCCGTGGTTATAAAGGCCTAGCTTTAGTCCCATGGTCTTGGTTTTCTCGGCTAGTGGCAACATGGCCTTGGTCGCGGCGGCTACCTTTTCTTGCTGTGTGTTTTTCTTTGGGGAGGGGAGGGTGCGCCAGATCTGTGGTCGGATGCCATGCTTCTCGATGAGCGGTTCGATGGCGTCGTGCCAACTCCAGAAGGCAAAGAACTTGATGCCATGTTTCTTGTACTGGATAATCTCTTCCTCGAAGGTTGCGACGTGCTCGCCGCGCCAGTCGTAAGCGACCTTCTTTATCCCTAGCTTTGCCACCATGGCGGCGCGTTCGGCGGGTCCACGCTTCTTGGCGTCGAAGGGCACAATGCACCACGCCACCAAGTTGTCCTGCGCCCACACCTCTTGCGCATCCTTGGCGGGAAGTTGCATAATTGCCGCAACGGGTAACAATAAGATCAGTACCAAGCTTCTCATGGGGAAATAAAGAAAAAAGGAACCCAACCTCTTGGGCAAGGCCAGAGGTGTTGCATAACGGGTTCTTTTCTCGCAATGTCTTTTTGCCTGCTAATTTTTCACCTATGAAATTTCTTCCCTCCTTCCTTTTGCTTTTCCTTGGTTGCTCTCTTACGGCCAAGCCCAACCTGCTCTTCATTGCGATCGATGACCTCAATGACTGGGTCGGTTGCATGAAGGGACACCCGCAAGCCCGTACGCCCAATATCGACCGTTTGGCCAAACAAGGCACTCTGTTTCTTAATGCCCATTGCCAAGGACCTATCTGCGGACCGTCGCGGGCCTCCTTGTTGTCAGGGTACTACCCTCATGTCACGGGTGTCTATCAACAGCCTACGGGCAAGCCGATGGAGAAGGACAAGGCCTTCTTCCACGGTCAGATGGTTTCCCATTACTTTTCCGATCATGGTTACCGGACGCAAGCTGTCGGAAAGATCACGCATGGGTATTCCGTTCAAAAGGCCTTTGACGAATACGGCGGCAAATTCTTTGGCTCCGGCCCCAAGCCAGCAGCTGGCAAACGCTTCAACTATTTTTTGCCTGACGGGCCATGGACGGGCACCCAAACCGACTGGGGGGCATTCCCCGAGCGGGATGAGGACATGCCTGATCACAAGGCGGCTGACTGGGCTGTCGAGCGTCTCGCCGAAAAGGGTGACAAACCATTCTTCCTTGCGGTGGGTTTCGTTCGCCCTCACGTCCCATTCTACGTTCCCCAGAAGTGGTTCGATCTCTTTCCCCTCGATGAAGTGGAGCTGCCATCCGTTCGCTCAGACGATCTGAGCGACGTTCCCGAGATCAGTCGCCGCATACACGAACTGCCCAAATATCCCAAACTGGCTTTCCTGCAGAAAGACGACAACGAACAGTTTCGCAAATGCGTCCAGTCCTACCTTGCCTGCATAACCTTCGTGGACCATCAGGTAGGCCGGGTCTTGAATGCCTTGGAAAAAGGTCCGCATGCCGGTGACACCGCAATCGTTCTGCTCAGTGACCATGGCTATCACATCGGGGAGAAGGACCGTGTGAGCAAGCACAGTCTGTGGGAGGAATCGACCCGGGTACCGCTTGTGATCGTTCCCGCAAAATCGCAGGGCAAACAATTTGGCAAGGCGGGCCAGACTTGCTCCAAGCCGGTCGGCCTGATTGACCTTTATCCCACCATGCTGGATTTGTGCGGGCTACCTGAAAAGAAGAGCAACCAAGGCGAAAGCTTGGTGCCTTTGCTCAAGGATCCATCCGCGGATTGGCGATTCACCACTTTGACCACCTATGCCCGCGGCAACCACTCTCTCCGTTCCGAGCGCTATCGTTACTTGCGGTTCGAGGATGGGAGCGAGGAATTTTACGATCACCAGAAGGATCCCAACGAATGGACCAACTTGGCCACCCGATCCAATTATGCGAAGTTGATCCAACGGTTTCGCAAGGAACTGCCGGCCAAGGAGGCTCCCTACCATCCCGCCGTGCGCAAAGGCGCTGTCAACGCTTGGTTCGCTGAACACCTCCGCCGCAACGGCGTGCAGTGAAAGAAGACCCTAGTCGGTCACTTCGATGATGGCCTTGAGAACACCCGATTCGGGTTGAATCAAGCTTTCGAAGCGTTCCGGCACGTCATCGAAGGCTAGTTTGTGAGTGATCCAAGGGTTGGTGTCTATGGTGCCATCCTCAATTAGGCCGATGATGCGAGGGAAATCTTTTGGGAGGGCATTTCGTGAGCCCATCAGGTTCATTTCGCGGCGATGAAGCACGGGGTGAGCAAAGGAAATTTTCTGGGTGGTGATTCCGACGTAGAGGAGGGTGCCGGTATGGGCGACGTATTCCATTGCGCCAGCCATGGAGTGGTTGTTGCCGGTGGCGTCGGTCACGATCTGGTACATGTTGCCTCCCGTGATCTCCTTCATTTGTTCTATTTCCGAGCCATTGCCCTTGAACTGCACCAGATTTTCTATGCCATAGGTGTCGCGGCAAAATTCCAACCTTTCTCCCACCATGTCCATCACCGTGACAGTGGCTCCCGTGAGGCGGGTGAATTCCAAGGTAGCCAAACCGATGGGGCCTGCGCCGATAATCAGGACGTGTTGACCTTCATTCGGGTCCGCTCTGTCGGTTGCATGACATCCGATGGCCAAGGTCTCGACCAAGGCCAATTGTTCGTAGCTCAGCTTCTCGGATGGGTGTAGCTTATCCGCCCGAATCAGCGACTGCTCGCAGAGGCCGCCATTCATCATTACTCCGAACACCTTGAGGTTTTCGCAGCAATTGCCTTTGCCTTGTGAGCAAGCGAAGCATTTCCCGCAGTTCAGGTAGGGCTCCACGCTGCATCGGTCGCCCGGCTTTACGTTCTCGACGCCTTCTCCCACGGAGAGCACCTCCACGCCCAACTCGTGCCCGGGGATGCGCGGGTAATCGAAGAAGGGAAACTTTCCCAGATAGCAGCTGACGTCGGTTCCGCAAATGCCCATCCGCGAAGTACGTATGAGAGCTTGGCCGGGGCCAGGCGGGGGCGGTTCGTCTATATCGATCGGCTTGAATTCCTTTGGAGCAGCTAGTTGTATGGCCTTCATGTGAGCAGGTGGCGTATTGTGAAGGAAGCAGAGAAAGCACTTTCCCCCAACTCGCAACCGTGAAATGGGCTTGAGGCGTTTTCCTTATTGTTGAGACTATCAGTTTTTGTAACAAAAGACACCACGCAAATACCATGAGCATCGAAGCCAAACTCGAGGAAATGAATCTCGCATTGCCTCCGGCCCCACCACAAGCCGGAGTCTATCAATCCATGTTGCTGGTTGGCGATCACGCCTACTACTCAGGACATGTCCCCCTGCTAGCCGATGGTTCGCTCTTAACCGGCAAGGTGGGTGAGGAGATCGACTTGGCGGGTGCCCAGGCCGCTGCCCGTCAAGTAGGCCTTTGTATTTTGGCCACGGCCAAGAACAAGTTGGGGTCACTGGATCGCATCAAGCGTGTGGTGAAGCTCTTTGGCATGGTCAATTGTGTCCCTGATTTTACTCAGCACCCACAGGTGATCAACGGATGCAGTGAATTGTTCCGTGATCTCTGGGGGCCGGAATTGGGCGTGGGGGTACGAAGCGCGATGGGTGCAGGTTCCTTGCCGGCCAATGTTTCGGTCGAGATCGAGGGGGTCTTTTTAATCGATTGAATGATGTCCGAGGAAAGGGTCGAGAAATCGCGCCGTTGGCTTTATTTCCTAATTGTTTTCTTGCTTATCGTTTTGTTGGGTTGGTTGTTTCGGGCTCCTCTTCTCACGAGTTACGCTAACTGGTTCATCAAGGACAATGCGACCAAGGGCGCCGATGCCATTGTCATATTGTCCGGCAGCAATGCCACGCGGGTTCCTAAAGCCTTGAAACTTTGGGCCCAAGGATATGCCCCCGCACTTTTCGTTACAGAGGTCAGGCCGCCCGCTCCAGCCTACAAGCACTTGAGGTACAATAATTTGGAGTTCGCTCACAAGGTGGCGGAGGCAGGTGAATATAACGCTACCTTTGCGGAAATTCCATCCCTTGATGGCGGAGCCACCTCCACCTTCGACGAAGCGGCAGATGCTTTGGTTTACGCAAAGAAGCGTGGATGGAAACGCCTCATCATCGTGACGGATGGCTTTCACACCCGCCGGGCTTTGCTAGCGTTCGAGAAAATCTTTGATGAGAGCGGCATCGAGGTGCAGGTGGCTGCTACTTCCAACGACGTATTCAACTCCTCTAATTGGTGGACGTCTGATCGAGGTATTTCGGTCTACGTCCTCGAAACCATCAAATTCCCGGTCTACTTCTTTTGGTCGGAGGAACCCAAAGTCGTGCGCAACGACTGATCCTTTCGAGCCTCAGTTGACTGTGTCTTTTTCTGGCTTGTCATTCATAAGGGGTGACGGGCCTTCCAGTTTGAGATCGATTTTCCCCGTATTGCTTATTGTCAGCTTGTATCTTTTCCCTGCATGAAGCTTTATGCTGGAGGCTTTTCCTTGGATCGAATGGATTCCCAGATGCTTTAACTTTCCGGGTTTGTTGGCCAACGACCAAATGTCCTTCCAAAAGTATTCCGCATTATCAGCCACCTTGAACCCAAAGAAAGTGCCTTCGCAGGCCAACGAAATCTCTTGATAGGCCTTGGGCAAGGATTGATCGAGACGATGCCCATCCTCGGGAGCTTCCATTTCCCCGAAAATTCTTTTCCATAGGTAGAGCGACTTTTTTTCACCCGAGCCGACCGACTCGTCGTCGAAGCTCACCACCAAGGCATCGAAATAGGTGAGCTCTCCCAACGCGGTAACTTTCTCCTCCCGGATCACCTTGTTCGGGTTGCCCCGTTCGGTTTCGGAGAAAACCAGTTCGACCCGCGCACCGCCTTCTTTATCCGTTCTTTTGATGACATCCGCGTAAGCAACCGTCTCGGAAGCAGTCAGGTTGTCGATGGCCGCTTTCAGCTCCTTGTTTTGTTGCAGCGCTCGTTCCAGTTTCCATTCGGCCACAATCACTTCCCACTGCTTGTATAAGAAAAAGCTGACAAGCAGCAATAATGGCAGAACGATCGGCAGCCACTGTTTGATAGAATTCCTCGAGGGCACGTATTCTTAGACTTACTTGTAGTCTTTTCCGTTCAGGCTTTGTACCACGGAGCGTTGCCAGACGAGGAGCGATTTTTGCATGGCTGCCACCTTCTCGGGATGCTTGTCGGCTAGGTCGTTTTTCTCTTTCTCGTCACGAACGAGATTGAAGAGTTGGGGTGGCCCTTTGGTGACGAGTAACTTCCATTCGCCGTCTATCCAGGCGGCTGGTCCGGGAAATGAATTTGCGGGGTATTGGCGTTCGACGTGCCCTTCCTTTGGAGCAGGCTTTTGTTTGCCCGCCTTTTGCTCCTCTCGCAAAGCCTCCAGCATGGCTCGGGCGCGCCGCGAACGCCCCGGCGCCTTGAAGTCCCAAAAGCCCATCGCCTGGTCTCGGGCTTTGGCTTTTGCATCAATCAAGTCGACTAGGCTGATGCCATCTAGAGGTGGCTGGTCCTTGGGCAGTTCCACCCCCGCGAGCTCGAGCAATGTGGGATAGAAATCGGAAGTGTTGCAGGGTATGTCTGTGGAGCGCGGTTTGGGTATGCGGTCCGGCCATTCGAGGATGGCCGGCACCCTGATGCCACCTTCCAGCAAGTTGCCTTTCTTGCCCGATAGCCCACCCATGGAGTTGGGCTTCAGGCCACCGTTGTCACTAGTGTACCAAAGCGCCGTGTTATCCTGGATCTTTAGGTTTCTAAGTTCTTTTCTCAAAACGCCCATGGCGGCGTCCATGCCGGTGATCTCGGCATAGAAGTTTTGCAGGGCCTTGGATTGCTTGGCGTAAGGCGCCATGAATTCATCGACCCCTATGTGCGGGCCATGCGGATTGCCGAACCAGATGACGGCAAGGAATGGTTTTTGTTCTTTGGCCATTTTCCGAATCCACTGCAGGGCAATTTCAATGGTTGCGAGCGAGCTTTCCCCTTTTACTTCGATCACTTTCCCGTTGTGACTGAACAGAGGATCATTCTCATAGAAATTTGGAGCTGAAGCCCACTCGTCGAATCCATTGGCTCCCGGACAGGCGGCACTGTCGGCTCGTACCGAACCGAGATGCCACTTTCCGAAGTGGCCAGTGGCGTAGCCCGCTTTCTTGAGTGCCTCGGCGATGGTTATTTCACCTGTGCGCATGGGATACCCCCACTTGAATACCCCGAGCCGATTTGGATGCCTGCCGGTCAGGCAACTGGCCCGGGTGGGAGAGCAAACCGGGGCGGCCGCATAGAAGCGGTCGAAACGGAGCCCGGACTTCGCCATGTCGTCGAAGTGCGGTGTCTTGAGGTCCTTGTGTCCCTGATAGCCCATTTCGCCCCAGCCTTGGTCATCCGCCATGGCGAGTATGAAATTCGGTTTCTTGGCTGCGAAACCCATGCCGTGGAGGCATAGGAGGACCAAAGGAAGGGCTATGATTATCTTCATCCCTCCAGTGTTGTGATGCACTGCCTGAGGGCGAGAACTTTTCGCCTCAAGGTTAACTTGAGGTCAACCGAACAATCCGGGAATGGGATCCGATTGGCCACCGACGAAGAAAGGTCGCCCTCCGGAACCATGGATTCGCTCATCCAGTGGCAACCCGAGGCCATAGGCCATGGTGGCATGCAGATTCTTCGGCTGGTAGGTCTTGCCGGTGGCGCTTTGTCCCCTGGGATCGGTTCCTCCGATGGCTTGACCGCCCTTCACTCCGCCTCCTGCGAAAACGCAGGAAAATACTTTCGGGTGGTGATCTCTGCCTCCCGACTGATTGATCTTGGGGCTACGACCGAACTCTGTCGCCAGCACGACCAAAGTGCGTTTGAGGAGACCGCGTGACTGGAGATCCTTGAGTAACTCGGCGAATGGTCCGTCCAAGGTGGCGGCCAGATCCTCGACCGCAGTCATGCCGCGGTGCATGACGTCCCAGCTCTTCTTGAATTTTACCTCGACGTAGCGAACGCCTTTTTCGACCAGGCGCCGCGCCAGAAGACATCCTTGCCCGAACGGATCGATTCCGTATCGATCGCGCATGGGACGTGGTTCCTTGTTCAAATCGAATGCCGCGGAAGCTTCCCCGTTGAAGAAGCGGATGGTCTGATCATAAAAATCTGAATACGCTTTTACGTCTTGGTGAGGGAAGTAGTACTCGAAGGATTCGGCGAATTGCCGTGCCAGTTGAACGCGCTTGTTGAAGCGTTGCTTTGGTATTTTAGGCAGCAGGTCACGGATTCCCTTAGTGGGGTCGCCGATGGGGAAGGGGCTGTGCTCGGGTGTGAAGAAACCAGGTCCGGGATTGCCTCCGGCCACGATCACACTATCAGGCAGGTCGTGATCTCGCTTCCCTTTGAAGTATTGGGCCCAAGGACCCATGTGAGGATGACTGGTTCCCGGGCGCATGGAAAAGCCGGTGTGCATGGCATAGCTTGCCTCCGCATGGGCTCCGGTGCGCACGTGCATGGAGCGCACCACCGCCAAGTGGTTCCCCAATTGGGCGAGCTTGGGCAAGAGATTTGATATCCTGAGATCCGGAGACTTTGTCTTGATGGGCGAGGACATGCCTTTCACGTCCGTTGTCTTGGGATCGAAGGTATCGACGTGACTCATGCCTCCTTTCATGTACAGAAAGATGACGTTATCACAAAAGCCCTTGGTGCCTGAATTCTTGGCTCCGGTTGACTTGGCGAGAAGGGAGTTTGGCAAGATGCTGACCCCCAAGGCGGCCTTGGCTGCGTGCGAAATGAAGGCGCGGCGGGATTGTTCGTCGAGTTGGCGTGCGATTTCTTCCATGGGGAAAATCGATTACTTGATGAAAAAGAATTCAGGTGTATTGAGCAGCGCCCAGATCAGGTCGGACATGGCCTCGTTTCCTTTTTTCAACTCGGTGAGCAGAAGGGCTCTTTCCTTGGCGGTAGTCTTGCGGCTGAGAATGCTGAGAAATACTATATCGGCCCGCTTCGCAGGATCCGTCTGGTTTTTCAATTTTTGGAACAGGAGGGAACTGGGTTGCGTCAGGTTGGCTGTGGCGTAGCCGTTCATGAGCTCCATCACTTGTGGCACGGAGCCAGTGCGGGTGGACGCATTGATAACGAAGTTTCGCTCCGATTGGCCAAATTTTTGCAGGAAGTGTCCATCTGGCGCCGGTTGCTGGAGCTCGGATGCACGGGCCAAAACGGTTTTACTTCCCTTTAGGCGAGACATCATCATGGGTGTGTTGCCATCCTTTTTCCCCTTGCTCTTGTCAAAGGCGGGTTTGCCGGTCACGCTGTCCTCCAAGACATGCTCGGGCTTGAATCCCCGAAACTCGTTGATCCGATCGAAAGCCTGCTTGGGTGTGTTGATCCCTGCGAAGTTCACCAACTGAAGGAAGTTGTCTCCTCCACCGGCTCGATAGCGCATGGGATTTTGCACCATCAAGGTGACGAGCGAGTCCCATACCTGTTCGGCGCTCATGCGTCGAAGCAAGGGACCTTGGAAGTAATAGGGCTTGTTTAACTCCACTTTGTGTCTGGTCGCCAACTTGTTGTAGGCTTGGGTGTGAAGGATGACCCAGGAGAATGCTTTCAGATCGAATTCGAGGTCGATAATGATCTCGGTGATGGCCTGCAGCAATATCTTGTTCTCGGATTTGCTAACCTCAATGTTGTGAAGTGGTTCGACGACTCCTCGACCAAAATAAAAGGCCCACATCCGATTGGCGATGGCCATCGCGAACCATTTGTTTTTGGGAGTGGAGAACCAGCGGGCGATCTTATCCCGGGGGGCCAGATTTTTCCATGCCGCGTATTCTTCACCGATCAGCATGCGTGGCTTGACGATTTCTCCCGGTTTCCCGTCCTCGTAGCCATAATCATCCGGAAGGCGAAGTTTCTCACCCTTTTTTTCCCATACCTTGAGCGCGTTGGCGGCCAGAATTTCGCGGGCGGCTTTGCCGTAGCGGTTGGAATATCTTTTCAAGGCGAGGTAATCTTTCTCGTTATTGGGATCCAGCCCTCTTTGCTTGGCGACCAAGGGAATGAAATCATCGCGCTTAAAGCGAGGTGGTTGGTATTTGCCTTTGTTGCCTTTGCCTCTTTTTGGTGGAGCGACCTTGGTTTCCATTTCCCCGAGATAGGCGGATAGCGCGTAATAGTCCATTTGAGTCCAGTCCTCGAATGGGTGGTCGTGGCACTGGGCGCAGGAAATGTCTTTACCCAGGAATACCTTGGTCATGAACGCCACGTGATCCAATTTCATGCCCGCGTCCCGCAAATGATAACCGCTTGCCGGATTGTCCCAAAGGCGCCCTTCGGAAGTCATCATGTCATAAACGATCTTGTTGTAGGGACGGTTCTTCTGCAGCGAGTCCTTGAACCATTTGCTGAAAGCATCGGTGCGAAGCACGGTGCCGGGCACTTCCGACTGGATGCGTAACATATCGGCAAAGTAGTTATAGAGGTGGCTGACGTGTCCCGGTTGCCCAAGCAACCAGCTGATGATGCCTGACCTTTTATGCGGGCTCGCGTTATTTAGGTATTTCGTCGCTTGCTCGTAACTGGGGATGGACCCTTGTACGTCGACGTAAATTCTCCGCAGGAACATATGCTCGTTCAAGGGGGGGTTGTAGGCCATGCCCTTGCTTTGCAGCATACCGCCAACCGCTGCATCTATTCGACCCACTGCGGCGCGCATGATCTTTCCTTTTTCGGGAGAGGGTGTGTAGGGTTTCTGGCAAAACACTTGGGTTCCCCCGAAAAGAAGCGCCATTAAGGTGAGGACAAGCAATGGAAATGGCTTCATGTTCTCTTCCTTCTAGATATAGGCAGTCTGGCGGGCAATGAAAAATCCGCGTGTGCCTAAGCGAGCGGGGCACGCGCGAAAAGCTTTTCTTTGGCTTCGGGGTCCGTTTTCACTTCTTTGTTTTCTTGGGAGTGGGTATGATTTTGCAGGAACCACCGCTTATTAACTCGCCGGTTTTCTTGACTGTCCATTCATAGTTCCAAGGGTCAAAGCGATAGGCGTTTTTGGTCGGCGCCTGATTGGCCCAGTGCCGAGGAATCCATTCGGCTAACCTATTTTTCACCTCGTTGAGCTCAGGGTCCTTTGCCCGGTTGGTCCATTCGTTTGGATCCTTCTGGTGGTCATACAGTTCTTCGGAGCCGTCGCCATATCTAATGTAGCGGAATCGTTCGTTCCGCACCGCAACGTGCCTGCCCGCTTCCACGATGATTGCGGGCTTTCGGCGCGGGGCCTGTGGGTTTTTCAGCAGGGGGACAAGACTATCGCCGTCGAGGCCTTTCTTCGGCGGCAGTCCGCATAGCTCGAGCAGTGTGGGATAGAGGTCGATCAGGCTGACCGGTCGACTGCAGCGCTGTCCGGGCTTTCCATGGGAGGGGGCGGCGATGACCAAGGGTACGCGGGTGGCTTCCTCCCACAGAGTCCGCTTGTGCCAATGTCCTTTCTCTCCGAGGTGCCAGCCATGGTCTGACCATAACACCACGATGGTGTTCTTGGCGTAGGCGCTTTTATTCAGGGCCTCTAGCAATCGGCCGACTTGAGCATCGGCAAAGCTGATGCTAGCCAAGTAGTGTTGCACCGCCTCCTTCCATTTTCCCTGGTCGCGAATTTTCTTCAAGTTGTCGCTTTTGCTGAGGGCCAGTTGACGGCCGGGTTTGGGGATGTCCTCGAGATCGTTGGACGGGGTTTCCGGCAGTTTGATTTTATCGAGCGGGTAAAGATCCAGGTATTTCTGTGGAACGTACCATGGCAGATGAGGATGAAAGGCGCCACAGGCCAGAAAGAACGGTTTCTCCTGCTTTTTCGACAGGAAATCGATTGCGAAATCGACTGTCTGGGCGTCGTCAAATTCTCTTTCGGGTTTGGCCAAGGTGCCCCAGTCGACTTCACGCGAGTAGAGGGTTATGCCACAAAATGGAAAATTTTTGGGCAATGCCTTGTGAGGAGAATATGGATAGAGCAGTTCGGAAGTACGGGCCCAACTATCGTCGGTGAAAACCAGTCGCCGGTAGACGTCCCATTGGCCGGGTGCGTTGTTGCCCGCCGTATGGTGATAGATTTTCCCTGCTCCAATGGCTTGGTAGCCATGTTTACGGAAGGTTTGCGGCAAGGTATCCAGATTTGGCAAATGCGGTTTGATCCATTGTTGGTTGCCGTAGATGCCCGTCGAAGTGGGCAAGCGCCCACTCATGATGGCGGCTCGGCTTGGGCAACATACGGGAGCGGCGACGTGAGCGTTGGTGAATGCCGTTCCCTTGGCGGCGAGCTGGTCTAGGTTTGGGGTGTGTTCCTTGCCTGGGTATCCATCGAGAAACCCGACCCAGTCGTTCATGTCGTCTACCGCCACGAACAATACGTTGGGAGCCGCCATCGACCAGTTGGTCAAGGCAATCAAGGCCGCGGCCACAAGATATCCCCGTTTCATTTGAAATTCAGTTTTTGGAAGGCTTGCGCCAAACGCGCTTTGGCGGAGCGCGCGTCCTTGTCTTTTGGATCTCCGTTAAACGCCTTCTTTTCCTCGGGGTCCTTTTCAAGATCGTGGAACTTGCCGTTGGCGTATAGTTTCCAACGTTGGTCGCGGACGAACGCTTGCTTGCCACGGGATTCGGAGAAAGCGAATTTTCGGCGGGGGCCTTGCAGGTCCATCAAACTGGGAACAAAGCTTTGGCCATCCAAAGGACGTCGTGGATCAAGTTTGGCACCCGCTACTTCAGCCAACGTGGGTAGCCAGTCGCTGAAGTCGACTAGGTCGCGGCTTGTCGTTCCTTGCTTCACTTTGCCGGGCCAGCTGACGATTAGTGGAACCTGTGTGCCCGAGTCACCAAGGGAACCTTTTCCGCCAGGGATTTGTTTTCCGTTGCGGATGACGACCACTTTCTCGTATTCATACTTGGCTCCTTTTTTACCAAGGTGCCGTAGTTTCGACCTCTTGGCGGTCCCGTTGTCGCCGGTGAAAATGACCACCGTGTCCTTGCGGATCTGGAGTCCGTTGAGGGTCGCCAAAAGCTTGCCCACGGTGGCATCCATCGATTCGATCATTTCGCCGTAATTCATCCAGCGATCCTTGCCCGGGACATAGGGCACTTGCCATTTCAAGTCATCCGTCACGTCGTGGGCCAAAGCCATTGGGAAATAGGCGAAGAACGGCTTTTCTTGCTTGTGGGCTCGCTCGATGAACGAGGAGAGGAATTCGGCGTAGAGGTCGGGGCCATAGCTTCCCGTCATGGTGCGAGCGGATTTGTCGTTTTGATACAGCATCGGATCGTGAAATCGGGCGCCCTCATGCCACCCGAACAGCAACCATTCGTCGAATCCCACCCGTTCCGGTTGCTTGGGATCCTTCTTCAGCAAGGTCATTTGCCATTTGCCCGCCACCGCCGTGACGTATCCGGCGCGCTGCATTACGCGCCCAATCGAAGATGCCTCTTCCTCTTTAGGGAAGCTGCCCCACCCTGACTTGAGGCGAAAAGGGTAGCGCCCCGTCATCAAGGCGAGTCGGGATGGATGACAAACAGGCATACTGTAGCAATGCTCGAACAGCATGCCCTTTTGTGCCAATGCATCCAATTGCGGAGTGGCGAAGGATTCGCCGCCATAGCATCCTATTGGTTCGCATCCCACGTCATCCGCCATAATCAGCACCACATTGGGCTTTGCACTGCCGCAGCAGAGAGCCCAAGGAGCGACAAGCAAGATCAGGATGGGTATTTTTTGCATGATGCTCAATTTGCGGAATGCAGCATCTTCGTCAACGCGCGATCGCTTATCTTTTCCTTGCTTTGGCAGGTAGGTTCGGCAATTTTTGAGTACAATGAAACAGATTTATGTTTCTGCGATAATTGCTTCCTTTTTGTTTTGTTGCCTTTCTTGTGATAGGGTATCTGAACCATTGCCTGCCTCGGTAACCCCTTCGGCAAACGAGTTTGCGCCGCCCATCGAGATTTTCCCCTTGACCAAGCGAGCGGATATGGGGACGGGCAAACTTTTCACTTTGTTGGATGATGTTGCAATCGGGATTGAATTTGTACCTAAACCCATACCGAAGGAAGCGTTAGAGCGTTTCAAATATTCTTCCTCGATGACAGATGAGGACAGTGTTTTCGGAGTCTGCGCCGGCGATTTCGATGGGGATGGGCGCCCCGATCTCTTTTATGCTTATCCTTATGGCGGTCATCAATTGTATCGTAATTTGGGAGGCTTTCGTTTCGAGGACGTCACGGAGAAGGCTGGTTTGGCCAAGGCAGTTTTCAATCACTGGGCCATTGGCTGTTCTTTCGTCGACTATGATGGTGATGGCGACCTCGACCTTTTCGTGGCTGGCACGGGTGACTTCAACCTCCTGCTCGACAACCAAGGTGATGGTACGTTCCGCGATCGAGCATTCGAACTCGGCTTGTCACATCAGGGATCCAACGTGCAAATGGCTTTTGCCGACTATGACCTGGATGGGGATCTCGACGGGTATTTGGTGACTAACCGCAAGACCGGTCAGCCACCACACCCGGAGGGCTTTCAAGTCAATGCAAAGCTGAGCAAAGGAGAGCTCCTTATCGAGGAACAATATCGGGAGAAGTACGACGTCGTGTTTCATCCGACGGAGCAAATACGCGTCGTGAAAGCTGGGGAGTATGATCATTTTTTCCGTAACGACGGCGGCAAGTTCACGGACATAACTGAATCAGTTGGTTTGCGGGGAACCGACCAGGGGCTTTCCGCTTCCTGGTTTGATTACGACGAGGATGGCTATCCCGACGTTTACGTGTCCAATGACTTTTTTGGCCATGATCGCCTGTATCGCAATAGAGGGGATGGTACCTTCGTAGAAGTGACCAAGGAAGTTCTTCCACACGTTCCATGGTTCTCTATGGGCACTGACGTGGCTGATATCAATAACGACGGACTCCTTGACCTTATGGGTTCGGACATGGCCGGTTCGAATCACTACAAGTCGAAGATTGGAATGGGTGACATGGAGAAAGACAGTTGGTTTCTCACCACCTCCAATCCCCCTCAATACATGCGCAATTCGCTTTACCTCAACGCTGGCGGAGGACGCTTTTTCGAAGCCGCTTTTCTCGCTGGAATAGCGAACACCGATTGGACTTGGTCTCTCAAGTTCGCTGATTTCGACAACGATGGACTGGTTGATCTTTTTGGTACCAACGGCATGACCCATGACCAAATAGATGCCGATCTAACGGCCCAAGCCGATGCATTGGAATCTCCCGAGGCAAAGGCTGCTTTTTGGCGAAAAACCCCTCCCCGGCGCGACCCGAATTTCGCCTTCCGCAACTTGGGCGATCTTCGCTTCGTTCCATCAGGTTCCAATTGGGGGCTCGATTTCGAAGGGGTAAGCTATGGGGCTGCCCTCGCGGATTTCGATGGCGATGGCGACCTCGATCTGACAGTTGCCTCCCTCGAGGACCCGATCCGTGTTTATCGCAACGAATCCACTACTGGCCACCTTGTCAAAATTCGTCTAAAGGGAGGCAAGCGCAACAGTCATGGGATAGGCGCCAAAGTGACAATTGAAACTTCTGCAGGTATTCATGTGCGTTCCCTTACTTCTTGCCAAGGGTATGCTTCCGCCAATGAACCACTCCTCCATTTTGGACTGGGCGAAGCGACTGCCATAAAAAGACTGACCGTGCGTTGGCCACTCGGTGCCGAGCAAACCTTCGAAAACTTGCCTGTCGACCATTTCCTTGTGATTGCAGAACCCATCAAGCCTTCTCCTGCGAGCGCTTCCTTGAAACCCAAGCCTTGGTTCTCTTCGTCCGCTGCCTTGAATGCTTTCAGGCACAAGGAAAACGACTTCGAGGACTTCAAGGTTCAACCCTTGTTACCTCATAGACTTTCACGCCTCGGGCCCGGCGTCGCGTGGGGTGACGTCGACGGTGACGGTGACGAGGACGTTTTTCTGGGCGGTGCCTCGGGGCATGCGGCTTCACTTGCCTTAAACGATGGCAAAGGAGTTTTTTCACCTACCGTCCAGCCTCAGTTTTCCAGTGATCAAATTCTTCCTTTCGAAGACATGGGGGCTGTCTTTCTGGACTCTGATTCCGATGGCGATCTGGATCTCTACGTGTCGAGCGGGGGATTCGACCCTCGCCCTCAATCCCTTTATCTAAGAGACCGTCTGTACTTGAACGATGGCAAAGGACGCTTCGCCATCGATCTAGATGCCACCCCTAATTTTCGTGACAGTGTCGGTCCGGTGGCTGCAGCCGATTTTGACCGTGACGGTGATCTTGACCTTTTTGTCGGTGGTCGGGTGGTTCGCAGCCGTTACCCGACAACTCCCAAGAGCCGCCTATTGCGCAACGACGGGGGGAAGTTCTCAGATCTGACCGACGAGCTTGCATCGGGCTTGGGATTGACCGGCATGGTTACTGGCGCTCTTTGGACTGATTTCGACGGGGACGGGTGGCTTGACCTGATCGTTACCCACGAGTGGGGTCCAGTGGCAGTTTGGAAAAACCAAAATGGCAAATTGTCCAATGTCTCCTCTGCTGCAGGTACTGGCGACTTGCTTGGGTGGTGGACTGGGGTTGCCGGAGCTGACTTTGACGGGGATGGCGACATGGACTATGCGGTTGGCAACTTGGGCCTCAACACAAAGTACCATGCCTCCAAGCATAAACCATATATGCTGTATTTCGGTGACTTGGACGGATCCGGTGTTCCACGGATCGTCGAAGCATGTCATGAGAACGGAATTCTCTTTCCGGTGCGGGGCAAAAGTTGCTCCACCCGGGCGATGCCATCACTAGGTGACAAGTTCACTACTTTCCATGCATTTGCATCCGCTACCTTGCNCCAAATATATGCTCCCAATCGCCTTGATTCAGCGCAACGGCTCATCATCAACGAATTGGCGTCCGGTTTGCTGCTCAACGATGGAAAGGGTCGCTTCTCCTTTCGCCCTTTACCTCGCCTCGCCCAAGTGTCGGCTGTCTTCGGATTAGCGTTCTCCGATTTTAACGCGGACGGCAACATGGACTTGGCGCTGGCCCAGAACTTTTATTCCCCTCAGCCAGAAACCGGGAACATTGACGGTGGGCTAGGCTTGATTCTGCGTGGAGAGGGCGATGGAAGTTTTCAACCCTTGCGAGTGGATCAAAGCGGATTTCTTTTGCCAGGAGATGCCAAGGCCCTTGCCTTGACCGACGTCAATGCCGATTCCCGCCCGGACTTGGTGGCGACGGTGAATTCCTCCGTCCCGAAAATCTTTCTTAACCAAGCAGCGGAGGGGCGTTCTCTGGTTGTTCGGTTGTCAGGTCCCAAGGGAAACCCAAGGGGTGTTGGATCTCTTGTTTCGGTCAAGTTGAAGAGCGGAAAGACCTTGATCGGCGAAGTTTGCGTCGGTTCCAGTTACTTGACTTCAGCTTCCACTGATCTCTTCTTCGCAGTACCTGCAGGGGACGAGGCGCTTGCGCTTGCCGTGCGTTCGCCAACTGGCAAAGTTCTCGAGAAAGAACTGACTGCCTCCAATGGCTTGGTGTCAGTTGCCTTGCCCTGATTATTCAGGCAAATCTAGGCCGAGATACTGCTCGGCGTTCTGGTAGCAAATTCGCTTGGCCAAGTCGCCTGCTAGCTCGAGGTCGTCGGGTATGAACCCTTCCTCCATCCAGTTGCCGAGCAGGTTGCATAGGATGCGCCGAAAATACTCGTGGCGGGGGAAGGAAAGAAAGGAGCGAGAATCCGTCAGCATGCCGACGAAATGAGACAGTAGCCCGACGTTGGCAAGCGTCTTGAGTTGCCATTCCATGCCTTCGCGCTGGTCGAGATGCCACCACCCTGAGCCAAACTGGAGCTTGCCGGGGAGATCGCGCTGAAAGTTTCCGATCATGGTGGCGACCGTAAAATTGTCGGCTGGGTTGTTGTTGTATACGATGGTTTTCGGAAGGGAGTTTTCGCGGTCAAGGCGGTCGAGAAAAGCACCCATCTTCTCAGCCTGTGGCCAATCCCCCATGGAGTCGCTCCCGGCGTCAGCTCCGAAGCATTGGTCGAGCCGGGAACTGTTTGCCCGCAGGGGACCGAGATGGACTTGCATGGCCCATCCCTTTTCCGCGTAAAGGCGTCCGAGGAAAAGCATGAGGTGGGCTCCGATGCGCTCCTTTTCCNGTGGGGAGGCGGCTTGCCCGGCGAGTGCTTTATCAAAAATATTGGCGGCTTCGCTGTCGCTCGGGAAGTCGGCGAAAAAGTAGGGGAAGCTGTGGTCGGAGAGACGCGAGCCCAAGGCATGAAAGTCGTCCACCCGTTTACCTAGTGCGGATAGAAAATGGTCGAGGTTGTTAATTGCGATTCCTGAAGTTTGGGCCAGTTGCTCGACCCATGAGCGGAACCCTTTAGGGTCATCCACGCTCCATGCCTTGTCAGGCCGAAAGGTGGCATAGACCTTAGTTTGCAGATTGGAGGCCGCGATTGCCTCATGGTGGGGGAGGGTGTCTGCTGGGTCATCTGTCGTGCAAAGGCCTCGCACCTCAAAGCGTTTCAGTAGTCCGCAGGCCGAAAACGCGTGTTCGGCGAGGCGCTCGTTGGCTTGTTCCCAGATGCTCTCGGCCGATTCGGGGGAGAGTAGTTCGTCTATGTCGAAGCACCGTTTTAACTCGAGGTGCGTCCAATGGTAGAGGGGATTGCCCAGTGCATGGGGGAGGGTGGCGGCCCACGCCAAAAACTTTTCTTTGTCATCGCCGTTCCCGGTGACCAGTGATTCGTTCGTTCCGTTGGCCCGCATGGCCCGCCACTTGTAGTGATCGCCCTCGAGCCAGATTTCGGCGAGGTTGGCGAAGCGGCGGTCCTTGGCGATTTCGTCGGGCGGCAGGTGATTGTGGAAGTCGANTATGGGCTCGTTCTCGGCGTAGCCGTGGTAGAGTTGGCGAGCGTGCTCGGTGGCGAGCAGGAAGTCGTCGTGGATGAAGGACATGGCAGATGAAATCAAAGGCAGGAATGCATCTGGGTTGTTCGTCACTTCTTTTTCTTGCCGCCCCAGGGCCAGGGCTTGGCTTTGGCTTCGATGGCCCAGGCTTCCCATCGATCGGCCATAGCCTTGGCTCGATCTGGGTGCTTGTCGGTCAAGTCGTTTAGCTCGGTCCGGTCAGCTTTCAGGTCGTAGAGCTCCCAAGCTCCCTTGGCTCCCTTGGCGACTAGTTTCCATTTTCCCTCGCGGATGGCGCGGTTGCCTTCGTGTTCCCAGAAGATCGGGTTTTGTCGCTCGATGTCCTTGCCGTTNAAAGCGGGGGCGAGAGAAACGCCTTGCAGCGGGACGATCTCACGCTCTCCAACCTTTTTCGGATAGGTTGCCTTGCCTAGGTCCACACAGGTGGCCATGAGATCGATGAGGTGTCCGGGTTGCTCCTCCAGTTTGCCGTTTCGACTGGCGTCTATGCCCTTGGGCCAGTGGGCGATCAAAGGTGAGCTGATGCCACCTTCGTGCACCCAGTGCTTGTATTCCCGAAAAGGGGTGTTGCTGGCGTTTGCCCAAGCGAGTCCATAGCCGTGGTAGGTGTCGGGACCGCCGGTCATGATCTCGGTCCCTTGCTTGACCACCCGTCCGTCCCGCGTCCGTCGGGGTATCATGTCTAGCTGGAGGGCGTCCTTGGCCATGGNCTTCAGCTTGTCTGGCTCTTTGTCTCGGTACTGTGTCCCTCCGCGGCGCCCCATGCCCTCGGCGCAACCACCGTTATCGGCGAGGAAGAAGATCAGGGTATTTTCGTATTGTCCACTTTCTTTGAGGGCGGCCACGATGGTTCCGATGCCTTGGTCGAGACGGTCGACCATGGCGGCGTAAACTTCCATCAGCCTGATTTCCCATTCCTTGTTCTTGGCGTCATTCCAGTCCGGCGCCCGGGAATCCTTGGGCGACATCTTCCATTGGTCCTCGATCAGTCCCATCTTGAGCTGGCGCTTGTATCGAGCCTTTCGCATTGCTTCCCAACCCTTGTCGTACTTTCCCTTGTACTTGGCGATGTCCTCGGGTAGCGCATGCATCGGCCAATGCGGTGCCGTGTGGGCGACGTAGAGGAAAAATGGATTCTCTCCATCATGCTCTTTCACATAACGCGCCGCATGGTCGTTTATGGCGTCGGTGTAATAGAATTCCTTGGGTTGATATTCCTTGTCGGTCAAGGGGGAGATGAGAGTGTTTTCACGAGTGAGCGAATTCGGATCGAAGAAACTACCGGCCCCGTGGATTGTGCCGTAGAACCTATCGAAGCCGCGTTGGCGAGGCCAGTTGTAGGTGGGGGTTTGGGGGCGAACGTGGGGCGTGACATGCCATTTCCCCGCCATATAGGTGGCGTAGCCCGCTGTCTTCATTACCTCCGCGATCGTGCGGACGTTCTTGCCTAGATCGCCTTGGTAGCCTGGGAGTCCTCGACTGCCCATCATGTGGCCTATGCCGGCCTGATGGGCATAGGTTCCGGTGAGCAGAGTGGCCCGAGTTGGGCAACAGCGACCGGTGTTGTAAAACTGGGTGAAGCGCACGCCTTTCTTGGCTAGGCTATCCAAATTCGGCGTTTTTATTTCGCTGCCGTAGCACCCGATGTCGGACCAACCCATGTCGTCGGCCATGATGATGATGACGTTTGGGCGGGTGTCTTTCTTGGCGAAAAGCGATGGAGTCAACCATAGCAGGATAACGAAAAGAGAGAGGTTTCTTTTTTTCATAATGGTTCTTTACGGGCTAGGGGATCGATGGCTTGAGCGCCCTCGGATACCTTGAACTTGTGAACTTTCGGTCGATTGCCAAAGGTTTTTTGGTAGGCGCCGACTGTTTCTTCGCTCAAGTCTTTGGAGAACTTTTGGTCGGTCCAGGCAAGGACAGCTCCNCCAAAGCCACCTCCCGTCAGACGAGCTCCCAAAACACCCTCATGCTTACCAAGTTCATCGACCAGCAGGTCCAGTTCCGGGCAACTGTTGTCGAAGAGATCGCGAGAACTTGCGTGGGATGCGAAGAGCAATTCTCCGATCTCCTTGGGGGGAGCCTTTTCCTTCAGGAGCGAGACAGCTTGTTCTACGCGAGCGGATTCATCGATTACGTGCCGGACTCGCATGGCAAGAACTTCGGTAAGGGATGAGGTGCCTAGGATTTTGGCGTTGGCTGCGGCCAGACAGGCGAGGTCCGGCTGATTTTCACGGAGTGCATCGAGGGCTTGGGCGCACTCGTTGTGGCGGTTGGAGTAGAGGGAATCAACTAGGTCGTGCTTGATTCCGGTATCAAATACCCAGAGCTCGGTATTCTCCGGAAGGGGGAGCGTGGAAAAAGCCTCGTTAAGGCAATCGATCCGGACGAGCTTGCCCTCCTCTCCGTGGGCGGACACCCCTTGGTCGAGGAGGCCGCAGGGCATGNCGACGAACTCGTTTTCGGCTCGCCGACAGAGCCGGGCAAGCTCGATTTTTTCTAGCTTCTGATTGCCTAACTGGAGGAGGGCCATGGCAGTGGCCAACTCAACGGCAGCGCTTGAGCTTAACCCCGCTGAAAGAGGGAGGTCGGTGGTGAGTACGAGATGGAAGCCACAATTCAGGCCTAGCCCATTCTCCTGAAGAGCCCATAGTACTCCCAGTGGATAATTGGCCCAAGACAAGGGTCCTTCCTGACGGTTGATGTCATCCAGTGAGACAATGACCTCATGCCCTTCGAAGCTTTCGCTGAAGAGATGAACCTTTTTGTCTTCTCGGGGAATGACCAGAGCGCAGACGATGCCGTCGATGGCTGCTCCAAGCACCTCGCCGCCGTTGTAGTCCAAGTGATTCCCTAGGAATTCTATCCTGCCCGGGGCTTGTCCCATGCAGGCATGCTTCATGAACTCTTGATACGCGTCTATGAAATTCTCCCTCTCTCGTTCTTGGCTGATAGGCAAAAAAAACCCGCGGCGAACCGCGGGTTTTTTTAAGAGTGGAAAAAGTATATCAGACTGCAGCCTTCAACTTTGCGCCAGCCTTGAAGGTGACGGTAGTTGAAGCCTTGATCTGAATCTTTTCGCCGGTGCGTGGGTTTACGCCCTTGCGTGCAGCTCGGTTGGCCTTCTTGAAAGTACCAAATCCNATGATTTGTACTGACCCTGCGCTCGATACTCCTGAGGTGATGGAATCTAGAACCGCATTAACGGCTGCTTCTGCATTTGCGCGGGAGTCGCCGAGTTGACCTTGAACTGCATCGATTAGTTGACCTTTATTCATAATTTTTTTTCCGTGGTTCGGTGTTGAGTCTCAGTTTCAGAGAAGTGTTCGGCTTTCATGGGTTGCTAATTCAACCGCCTCGTCAACAGAAATCGTAAAAAAAGAAACTTTTTATTAAATTCGGCTGTGAACAAGTGATAGAAAGGGAATCAGCCAATCCTCAGTATTTGAATTCATGCAGTAGAAATACAGAGGCACTTGTATTCGGTTTGGTGGAAATGCCTTGCAAAAGAGCCNTTTCNGTCTTTTTGATTCCTAGTATCGCGACGCCGATCTCCTTGTCCTCGTTCGAGTAACGAGTTTTCAGGATGCCCACGCGTTTGTCTTCCAGAAAGAGTTCCGAGGGTGTGGAAATCCCTTTTTCCCCGCATTCCACGAGCCATAAATTGCGCTGTACGCCTCCCCGTGAACGCAGTCTTGCCATCACTTCCTGGCCAAGGAAACACCCTTTATCGAAAGAAACAGCTTCCTTTTCCAAAAAACCTTCCTGAGGTAGCTCTCCCGGACCAATTTCTTCGGGTATCGCTGGTATACGAGCATCGATGCGGGCAAGGTGGACTTCATTTGAGTCTAGTTCTCGACCGCCTTCTTCGCGCACCAGGGCTCGTGCTCCATCCACTAGCTGATCGATCTCCTCGAGGGGGCCCACCAGTTCAAGAGAGCTGTCTCTGGATCGGCGCCCTCCAAAGACATGGATCTCCCCTTTTTTGCTCCAGGTTGATTCCTTCGGACAAGTGATGTTTAGTGAGGCCAGAAGATCGCTGAGACCTGTGCCCCATAGAGATATTCCGGACCACTCTGTCGTTCGGTCCTCGATCTCAACGNCATCAGCAACTGCGTTGGATAGGATTTTCTCACGCAGAGCATCCCCTGAGCAATGGTAGCTGACAAGCAGGAAGTCCTCGCTTGAGCGTTGCAATACGAACGAGTCGCCTTCCACCTTGCCCTTGCGACTAAGCCAAAGTCCNTAGGTGGAAAAGTTGTCTCGTTTGATTTCGAGATCGGCGCTGCATTGGCTTTGCAGGTATTCGGCGGCGTCTTCCCCCGTGACCTGAAGAACTGCCTTTGGTTGGTATTTGTGAAGGAATTGGGACATCATTAAAATACAAGTTTCTAAAACTTTGTCTTGTTCATGCAAGAGCTCGTTCGCTAAAGAGCGTGTCGTGCAAAAAGTAACAGATTTAAGAATTAGCTCCTCCGTGGCTTTGCCCAGCCCGGTCGAAATGCTTTCTGAACTACCTCGAACGCCTGCCCAAGCTACCTTTGTGGCGGATGCTCGCAGATCGATACATGACATCATCCATGGGACGGATCCCCGTTTGTTGTTCGTGGTCGGTCCGTGCTCGATACATGACGTTGATTCAGGGAAGGAATATGCCGAGCGCCTGAAGGCTTTGTCAGAGGAATTGTCCGATCGCCTTTTAGTTCTCATGCGCGTCTATTTTGAAAAGCCGCGAACCACGGTCGGTTGGAAGGGGTTGATCATGGATCCCCTGCTCAATGGAACTTGTGACATTCCCGAAGGCTTGCGCATGGCCCGGAAATTTCTGGGTGAAATCATTGACTTGGGCGTTCCCACCGCGACTGAATTGCTCGACCCGATTTCTCCCCAATACATTGCGGACTATCTTTGTTGGTCCGCGATCGGCGCCCGCACCTCGGAATCTCAAACACATCGTCAGATGGCTTCCGGACTTTCCACGCCGGTTGGTTTCAAGAACTCGACGGGAGGAGATCTTTCGGCGGCCGTCAATGGCATCGTGGCAGCCACCAACAGCCAGACTTTTCTTGGCATTACCGAGGAAGGCGGAGCGTCGGCTGTAACTACCAGTGGCAATCCTGATTGCCAAGTCATCCTGCGCGGGGGGGCATCTGGTCCTAACTTTTCCTCCTCCCACGTCTCGGAAACCGCCGATTTGCTTCGGGCAAAGGACATGTCGCCATCCATCATGATCGACTGCAGTCACGATAACAGTGGCAAGGATCCCGAGCGACAACCCGAAGTCCTCCGTGATACCCTCGAGCAAATTGGAACCGGCCAAAATGCTATTCATGCGGTTATGCTGGAAAGTAATCTAAACAAGGGATCTCAATCCTTTCCCCGTCCTCTCGATGAGCTTGAGTATGGTGTCTCAATCACAGATGCCTGCATTGACTGGGAAACGACCGAAACTCTCATGAGGGAGGCTCATGATGCCCTCTCCGTTCGCTTTCCTTGAGCGATTTTCCTTGAGCCTTTCCCGTGAAGCGTTAGGCGCATTTCAACATGAATGACATAAATCCCATCCGCGTATCGGTTACCGGCGCCGCCGGCCAAATCGGTTACTCCCTTCTTTTTCGCATCGCTTCAGGCTCCATGTTCGGTCCGAACCAACCGGTTGCTCTCAATCTCCTTGAGATAGAGCCCGCCATGAATGCCCTCGAGGGCGTGGTCATGGAATTNGAGGACTGCGCCTTTCCTTTGCTCACCGACGTTGTGCCGACCTGTGACCTGGACGAAGGTTTCCGCGATGCAAACTGGGGCCTGTTGGTTGGCAGCGTGCCCCGCAAGGCCGGAATGGAGCGTGGCGATTTGCTCGGCATCAATGGAAAGATTTTCACTGGTCAGGGACAAGCCATCCAACGCTCGGCCGCCAGTGACGTTCGGGTGCTTGTCGTGGGCAATCCATGCAACACCAATTGCCTCATTGCCATGAACAACGCCACGGACGTTCCGTCCGAACGTTGGTTCGCCATGACTCGACTGGACGAGAATCGGGCNGCCGCCCAGCTNGCCAACAAGGCNGGAACCCATGTTTCCAAGGTCAGCAACGTGGCNATTTGGGGGAATCATTCAGCTACCCAATATCCAGATTATTACAATGCCCGCATCGACGGAGCGCCAGCTCCCGAGGTGATCAATGACGAGGCGTGGTGCAAGGAGGAGTTCATTCCAACCGTGCAGCAACGCGGGGCCGCTATCATTCAAGCCCGTGGCGCTTCTTCCGCAGCATCCGCCGCCAACGCTGTCGTGGATACCGTTGGCTTTCTTTCGACACCCACCCCGGAAGGCGATTGGCATAGTGTCTGCGTGTGCTCGGACGGGAGTTACGATACCCAGGAAGGTCTCATCACTTCTTTCCCGATCCGTTCCGATGGATCCAACTGGGAAATCGTGGAAGGAGTGCCGGTGAATGATTTCGCTCGGCAGAAGATCGATGCTTCGGTCGCTGAGTTGGCGGAGGAGCGTGAACTGGTTGGAGATTTGCTCCCCGGTTGACCAATTAGCCCATCAACCGTTCGTATATCCGGACGCTGTGATAGCGGCCTAGCTTGAAACCAGCTTCCTCCAGTAATCCCGCCTCGCGAAACCCCAGCTTCTTGTGTAGCCTCTCGGAGGCTGGGTTTGGAATCACCACCAAACCATAGGCGCGATGGACCTTGCCCGTTTTTTCCAGAGACTCCAGCAGGGCGCGGTAAAGTTCTCTCCCAATGCCTTTGCCCGTTTGATCCGGATGCAAATAAACACTGGTCATGACTGATGGGGCGTAGGCTGGGCGTTCGTGAAAGCGCAGGCTCGCGGAATAGCCTGCCAGGCAATCGTCTTGTTCCGCAACCAGCAACTGGTGGATGCCGGTTTCGTCGAATTGCTCGAACCAAATGCGCCTGTTTTCCATGGAAGCTTCCTCCATTTCGAAAGTAACGGAAGTTTCGCGGACGAAATAGTTGTGGATTTCTCTGATGGCCTCAAGGTCCTCTTCCCGTCCGAAGCGTATGTTGAGTTGGTTCATGATTCTTTTGGGATTCCATTTATCACGTCGAGGGCCTCTTCACCAAGAAGAACCCGACGAACGTTGTTGCAAGCCTTGCCACGAGCAATCACTTCATCCAAGTAACCGCGGATTTCATTCTCGATATTCAAGGGTTCCAGACAACCGAACATATTGATGCATGGGGCGCTTGATGTCACGCCCATTGCCCGTGAAAAACGATATTGACGGAAACACCGCTACTGTTACTTTGGTACGCTTTTCTCATTTCAGCAGTGAAGACTACCTTACCAAAGAAGGAAGAACTCGAAAGGAAGTGGTTCGTCGTGGACGCTTCCGACAAAGTGCTTGGCCGCATGTCGGTCAAGATCGCCGATATCTTGCGTGGGCGGCACAAGCCCATTTATACGCCCCACATGGACACCGGAGACTTTGTCGTTGTGGTCAATGCGGAAAAGGTGGCGGTGACCGGAAACAAGGAGGAGCAGAAGCTCTACATGTTTTACAGCGGGTACGTGGGGAACGAAAAGTATCGCTCCTTGGCAGATTTTCGGGAAAAACGTCCTGATTTCATAATTGAGCATGCGGTCAAGGGCATGTTGCCAAAGAACCGCTTGGCTCGTCAAATGCTGAAGAAACTTAAGATTTACGCAGGCCCCGATCATCCGCACGAGGCCCAAAACCCCGAAACCCTCGAGGTCTAGATTTTCCATGGCCAAGAAAGCAAAAGCAAAAGCAAAAGACATTTTCGTGGCAACCGGTCGTCGGAAGACTTCCGTGGCTCGTGTTCGATTGACCGAAGGAACCGGTGAAATAACGGTCAACGGCCGAGAGTTCGCTGATTATCACTGCACCGATTATTTGCAGAACTTGGCTTCCGCTCCCCTCAGTGAGGTGGAAAAGAAAGACAAGGTTGACGTCGTAATCAAAGTGACCGGCGGCGGCGCGGTTGGTCAAGCGGGGGCAGTGTCCCATGGTTTGGCTCGGGCGTTGGAGAAAATGGATCCTGAATTACGGATCCCCTTGAAGAAGGCGGGGTATTTGCGACGAGATCCCCGAAAAAAGGAACGAAAGAAGACGGGACAACCCGGAGCCCGCAAACGTTTCCAGTTCTCGAAACGCTAAGAGAAAAATCCNACCGAGAACAAAAGAAACTTTCCAATTGCCCTCCGGAATTCCGGAGGGCTTTTGTTTTTGCAAAGACCTTTAACGAAGTCATAAACAAATCATCATCGTCCAATGAAAGCATGTATCATAGGAGCATCCGGTTACTCGGGTCAGGAACTTGTTCGTTTGCTGGCTGGACATCCCCTTGTCGAACTTGTCGCAGTGACCTCCCGTTCCCTTGCCGGCAAGTCTGTGGCAGAGGAGTTGCCGGCATTGCGAGGAGCGGTCGCCGGTCTGGAATTTGCCGCTTCCTCCACTGAGCAAGCGCTGGCTCTGGATGCCGACGTATTTTTCCTGGCCTTGCCTCATGGCACCGCTGCCGAATATGCAGAACCCTTGGTGGAGGCAGGGAAGCGAGTGATCGATCTATCCGCTGATTTTCGACTTGGGGCGACCGAGTTGTACGAAGCCTATTACGGGCAACCTCATCCGGCTCCAGAACTTTTGCGGAAAGCAATTTATGGTCTACCCGAAGTCTATGATCTTTCTTGGGACAGGGGTTCTCTTATTGCGTCTCCCGGGTGTTATCCAACTAGTATTTTGGTTCCCTTGTTCCCTTTGCTCGAAGCAGGCTTGATTNAGACAGGGGGCATAGTNGCCAACAGTTTCAGTGGTGTCAGTGGAGCAGGGAGACAGGCATCCGAGCGTTTTTCCTACTGCGAGCGCAACGAAAGCGCGGTGGCCTATGGTTTGCCCAAGCATCGGCACCTTTCGGAGATCGAGGAACAACTTGGCTTGGCCGCGAATGATGAAGTTGTGATTTCGTTTCATCCTCACTTGGCTCCGATGAATCGAGGCATAGCCAGCACTATTTCAGTGGTTGCCAAAGGAAATCTGGACCTGCAGGCAATCGAGGATTGCTGGGCAAGCAGGTATGCGGATCGCCCTTTTGCTCACCCTCTGCCTAGTGGCGAGTTTCCCGACGTCGCTCACGTCGTTGGTTCCAACCGGGTGGACTTTTCCGTGGTGGCTGATCAACGCACCGGTCGCTACGTCATTACTTCCGCCGAGGATAATTTAATCAAGGGAGCCGGCGGGCAAGCTGTTCAGGCAATGAACCTTTGCGCCGGTTTCGATGAAACGGCTGGACTCGTCTAAATCTAATTCAGCGATGAAGTTTCAGGAAGATGGCGATGGCTTGACCGAGGCGGGCGGCTTCTTTTGCGCCGGTGTGTCTGCGGACGTCAGAGGGAAGCGGGACGGTCGTTTGGACTTGGGTGTTATTCATTCCAATCGCCCTTGCTCGGCCGCTGGTGTATTTACCACCAATGACGTCAAGGCTGCGCCTGTGAAATACTGCATGGACTTGCTCGCTCGCCAAGAACTTGCCCGGGCCATCGTTGTTAATAGTGGCAACGCCAATGCATGTACCGGCGGCCAGGGCCTGCGCGATGCCCACATGATGGCTACTGAGACGGCTCGCCAAATCGATCTTGATGCCGATGAAGTGTTGGTCTGCTCAACGGGAAGAATTGGTGAAAAGCTTCCCATGAGCCGAATCACCGCTGGCATCAAGGCTGCGTCCGAGGACTTGTCCGAAGGGGTCGAGGGCGGCCGTAGTTTTCTCAGGGCAATCCTCACCTCCGATACCCGCACCAAGTCCTGCTTCGCGGAAGTAAATGCAACCTATGGTTCCTACCGGGTGGCTGGAGCCGCCAAGGGTGCCGGCATGATAGAACCCAATATGGCAACTATGCTCGCTTTCCTTACCACTGACGCCGAGGTGAANCCTTCGCTTTTNCGGCAACTNTTGCAGGAAGCGGTGGCTGAGACTTTCAACAAAATCACTGTCGATGGCGACATGAGCACGAACGACACCGTACTCCTTTTGGCCAACGGTTTTTCGCGTGTCAAGATAGCCTCCTCGGACACGGCGGCCATCGACTCTTTTCGAGAGGCATTGGTGCGCGTTTGTCGTCACCTTGCCGAAAAGATTGTCGGCGATGGTGAACGAATCACCAAGGTCGTTGATCTCAAGGTCGAAGGAGCCGCCGATGATTCCGCTGCCGAACTAGTGGCCCGGGCCATTGCGAATTCTCTCTTGGTCAAGACTTCCTGGTATGGCAACGATCCCAATTGGGGCCGCCTGGTTGATGCCGCCGGTTATGCCAAGGTCGGGCTCGATTTCGACAAGATCGATCTTTTTTACGATGACGAACCAGCCCTCCTTCAGGGCGAACCGCAAACCCGCAACCGCAGAAAATGGCAGTCCGTGGTGGAGCGGGAAAGATTTTCCATTTGTCTTAATTTGAACCAAGGCAGCGGCTCCTGCCAATTGCTGTCGACCGACTTGACCGAAGGTTACGTCGATTTCAACAAGAGCGAAGCCCCCGGAGCCTCTTCCTCTACAAGCGATGACTGACCAAGAGCCAGAGCAACGGACTGACCTGACCGTCGTCGAGAAGGCGGCCGTCCTCATGGAGGCATTGCCCTACGTTCGGAAGTTCCGTGGTTCCACTTTCGTGGTCAAGTACGGAGGCAGTTGCCTTGAGGACCCGGATCCCGAGGTGCGTTCGCGGGTTGCTGGCGACGTTACCTTTCTTAATTCGATTGGTATACGCGTGGTAGTCGTCCACGGTGGTGGCAAGGCGATTTCACGCGAGTTGGCCAAGCGTAACGTCGAGCCTGTTTTCCTCGATGGATTACGAGTCACTGATGCTCAGACTTTAGAAGTTGTTCGTGATACCTTGGACAGTGAAGTCAATCGTGACCTTTGCGAGCGAGTTGAGTCCCGCCACGGTCTGGCTCAAGGCATCTCTGGAGCGGAGGCTCTCCGTTGCATTCGCATGCCGGGCCGAGAGGATCTTGGTTTTGTCGGGCAAATCATCGATGTCCAAACCGATCCCATCAACGCCGCTCTGGACGCTGGCCTGGTGCCTGTCATTTCCTCCCTTGCTTCCGGCGAGGACGGACAAATTTACAATACCAATGCAGACACCGCCGCGGCCAGGGTGGCAGTGTCTCTCGCTGCCAGAAGATTAGTTTATTTATCTGACGTGCCTGGCCTGTTGAGCGATCCCGAAGATGCCGATACCCTGATTTCCACTCTCCGGGCAGCCGAAGTTGAAGCCCTCAAGCAAAGCGGTGTAATCACCAAGGGCATGCGACCCAAGGTGGACAGCGCCGTCGAAGCCCTGGCCGATGGCGTGAAAAGGGTACACTTTGTCGATGGTCGCTTGGCCCATAGTTTGTTGCTGGAAATATTCACGGACGAGGGAATTGGTACCGAAATCGTACATTGATCCTCAACCCAGACCGAGAACGAAACATGGATGCCACTTCTTATCGCAGATGCCTCTTGGGTAACTACCCGGTGCCGCAGATTGCCCTCGTCAGGGGCGAGGGTTCGCGAGTCTGGGACGACCAAGGCAACGAATACCTCGACATGGGAGCAGGTATCGCAGTTTCCGCCCTCGGCCACGCTCATCCCAAGTGGGTAAGCGCGGTTTCAGCGCAAGCGGCAACTCTCGCTCATTGCACTAACTTATATGCTATTTCCCCACAGGCCGAGTTGGCCGAGCGCTTGGTTGCGAAGGCGGGCCCCGGAAAGATGCTTTTTTGCAACAGTGGGGCAGAGGCAAACGAGACACTGCTCAAGTTGTCTCGTTTGCATGGTCGCCGGAAAAGCGGCGAGGAAGGCAAAGTTTTTCGTGTGGTTTGCGCCGAGGATGGCTTTCATGGGCGCACCTTTGGTGGCATGAGCGCCACCGGACAGGAGAAAATTCGCAAAGGGTTTGGTCCCTTGGTGGATGGCTTTTCATTCGCCCGGCTGAACGACTTGGAGGATTTCACTTCCAAGGTCAACGATGAGACTGCGGCCATCTTGCTGGAGCCAATCCAAGGGGAGAGCGGGATAAGGCAGGCGGACGATGATTTCATGCAGGGCCTGAGGCAATTGTGTGACGATCGTGGTCTTTTGCTTATGCTGGACGAGGTGCAATGCGGGATTGGCCGCACTGGTNATTTCTTCGCCTTCGAGCGGTCGGGGATTCGGCCTGACGCCATCGCCATGGCCAAGGGATTGGGTGGTGGTTTCCCGATCGGGGCGGCGTGGGTGGGCCAAGCCTGCGCTGACTTGTTCGAGGCAGGATCCCATGGCACGACTTTCGGAGGAGGCCCCGTTGCTTGCCAAGCTGCTCTCGCTGTATTGAACGTCATTGAGGAAGAGGGATTGGTTGCCCGATCCGCGGAACTTGGAGCATGGTTTCGCGAACGCCTCGACTCCATTGTGGCTGATTTCCCGAAGGTCTTTGCGGGGACAAGGGGTCGTGGCTTGATGATCGGGTTGGTAATGAATGATTCCGCCTCGGCGTTTGTCGATGGTTTGCGAAAGCAAGGCTTGCTCACAGTGCCCGCTGGTGGTGAAGTGGTTCGTTTCCTCCCGCCCCTCAACGTTTCCCGCCCGGATCTAGAAAAAGCAGCGGACATCGTTGGGTCTCTGGCGGCAGATTGGAATAGTAACGACAACTGATTTTCCGGAACAANTTTTGCCATGAAACATTTTCTCAAGGAAACGGATTTTTCNCGTGAGCAGGCGAAGGAGGCCTTCTTNCTTGCCACTGCNTACAAGCAGGGCAGGGGGCGCGACATCTCCCCTTTCCTTCGTGATCAGACTTGGGGACTACTCTTTTACAAGCACAGCACTCGCACCAGAGTGTCTTTTGAAGTGGGGATCACCGAGTTGGGGGGACGCACCGTGTATTTGGATCAGCATGCCATGCAGATTGGTCGCGGAGAAACCTTGCATGACACGGCCAAGGTCTTGTCTCGCTATCTGGGCGGTTTGGTCATCAGGACCTTTGGCCATGAAATTGTGGAGGAAATCGCCGAGCACGCATCTATCCCCGTGGTCAATGGATTGACGGACCTGCTTCACCCTTGCCAAATTTACTCCGACGCTCTCACCATTGTCGAGAAACTGGGTGATCCCGCCAACCCCTTTGAGTCCTTGGCCGGAAAGAAGCTCGCTTTTCTCGGGGACACCTCCTGCAACATGGCGAATTCCTGGATCCTCGGCGGCGCCATGCTTGGCATGGAGATTTCTCTTGGTGGTCCCCCCGATCATCAACCTGGACCGGAAGCGAAAGCCTTGCTCGAACAAGATGGACTCCCCGATACTTTTTCCTTCNCCACGGACGCCAGCGAAGCCGTAGCTGATGCTGACGTGGTTTACACTGACGTCTGGGTCAGCATGGGTTGCGAGCAGGAGGAAGATGCCCGCTTGACCAAGATGCGCCCCTATGCGGTGACCAGCGATTTGCTCGCCCAAGCCAAGCCCGGCGCTCTCTTCATGCACTGCATGCCGACACATCCGGGACTGGAAGTCTCGCAGGAAGTTCTTGATTCGCCCCAATCCGTTATTTTCGACCAAGCCGAAAATCGTCTTCACGCTCAAAAGGCCATCGTGACCTTGTTAGCTAGGGCGGCCTCGGAAACCTAAGGAAACCAGGAAAACGTTATGAAAGTCGCTCTCGCTTATTCAGGTGGATTGGATACTTCGGTTCTAGTCCAATGGTTTGCTCAGGAAAAGAATGCCGAGGTAGTTACCTATTGCGCCGACATTGGTCAGGGTGAGGAACTCGATGGCCTCGAGGAAAAAGCCAGGGCAACCGGTGCCTCGGCCCATCATACCCTCAACTTAGTGGACGAATTTGCCTCCGATTTCGTCTATCCCATGATCAGGGCCAATGCCATTTACGAAGGCCAGTACTTTCTTGGCACCTCCATAGCCCGTCCCTTGATTGCCAAGGCCCACATCGAGGTAGCTCGAAAGGAGTCGGCCACGACCTTGGCTCACGGCGCAACCGGCAAGGGTAACGATCAATGCAGGTTCGAGCTGACCTATGCCGCCTTGGCCCCCGACTTGGGCATCTCCGCTCCTTGGAGAGAAGCTGACTTCAGGCAAAAGTTTCCAGGGCGGGCCGAGATGATCTCTTATTGCGCGAAAAATGGCATCGATGTCGAGGCAACTGCCTCCAAGCCCTACTCGATGGATCGCAATCTCCTCCATATTTCCTATGAGGCCGGCATCCTTGAGGATCCTTGCTTTGATCCCACCACGCCGGAGAACAAGGGCATGTTCAAGTTGACCAATGCTCCCGAGGATGCTCCTGACGAACCCGAATACCTCGATCTTGCTTTCGAGAAAGGAGATTGCGTGGAGATAAACGGTGAAAGCGTGACTCCCGCTCAGGCCCTGACAAAGCTCAACGCATTGGGGGGGAAACACGCGATCGGCAGGGTCGACTTGGTCGAGAATCGATTTGTCGGCATGAAAAGTCGCGGAGTCTACGAGACTCCGGGCGGCACTATCTTGATGCATGGACACCGCCAAGTGGAAACCCTCACCATGGATCGAGAACTGATGCACTTGCGGGACGGGTTGATTCCTCGTTACGCGGAACTGGTGTATTATGGATTTTGGTATGCCCCCGAAAGGGAGGCGTTACAGTCCCTCGTCGACAAGAGTCAGGAGACGGTGACAGGCTCCGTTCGCCTGAAACTTTACAAGGGCAACGTTATCACCGTTGGTCGTAAGTCCGCTCTTTCCCTCTATGACGAGGACGTGGCCTCGATGGAAGGAACTGAAAGTGATTACCAGCCGGAAGATGCCGGTGGTTTCATTAGATTGCATGCCTTGCGTTTGCGCGAAAGATATCGCAAGCAAGGTTATCGCGGAAGCTGATTTTTCTCTCTGGAGAACCGTTTTTTCGCTTCTCCTTTGCTTTCCCTTTGGGAGAGTCTGCTTGACGTCCATTCGGCTGAATATATTGCCGTTTATAATGAATGGGTTTTAATGTTGTCGATAAAGCCAGAGTTTTCCGGACAAATAGCTAGAATCGGAGAGATTCCTCAAAGGTTTGCCGCATGACTTCTTTCATTCTTTTGGCCGCCACCTCCACGGAGAATCTCGATAATTATTTTCGGGTTCTGGTTCTCGCCGTGGTGGCTGTCATATTCGGCTGTTTACCGTTGGTCATCGCCCGTTTGTTGCGCCCGAAGAAACTGGGTGAAATCAAACAGGCGGCCTTCGAGTGCGGACTGGAGTCCAAGGGCGATCCCTGGGTGCAGTTCAAGATACAGTATTACGTCTATGCCTTGGCCTTTGTCATCTTCGACGTCGAGGTGATTTTCCTTTATCCTTGGGCAGTCGCTTTCGGCGACGTTGGCATGGGTGGTTTCATCGCCATGGCAATTTTCATATTTCTCCTAGCTGAAAGCTTGGTCTACCTGTGGCTGAAAGGAATTCTATCATGGAAGTAATTTTGCTCCGGAGGACAATTAGATGACTGATCAGGCAACTCATCTGTCGACATCAGTCGACTTGGATGACGCCACGCGCAGCGAGATGGAGAAGGCGGGTGTGATCATTTCTTCGGTTGACTGGCTCTATAATTGGGCCCGCAGTGGCTCTGTCTGGCCTTTGCAGTTTGGCTTGGCCTGTTGCGCCATAGAGATGATTTCTTCAGCCGCTTCTCGTTTTGACATCGCCCGTTTTGGTTCCGAGGTATTTCGGCCATCCCCTCGGCAGGCGGATCTTCTCATCGTTTCCGGTACGGTAACCAAGAAGATGGCGCCTCAGGTAGTTCGTATCTTCAATCAGATGCCTGAACCCAAGTATGTCATCGCAATGGGTGCCTGCGCTATTTCAGGAGGGCCCTTCAAGCAGGGTTACAACGTGCTCAAGGGGATCGACCGTTACATTCCCGTCGACGTTTACATACCGGGTTGTCCTCCTCGTCCGGAAGCTGTGCTTCATTCTCTGATGACTTTGCAAAAGGGCATCCGCCGCCAACGTTCTCTGGGCAAGGGGGCCGATAATCCGGCCTATGCCAAAGGCAGTCGAGAATATTCGGTGCCCACTTTTTCCGGCAAGGATTTGGAGCCACCTTATAACCCCGAGGTGTGGCAACCGCCTGAAAAGAGGCCCAACTTGACGGAGGACGATTGCTAGTGAGCGAGGAACCGGCCATCGATTTGACTGTGGTCCTGGAGCGATTTCCCGATCTCGAGGTCGAGGAAGGTTCCGGTGCCTTGATTGTTTCGCCCGCCATTGTTTCGCAAGTAGCGGAATTTCTCCGTGAAGATCCAAGTTTTTCCATTGATTACCTCAGTAACGTTACGGGGGTTGATTACTTGGCTGGCGAACGCAAGGAAAAGCGCGTCAACGACGAGGGCAAAACCGAGATAGTCAAGATTCAGGAACCCGCCCGCATGGACGTGGTGTACCATTTTTACTCCATCAAGCTGAACCACGGTCCGGTGATCCTCAAGCAGCGCATCGCCGATCGTGACAATCCCGTNGCGACCTCGCTCATGCCTTTTTTCCGGTCGGCCGAACTACAGGAACGCGAAGTCTACGATTTGTTTGGCATTCATTTCGATGGTCATTCCGACTTGCGGCGCATTCTTATGTGGGAGGAGTTCGAGGACTTCCCCATGCGTCGCGATTACTGCGAGCCCGATGATTATGAGTACGAGCCTACTCCGCACGGAGACGTTCTGGAAAAGGCCAAGGCTCATTTGTCGGGAGGGGAGGAGTCTTGACAGTCGAGACCCCAAGTTCTCCGGAACTCGCTTCCAAAATTGANCCTCGTAACTACGAGTTGATCGAGCGCGAGGGACTTGAGACTAATTTGCTGGAGGTCTCGATGGGACCGCATCACCCCAGCACGCACGGTGTTTTTAGAATGGACGTCAAGCTGGACGGCGAAACCGTCACGGAGCTGCGACCAGTTTTCGGATACCTCCATCGCAATCATGAAAAATTGGCCGAGGANATGGGCTATCTCGGTTCCATGCCATTCACTGACAGGCTCGATTACTTTTGCTCGATGACCAACAATTGGGCCTATGCCCTTGCAGCTGAGAAAATGATCGGCCTCGAGGTGCCCGAGCGGGCCGAGTATATTCGTGTGATCATGGCGGAATTAACCCGCTTGGTGAACCATATCGTGCTGGTTGGTTTTTTCGTGAACGATCTCGGCGCCTTGGGTACCCCTTTGCTCTATGCTTTGCGGGAGCGCGAGAGGATCCTCGATCTCTTCGAGTACGTCAGTGGCGCTCGCATGATGTGTAATTACTTCCGCTTCGGCGGCTTGCGAAACGACTTGCCCGAGGGGTGGATCGATCAGTGTCGCAAGGTGGTGGATGCTTTCCCTGCTTTCCTTGACGAATACGAGAAACTTTTGGTAGAGAACGAAATT
The DNA here is from genome assembly GCA_002716045.1 of Opitutia bacterium. Lineage (GTDB taxonomy): Bacteria > Verrucomicrobiota > Verrucomicrobiia > Opitutales > Seribacteraceae > UBA2993. Next base: position 83,958 of record PAZC01000005.1, read on the forward strand.
ATCCTCGTCCGGACCCAAGGTGTCGGTTCGCTTGCTCCGGAATTGGCGGTTAACGCCGGTGTCTCCGGTCCCATGCTACGTGCCAGCGGAGTGAATTATGATCTTCGCAAGGCCGATGCCTATGGCATTTACGNCCGCTTCCCCTTCCGGGTTCCCTTGGGTGAAGTGGGTGATTGCTACGATCGTTTCATGGTTCGCATGCTGGAGATGCGCGAGAGCTTGAAGATACTCCGTCAAGCCATGGACGAAGTCCCCGAGGGTCCCATTATGTCGGAATCCGCTCCTCGCGTCTACAAGCCGCCAGCCGGCGAAGTGTACGGACGCATCGAGTCACCCAAGGGCGAACTCGGCTTTTATCTCATCAGTGATGGCACGGCCAAACCTTACCGCTACCGGGTCCGTCCCCCTTCCCTGGTCAACCTGACTGTGTTGGAAGATTTGTGCATTGGGCACAAGGTGGCAGATGCGGTGATCATTCTGGGAAGCGTTGATATCGTCTTGGGAGAAGTGGATCGCTAAGCTTTTGTAGCCATGAGTTCTTTAGGAAAAGGGATATTCAAGGGCATGGCGGTCACGCTTAAGAACTTTGCNCTCAGTTACGTGGATCGAGGCAAAAAGGAGCGTCTCCCAACCGTCCAATACCCGGAAGAAGGTAACACAGTGACGCCCTTCACCCGGAACTTCCCTTTTCTAATTTATGATGGCGAAGATGAGATTGACGGCATGCGTTGCGTGGCCTGCCAAATCTGTGANCGTGAGTGCCCGCCTGCCTGCATCTATATTGTAAAAGAGAAAGACGAGAACGGAAGATTCGTCAAGCGGCCCAAGGTCTTCGATATCGACGTATCTGTCTGCATGGGTTGTCAAATCTGCGTTGAGGCTTGTCCCTTTGACGCGATTGTCATGGACAGCGAGTTCGAGTACTCCAAGGAAGATCGATTCGGCGATCTTCTGTTTGACCGAGATCAATTGCTCAAGTCCAACGACTACTATCATAAGATTCATCCGGAAGAGGCCCGCGAGCGTGATGCTAACCTGGCAGCTAAAAAAGCGGCCGATGAGGCCAAGAAGAAAGCTCGCGAGGAAAAAGCAGCAGCCGCCGCCGCGGCCAAGGCAGCCGCCGCCGAGAAGGCAGCGGCCGAGGAGAAGTCCGTTGATTCTGCGCCTAAGGTTGATGCCTCAAAGGACGAACCTGAGCCCGATTCATCTTCTGAAAAGGCAAAGGAGTCCCAAGCGAAGGAATCAACTGAAGATAAGCCTGTTGACCAGCCCGCGAATCAGGATGACGCCTCCTCCAAGGGGCCTTCCCAAGAGGATTCTGCNAAGAANTCCGACNCCGTNNNCGAAAAGGANGATGNCGTGGCCGAGGAATCTTCTGACAAGAGTNNGGAAACTTCGGGAACTGACGACGAAACCGAACAAGATAAGGATGATCAAGAAGCTGGGCCTGAGGCCGATAAGAAGGCCGAGGAAGGAGGGGAATCGTGAACTTCGACAATCCGGATCAATTTCTCGTCCAGCTTTCCACTTGGATTCAAGCGGGTTTGGCTGACAACCCGGTCTTGGCCAAGCTCGTTGGCATTTTGCTGGCCGCAGTTCCCTTGGCCACCGTGTTCGCTCTCTGCTTTGCCTTCACCACATGGCTGGAGCGCAAAGGCTTGGCTCGCATCCAGAACCGGCTTGGGCCTAACAGGGTAGGGCCCTACGGGTTGTTTCAGCCCATCGCGGATGGGATCAAGATGTTAACCAAGGAGGATATTGTCCCACGCGCCTCCGATCACTTCTTTCATTTGATAGCTCCCTTGCTAGTGATGGGCGCCTCCATCGCTGCCTTGGCCTTCATTCCCTTTGGAACGAACATGACCATGGCTCCCATCGATACTGCCGTGGTCTTTTTCTTTGCCATCCTCGGTATCAATACCCTTGCCGTTTTTCTCGCAGGTTGGGCCTCTCGTAACAAATATTCATTGCTCGGTGGCATGCGCGCGGTTGCCCAAATGGTAAGCTATGAGATTCCCCTCGTGCTTTCTGCCGTCTCCGTGGTCATGATGGTCGNCTCCCTGGACACCACCCAAATCGTCGCTGCCCAACGCATCGAGTCTTGGGTTGACAGTGATAATGCGGGACTCAGTTTCCTCGGGCAGATCGCTGGTTGGCACGTGTTCACTCCTTGGGGTTTCGTGGGATTCGTCATTTTCTTCATCGCTGCCCTCGCGGAAACCAATCGCTCCCCCTTTGACCTTCCGGAAGCGGAATCGGAAATCATCGCNGGTTACGTCACCGAATACAGCGGCTTCAAGTTCGCCTTGTTCTTTCTCGGCGAATACATTGGTGCCTTCGCCGTGCTGGGCTTGGCAATCACTCTGTTCCTCGGCGGATGGAACGGTCCCAATCTGCAGCCTTGGTGGTCATCCGATCCTCAGGCCCTGCTGATTCCCGGATTCATTTGGTTCTTCTTCAAGATGTTCATTCTCATGGCGGTGCTGATTTGGATCCGCGGCACCTTGCCCCGCTTGCGGGTCGATCAATTGATGAGCTTCGCTTGGAAATTCCTGCTCCCGTTGGGCTTGATCAACGTTCTGGTAGCTGGCGTGCTCTATCACTTGCCTGAAGAGTCCCGCCTGACTGCAGGCGCAATTGCTTTCGTCTTCCTTTTTCTCGTGGCCAAGATTTTGGCCCGCATGAATAGCACTGCCGCCCCTGTCAGGCGCAACTACCGCTTCGCCGAATGACCATCGCCTTTTATCTTCTCGCTGTTATCGCCGTCATCGGCGCCTTGCTCGCCGTGCAGTTGACAAACTTGGTGCGGGCCGTCTTTGGGTTGCTCCTCTTCTTCTCTTCCCTCGCAGGCCTGTTTCTTTTGCTNATGGCTGAATTTCTCGCAGCTGCTCAAATCCTCGTCTACGTCGGCGCCGTCGGCATCCTCATGTTGTTTGCCATTATGTTGACCCATCGGGTGACTGGTGACGACGATCGCGGTGGGTTTTCCCATGGCTGGATTTGGGGCAGCTTGGCCGCCGCCCTTCTTTTTGCCTGCGTTCTTTGGCCTATTATCGATTATTCTGCCCTAGACCAAAGGCAACCTGCTGATCTCGTGCCCTCCGTCAAGATGCTTGGGGAGCNCCTCATGAATCCCTACACCCTTACCTTGGAGATCACTGCGCTGTTGTTGACGGCCGCCTTGGTCGGAGCGATCGTGGTAGCCAAGGGAACCACCGATGGTAGGGAGGGAGAGGAGAATTCACCATCATGATCGGACTCGAGCATTTTGCTATTCTGGCGGCCCTGTTGTTTTGCATAGGCTTGGCTGGGGCTCTCATGCGGCGCCATGCCATCATCGTCTTGATCGGCATAGAAATCATGCTAAATGCAGCTAATCTGAACTTCATCGCATTCTGGCGATACGGACCCAACCCGGAAGAGCTGTCCGGACCACTCTTTGCCCTCTTCGCCATTGCGGTGGCCGCCGCCGAGGTAGCCGTGGGGCTTGCTTTGGTCATTGCCGTTTATCGCCATTACCGGTCCGTGGACGTGGAGAAGATGAATACCTTGAAAGGCTGACATGGAATCTTTGGCTTGGCTGGCTTGGATTCCCGCGCTGCCCTTGCTTGCGTGCGCGGTGGCTTGCATGTGTCGAAGCGGCTTGGTTGCATCTTTGACCGCCATGGCTGGCATGGGCGCTTCCATGATACTGTCTTTTCGGGCTTTCTCGCTGTCAAGGGAACTGGAGCAACCGGCAACTTTCGATTTCACTTGGATGACAATTGCCGGCAGGGACATAGACTTCGGTTTCGTCCTCGACCCATTAAGCTCCAGCATGGTGGCGATGGTTACCTTCGTGGGATTCCTAATCTTTGTCTATGCCGGAAATTACATGAAGGACGATCCCCGGCGCGGCCGGTTCTTCGTTTACTTGTCCCTCTTTGCCACTGGGATGCTAGGTCTCGTCTTGGCCAATAGCTTGTTGTTTCTTTTCATGAGTTGGGAGATCGTCGGGGTCGCCTCCTACTTGCTCATTTCCTTCTGGTTCCACAAGCCGAGCGCCGCCGCCGCCGGCAAGAAGGCATTCATCACTACACGCATCGGAGATCTTGGTTTCCTCGTNGCTATCTTGTGGGCATTCAAGTCTACTGGAACTCTTCTCTTCTATGCGGATGGGGATGGCTTGTTGGAAGGCGCTGCCCTCGAGACCTTGCAGACGGAGACGGGCCTCTGGGGTCTGACCGCGGCAGGTGTGGTCGCTTTGCTGCTGTTCGTGGGAGCCATTGGCAAGTCAGGACAATTGCCCTTGCACGTCTGGTTGCCCGACGCCATGGAGGGTCCGACTCCGGTGTCGGCCCTGATTCATGCAGCCACCATGGTCGCTGCAGGTGTTTTCCTTGTGGCCCGTGCTTTTCCTTTGTTTGCTTTCGATCCATTGGCTCTGGACTTGGTGGCATGGATTGGGGCGGCAACCGCCCTGTTTGCGGCCATGGCGGCCTTGGGTCAATACGATCTCAAGCGCATCCTCGCCTTTTCCACCGTGAGTCAGCTCGGCTTGATGATGGTGGGAATAGCATCGGGTGGAGTGGCCGTGGGCATGTTTCATCTACACAGTCATGCGTTCTTCAAGGCTTTGCTCTTCCTCGGCGCAGGTTCGATCATCCATGGATGCGGGGATGAGCAAGACATTCGCAACATGGGCGGAGTTTCACGCATGAAGTTGACGACCTTGGTCTATCTTTGCGGAGCGGCGGCCCTTTGCGCAGTCCCTTATACCAGTGGGTATTTCAGCAAGGACGAAATCCTTGCCTCCGCTTATCATGATCGTCCGGGNGTATTCTGGACATGCGCCTTGGCTTCCCTCCTGACCGCCATCTACGTCACCCGCCAGTGTATCTATGTTTTTCCAGGGAAGCATCGTGGATCTCATGGGCATCCTCATGAGAGCCCGGCCCAGATGACTGCCCCGCTGCTAGTTCTTGCGACCTTCGCCNTGGCCTTCGGTTATTTCGCCATGGAACGGGACGTTTTCGGTTACCTCGGTCAATACGTCGCCCCCGAGCATCCAGGCTTGGTGGTGGCAGTGGGGTGGACGGTGTCCTTGGGTGGCATTTTGCTCGGTTGGATGATTTACGCGGGCAAGCCCTTGGGCGGGNAAGCGCCTGATCCACTCGCCGGNCTGTTTGGCAAACTTTATCTGGCAATGGAGAACAAGTTCTACCTCGATGAGTTGTATGCCGCCACGGTCTGCCGACTATGGAAATTGATCGCTCTTTTGGTTGCCATTACAGATGCCTTTTTCGCGATGATTCGGGAGCTTGTGGTATTCTCTGCCCAGGCACTTGCCTACCTCTTTCATCACTTGGGTGATCGTACCTTCATAGATCGCTGGGCCTTCGACGGTACCTGTGACACTTTGCGTCATACGGGTGAGTTAGCGACCTTGCCTCAGAATGGCTTCCTTTCGGGGTACCTTCGTTGGCTGACGGTTGGCGCCTTGTTGCTTGCAATCTTTTCCATCGGAGGGTGCTCCTGACATGATCACTTTCATTACCTTCACCCCCCTTGTTGCTGCAGTACTTATCATGATGACCCATTCCAGCAACCATAGGACCATGCATTTGCTAGCCCTCATAGGGTCCCTTGTTCCGCTTGTCGGTGTTCTCTTTATGATCAAGGGATTCGATGCCTCGGCCGGTCTCCAGTTCGTTGAGAAATCAGATTGGATTCCCGGGCTAGGAGTCAATTATTACGTTGGTGTCGACGGGGTCAGCCTGCTCTTGCTTTTGCTCACCGCTCTTATCGCTCCGATAACGGTAATCGCTTCATCGCAAACCAAGGGAGCCAAGCCTTACTATGCCCTCTTGTCCGTTCAGTTCACCGCGCTTTTCGGTGCCTTCACGGCCTTGAATTTCTTTCATTGGTTTATTTTCTGGGAAGCTGCCCTAGTGCCTGCATTCTTCCTCATCAAGCTGTTTGGCGACGACGACAAATGCCATCGGGCAGCGCTCTCCTTCTTTTTGTTCACTGCCTTGGGCAGCGTATTCATGTTGCTTGGGTTCGTGGTGCTGTTCCTGCAGACAGGCCTTCTGGATTTTCCCGCTTTGGCCGACTTGGCTAGTTCGGGAGAGCTGCCAGCTATATTGGGAACCTCTTATCCTTGGGTATTTCTGGCAGTGGTTGTTGGCTTGTGGGTCAAGGTGCCCTTGTTTCCTCTACACCTTTGGCAACCTGCCGCTTATGCGGAGGCACCCACCACGGTTAGCATGATACTGACCGGCGTGATGTCCAAAATGGGCGTTTATGCCTTCCTTCGCATTATGGTTCCGATTTTCCCTCACGGCATGAGCGCCTACCAGGAACCATTGCTTGTCTTGGCTTTGATCACTATACTTTGGGGCGCTTTTCTCGCCTTGCGACAGACTGACCTAAAAAGGATCCTAGCTTATTCCTCCCTCAATCACGTCGCCTATTGCATGTTGGGAATCTTTGCCGCAGCGGCCGGTTCCTTGCCCGCCAACCTTGCCGAAGCGCCCGCTCTCGCCATGCAGGGCGCCACTCTCCAGATGTTTGCCCACGGCGTGACCGCAGCCGGCTTGTTCTATCTCGTTGGCTTGCTGGAAACTCGCTGTGGTACCCGCGTGATGGGTGAACTCGGAGGATTGGGCAAGGCCATTCCGCGCCTGACAGCCTGTTTCTTTCTCCTCACCTTTTGCTCTCTGGGTCTCCCCTTTATGGCCGGTTTCGCTGCGGAGTTCCTTATTTTCAGCGGAAGCTTCGCCTTGGCGCCGGTGTATGCCGTGATTGCGGTGGTTGGTTTGCTGGCCACTGCAATTTTNCTGCTCACTGTCCTGCAAAAGGTTTTTACGGGACCGGAACAGGTTGCTTGGTACAGTCTCCGGGATTTGTCTGGTTCGGAGACAGCTGCCTTGTTGCCTCTCCTGATTCTGGTGTTCTGGGTGGGACTGGTTCCCGATGATTGGCTGTCCTTCAGCGACTTGAGCTCTCAACTTTTAGCTAACCTGCTAAGGTAATTGATCATGGTAGCGTCCCTTACTATTATNATCAGTTACATCGGCGCATTGTTGGTGGCGCTGACTCCTCCCGGGAGGGTTCGGGATATACGTTGGGTCGCTCTTGTCAGCACAATCTTGGGGTTTGCCACCACAATTTGCTGTGCCACGCGCAGGGTAGCGGCAGACGGGTCTTTTCAGGATGTCGTGCAGTTCGAGTGGATACCGGTCATTGGGGCGAGCTTCCACTTGGGTGTCGATGGCATCAGCTTGCCCATGATATTGGTGACCGGAATTGTTTCGGTTTGTGGTGTGCTGATGTCATGGCGGGTGGAGCATCGGGCAAATGAATTCTTCGCCTATTATTTGGCCCTCATCGGCGGAGTTTACGGTACCTTCCTCTCGATGGACCTGTTTCTCCTTTTTGTTTTCTACGAGATAGCGATTGTCCCGAAATATTTCATAATCGCCATCTGGGGAAGTGGGCGAAAAGGCTATGCAGCGATGAAGTTGGCCCTCTATTCATTTGGAGGCAGCGCCCTTGTTCTCTTCGGTATATTGGCGGCTTACTTCGGTTCCGGCCTGGATACCTTTGACATGGTCCGCCTCACCATGGAAGCCGACTTCTCAGAGGAGTTTCAAGTCATTTTCTTTGCCGTGACCTTTCTCGGTTTCGCCATTCTGGCCGGTATGTGGCCATTTCACACATGGGCCCCCACCGGTCATGCCGCCGCACCGGTGGCCGCCTCCATGCTTTTGGCCGGCATAGTGATGAAGCTTGGCGCATACGGTTGCCTTCGCGTGGCAGTTGGCCTCTTCCCCGCGGGAGCTTTCTTTTGGGCCCCCGCGATTGCCTGGCTGGCTGTGATCAATATTGTCTACGGCGCTTTGGTTGCCTTGAACCAACGAGATTTCAAGTTTGTCATCGGTTATTCCAGCGTCAGCCACATGGGTTTCGTGTTGCTTGGCTTAGCCGCGCTCAACGAGCACGGTCTCAATGGAGCGGTCTTGCAAATGTTTTCCCATGGAGTTCTCGGAGCGGCTCTCTTTGCCTTGGTTGGCGGGGTGATTTACATTCGTACCAAGACTCGCAAACTGGGGGATTTTCATCGCTTGGCCGACCGTATGCCGGGCATTGTCTGGACTTTCGTGGTGGCAGGTTTGGCCTCGATGGGATTGCCTGGATTCAGTGGTTTCGTTTCCGAGCTTTACGCCTTGATCGGGGTATGGAAGGCCGACCATCTGGGTGTCTCTGTTTTCGTTTTTTCCGCCCTCGGCATTCTTTTGGCTTTTGGCTATGTCTTGGTTAAGACGCACGAAGCCTTCTTCCGGAGGAATCCCTCCGTCACCGAGGAAGAAGCCGCTACTGTTTACGAGCCCATGACGTGCGCCGAGAAAGCTGCTTGTTTCTTGTTACTTGGATCTTCCTTGGTGATCGGCTTGTATCCNNCNTTGCTCACCCAATGGATTGAGCCGAGCCTGCAACCAATAATCGAGAACGTTGACTTGGTCGTGAAGTGATGGATTACCTTACTTTACTCGAAGCCACCTTGCCCGACTTGATCGTGGTAATTGCCCTCTTCGGCGCATTGGGGGTCGACTACGGTCTGGGTCGAGGAACCACCCCGTTGGAGCGCGGCAAAGCAGCGGCATCAGTCACCAGCATTGGCTTGTTGTTGGCGGTGGCCGTGCTTTTCACTCAATTGCTTCAAGGTGAATTCCTGCGTCTCGGTGATGGGCAACTGGTCCTTGATGCCCCCGGCATATTCGCCAAGGCGATTATTTATGGAATGGCATTGGCCATTACACAGTTTGCGGCCCACCACGCTCCTACCTCGCATGCCAGCGAATACCATGCCCTGATCTTGCTTGCGGCCCTCGGCATGGCCTTTCTCTCCACTACGGAGAATCTTCTCCTCGCATTCGTGGCTCTCGAGCTCGTCAGTCTCAGTCTCTATGCCTTGACCGCATTCAACACTTCCTCTCCTCGCTCAGCGGAAGCCGGGCTCAAGTACTTTGCCTTCGGGGGAGTGGCCTCGGCCTTTTTCGTGTTTGGGATCAGTTATCTCTATGGGGCCACGGGCACCTTGGATATTGCGACTTGGATCGAAGCCAACCGTGTCTGGAACCCGATGTTTGTCTTGGGATTAATCTTTGTCCTGGTGGGCATTGGTTTTAAGGTGGCGGTGGTTCCCTTTCACCTCTGGGCTCCCGATGCCTACCAATGCGCTCCGACACCAGTAGCCGGATGGATCGCATCGGGCTCCAAGATAGCCAGCGTATTTTTCTTGGTTCGATTGGTTGATGCGGTTCCTGGCAATTCGAGCACCGTGGCCATGGCACTTGCTCCCTTGGCCGTCGTTGCCATTCTGAGCATGTTGATCGGCAATCTCGGCGCCTTGAGGCAATCAAGCCTCAAGCGCTTGTTGGCCTATGCAAGTATAGCGAATGCGGGATACCTCTTGATTGGTTTGCTTGCCGTGTCTCCCGACGGGTATGCGGCCGCCTTGTTCTATGTTGTGGTTTATGCCTTGGCAAACGTGGGGGCATTCGGGGTCATCGGTTTGCTTTTGGACCGAGCCAACGAGGAGGAAAGAATCACTGACTTTCGAGGCTGTTGGCAAAAACATCCCGGATTAAGTGTAGTTTTCTTGCTCTTTCTCCTGTCTTCAGCGGGCATTCCGCCTTTGGCTGGATTCGTCGGCAAATATTATTTGTTTTACGCCGCTTTCGCCGAGATCGAAACCTCCTACGTACTCAATGATGCCCTCAGTGGCAGGAACGGGTGGATGATCGGTCTGGTCGGACTGGCCTTGATAATGAGCGTAGTCTCACTTTACTACTACGTTCGAGTGCTCAAGGCATTCTTGGTAAGTGAAAACGAACCATCCTCCTCTATAGAGAATGACACCCATATTAGCCCGGGCGTCCGATTGTGGCTTTTCGCCTTGGCCTTATTGGTCCTTGTTCTGGGCATTTTCCCCGGGCCGCTGATGGATTTCCTGAAGGCTGGCTTTACTGGCTGACGACTCTCAGGATATTTATTCAAGCTGAGAGCAGAGTCTTTTTGCAACCCCTTTGTTCTTGCGAAAAGGGCTATGAAAGCCTATTTGTATTTCTTCCATAATTCTTTGCTGCAGCGCTAAGAAACAGATCATTCCCAAATATGGGTTCAAGGTATAATCAGCATTTATTTTTGTTCATCGCAACCAACGAACTTTTACCTCTCACCTCATGCTTGAAGAAATAGACTCTTCGGAGACCCAGGAGTGGATGGAGTCTCTCCATTCCGTGATCCGCCGGGACGGGGTCGAGCGAGCTCAATACCTACTTGAGCAAGTCATGGATCAAGCTCGCTTTGCGGGAGTGGACATGCCGACCGGAGTTACCACCAATTACATCAATACCATAGCGCCCTCTCAGGAACCTCCTTACCCTGGCGATTCCACAATTGAGCGCCGGATTCGATCAGTCATTCGCTGGAATGCCATCATGATGGTTTTGCGAGCTTCCAACAAGGATTTGGAGTTGGGTGGTCACATGGCTTCCTATCAGTCTTCAGCTACCTTTTACGAGGTTTGCTTCAATCATTTCTTTCGGGCTTCTGAAGATGGGGCATCGGGTGACCTAATCTACTACCAAGGCCATATCTCTCCAGGAATCTATTCCAGGGCTTTCGTTGAAGGCCGCCTGACCGAGGAGCATTTGGACAACTTCCGCCAGGAGGTCGATGGCAACGGGCTTTCCTCTTATCCCCACCCCAAGCTGATGCCTGATTTCTGGCAGTTCCCCACCGTTTCCATGGGGCTTGCCCCGATTTCCGCCATCTACCAGGCTCGCTTCCTTCGCTACCTCGCAAACCGCGAGCTCAAGGATACCGCTGATCAACGCGTTTTTTGCTTTGTGGGTGATGGCGAGATGGATGAGCCCGAATCCAAGGGCGGCCTTGCCTTCGCTGCCCGCGAGAAACTCGACAACCTCTGCTTTCTGGTTAATTGCAACCTCCAGCGCCTCGATGGCCCCGTCATGGGCAATGGCAAGATCATTCAGGAACTGGAAGGACTTTACCGCGGGGCAGGCTGGAACGTGATCAAGGTTATCTGGGGAAACAATTGGGACAAACTTTTGGCCAAGGATAAGTCTGGCAAGTTGCTCCAGTTGATGAACGAGACCTTGGACGGGGACTACCAGACCTTCAAATCCAAGGATGGAGCCTACGTAAGGGAGCATTTTTTCGGGAAGTATCCCGAAACAGCAGCTCTTGTCGCGGATATGACCGACGAGGAAATCTTCGCTTTGCGTCGAGGTGGCCATGAGGTCTCCAAAATTTTCGCCGCTTTCAAAAAAGCGGAGGAAACAAAGGATCGACCCACGGTGATTTTGGCCAAGACGGTCAAGGGATTTGCCATGGGCGATGCCGCCGAGGGGAAGAACGTGGCCCATCAGGTCAAGAAAATGGATGCCGCTTCCGTTCGCCACTTGCGGGATCGCCTGCGCCTCACGAATTTGGTGCCNGANGAAGATTTGTCTAAATTGCCATATCTTACTTTGGAGGAAGGCTCTCCCGAGCATGAATATCTCCATGCCAGACGAAAGGAGCTCGGTGGCTACATGCCGACCCGCAACTTGCGATTCAGCGGCGAACTGGAAATNCCCCAATTGGAGGCATTCGATTCTCTCCTCGGCGAGCAAAAGCGTGAAATTTCCACTACCTTGGCCTTTGTCCGCGCCTTGAACCTCTTGCTCAAGGACGAGCATTTGNGTGATCGNATCGTCCCCATCGTGGCGGACGAGGCCCGCACCTTTGGCATGGAGGGTCTCTTTCGCCAAATAGGTATCTACAACCCCAAAGGACAAAACTACGTGCCCCAAGACGAGGATGCCGTTTCCTACTACAAAGAGGACCGTACCGGGCAAGTACTTCAGGAAGGAATCAATGAGATGGGGGCTATGGCTTCCTGGGTAGCTGCAGCTACCAGTTACAGCACCAACGACCTGCCCATGATCCCTTTTTATATCTATTATTCCATGTTCGGATTTCAGCGTGTTGGCGACATGGCATGGTTGGCTGGAGATCAGCAGTCCCGCGGCTTTCTTCTCGGGGCCACTGCCGGTCGCACGACCCTCAACGGCGAAGGTCTGCAGCACGAGGACGGCCATAGTCACGTGTTGGCTTCCACCGTGCCCAACTGCGTGGCTTACGACCCCGCCTTCGCTTACGAGGTGGCTGTCATTCTTCAGGATGGCCTTCGCCGGATGTATGGTCCGGATCAGGAGAACCTCTACTATTACGTCACCCTGATGAACGAGAGCTATCATCAGCCCGCTATGCCCGAAGGTGTGGAGGAAGGGATTCGACGTGGTATATACAAGTTGCTTAGCGAGAAGGGAGACAAGGCCAAGGTTCAGTTGTTGGGCTCGGGAACAATTCTCAATGAGGTGATCAAGGCGGCCAAGATTCTGAGCGACGATCATGGCGTTGCCTCCGACGTTTTCAGTGTNACCTCTTTTAACGAGCTCACCCGCGACGGTCAGGAAGTCGCTCGCCACAACATGTTGCACCCTGAGGATGACCCTCGTTCTGCCTATCTTGCCGAAGTTTTGTCTGACGAAACCACCATCGCCTCGACGGATTACATAAAGAATCATGCCGAGCAAATTCGCGCCTATCTGCCTGGTTCCTCCTANAAGGTGTTGGGCACCGACGGGTTCGGGCGCTCCGACAGCCGGGAAAACCTGCGGCGGCATTTCGAAGTCAACGCAGGTTACGTGGTGGTAGCTGCCTTGCACCAACTCTCCAAGGATGGAGCGGTGGACAAAGGCGAGGTGGCCAAGGCGATCGAGAAATTCGGTATCGAAGTAGACAAGGGCAATCCGCTTCACGCATAGCTATTCAAGCCCATGGCCATCGAAATTATTTTGCCTGACATCGGGGCCGACGAGGCCGAGGTCACCGAAATCTTGGTCACGGTGGGTGATTCAATTGAAGAAGAGACTCCTTTGTTCACCATCGAGGGTGACAAGGCGGCTATGGAAATACCTTCTCCCCAGGCAGGGGTGGTCACTGAAATCAAGTTGAAGGTAGGCGACGTTGTTACCACGGGAGCCCTTGCCATCCTTTTGGAAGGTGAAGCCCCGCCCGCGGAGCAAGAAGACGAACTTTCGGAGGAGCCTGCCGCGGTTCCGGAAACCGAAGCCGCGGATCCGGTGGACAAGGAAGTCTGTCTCCCTGACGTCGGGGCGGATGAGGTCGAGGTGACCGAAGTGATGGTTGCCGTGGGTGACTCGGTGGAAGCCGAGGCCTCCCTGATAGCAGTCGAGGGCGACAAGGCGGCCATGGAGATTCCTTCCCCTTTTGCCGGGTTGGTCAAGGAGATCAAGGTAGCCGTCGGCGACTCGCTTTCCTCTGCTTCCCCACTCATGATTCTCGAGGTCACGGAAGTCCCAGAGGAGCCTGCTGAAGCCGAACCGGAAGCATCCGCTCCGGTTTCGCCAGCGCCTGCTCCGGTTGCGCCGTCAGTTCCTGTGGAAGGATTCGTGGATAACCGCGAATACGCTTATGCCTCTCCCGTAGTNCGNCGCTTGGCGAGGCAATTCGGTGTTGATTTGGCCAAGGTGCAGGGCACTGGCCGCAAGAATCGTATCCTCAAGGAAGACGTTCGCAATTACGTAAAGGATGCCCTCCGCCGGTTGGAATCAGGTGGTGGAGGCCTGGACCTGCTCCCTTGGCCCGAGGTCGATTTCGCGAAATTCGGTGAGGTGGAGGAGCAGTCTCTCACCAAAATCCAGAAACTGACGGGTGCCAACCTCCACCGCAACTGGGTAAAGATACCTCACGTTACGCAATGGGACGAGGCCGACGTCACCGATCTCGAGGCCCTGCGCAAGAAACGCAACGCGGAGGAGGCCCAAAAGGACTCGGGCATCAAGTACACCATTTTGGTATTCGTCATGCAGGCCGTCGCCAAGGCCCTGCGGGAGTTGCCCCAGATGAATTCATCCCTTTCACCGGACGAAAAAGGCCTCGTTCTCAAGAAATACGTCGACCTCGGCATTGCCGTAGATACACCCAACGGGCTCGTTGTGCCAGTCGTGCGTGGCGTCGACGATAAAAGCGCCGAAGAGCTCACCGCCGACCTTTTCTCCCTTTCGGCCAAGGCCCGCGAAGGAAAGCTCACCATGGACGACATGGCCGGTTCCACTTTCACCATATCGAGTCTCGGCGGCCTTGGGGGCACGGCCTTCACTCCAATAGTCAATGCCCCCAACGTTGGAATTCTCGGGCTTTCCCGTTCCCAAGTGAAACCGGTTTGGAACGGCGAGGAATTTGGTCCGCGCCTTCTTTTGCCTCTCTCTCTTTCCTATGACCACCGTGTGATCGATGGCGCCGACGGGGTGCGCTTCCTCAACTTTTTCAAGGAGGCCCTCGAGGAAGTGGCCACCGAAGCGGCCAAGGCCATTTCATGAGCAAGGAGGTCAAGACGCAGGTCGCCGTGCTGGGCTCGGGGCCGGCTGGCTACGCCGCCGCCTTTCGTTGCGCCGACCTCGGCCTCGAGACTGTTCTCGTCGAGCGCTACGATTCACTTGGTGGGGTCTGCCTCAACGTCGGCTGCATTCCCTCCAAGGCCCTCTTGCATCTAGCCAAGGTGATCAAGGATGCCAAGGCCATGTCCGGCCATGGGATAGAGTTTGGCGAACCCACCATCGACCTGCCCAAGGTCCGCCAGTGGAAGGAGCAGGTGATCGGCCAGCTGACGGGCGGTTTGGGCGGAATGGCAAAGATGAGGAAATGCCAGGTTATCAATGGCTACGGAAAATTTTCAGGCCCCAATGAAATGGTTGTTGAGAGGGGCGATGAAACTGTCACGGTTCATTTCGAGAACGCTGTATTGGCGGTCGGTTCCCGTCCCATCGAGTTGCCTTTCATTCCACATGACGATCCACGCATATGGGATTCCACCGATGCCCTTGAACTGAAAGAAGTGCCCGAGCGGATGCTTCTTATGGGCGGGGGCATCATCGGACTGGAGATGGGTATGGTTTATCATGCCCTCGGTTCCAAGTTGGAAGTTGTCGAGATGCTAGACCAAGTCATTCCTGCGGCCGACTCCGACGTGGCCAAAGCCTTCACCAAGACAATCGCCGACGATTACCACCTTATGCTCGAGACCAAGGTCACCGCGGTCGAGGCCAGGGACGATTGCATCGCCGTCACCATGGAGGCCAAGGACGGGAGCGAGGAGACCCGAGAATACGACGCCGTCCTGGTGGCCATCGGACGAACCCCCAACGGTGGAATGATCGATGCCGAGAAAGCGGGGCTGGAAGTCGATGAGCGAGGTTTTATATCGGTCGACAAGCAAATGCGCACCAACCTCTCCCACGTCTACGCGGTGGGTGACGTCGTGGGGCAGCCCATGCTCGCCCACAAGGGTGCCCATGAGGGGCATGTGGCGGCCGAGGTCATCGCCGGCAAGAAACACTATTTCGACCCTAAGGTCATTCCTTCCATTGCCTACACCGATCCAGAGGTCGCTTGGGTGGGCAAGACTGAGCGCGAAGCCAAGGAGGAAGGCATTGACTACGAGACGGCGGTCTTCCCGTGGGCCGCATCCGGCCGGGCCTTGGCCTCCGCTTGTTCCGAAGGCATGACCAAATTGCTTTTCGAAAAGGAAACCAACCGCATCATCGGCGGGGCGGTGGTCGGCTCCAACGCGGGCGAACTTCTAGGAGAAATCGGATTGGCTATCGAGATGGGTTGTGACGCCGAGGACTTGGCCCTAACGATCCATGCCCATCCGACTTTGCATGAATCGGTCGGACTCGCCGCCGAGGTATTCGAAGGCACCATCACCGATCTGCCCAATCCCAAGGGATCCAAAAAATAAATCTCCTGCCTGGATCTAGTTAATCCAATCGCTTTGCGAGTGGTGCCCGGAGAGGGGGTCGAACCCTCACTCCCTTGCAGGAACTGGATTTTGAATCCAGCGCGTCTACCAATTCCGCCATCCGGGCTTACTCTCGTTTGCTTTTGGAGCAAAACGAATCATTGGAGAAGCCAAACACGCTACGCATTCAATGAGGAGCGTCAAGAACTGAGGGCGCCGATTACCATTAATCAAACACTTTTCGCGGCGCGAAAAGCGTGGGTCGAGGACAGCCTCGAGCCTAGAACTGCCCCGTACCGTAGTCGCGAATGGTCTGGGAATAGAATTTCCATCCGTAACCCGTTACGCGATTCGAGTTGTCGAACACCACAGGGGTGAAGTTCTCTTCTTCGTTGCCGTCGAGCAGAACGTTCACACCTCCGCCTGTGGCCGTTTTGTAAAACCACACACTGCCCCAGTCATATCCCTCTATCTTGGCGGCGGTGCCAGCCAGTTGATAGACTTGTGACTTGTTCATGCCGACGGACATTCCCATCAAGGCCTTGTTGGTCTTGCTGGTCGAGTTGCCGCCTAAGGAGGGCAAGGTGTTGCAGGATGTGCTTAGCGCCATTACGAGCGCTGCCAACAACGGGGCGATACACCATTTAGCTTTCATGTAGTGAATAGTTAGGGTGAGTAGGGCATACTCTGCAATCTCTTTTTATTGGTCAAGGAATTCCATTTTCAACCGATGCGCAGGAAAAAGAACGGTCGAACTGTTGCCAAACCATGCTTGATTCAGCTTTCCCCGCACGCTATATTTATAACCAGATGAGGAAGGATGAGGGAAAGAATCGAGCTGAGCGTCCCTTCAACGTGACGCCTTTGCAGCCTTACGACAGTACGTCGCGCGGTTATCAACCGGAGCCGCAAAAGAGCACGGACAAGGAGCGTTTCGGTTTGGCCTTGAGCTTGGCCATGGTGATTTTCACCATTATTTTCTTTGTCTTTGTCTATGAGGCGGTGGTGTCCGGTTACGAGCGCGTAAAATGACCGAGGTCGCGCAAGCGCCCACTCAAAAGGAGCTGCCGGAAACGGTTCTCCTCGAGAAATTTCTTGCCCACCTCGAGCTCGAGCGGCGTTTATCCAAGCATACCGCCCGCAATTATCGACAAGCCCTCGAGGTCTTTTTCAGCTACCTTCGACAATCGTGTTCTTGGAAAGGTGATCTTGACCTTATTACGAGGCGGGAGGCTCGCGATTTCCTCGTCGAGCGTCAGCGAGCGGTTTCCCGACGCACCTTGCGCAACCAAGTTTCCGGCATACGCGCCTTTTTCAAATATTGCCTCCGCCAGGGGCATGCCAAGACCAACCCCTTGCTCTCCATTTCCTTGCCCAAGTTGCCGAAAACCTTGCCCAAGTTTCTGACCCAGACGCAGATGGATACCTTGTTGGCCCAGCCCGACCGTTTGCTGGAAGGGGAGGGGGCCGACATCTTCGCCGCCCTCCGCGACCGCATGATACTGGAACTGCTCTACGGTGGCGGCCTCCGCGTGAGTGAACTAGTGGGCCTCGATTACGGAGCCCTCGACCTCAAGCGTGGGGTGGCCCGTGTGCTAGGCAAAGGGCGCAAGGAGCGTCTCTGCCCGGTCGGTCCGCAAGCGGCTGATGCGGTTCGCCGTTTCCGCGACGAATGCGCCAAGGACGCTTCCCTCGACTCCCCCGTGGTGGTCAACCGCTCCGGCAAGCGCCTCAGTCCGCGCTCGGTCCAGCTCCTGACGAAAAAATACCTGCGCATGGCGGACCTGCCGCTCGACCTCACGCCCCACAAATTGCGCCACGCTTTTGCCACCCACCTCCTCGACGAGGGAGCGGACCTCCGCTCCGTCCAGGAAATGCTGGGTCACGCCAATCTTTCGACCACCCAAATCTACACCCACGTCAGCGCCGCCCGCCTGAAGGAGGCTCACCGCCTTGCGCATCCCCGGGCATGAAATCCCTGTGAACCTTCTGCATCCCCGAAATCTTTGCCGCTTGGTGGCTATCCCTATTCTGTCGGGAGGAGTGGGGATCTGGACTTGGCACGGGTCCCGCACCGGATTCTGGGTGACCAGCGTGGACAAACGTGTGGAGGTGCCGGTGGTGCCGGGCATGCCCGAGCTGGGGATGATGGAATCGGTGGTTACCGAGGATATCTTCCTCACCGGAATAGAAACTCCCGTCGTCGCCTTGGCTCTTGCCCTTTTGCTCTGGGGTGTTTCCTTTCTCTTTTCCGACAAAAACGAAAACCCGAAGGAATCCACATGAAATCATTTGTTCTCGCCTCCTCCCTTTTGCTCGCCCTCGCCGCTTCCCTCGTTGCTAAACCCATCGTATTCGACTTTCAGGACCCCAAGAAGGTCAACAACGTGATCTTTCAAATGGATGCTCCCTTGGAGTCGATAAACGGCTCTGCCATGGGGATCAGCGGGAAAGTCTCCTATGACCCCGCCGACCCCGCCAAGACCAAGGGCTCCATCCGCTTGGCAACCGACACCCTACACGTCGGCAACCCCACATTGAAGGAGCACATTCACGCTCCCGACTGGATGGACGTCGCGAAACATCCCGAAATCACCTTCACCCTTGGCAAGCTGGTCAACCTCCGCAAGGACGGCCTCCACCTGCTGGCCGACGCCCACGGTTCGATGACGATCAAGGGAGTCACCAAGCCACTTGTGGCCTCGGTCAAACTCACTTATCTCAAGGATATGCTGATCAAGCGCAACCGCGTGCCGGGCGACCTCCTCGTGATCCGTTCCAAGTTCATCGTCAAGCGGAGCGACTTCGGCATACGTTCAGGTGAAAAAGAGGAGAAAGTGGCTAACGAGATAGAAATTTCCCTGAACGTAGCGGGCGCCGCTCCTTCCGGGAAATAGGGTCAGTTTGTTTTCCTTGTCTCTCAAGGAGACACGGAGGCACGGAGGAAGGAACTTTTGTTCCATTTCTTCTCCGTGTAGTTGTTCCTTGGCGAGAATATTTTAACAAGGAACGAAGAAGTTTGGCACCCGAGCGCCGGGCTTCGGGTTTCAGGCAAAAGGTTCGTTTTATCTTTAAAAAAACGTTTTCCAATTCCTTGTCCCTAATAGATTTCCGTTGCGGCCTATAAATAAAACGTAATATTTTCACGTTTTCCGCTAATACCTTATGTCGCCCGCGCGTTATGTGCGGGTGGCTGCAGCCATTGATTCCCGCTATGAAAACCAAACGAAAGATTCTTCTCGCCGCAGGTTTGCTTTTTGCCGGATCGGTTTCCCTTTCCGCTGCCAACCATGCCGTCGCACCGGGGCAAAACGTTCAGGCGGTGGTCGACGGGGCCGCTTCGGGAGACCTCATACGTTTTCTTC
Source organism: Opitutia bacterium (assembly GCA_002716045.1). Taxonomy (GTDB): domain Bacteria; phylum Verrucomicrobiota; class Verrucomicrobiia; order Opitutales; family Seribacteraceae; genus UBA2993. Next base: position 103,206 of record PAZC01000005.1, read on the forward strand.
CTGGAGTCTATGGAGACCTCACCATCGTGAACAAGGATCTCACGCTCAAGGCGCTGGGTAACACCCCCGCCCAACTCGGCGCGCTCGATATCAATGGCAGCGTGGTCAACTTGATAAAGATCGGTGCCGATACCCTGAGGGCCAACGACCTTCCGAACGACGCCTGCAAGATAATCGCCACCCAAGCATCATTCGGGAACATCGAGACAAACGCCACCGAGTTCCACATTGCTTACTCCACCGTCGAACACCTCGTGTTCCGTGGCGTGGGTACGGTCACTGGTTGCGAATTCAATGGCGAAGCCAACCTTGGCGGCATTGGTTTGGACGTCCACGGGGCGGGCACCAAGATTGTTCTGCGCAACAGCCTAATCAAAAATTACGTAAGGAATGCGGGAAATTCCTTGGCCAACGAGTGCATTGGAGTTCAAGTGCGAGATGGGGCCAAAGCCGATGTCATCAACAATGTCATCCATGATTGTAAAGAGGGAAATGGTAATGGTACCAACACCGCCGTTGGCATGGGCATTTACGTCGAGACAGGTTCGCAAGCCGTCATGCTCGGCAACGTCATCTGGGCTTGTTGGTCCAAAGGTACAACGAATATCGGAAATCGGTTGATTTGGGCCCCAGCTACTACTTCCATAGTTCGCTACAATCTTCTCTGGCAGAGCAATTCCTACACTGGTGAACATTCTGATCTCGTAGGCGGTGGCGTGAGCGCCGTCGGCACGGTTAACGACAACCCAAAATTTGTGGCTGGCGCCCCTTACTCTTATCAACTGAAGGTCAGTTCTCCTGCCATCAACGCTGGCCCGCCCGACGCCCAGTACAACGACCTCGACGGCACCCGCAACGACATAGGCATGTACGGCGGCCATGGTTACCTGCCCAACGGACGCACCACCACGAAGCCCATCGTGCTCTCCCTCGAAATCGAACCCCTCGTCGTACCCGCCGGCGGCATCATAACCATCCAGTCCGCCGGAGCTGCCCCCAAGTGACCCTTTCTTCTTCCCTTCGCTTGTAACCACTTTACTTTCCAATCACCAAGAACCCGATGCCAACACTCCGACAGACCATGCTTTCCGCAGCTTGCCTGCTGGGCGCATTGGTTTCGGTTCCCACTTCTTGGGCGGCTGCGCCAACCGGGGCAGTGGGGATTTACATCCCGCCCGAGAATTCCTCTGGCTCGGTCATCACGGTGACCTCCACTATCCAGGCGGCGATCGATGCCGCTGAAGCCGGAGACGTGGTCGCGGTGCCAGCGGGCACCTACGTCGAAAATTTGGTGATTCCTTCATCCCCGACCATTTCACTGATCGGGGCAGGCCCGGAATTGTCGATCATCCGAGGAGTGAACGGGGCAGGCAATCCGGTGGTCAAGTTTAGCGGCGGAAGCTCCACCATGGACGGTTTCACGATCACCGATGGCAACACAACGGGAGAATGGGAGGGAGCGGGAGTCGATATTCGTGGCGGAAGTCCCATCCTTACCAACCTAATGATTCGTGAGAATCATGGCACCAACGCCGGTGGCGGTATTTACGTGCAGTCCGGAACACCGAAGTTGAGTAACCTGACGATCGTCAATAACACGGCTACTTACCGTGGCGGTGGTATTTACGTCAACAGCAGCTCCGCCACCTTGGTCGCATCCAACCTTACGATTGTCGGTAACCTCGGGGGTGAGGCGGGAGTCGGGATAAACAACCGCTACGGTGAAGTAAGGCTGAGAAACTCGATTTTTTGGAACAACCGGCGCTCCGGCAACAATGCCTTGGACGAGCTGTATTTTTTCAACGCCAATTACACCAGCGAGACCCATTATTTCAAGGTCAGCAACTCGATTTTGTCCACTGGGATTCCCACCAGCACCGGTTTTGTCAACGAAGGCAACAACCTCAGCTCGGATCCCCTTTTCGAGGACGTGGCCGCCTTGGATTTCTCACTCGGTTCAGGGTCGCCCGCATTGGACGCAGGTTCCGCTGCCGACACCGCAGACTTCGATGCCATTACCGAATATGCGGGAGCCGCCCCGGACATGGGACGAATCGTTTTGCCAAAAGAGGTTCAGCAAGGCGCCGTACTGACCGCAGTGAATACCTTGGCTGATGCCGATGGCATCGGGACGATCACTTATCAATGGAAGCGTGGAGGCTCTGCCATCAACGGCGCGACCGGAAGCACCTATACCTTGGTCCTTGCCGACGTTGGGGCAGCCATAACCGTGACCGCCAATTACGTCGATGATCTTGGAAATGCCGAAAGCGTGACTTCCGCCGCCACCGCTGCAGTCACTGCGCTGCCCAACGCAGCTCCGGTATTCGGGGGTGGGGCAGTGGCTTCCGCCAATGCCCAGGAGAACAACGCCTCTGCCTCGTACAACTTTTCAGCTACCGACGGCGACGGCCAGACCTTGGTGTACTCCATTGGCGGTGATGACGCCAGTAGCTTCGTGATCAACGCCGTGACCGGGGAACTGACCCTTGCCCAGGCCTTCGATTTCGACAACCCGGCCGATACGGGCCAAGACAACGTCTACAGCGTCACCGTTAGCGTGACGGACGGCGTGGAAACCGTGACGCAAGCCTTCGCCCTCACCGTGACCAACGTGGACGAAGCCCCAGTCTTCACCTCGGGCGATGGCGCCACCGCAGTCTATCTGGTGGACGAGAATGCAACAGCGATCACCAGCTTGACCGCTTACGACGACGACAACGACACCTTGGTTTTCACCATCTCGAGCGGAGACGATGAGTCCAAGTTCTCCCTCAATGTGCTATCCGGCGCCCTGAGCTTCGTAAGTGGCCAGAGCTCGGACAATCCAACCGATGCCGACAACAACAGCACCTACGAAGTGAACGTGTCGGTGACGGCCAACGGGATCAGTGCCTCCCAAGCCATCACCGTGGTGGTGGCGGAGCCGATCCGGTTGCTGACGGCAGCCGAATATTTCGTGGACGTGGATCCAGGTCAGGGCCAAGGAACCGCCCTGTTGGCCGCCGATGGGGCCTTTGACTCGGAGGTCGAGAGCGTCACGCCCGCCGACCTGAACGTTACGGGATTATCCGAGGGAGCCCACTTGATCGGGGTGCGTTACAAGGACGACAACGGCACCTGGGGCGACGTGCTCTACCAGACCATCCATATCTACGACGCCACCCCGTCAGGCGGTGGCGAAGGCGAAGGCAACGCGACCGCGTTCACCGTGATCTCCGCGGCGGAGTATTTCGTGGACGTCGATCCGGGGGAGGGGAACGCGACGGCATTTACACCGCAGGACGGAGCCTTCGACTCGGAGGTGGAGAGCATATTGCCTGCTGACTTCAATTCGACAGGCCTTTCCGAGGGAGCCCACTTGGTCGGTGTGCGTTACAAGGATGACAACGGCACTTGGGGCGACGTGCTCTACCTGACCATCCATATCTACGACGCCAACCCGTCTGGTGGTGAGGCCAATGCGACGGCTTTCACTACCATTGCCGCGGCCGAATATTTCGTGGACACGGATCCGGGGGAGGGCGCAGCGACCGCATTCCAGCCGCAGGACGGAGCCTTCGACTCGGAGGTGGAGAGCATATTGCCTGCTGACTTCAATTCGACAGGCCTTTCCGAGGGGGCCCACTTGGTTGGCGTGCGTTACAAGGACGACAACGGTACTTGGGGCGACGTACTTCTTCAGACCATCCATATTTACGACGCCAACCCGGAAGGCGGCGGCGATGGCAACTCCACGGGCTTTGCCATCATCGTGGCGGCCGAATGGTTCGTCGGGACCGATCCGGGCGAAGGCAACGGGACCGCCTTCCAGCCCGCCGACGGTGGCTTTGACTCGGAAGTCGAAACCGTACTGCCGACCGCCTTGTCCACCGAGGGCTTCGCCGTGGGCGCCTACTTGGTGGGGGTTCGTTACAAGGACAACGAGGGCGCTTGGGGCGACGTTTTGTTCGCCACCATCGAAGTGAGCGCGGACACCGACGGCGACGGCCTGCTCGACGCCGAGGAAGTTGCTCTCGACACCAATGCGACCAATCCCGACAGTGACGGCGACGGCGTGTNGGACGGCGACGAGACGCTTCTCGGCTTCGACCCGCTGGACGAGAACGCCACTCCCGTGGTACACACCTACAACGTCACGGTGGCGAACGGCGTCTACCATGTCGACGGAGCCCATCGCCCCGTTCTCCGCCTCGCCTACGACAAGGTCCACCGCTTCGTCCTCGACGGCAACACCACCTTGGGGCACCCCTTCCACTTCACCGATCACCCGGAGGGCGGCTCCTTCGCCGAGGAGATCACTTCGGGCGTACGCAACTCGCGGGCCACCTCGGGCACTGTCACCCTCGCCGCCCACCGGGAACTGCCCGATTACTTCTTCTATCAGTGCGGCGAGCATGCCGGCATGGGTAATTTGGTGGTCCTCGGGGAGGACTACTTCAGCGGGCTGGTCGGCCACTGGGCCTTCGACGAAACCAAAGGCACGATTGCCCACGATTCATCCGGCAACGACCACAACGGCACGCTCGCGGGCTTTGAGTCCAACGCCACCTCCTGGACTACCGGCAAGGTGGGCGGGGCTCTCGACTTTGACGGAACCGATAATTCGGTCAACGTGGGCAATGGAGCTCCCCTCGACGACCTCGGACCAAAGACACTCAGCGCCTGGATCTACCGCCGCGGTATCGGTTACGTCATGTCCAAGCGATCGGGTGGCGACGGTTACTGGCGTCTCGCCGTGGAAGAGGTTAACACTGGGTGGTTCCATGATTTCAACGGTTCGGCTCACGCCTCTGCCCAAGGACCCACCTTTACGGACAACGAGTGGCACCTGCTCACCCTTACCTGGGACGGGGGAGCGGCTGGCGCCGGCGCTTCCATCTACGTCGACGGGCAGGAGGTCACGAACAGCCGCACCGATGGAACCGGCGCCTTCATCAGCGATGCCACCAATACCTTTAACATTGGCAGCCGGGGTGGCTCACAAGATTTCTTCAACGGCCTCTTGGACGACGTTCGCGTCTACGACCGTTCCCTCACCGCAGGGCAAGTGCATGCTCTTTTCGAATCCGCAACTCGCGACCATGACGGCGACAGCGTGACCGACGAGGCCGAGCTCGCGGCCGGCACCGACCCGACCAACCCCGACAGCGACGGGGATGGGTTCTCCGATGGGGCCGAAATTGCCCACGGGTCAGATCCGACCGATACATCTTCCGTCATCAACCAAGNCCCGATCGAGCTCACCCTCTTCCCGAACGCCATCCCCGAGAACCTTCCAGCCGGGAGCTTCGTGGGCGAACTCCACGCAAACGACCCCGATTCCAACGGAACCATTACCTTCGCCTTGATCGCGGGTGATGGCGATGCGCACAACGACCTCTTCTTCATCGACGCCAACGGCAGCCTTCGATCCAACCATCCTTTCGACCACGAAAGCGAGGCATGGCTCCAGATACGCATCCGGGCAACCGACGACGCCAACGGCAGCTCCGAGGAGGATTTCGTCGTTCACGTACTAGACGACTCCGAAGAGGATGCAGACGGCGATGGCTTGCCCGAGCTTTACGAAGACTTCATAGGTACCAGCGACTTGAATCCCGATAGCGACGGCGATGGTTTTTTGGATGGTGAGGAGATCACTTTTGGTTCCCATCCCGACGACAATGCCTCCTATCTAGTTACCCTATCCGGCAACTTGGAATACAATGGACCTCCCACCACCCGAGTCATCACTTGGGGTGACGGTGAAGATGGCGGCGACAGCTCCTCGGTTTCCGATCAGTTGCAAGGCGACGTGCTTGAGATATTCTCCACCGACGATGCTTTCGCGGCACTGAAGACGGACGGCTCGGTTGTTACTTGGGGTTGGGGTAGTTATGGAGGTGACAGCAGTGGAGTGGCTTCTCAGTTGGAAGATGGCATTGTTGAAATCTTCTCCCATGAAGATGCCTTTGCGGCCTTGAAGGAGGATGGCTCAGTGGTCACTTGGGGCTGGGCCCAAGATGGCGGCGACAGTTCCAGTGTTTCCGATCAACTTTCTGAGGGTGTTGTCGAGGTTTTTTCCACGGAAGAAGCCTTTGCTGCCCTCAAGGAGGATGGTTCGGTTGTCACTTGGGGTGATGCCGACTCTGGCGGCGACAGTTCCTCAGTGTCTCGTCATTTACAGGGCGACGTGGTAAATATCTTTTCCACCGAAGAAGCCTTCGCTGCTTTGAAGACGGATGGCTCCGTGGTCACTTGGGGTGATGAGGAAGACGGCGGTGACAGTTCCTCGGTGTCCGCTCATTTGCAGGGCGGGGTGGTTGAGGTGTTCTCCAACGAATATGCCTTTGCGGCGCTGAAGACAGACGGCTCGGTGGTCACTTGGGGTTGGTCGAGTTCTGGCGGTGACAGTTCCTCGGTGTCCCCTCATTTGCAGGGCGGCGTGGTTGAGATATTCTCCACGGACGATGCTTTCGCTGCCTTGAAGTCCAATGGCTCGGTGGTCACTTGGGGTGATGAGGAAGACGGCGGTGACAGTTCCTCGGTTGCGTCGCAGTTGTCGAGCGGGGGGGTTAAGATATTCTCCACGGAAGAAGCTTTCGCGGCGCTTAAGACTGATGGCTCGGTGGTCACTTGGGGTTATGAGGAAGACGGCGGCGACAGTTCCTCGGTGTCCGCTCATTTGCAGGGAGACGTGGTTGAGATATTCTCCACCGAAGAAGCTTTCGCTGCTCTGAAGATGGACGGCTCGGTGGTCACTTGGGGTGATCAGGATGAAGGAGGCGACAGTAGTTCGGTCGCTTGGCAACTGTCGGGCGGTATCTCCGATATCTACGCCAATGAAGATGCTTTTGCCGCTATCGGTATTTCGGACAGGTTCGTCATTCAGCTGGAGGACGCCGTAACCGGTGATGTGGTGACTGAAATTCTCCGCCCTGTCCCTGGTCCTTACTCATACCCCGTACCGAACGGAGCAAGCTACCGGGTCAAGGCATTCCATGATATGAACCTCAATGGGGAGCTCGATGACTGGACGGAATTCGAAATGGCCGAGGCCCGGGGCAGTCATTCTTCCGATCCCGTTGTAATCAACCAGAATCTCTCCGGTGTAAACCTAAAGCTTTGGTCTTTCGAGATGTCCAACCGCACCGTCTTGGAGAACCTGCCCGCGGGAACCATCGTGGGGACTCTGCAGCCTTCTCATCTGGATGAAAATGGTTCCGTTGGCTATGTTTTCGCCGAGGGCGACGGCGACGATCACAATGCGCTTTTTTCCATCGATGCCAATGGTTCTGTCCGGACCGCCACTCCCCTCGACGAGGAAAACGCATCCCTTCTCATTATCCGTGTCCGGGCCACTGATCAAGACAATCGGATCATCGAGCAGCACGGCCCCATTCTCGTGCTTAGCGACGACGAGGAGGATGCCGACGGGGACGGGTTGCCCGAGTTTCTTGAAAACGAACTCGGCACCAGCGACTTGAATTCCGATTCCGACGGCGACGGAATTACGGATCCCGATGAAGTGGCTTTTGGCTCCAATCCCGATCACAACGGCTCTTTTCCCGTCACCTTGTCCGGAATCGCAACCTATGACGGGCAGGCCGGCGGCCAGATCCGCATTATGGCATTCGGCGCTAGCGGCGCGGAGGCTGTCACCATCGAAATGAACGACTCTTACGGGGATGGTTGGAACGGATCCCTCCTGACCATCGTCGATGATTCCAACGTCCCCGTATTCGAGGGAACTTTCGAGGAAGGTCATCAACATGTGGCATCGACTCACCTACAGGCTGGTCAAAGCTATTTCGTTACCGTTACGTCCGGTTCCTATGCTTCGGAAGTGACTTGGAAAATATTGTCCGATGGAGAGATCTTGGCCGAAGGTGGAGCACCGACGACTGAAGAGGCTTTTTACCTCTCGGGCAACTCATTTTCCAATGAGACAGTCTTGGCCCAATCAGGCCCTTATCAATTGGGATTAGCAAGTAATTTGGAGTATGAGATCGTTGCGTTCGTCGACTTGGATGGTGACGGAGAAATCAGCCCCCTCGAGCCTGCCGGTTTCTATTCCGATCAACCTGTTGCGGTGGTCGGTAACCTGACTGGCATCGACATCGAAATCGTTGGCAACGCAGCCCCCACCGGAATAGGTCTTTCCTCCCTGACGGTGACCGAGAACTCCGTTCCGGGAACGGTCGTGGGTACTTTTACCGCGAACGATCCGGATGACTCCAATGGCTCTGGCTCCTATTTCTTCAAGATCGTAGAGGTCGAGAGTTTTTATCAGAACGAGCATTTTGCCATCGAGGGCAACCAACTGTTGGCTTTCTCACCCGATTTCGAGACGAATCCCACCTATGACCTCCGGGTTCGTGTAAGCGATGAACGCGGAGCTTCCTTTGAGGAAACTTTTGAGGTCGTCGTTATAGATGATCCTCTGGACAATGAAATCCTTACCTTGGGTTCGCAGTTGATTGCCTCTGATCCAGGTGAAGGCGATTCTTTTGGTCATGCTCTATCTTTTTCCGGCAACCTCTTGGCTGTGGGAGCCAAGTATGCAGACTTGGAGAACAACAAAACCGATGCCGGAGCGTCCTATCTCTATCGAGTCGAATCAGACGGCAGCGCAACTTTCTTGAACAAGCTGACGGCACCGGATGCCTCGACCGATGCCCGTTTCGGGTATTCCCTCACTTTGTCTGGTGATCTCTTGGTGGTTGGGGCTCCATGGGCCGGAGAGGAAGCCAATGCGCCCAACGTTGGAGCGATTTACCTTTATCGCGTGGATCCCAATGGGACCGTCAATTTCTTGAGCAAGGTGACCAATCCGCAAAGTGATGGGTTCCAATTCTTCGGCGAATCCCTTTCTCTCTCGGGCAATTTGCTGGCGGTGGGGGCTTCTCAGGTTCATCTCGACGATGACACTTTTGATTCCGGGGCGGTCTACCTCTACCGCATGGAAGGCAACGGCAGCGCCACTTATCTGACTCAAGTGACGGCGCCGGATGCCAGTTCCTGGGACTTTTTCGGAGGTTCCCTTTCCCTTTCGGATGACCTCTTGGCAGTTGGCGCCCCGTATGTCGACGGCCAAGGCGCGGAAGTTGAAAGTCATTGGGACACGGGAGCGGTTTACCTCTATCGTTTGGAGTCCAACGGTAGCGCCGCCCTTTTAAACAAGGTAACTGTGCCCGATGGCGCCGGGCATGATCGGTTCGGTTCTTCGGTTACGCAGTCGGGTAATCTCTTGGCGGTTGGCGCCAAGGGAGTAGGCGCAAACGGGCAAGAATACGTTGGGGCAGTTTACCTCTACCGACTGGAGTCTAACGGCAGCGCCACTCATCTCGCAAAGGTGGCGCCAAGGGATGGCTCTTCCGCGGACTATTTCGGAGATCAGGTTTCCTTCTCCGACGGTCTGCTCGCAGTAGGAGCTTCTTGGTCCGACTCGAGTTGGCAAACAAACGCAGGCGCGATCTACCTGTATCGAGTGGGACTTGATGGAAGCGTGACCACCATGGGTAAGCTCGCCTCACCAAACGGTCAGTCATATGGCTATTTCGGTTCCTCGGTGGGTCAGTCGGGCAGCCGCCTCGCAGTGGGCACTAGCCATTCAAGATTGAGTGGCGTTTCGTCTGCCGGCGCAGCCCATGTCTTTAACGTCGGTGCGCTCGAGGAGGATTTCGATGGCGACGAGGTGTTGAATTACCTTGATCCCGACGACGACGGCGATGGCTTTGCCGACACCTTTGAAATCGCGGCCGGTTTCTCGCATTTGGATGCGACCTCCAAACCGCACCCTGCTCTCGCCTCGATTGCGGGACAAACCATCGAGTACACTGTTAATCCTGACCATCATGATTTCTACGGCCAACCTCCATTAGTCAGTACCCTTGGCCTCGATGGCAAGTCCTTGAGCGGCATTGGTTCGCGTGCGCTATGGGCTTTGCCTTGGAGTTACTCCAAGCCGGACAATCACACCGGCATCGTGGTTTATGGTGATCCTGATGGCGTCAGGGAAGAGCTTACTTTAATTTTCACCTCTCCCCAGACCGGCGTTTACTCCATTGAGTATTTCCGCAAGGACCACGAAGATGGCTCCATCTACAAGGAAAATCCGGAGCAGGGGACTTTTGATCTTCGTGGCACATTCCGTTTGATCGATCAAGCCGTAGCCTTTGATCCTGACTGGGAATACGAGGAGGATTTCTCGGGTAATTCTTTGGACGGAGAGCTTTGGTCAAAGGATTTTTCTGATTCGGAAGCATCGCTTTCCGTGGAAGACGACAAGCTCAATTTCATCTTTCCAACTGAAAGTGAACATTCCTGGATTGATATTCTTTCGACCCGAGCTCTTCCCCTCAACGAGGATTGGATTTTGCAGGCCGAGCTTTTCCTCGACCCATCCGAGTCACCTTCGGAAGCCTCTACCTCCCTTTGGTTAGAGACCGCTTCTCGATTTTTGAATGATGGCGTAGCATTGGATGTTACCTTTGGAGAGGAAGGTTTGGAGGCCCGCCTGTTGAATTCCGACTACGACTGGGAGAATGCAATTACAAGCCAAGTCGACCTTGAGGGAACCACCTCTGTCCGCCTGCGGGTTCGTTATTACGAGGAAGAACGCGGACTTTACCTCGATTACCAGAATGGGCAGGCCGATGAAGAAGAGCCTTGGCACCCGATCTTGAGCGTGGAGTACCCCACCGGCCTTGGCTACAGGTGGAACGGGGAAGCGATGGAATCCTTCATTACCGACGACTGGGACGAGCATACTCCCCGTGAGTCCAATTTCGTGCTTTGGTTGTGGGCTGAAAGTGGTGAGCACCCCATGGGACCAGGAGAATTGGGCTTCGACTCGATTTCCGTGAAGCGACGCAACCAAGCTCCTTCCGCAGTGACTCTGTCCCCCGCGTCCGTGGCCGAAAATTCCCCTGCGGGCACCGTCATCGGGAGATTGAGAGCCATCGACCCTGATGATCCCGAAGGCCTCGATGCTTATCAGTTCGCCTTGGTCGGCTCAGCCGATTCAGCGATGTCCAATGACAATGGGCTATTCGAGCTCGACGGCGAATTTTTGCGGGCCAAGGTCATCCTCGATCACGAGGAGGCTCCGGAGCGCGTGGTACGGGTCCGAGTGGCCGACAACAAGGGAGGTGTCTTGGAGACGGACTTGGTCATTCGGGTGGTTGACCGGCGGGAGGAAGAACCGAAAAGCCAGCCGGAGGATTTTGAACCGGAGGCTCCGGGATGGATTGCCGATGCCCAATTGGTGGAACATGGCTGGTTTCAATCGGCTTGGTTCGGAGCCTTTTACTTCGCGGACAACCACTGGATCTTTCATGCCCACTTTGGTTGGTTGCACGCCGTGGGCGACGGGGCCGGCGGAGTATGGCTATGGGACCGCCAGCTTGGTTGGCTTTGGACTCGTCATGACGTCTTCCCCCACCTTTACCAACAGCAAGGATCGGATTGGCTCTATTTCATCAAGCAGGCGGGCGCCCAACGCGCCTTCTTCAATCACGCCACGCAAAGAGTCGAGTTCAGGTAGAGGCATCCGTGCTCATCGGGCTTGCCTCCGCGCGGTGACTCACCAAGATTTCGGTTATGCTTGCAACTATTCTGATCGTCAGCTGCGTACTGTGTTGGTTCGCCTATCGCTTCTACGGGAAATTTCTTTCCACGCGTTGTGGCTTGGATGACGACAAGGAGACGCCTGCATCGGCCCAGGAGGATGGAGTGGACTACGTGCCGACCCGTGCTTCCGTACTCTTTGGTCATCATTTTTCATCTATTGCAGGAGCGGGCCCGATCGTGGGTCCGATCTTGGCAGCGACTTATTTCGGGTGGGGCCCGACTTGGGCTTGGATTCTCGTCGGAGCCATTCTGGTGGGCGGCGTACATGACTTCGGCAGTACTTTGATGTCGGTCCGTAACCGTGGCAAGTCAATCGCCGAGACGATGCGCGGCTTGGTCGGGGAGGGCACGGGCAAATTGTTCATGCTCTTCGTGGTGCTCGCGCTGATCTACGTCATCATCGTATTTCTTGACCTGACCGCGGGCACTTTCCAGAAGCAACCTGCGGTGGCCACTGCCTCCACTTGGTTCATTGTCACTGCCTTGGCTTTTGGTTGGGTTTTGCTCCGCAAGGTGGCTCCCTTGGGAAAGGCGGTTTGGCTTTTCATTCCGCTGACCTTTGCTGGTCTGGCCGTGGGGCATTATTTTCCTGCGCCTGTTTGGGATAAGGAAACTTGGGTTTTTCTTACCTTGGGCTATTGCTTTGTGGCCGCTATTCTGCCGGTGAGCGTACTGCTTCAACCACGCGACTTCCTCAGCGCAGGATTTCTCTACGCCATCCTCGGTTTCGGCTTGATCGGTATGTTGTTTGCCCACGAACCGATGCAACTTGACGCGTATCTCGGTTGGGAATCCGACAAGCTTGGCATGTTGCTTCCCTTTCTCTTCATCACCGTGGCCTGCGGTGCCTGCAGCGGGTTTCACAGCATAGTCTCAAGCGGTACTACCTCGAAACAAATTCGACGCGAGTCCGACGTCACCAGAATCGGCTATGGCAGCATGTTGGTGGAAGGTGTGTTGGCGGTTTTCGCGATGGGGTGCGTGGTTGTTTTAACCACTGCCGAACGTGAGGCCGGTGGTAGCCCGGTTGGCTTGTTTGCCGCAGGCGCAGCCAAGTTCTTCGCCGCGGTGGGGATCCCCCTTAGCTTGGGTAAGGAATTCGCCATGCTGGCAATCAGTACTTTCCTTCTGACTACTCTAGACACTTGCACCCGCTTGACCCGATTCCTCATCGAGGAACTTTTCGACTGGCGCAGCGAGGCCAGCCGCTATCTTGGCACCTTGCTCGCCTTGGTGGGTCCCGCCTTTCTCGTTTTCCAAACCTTTCCCGGACCAGACGGAAGCCCGCTTCCCGCATGGCGCGCCATCTGGCCCTTGTTCGGTGCCACCAACCAATTGCTCGCCGCCCTTGCCCTCCTTACTTTCGTGGTCTTTCTGAAGGCGTCCCGAATTCGCTACGGCTTTGCCCTCCTGCCTGCTGTGTTGATGATCGTCATGCCCATGACGGCCCTCGTCATGATGATTGGACAATATGGTGTCGACACTTTGATCGGCGGCGTGGCCACCGTCATGTTTGTTCTCGGATCCTTCCTCATGGTGATGTCTTGGCGTTCTCTCGTGGGAGGAGGAGCTCCCTCGGAGTCGGCATCCAAGGCCTAGCGAAAAGGAAGCTTCGCCTCGTCTTGCCATTGGCGGATTTTTCGCTAAGCTGTTTCCCTTTTTCATGAAAGCGCGTAACCTCTTTGAAAAAGTTTGGGACGACCACGCAGTGCGTGAGTTGGCCAACGGCCAAACCCAGTTGTTCATCGCCACGCACCTCATTCACGAGGTGACGAGCCCGCAGGCGTTTGGCATGTTGCGCGAAAGAAACCTGCCCGTCCGCTATCCCGAGCGGACTTTTGCGACAGTTGATCATATTGTCCCCACCGACGAGGCCAGCGAACCATATTCCGATCCCTTGGCCGATGCCATGATCAAGGAACTTCGCCGTAACTGCGAAGATTTCGACGTTACCTTCTTCGACGTCGACACGGGCAAGCAGGGCATCATCCACGTAGTTGGTCCCGAGCAAGGCCTTACCCAACCGGGCATGACAATTGCCTGCGGGGACTCCCATACTTCCACTCATGGCGCATTCGGGGCGGTTGCCTTCGGTATCGGAACCAGCCAAGTACGTGACCTCTTGGCCACGCAGACGATGGCCCTTAACAAGCTCAAGGTGCGTCGCATCAACGTTGACGGCCAGTTGGGTCCTGGGGTCTATGCCAAGGACGTCGTGCTTCACATCATCCGCACGTTGGGGGTTAACGGCGGCACCGGCTACGCCTATGAGTACGGAGGCGAGGTGTTCGACAATTTCTCGATGGAGGAACGCATGACGGTTTGCAATATGTCGATCGAGGGCGGAGCCCGGGTCGGTTACGTGAATCCGGACGAAACCACTTTCGATTACGTCAAGGGACGACATTACGCCCCCGGTTACGATCTTTGGGATCAAGCCGTGCAGCGCTGGAAGTCCTATGCCTCCGATCCTGATTGCAGCTATCACGACATAGTCTTTTTACAGGGCGAGGACGTGCCGCCCACCGTGACCTGGGGAATTAATCCCGGACAAGCCGTGGGTATAAACGAGACTCTGCCGGTCCCCGGAGAGGTAGTTGAGGGTGAACGAGCTGGCGTCGAGGAAGCCCTCGAGCACATGCAACTGGATGCCGGCGCCCCGTTGAAGGGTACCAAGGTGGACGTCGCCTTTATCGGTTCCTGCACCAATAGCCGTATTTCCGACTTGGAGGAAGTGGCGAAACGGATCAAGGGTCACAAGGTGCGTGAGGATGTAAAGGCCATCGTGGTACCGGGGTCTCAAGTGGTGAGTCTTGTTGCCGAGGAGAAGGGTTTGCACGAGGTTTTCATCGAGGCTGGTTTTGAGTGGCGGGCCGCTGGTTGCTCCATGTGTCTCGCCATGAATCCCGACAAGTTGGTCGACGATCAGCTCTGCGCCAGTTCCAGCAATCGTAACTTCAAGGGTCGCCAAGGCAGTCCCACGGGACGCACCATGCTGATGAGTCCGGTGATGGTGGCTGCTGCTGCCATAACGGGCGAAGTTTCCGATGCCCGCGAGGTATTCACTAGCTGATTTTTTCCCATGAGCATGCAAAACGTCACCCAAGTATCCGGTCGAGCCGTCAACGTGCCTGGCGACGACGTCGATACCGACCGCATCATTCCGGCCCGCTTCATGAAGTGCGTTACCTTCGACGGACTAGGCGAATATCTTTTTCACGACGTTCGTTTTGCGGAGGATGGTTCCCGCAAGAAACATAACCTGAACGACCCCCGTTTCGAGGGTGCCAGCATTATGATTTGCGGATCCAACTTTGGTTGCGGCAGTTCCCGCGAACATGCTCCTCAGTCGCTCTATCGAGCTGGCTTTCATGGTTTGGTGGCGGGTAATTTCGCGGAGATATTCTTTGGCAACTCGACTAGTCTGGGAATGCCTTGCGTATCCGCTTCCAAGGAGGATCGAGACAAGATCATTGCCGCAGTGGAAGCAAATCCCCAACTCGAGGTGACCATCGACTTGGTCGACTTGAAAGTGCGTTTTGGAGAGGATTCCGTCCCTTGTGAAATCCGAGAGGGTGCCCGTGATAGCTTGCTCAACGGACGTTTCGATCCGCTCGACGAGTTGCTGGAAGGCAACGAGCAGGTGGATGCCGTGGCTCAACGATTGCACTACGGATGAAAACTTTTCTCTCTAGCCTAGCGGAGTTCTTTGCTCCGTGTCTTTTCCTTTCTTGTCTTTTCCTTTTCGCTGGCTGCGGTGACCCGGGATCTTCTTCCAACTTGGATCCCCGTGCATTTGCCAAGGCATTGAGCGAGGAAGGCTTTACAGTCGAGCAAGAGACGGAAA
The DNA here is from genome assembly GCA_002716045.1 of Opitutia bacterium. Lineage (GTDB taxonomy): Bacteria > Verrucomicrobiota > Verrucomicrobiia > Opitutales > Seribacteraceae > UBA2993. The sequence continues at coordinate 118,669 of PAZC01000005.1, forward strand.
TGAGTCCAAAACTTGATGGCAACGCGTCTGCCTTTCTCGAGCAAGTGTGGCTCTTGCGTTTGGCCGCGGAACTGGGCGGTGACTTTCATCTCTTGGCTTACGACGTGTCCACTCCCGAGGGAACTCGCGCTTTCAGGGCGACACGTTCCGAGATACCTTCATTCGTGGGAACGGATGGATTCCGTTACGAAAACGAAAACCTCCGCCTCTACGCATCTTCCAAACCGGACCCCGATGTGATAGCAGTCTTTCGTGGATTGCGGCCCCCCATCGACCTTCGCCAAGCGGGGTGGTTTCTTTATCCCTTGGGCATTTGCCTGATCCTCGGGGTATTTGTTTTCGTGGAACGTTGGCTTTCCTTGCGTCGAAGCAGGACTCTGCCAACTTCTGTTGCAAGCGCTTTGGCTTCCAATCAGATTGCCTCGATTGAACCGGGCAATGGTTCGGCGGCAGCTCGCATTGTGACTCATTCCCGCCGTGGAAGCGGAAGCCCCGATGACTTGCGCGCTTATGCCCGCCTCGAGGCAAGCGGCATGGAGCGAGGGCTCTTCATTCTTGAAATCGTAATAGGGGCAGCTCCTTTGTTGGGCTTGCTCGGCACGGTGACGGNCCTGACCAAGGTGTTTTCCGGCTTTCCCGTGGCTGGCGCCACCCCTGATGCAGCGGCTTTCTCCGAAGGCATCGCGATGGCTTTGCTTACCACCATCATTGGTTTGGCCATCGCCATACCCGCCTTGATGGGTCATGCCTTCCTTGTCCGCAAGGTCGACAAGCGCGCGGCCGAATTGGAATGGTTGGTTGAGCGCTTGTCAGGCGAACCTGAAACCGATGGGGAGCGAGGCAAGTGAGTTTGCTTAACCGCAACCGCAGGCGTCCACGCATAGATATTGTGCCGTTGGTTGACGTACTGATGGTGCTGATCGTGTTTTTTTTGGTCACCATGCAGTTCAAGAACTTGCGGGCNCTTAACTTACGGATGCCCAAGATAGAAACCGCTGGTTCCAACNAATTGAGCAACGAAATCGTGCTCTCCTTGGATCGGTCTGGAAATTACTTTCTCAATAACCAACCTGTTTCCGAAGAGGTGTTGCAAGACGCCTTGCGCACCGCATCGAACTTGCCTCAAAAACCCAAGGTGTTGTTGGTTGCGGACGAGGAGGCTGCTCTCAAGACCNTAACTCGCCTGATCGATCTTTGCCGTGAGAACGGACTCGACGACTTTCGTCTGCAGTCCCGCTGAGTAGTAATTCGGTCTTTCTATTTTTCGCGGGAATCCTTCTCCGTGATCTCGACGACTTTTTCCTCGAGCGATTCGCCTCTTCGTATTTCACGGTAGCGAACGCCCTTTTGCTTGAGAAGTCCCAGAATTGCCAAGTNGACCTCGCTTTCATCGATGGCTGCATCCACCAAGATCAGTAGCCGAGGAGTTTGAGCATCACCCGCCTCGACGGATGTCACGCCGGGCAAATCATTCGCCGCTCTGACCAAGTCATCGGATGGTATTTCCTCCAGACGAATGATCATCGTCTTGCTCCGATCCACAATTTCGGAGACCGGTCGAAAATCCACCAGCTTGCCTTCGTTCAGAATAGCGACGGAATCGCATACTTCCTGTAGCTCCGACAAGTTGTGTGAACTTATTACGATGGTTCGATCTTTGGCTTCCCTCTTCACCAAGTCCCTCACCTTGTGCGTAGTCACGGGATCCAGTCCGGCGGTTGGTTCGTCGAGCAGTATCAATTCCGGAGAGCCGATGAAGGCTTGGGCAAGTGCAGCTCGTTTTCTCATGCCGTGACTGAGCGTATCAGGTCCATCATTCGCCTTGTCGAGCAGATCCACGTCGCCCAGCACTCTTTCCGCCTCGCTCTTCGCCTGTTCAGACGAGAAACCCTGCAAGCGAGCGAAGAAGGTAAATTGACTCTTGATGCTCACACCACTTTGCAGGGGAGCGTCTTGAGGCAGAATGGAGAATTTTCCGTGTAGTTCAGGAGATAACGGTGGTTGCCCCAGTACCTTGACTGTTCCGGAATCTGGCTTGAGAAAGCCACAGACAATTGAAAAGAGAGTGGTTTTCCCTGCCCCATTGGGACCGACCAATCCCACGATTTGACCACTCGGTATTTCCAGATTCACGTCATCCAAGGCCACGACGGCTCCGAAGCGTCGCCTCAGTCGGTTAGTCTGGATCACGGGATTCACGGGAATTCTCTCCTTCTGAATATCAAGCAACCTATCCACGCGAAAAGCAGGGTGTAAAGCAAAGGAACCAAGATGGTGGAGGTGGTCACTTGGCCAGATAATATAGCGTTCGTTCCCCCACCGGGAAAAAAGGTTCGCCAAGTTTCCACTCCCTCGACTTTTCGCCAAGCCAATTCAATGTACTTGAATAGCTGCGGAACTAGGAAGGCCACTGCGGAGGAGGTCAACATGGTGATCGCCATCGAACCCGTCCATGCCGCCATCATGGCGCCGAGTGAGACAAAAGGCAGACTAACTAACGACAGCCATAATATGGTGCGTCCGGTGAAGCCAATGGCCTCGCTTGTGATTGCGCCGTCAATGGAAGCTGCCGTGCAAAGAGCGGCCAAGCAGGCCAAGGAAATGGTGCCAAGGGCAATGCAGGTCACGGAGAGTAGACGTCCCAGATACAACTCTGTTCGACCGCAACGGGTTGCGAGGTATCGGAAGTAACGGTTTCCAATGTCAGAAGCCGTTTGGTCGCTCGTCATCATGATGACGAAGTAATGCGTCGTCATGAGCGCAAGCAGTTGGTACAGGAACAGGGTGGTGGATGGGGCTATCAAGAGTTGCCCCGGAGCAATTTCGTCAAAGAACCAAAGAAAGAAGGTGCTGGCCAACTCTCCTTTTTCTATCTCCTCGACCAGGCCGTCATGGAAACCTTTCAGTACAAAGCACCAAAAGATGAGGTAGAATACGAGGGTGAGTACAACCGTTACGTTTCGCGGAATGAGCGCGAGGTCGCGAAACAATACAATCCTGACCTGTTGTAGATTCAGGCCCATTCAGTTCTCCTCCTCGGGTTCGTGCACGAACCCTTACAATCATCGAATAAGTTGGTTCCGCTAGGCAGATGCGGCTGCCGGGAATGATCTGGCAGCCAGGATCGTTAGTGCCCCGGCGATCAAGCCGACCACGTTCATGATGCCAAAAGTCGTTATCAAGATGCCACCGATCTCGGCCACGAGCGCGAGCACTCCGATTACCAATACAAAACCTGCCTTGCTTTTCATGAACAGGAAGACAGCTCCAGCGATCATCAGGCCCGCGATTACCCATAAAGCATAGCCCCATAGGGCGAGCCCGGCGCCTTTTGCCTTGAGATCTTCTGAATCTTCTGCGATTTCCGCGGATCCTGTGTCCGTGCCTGCGCCGGCTTCTTCCAGTCCAGTTGCAATTTCCGATCCCACTTCACCCACTCCACCAGCGACTGCACCGCCTATTGCGTAGCCACAGCCGCCTATGAAGTTTAGAATTGCCGCTATTATTAAAAGTACACCTGCTGCGATGTTCATGTAAGTCCTCCTTGAGATTGAGTTGTTTCAGACATACAAAGCCTTNGCTTCCTTAGGGAGCAAGAATATAATTTAATTGAAAAAACCTAAACCAATCATTTGAGCTCGGGGAAGAACGGGTTGGCCTGTTTCTCCTCACCGATCGAACTGATGGGGCCATGTCCCGGGCAAACCAAGGTGTCATCGGCCAAGGTCATTAGTTTTTGGCGGTTGTTTTGGAGCGCATCCGCGAAGGATATCATGCCTCCTCCCATGGAGCCCGCAAAGAGTGCGTCTCCAACTATTGCCACGGGTTGAGNCAATCCGTCGACCAAGTAAGTCGTGCCTCCTACCGAGTGTCCGCTGGTGAGGATTGCCCGAATGGAAAGTTCGCCGACTTGTAGTTTCCATCCTTCGTCGATCAATTCGGCCCCTGGATGAGGTTCGAGTCGATTGGCATATACGGGGGGGGCGCCGGTTGCGGAAAGAAGGCGGTCAAGATCTGCGACGTGATCGGGGTGAGTGTGAGTGAGCAGCACTGCCTCGACCGACAAGTCTCTTTGATTNATTTGCTCGAGNATGGGTCCGCAGTCGGTTCCGGTGTCGGAAACAATTGCCTTGTTGGAGCTGGAATCCCAAATCAAAAAGGCATTCACCAGCATGTCATGATAAGGTGTGTTGGCTTGGAAGAGCCCATCGATGGCGTGATTTTCGGGACGCCATGCCTTGTTCGCTGAGACGACTAGCTTTTCTACGTCGAGTCCGAGAGCCGGAGCAATCGCCCGGATCGCTTCTTCGTCCACTTCGCCTGTTAGCAAGGCCTGAATTCGTTCCACTGTCACTCCGGACTTGTTCGCCAGTTCCCTTTTGGAGATACCAAGTCCACGGGAGGCTTTGCCTATTATATCCTCGTGGAAATCCTCGATCGGGATCATGGCTGCTAAAAGTTTTTTACTAGGCGGACGCGACCTGCCCGACTCCAAATCGATNGGATTGTTCCTCGGCATGATAGGAGGAGCGCACGAGGGGCCCTGACTCCACCACGTCCAGTCCCTGGGCATGGGCGAAATCCTTCCACGCCTCGAATTCCTCGGGCGGCGCCCATCNGTCGATGGGGGCATGGTTGAGAGAGGGTTGCAAGTATTGNCCGATGGTCANNATGTTTACGCCTGCCTTGGCCAAGTCCTTTATGGCTTGACCGATTTCCTCCTCTTTTTCTCCGATGCCCAGCATGATGCCTGACTTGGTCGTGAACCCACGTTGGGCGGCGTGCCTGAGCACGTTCAGGGTGCCTTCGTAGGTGGCGGTTTTCCTGATCGGTCGCTGTAGCCGCTCAACAGTTTCCAGGTTATGGTTGAAGATGTCAGGGTTGGCGTCGAGGACTAGGTCGAGGTTGGAGAGGTCCCCTCGAAAATCTGGAGTGAGTACCTCGATGGCAACGCCTGGGTTGCGGTGGCGAACGGCCCGTATGACATTGGCCCAAACCTTGGCTCCGCCATCCTTCAAGTCATCGCGAGCAACGGATGTGAGCACGCAGTGCTTGAGGTTCATCTTGGCCACTGCCACTGCCACGCGAGCTGGTTCGCCGAGGTCTAGCTCAGGCGGTTTCCCTGATTGCACGGCGCAAAAGGAGCATGTCCGGGTGCAAACTTCGCCGAGTATCATTAGGGTGGCGGTGCCGCGAGACCAGCACTCGCCCAAATTCGGGCAGCGGGCGCTTTCGCAGACTGTGTGGAGTTGGTTATCGTCCACGATGTCCTGCACCTGCCTGTATCCGGAGCCGGATGGCAGCTTGGCTCTAAGCCATTTCGGTTTGCGCGCGGTCTTCATTGGGAATGGATGACTTATCTTGTTCGTAAGTCGGTATATGGCAATCGCGAAGCTTCGGGATATCGCCGTTTCATTCCTTCTCCACGCAGTTCGGGCCTTCTCCCGCTGTCTTGTGGTAGGTGCCTGAATCGCCGCGCTCATATCGCGAAAACCCATGTTTTTCCAAGTTGCCCGGATCAAGGGCGCGTCTGGCCTTACCTTCCGTGTGCTGCGTCGACAGGTTCGGCGCGTCGAACAGTCGGGTCACGGGCTCACCGGTAGAGGGATGAATCTGCAAGGCAGGGGAGCCCATCGGTTGCTCGACCTCGAATATTTCACCTGAGTCATCCTCGGTGACCACGCGGTATCGATAGACGGGCATGATAAAGAGTCGGAGTTAACCTCCCTGCTTGTTTTTTGCCTTGGCCCAACTGTCGCGAAGGGCGACGGCCCGGTTAAAAACGGGACGCTCCGGCAAGGAGTCCTTCGCGTCTAGGCAGAAATACCCCAGTCGTTCGAGTTGGAAGGGATGGTCGGCCTTGGCTTCAGAGAGGGAAGGTTCCAGTTTGCAATTGGCGAGTGTTTCAAGCGAGTCCGGATTCAAGTTCTCGGTGAAGTCGCCCCCATCTTCCGATTCTTCCGGATCCTCCTTCGAAAAGAGGCGATCGTACAGGCGCACTTCGGCGTCCAGCGCCTTTGCCGCCGAAACCCAGTGGAGCGTGCCCTTCACCTTGCGTCCGTCAGGCGAGTCTCCTCCCTTGGTGGCGGGGTCGTAAGTGCAGCGCAACTCAATGACTTCACCGTTTTCGTCTTTCTCCACACCAACACAGGTAACGTAATAGGCGTAGCGCAAGCGAACTTCCCGTCCCGGCCCGAGGCGAAAGAATTTTTTCGGCGGATCCTCCATGAAGTCGTCCCGCTCGATATAGAGTTCCCGAGAGAAAGGCACTTTGCGTGAACCGGCGGAGGGGTCTTCCGGATTGTTGATGGCGTCGAGTTCCTCGACTTGTTCCTCGGGATAGTTCTCGATCACCACTTTGAGCGGGCGGAGAACACCCATGCGCCGGAGGGCTTTCTTGTTGAGGTCTTCCCGCAGGCAATGCTCCAACAGGGCGACGTCGATGACGTTTTCCCGTTTGGCCACTCCAACACGTTCGGCGAAATTACGAATGGCTTCCGGGGTGTAACCGCGTCGCCGCATGCCTTGCAGGGTGGGCATGCGTGGATCGTCCCATCCGCTTACCTTTTTTTCCTCCACCAAGCGAAGCATCTTGCGCTTGCTCATCACNACGTAATTGAGATTGAGCCGGGCGAATTCAATTTGCTGTGGATGGTGTATGCCTAGGTTTTGGCAGAACCAATCATACAGTGGACGATGATCCTCGAACTCCAGAGTGCAGATGGAATGAGTGATTCCCTCGAGGGAATCGGATTGGCCGTGGGCGAAGTCGTAGGAAGGGTAAATTTTCCATTTGTCGCCGGTGCGCGGATGGGATGCGTGCACAATGCGATAAATCACTGGATCACGCAGGTTGAGGTTGGGGGCCTCCATGTCTATTTTTGCCCGTAGCGTACGTTCGCCTTCCTCGAATTCTCCCTTGCCCATGCGATTGAACAGCTCGAGGTTTTCCTCCGGGGAGCGCTCCCGGAACGGACTGTTTTCGCCAGGTGAAGTGAAGGTGCCTCGGGTTCTGCGGATTTCCTCGGGAGGCAGGTCGCAGACATAGGCTTTGTCCTCGTTGATCAACTGGATGGCCCATTGGTGGAGTTGGTCAAAGTAGTCGGAAGCATGAAACAGACGATCTTCCCAATCAAAACCGAGCCAGCGGACGTCCTCCATTATAGCCTCGGCGTATTCCGTCTTTTCGGCGGCCGGGTTGGTGTCATCCATTCGCAGGTTGCAGAGCCCGCCGAATTCTTGGGCGATCCCGAAATTCAGACAAATGCTCTTGGCGTGGCCGAGGTGGAGGTAACCATTCGGTTCGGGAGGGAACCGGGTATGTACGCGGGAATCGTTTTTTNCGNTCTCCACGTCACCCGTCACGATGGAACGTATGAAGTCGAGGGATTTTTCCTCCTGGTTTTCGTTGGTTGCGTCCATAATTGTAAGCGAGCCGATAGTCAGTTCGGTCGGTCACCGTATTTGGCTTGGTATTCTTTCTCCAGTTTCTTGAGGCCTTTTTTGCTCAGTCCGTGACCGGCTTCGGCGAGGGCCTTCAGGGCTCTGCGTAGCCGNGCTCGGCAAAGGTCTGGCCCTAGCACGGCCATGCTTTCGAACAAGGGAAGGGATACGGTGGAACCACTTATGGCGACAAAGAAAGTGGGCATTAGTTGCTTGAGTTTCAGCGCCTCGGTCTCGGCAATGCGATTGAAGGTTGCCCCTATCTTGTCACCCGTCCAGTCCCCCAGTTTCTCAAACTCCCATTCAGCTACCTTTATCAAGCGGGCGGCATCCGGCGCCTCCAGTTTGCCGGCCAAGGATTCAGCGTCTGCTTGCACCTCGTCCATGGAGAGGAAACTTGTCATGGGNGCAAAGTCGGCCAAGGTCTCGAGCCGTTGGATGGCGAGTGGAATCAACCGGGTCAGGAACTCGTCGTTCAATTTCCAGTCCTTGAGGCGCTCAAGCACTTCTTCGTGAGACAGGTTTTCGCGCAGGTATCGCCCGTTGAGCCACCGCAACTTGTCCACGTCAAAGATTGGCCCACCCAAGCTGATGCGAGAGAAATCGAAGGTCTCGGCCATGTCTTCCAAGGAAAATATCTCGCGCTGGTCAGGCAGTGTGTAGGCCATCATGCCGAGATAGTTGACCACTGCTTCCGGTAGATAACCGGAGTCCTTGTAAAAAGAAATGCTAGTGGGGTTCTTTCGCTTGGAGAGCTTCGATTTGTCCGGATTGCGAAGAAGAGGCAGATGAATGAACTTGGGTGGTTCCCAACCGAATGCTTGGTAGAGCAGGACGTGTTTGGGCAAACTGTTTGTCCATTCCTCCCCGCGTATTACGTGCGTGATTTCCATCAAATGGTCGTCCACAACGTTGGCCAGATGATAGGTTGGGAATCCATCCGACTTGCGCAGTACCTGATGGTCGACCTGCGCCCACGGAATACGGATTTCTCCACGGAGTTCCTCCTCGAAGACGCATTCGCCCTCGGCGGGCACTTTCAAGCGTATGACATGGCTCTCTCTCGCATCAACCCGCGCCCTTGCCTCGTCCACACTCAGCGAGAGGCAATGACCGTCGTAACGAGGCGTTTCCTTGTTTGCCATTTGCTCTTTACGCAAGGAATCGAGCCGTTCGCTTGAACAGAAACACGGATAGGCAGCCCCGGAATCCAAGAGTTTTCCAACATGTTCCTCGTAGAGTTCCCGTCGTTCGCTTTGACGGTAGGGACCATGTTCACCTCCCACGTCTGGGCCTTCGTCCCAGTTCAGCCCGAGCCACCTTAGCGACTGAAAAATGGCTTCCTCGGATTCAGTCGTGGAGCGTGCTCGGTCGGTGTCCTCGATGCGCAGGACGAATTGGCCGCCATGCTTTCTGGTGAAGGCGAGATTGAACAACGCCATGTAGGCTGTGCCTACGTGAGGATCACCAGTAGGCGAGGGTGCCACCCTGGTGCGAACCGAACTTTTCGAGTCATTTTCCACGGCATGCGAAGGATGCTGAATAAGTCTTTAGTTACGAATAAAAAACAACACCTAGTTAATTGCTTCCTGGGCCTTGTGAAGATTGCGGTACAGTTCGCAGTCGCGATAAAGTTCATCGTGGGAACCGTCTGCCACTATGCGCCCCTTGTCCATTACCAGTATGCGGGTGGCTAGTTTTAGCGAACTGAAGCGGTGGGCGATGAGCAAGGTGGTCTTGCCTTTGACTAGATTGGTCATCGCTTCCTGGATTTTTTCCTCGTTCTCCGAATCGAGAGCGGAAGTGGCTTCGTCGAGAACCAAAATGGGCGCGTTTTTTAGAAACGCCCGAGCCAAGGCGAGGCGCTGCAATTGCCCACCGGACAAGCGGCTTCCTTCTTCCCCCAGGGGTTCGTCATAACCTTGTTCGAAGTTTTCGATGAATTCATTGGCGTGGGCCAAGGCACAGACTTCCTCCACCGTGGCGGAGGACCTTTCGGCTTGTCCGAGCTCCACGTTTTCACGAACGGTGGCGTCGAAGAGAAACGGATGTTGTGGCACGAGGGCTACCGCATTGCGCAAATCTTTCAGTTTCAGCTCACGCAAGTCGATTCCGTCCAGCGTCACACGCCCATCAGTGGGGTCATGGAAGCGAGGTAATAAATCTGCCAGCGTTGTCTTACCGGCACCACTTGGACCGATCAGCGCCACTACTTCGTCTGGCTCGATTGTTAAATCGATATTGCTCAGGGCAGGGCGTTCGTCCCCCTTTTCATATTCAAACGAAACGTTTTCGAAAGTTATTTTACCTTGAAACTGATCGATCTTCTTTGGGTTCTCGGAATCGTTTGTCGTTTCCGGTTCCAAGAGGATATATTCCAAACGATCCAGTGAAGCAAGCGCCTGTTTGATTTGGTTGTGTATCAAACCCAGCTTCTTGACCGGTTCATAAGACATGTATAGGGCCATGATGACTGGCACCACCACCTCCAGAGAGATCCCTCCGCGGGCGGCCCGGTAAATGGCAATTGACACACCTATTGCCGTGATAACTTCAATGACGGGAGTTAGCAGGTGGATGTATTTGATCACCTTCATGCGGGCAGAGAAGAATTCTCTAGAGGCTGTTCCGAAGCGTCCCGTTTCTCGCTCCTCTAGGTTGAAGCTCCTCACTTCGGTTGTCGCAGAAAAATTTTCGTTCAGCACGGAGGTCAATCCCCCTGCTCTTTCCTGCATGCGCATTGCCCGGTTCAATATTTTTGTACCAATGTACCTCATCGGGAACACACAGACTGGAATTACCAGTAGGCATAGCAGCACGAAGGCGAGACCTTCTTTCTCGAGGGCCATGTAGACGAGCGCAGCCAAGGCTCCGAAGAAGGTCACTGGTTGCTTTATCAAGTCATTCGAAATGTTCAGGATAGCCTGCTGTAATTGCCAGGCATCAGTCATTACTCGGCTCAAAAGGTCACCGCTTTGGTTCTTTCGAAAGAAGGCCAGTGGAAGGCGTTGTAACTTGGCAAAGACTTTCAAGCGCAGCTTCTCGAGGACTCGCACACCGCAAAAATTGATCAGGTAGCTGTTGAAGTATCCGCTGACGCCACGGATCAGGAAAGCGATTGGCAACCAGGAGACATAGAGCATCAATTGCCAGTTGCTGATCTCAACTTCTATTCCCTCGGAGGAGAAGATTTTCGGAAAAATCTTGTTTATGACAAAGGGTAACCCAAATCCACTCGCTGCACCGTATATAATGCCGCACAGCAGGGCGCCCAGGAATGGCAGCCAAACAGGCCTCAGCATAGGGAGATATTCCAGAATGCGTTTCAAGAGACAGGCACAGTGAAAAATATTCGATTCATTGGCAAAACCTACTCCACTTTCGATGGATTTAGGAACAACCTTAGCGGATTCCTTTCGGGAATTGAACCTTGTTTTTCATGGGGTGTACTGGTTTTCTTTTTTTGCGTGAGGGGACACAAGCGACAGCTTTTTTTGGTTAGACGCCAGTCAGGTGGTTCAGGTGGAGCTGAACGCGTGGCTGCGGATTTCTCCTTGCGTTTGAATGCGGAATGGGAGGTCGAGCAAGTTTTTGCCGGAGCCACGGTCAATGGAATCCAGTTGGGTGGAGCCCAAGGGCCCGGTTGGTTGAGATCTCTCCAATTTGCAAACCATGTTAACCGATTGGTGGACAAGGTCAACCCGGACGTTGTCCTTAGCTTGGAACGTGGGCCGCTTTGTGACCTTTATCGTGCCGGAGACGGCGTTCATCGCCACTGGATGAAATTGAAGTATGGGGGTAGTTGCAGATGGATGTTCAATCCGTTGAACTGGGTTTATCCTGCCCAGGAGAGGCGGACGATTGCTGCGGCTCGTGTGGTGGTTGCAAATTCAGAGATGGTGGCTTCTCAACTTCGCCATGCTTATCCCGATGCGGCCGAGAAGATTCGCGTGATTCGCAACGGGTTCGACCCGAAACGCTTCCATCCTGGATCCTCCGATGCCTTGACTTCTCTCGATTTGCCATCGGGAGCAAAGGCTCTTTTGTTTCTAGGAAGTGGATGGCGACGAAAAAGCCTTTGTTCCGTCATCGCTTACTTGGTTGAGTTGATGGAGCGAGACAACACTTATCGCGAAAAAGGTTTTCTTCTGGTCGCGGGTCACGGGGACGTTGCTTCTTATCGGGGCCACGCCGATCGCTTGGGGGTAAAAGACCGAGTGCTTTTCCTAGGTGCGGTCGAGAACCCCGCGGACCTCTGTCGGGCGGTCGAACTCATGGTTCTGCCAACCCAATACGATCCCTTCTCCAATGCCTGTCTGGAAGCATTGGCTTGCGGATGTCCGGTTCTCACCTCAACTGCCAATGGAGCGTCCGAGGTGATTGATCATGGCCGCACGGGACTCCTCTTCGTAAATTCGAATGAGAAGGCTCCTTCTGTCTGGGCCGAAAAATTCCTGGAAACAAGTTTTGCCCCGAGGGCATCCATTGCCGAGTCGGTTGCCGGCATGACCCGAGAAGCGGAAATTGACCGATACGAGGAATTGTTGGAAGAGATCATGCATGCCAAGGAGACAGCCGGTGGATAAGCTTCCAGTCACCGCTTGCATTTTGGTCAAAAACGAGGCCGATCGATTGCCTCGCATTTTGCCTTCGCTTGATATTTTCGAGGAAATTTTGGTTTTTGATTCAGGTAGCGAAGACCAGTCCGTTCAAATGTGTTTGGATGCCGGAGCCAGAGTGGAGGAGGTGCAGTGGGAAGGTTTTGGAGCGACCCGAAAAAAACTTTTCTCCGCAGCTTCCTCCCCTTGGATTTTCTGGATCGACGCCGATGAGGTGGTCACCGCTGACCTTGCCCGTGAGTTGATGGATTTGTTTGCAGGATCGGAACCCGAAAAGCGTGGCTATGAAGTTAATCGTATCGTTCGCTTTGACGGACGTTGGATTCGGCATGGAGAATGGTTCCCCGACTGGAACCTTCGCCTTTTTCGGGCCGACTCATGGTCCATGGAGGAACTCGCCGTTCACGAGCGAGTCGACTTGCAGGGAGGAAAGCCGGATCGTTTGGATGGCTTGCTTGAACATCACACCTATCGTTCGTGGGATGACTTGCGGGCAAGGTCCGAACGATATGCTGCCTTATGGGCGGAACAGCAGTCTGCTGCCGGTCGCCGACCATTCTTTCTCGAGGGGGTCATGCGGGCCTGCTGGAAGTTGTTTCGGGCATTCGTTTTGCGCGGTGGCTTTATGGATGGTATTCTGGGCTTTAAGATTGCCTTTGCCAATGCCTTTGAGGTTTACCTGAAATACCAATTGTTATTTCGCTTGAGATAAGGTGTTTATCAAAGAGTCCAGACCATGGCATTGTTACTAAAGGGTGGAGGAGTTTTTTTGCATGTTCCCAAGACGGGCGGCAACTGGGTGACGACTGTCCTCAAAGAAGCTGGCNTGGTTCAGCGAGACTTTGGTTACCACAAGCACTTGGACTGGCATCGCACTGCGGAATGCTCCGGCTTGCAACCTTTCTGGAAACGTTTTTTGCCTAGTTGTTTTTGGAGCGATATGCGTGCGGCATACACTTTCTGCTTCGTGAGGCATCCTCTTTCATGGTATGAGTCTTGGTGGCGGTACATGAGTCAACCCAAGGTACGTTGGAAGAACTTCGAGGATGGAAAAAATCACCGTTACTGGCACCCCAATGCATTTCTGAATGGTCTCGGCGACACAGATTTTTGCTCCTTTGTCAGTAATGTTCAGGCCAAGCGCCCTGGCTATGTTTCGGAAATGTTCAGTTGGTTTGCCCATCCATCCATCGGCATGGTGGGGAAACAGGAAAGCTTGAGAGAAGACTTGGTTCGGGCCTTGCATATGCAGAACCTCAATTTCGACGAACAGTTCTTCATGGATTATCCTGCGGTTNGTGTCAGTCAGGTTAGGGACGAGCTTGTGTGGGAAGACTCCTTGCGAGAAGAAGTGTTACGCCTTGAGCATGCGGCTATCGTCAGGTACGGTTACTAGTTCGTTGAAACCCTTGCGCATTCTGCACACCGAAGCTTCTCCCGGTTGGGGAGGGCAGGAAATCCGCATCATGGAGGAAATGCGTTGGTTTCGCGAGCGTGGGCACGAAATGGCTTTGGTTGCCCCGCCACACAGTCAACTGTTTCAAAAGGCGACTGCTGAAGGCTTTGAGACCTTTCATTTGACTTTCACCAAGAACAAGTTGGTTAGCGAAACATTTCGAATGGGCTCTCTTATCGGTAGTTTTCAGCCAGATGTAATTGCTACCCATAGCAGTGTGGACAGTTGGGCGGGCCTGATTGCCGGAACTATGCGGCGGGTTCGATGCCGAATCCGCTATCGCCACGTCAGTACCCCGGTCAAAGGTCATTTCCTCAATCGTTGGCAATACCGTTCCCTTTGTCATTTGGTTTTCACCACAGGGGAATGCATAAGACAGCCTTTGCTTGAGACTTTTTCACTCTCGCCCGAAAAGGTCATCACTGCGCCCACCGCCATTCGACCCCCGGATGCTTTACTGCCAAAATCTGCAGCCAAGCGACAGCTCCAGCAAGAACTGGGCCTTGGATCAGAAACCTCTTTCATAGGGCAAGTCTCCGTTCTCAGAAGTTGGAAGGGGCATCTTGTCCTGAAGGAGGCTTTTGCCTCGATTGCCGAGGCTTTTCCGAATCTTCACCTAGTGTTCGTTGGTGGAGGACCGCAGGAACCTATGTTAACTGAGTTGCTCTCCACAGACTCCCTGCGTGACAGAATCCACCTCGTCGGGCACAAGTCTGACCCTTGGCCTTATTTCAGGGCCTTGGATTTGGCGGTCTTGGCCAGTGTCAGCAACGAGGGTATTCCCCAATCGTTGCTTCAGGCGATGTACGCGGAGGTTCCGGTAGTTGGCTCGAAGGTCGGTGGCATTCCGGAAATCGTCTTGGATGGCAAAACCGGCTTGTTGGCCGAACCTGCAGATGCCTCTTCCTTGGCTGAGGCCTTGCAGCGCCTGCTAGTGGATGGCTCGCTTCAGGAAGGTCTCGTCACGGTTGCAAAAGAGAAGGTGCTCCGTGATTTTCAGTGGGATGCTTTGGGTGGTCGTTTAGAGGCCGCTTTTCACGGAATCCTGTCCCTTTGATTTTCGCAAACGTTTGGCCAAACTTGCCTTCAATTGAAACCAGGGGCCTAGACAGGCTGCCCACAAGCGGTCAATTGCAGATATCTCGGGACGGCTGGATTCGCGGCTCTTTCGCAAGATAAGCAATGACTCCACTTGGCTTACCACTTCGTAGTTGGGATGTTTTCGCAAAAGCCTTTTCCCGCTCAAGTAGACACCGGGAAATCGAGGGGTGTAATCGTGTAGGCACAACAAGCCTCCCGGCCGTAGAAAGCGAACCCATCGCAAGTCTTCGGTAACGTAACGAATTTTATGATTTCCATCCACCAAGATGAAGTCGAGCTCCGGCGGATGATTCGCAAGGGATGAAAAAGCGTCCTTGCTGCTCGACTTTAGAAACTCGATTTCACGAGGATCGATATCATGCTTTTCCAAGTTTTGACAAACTGTCTCGAATTGATGTGGAAAGTATTTCAACGGATCCACTACCAGGAAAGGCGGTGATTGTCCGAACTCTTCCTCATAGAAACGAATTAAACGACACAGGGTACCTCCTGCGGCAGTACCGATTTCCAGGTGCTTGCCTTTTAGTTCTCGTTGACGAAGCGCGGCCAAGAGAGACTTCATTTCAACCTCCGGAATCTCGGATTCCCAAGTCGTTGCGCATTGTCGCATCTTCATTTCACTTGTTGTTATCCTTTGCTTTTGTCCCTTTAAGGTTGCTCCCAAGGCCTCGGGCACCAAGATTTGACGTTTGCGCCATGGGACTTCTTTGCAAGCTTTTCCGTAAGAAAAAACGCCCTAAGTTGGATAACGAGCATCTCCTTGCGGGTGATCTTGAGTCGATCGAGCTTGGTCTTCGTTTTTCAATGTCTTCATGGGAGCGCCTTTTTGCCAATGTTCAGGCTGTTCGTTACATGGTGAACGCTGGCTTGGAAGGGGATGTCGTCGAGTGTGGTGTCTGGAGGGGAGGAAGCATGATGACCATGGCCCAAACTTTGCTTAATCTTGGTGACTCCAGCAGAAACCTTCATCTCTATGACACTTTCTCGGGAATGAGTGCGCCTGTAAAGGAGGATGGTGATTTTGCCATTCGGAAATTCGATCAGTTGAAGACTGGGGAAGATCAGTCCGACTGGTGTTGCGCGAAACTTGACGAGGTTAAAGCGAACCTCAATCAAGTTGGTTACCCCGAGGAAAAACTGAATTTTATTCGTGGNAAAGTCGAGGATACCATTCCCGATAATCTTCCGGAGACGATCGCTCTCCTCCGTCTTGACATGGATTGGTATGAACCAACCCTTCACGCGATGCGTCACCTATTTCCGAGGCTTCAGTCCAAGGGGGTTTTGATCATAGATGACTATGGGCATTGGGAAGGGTGTCGCCAAGCCGTGGATGATACCCTGGAGGAGATGGGGATGCATTTGCTTCTTAATCGCACGGACTACACTGGTCGCATTGCAATCAAGCCATGACTGTCACTATTCACTTGCGAATGCCGACGAAGATTAGATCCAGGGCAAATAGAGCACGCACCCTAAAGGGTAACCAGGTATAGACAGGGATTCCTCGTCTGCCGCCGCCCAGAAGATGCCCTGAAATGGGGTGGATTTCAATTTGTTCGAAATGGGGGGTCAATTCCTTGCGAAGAGTCAAGTGGGAGTAGGAACGCAAGTGCGAGGGATCTGTCTCAAAAGGTTTTCCAAACAAGAATTTCATGCGATTGCGCAAGCGGAAGGCATTTGGAACGGAACCCACCAAGCGACCATCTTTTCTTAGTACGCGGGCAATTTCGGCAAGAGCTTTCTGGGGGAACCGCAAGTGCTCCATTACTTCCGAAAACACGACCAAGTCAAAGTGCCCGTCCTCGAAGGGGAAGTCTTCCGTGTCTGCGTCTACCCACATGGAATCCAGTCCAAGGCGTTTTTCAAATTCCTTCAGCGCGTTGCGGTCGACGTCGATTCCAATGACGTCATTGCCTTCGTGAAAATATTGGGTGAGATTTCCCGCTCGGCACCCTACTTCTAGAATCTTTTGCCCTTTTCCAATGAGGCTCACGTATAAGTTCTTGCGGGCTTCGTCCCCGTAAAGGTAATCGTATTTTCCCCGAGATTGAAAGTCTTCGTAGAATTCAGCAACTTGGTCTTTAGACTTACTTTGACTCATTGCTTGCCTTTGTGCTGATTGCCATCAGGTGACGGCTGAGGCGGCTTTCCTTGGAGTTGGCCGTTTTCCAGAAGTTACGCTCCTCCTCCGTGCGGGCAGCTCGAATCTTGCCCAAACCATATAACTTCGCTGGCCAACCGAGGATGATCTCATGTAAATGCTTTGCCTTCGATTGAGGCTCTGAAATTATTGCCGGAGGCTCGAAACCAGCTAGCTTGAAGTAGAGGTATAGCTGAGGATAGGACCAAGGCGTTATATGCATGTGAGTGCCTGGCTTCACTTTG
The DNA here is from genome assembly GCA_002716045.1 of Opitutia bacterium. Classification (GTDB taxonomy): domain Bacteria; phylum Verrucomicrobiota; class Verrucomicrobiia; order Opitutales; family Seribacteraceae; genus UBA2993. The sequence goes on from PAZC01000005.1 coordinate 135,676, forward strand.
TCAGCCAAGGATGGAAACGAAGGAAAAAAACCTCTCATGAAATATTGGATGCGGGCTTGGGGATACCACACATTTGGGGTTGTGACTACTAGCATTCCTCCTTCCGTCATGCTCCGATGGAAATGGCGCAACAAGAGAAGGGGGTTGCCCACGTGCTCCAAACCTTCGCAGCAACATATCAAGTCGTACCCTTTGCAATCCTTTGGCAATCCCTCATCAAGATCATGTTTCCAGAAGTTGTTGTATCCTTTCATTTCATCAAGGTAGAGGTCGATGCCATCTACGATGGTTTCGGAGTCCATTGCATCACCGAGCCATCCATTTCCTGAGGGTGCGTCCAAGACTTTGCGGAAGGAGCGATTGCTGAGAAATTCCAGCAGGGCCTTTTTGGATGAATGATGCACGATTTTGGTCAGTGAAATGAAGCAAAATTAAGGTTCCCAATCAAGTTCTACTTTGACTTGTGAGTATAGTTGATCGTTGCTGTTAAATCGTCTTGGTTTCCGTGTCTTGTTTGGAGCGATCGACTTGCTTTGTCTTGGATGATCGATTCATGGAGCTTGTCTTTGTCCCGATCCAGCATGGCAAAGTGCAACCGAATTCTTCAGGTGTTCTCCTTGTGTAATTGGTGGCTCGGGATTTTTGNGGTGCGCCAAAGCCTTGACTTGCCTTTTGTTTGCATTCAGCCCTCTATGGTTTGAGTCTTTAGAGGCTTGCTACATCAAGCATTTCCTTCCATTTGGCTTCTCAACACAGTTTGTAAACATGGATCATGATTTCATAGTTTCGGCCAAGAGTGTCTTGCAGATGGAGATTGACGAGCTGACCCGTTTGCAGGGGCGTTTGGGCCAAGAGTTTGCTGATGCCGTGGATGCGATTCGAAAGGGGCTTGAGGCTGGTTCCAAGATAATTGTAATTGGCGTAGGCAAGTCGGAAAACATCGCCACGAAGATCGCGGCGACCTTAACTAGCACTGGAGCACCTGCTGTTGTCTTGAGTTGTCAGAATGCTCTGCACGGGGATCTTGGAGTAGTTTCCCCAGGCGATTCAATCCTTGCTCTCAGTTATAGCGGAGAAACCTCCGAACTTTTGGGCCTTTTGCCCCATCTCAAGCGCCGACCCGTAACCATCATATCCTTCACGGGGAAGTCGGATTCCACGCTTGCGGCCAATAGTGATATTTTGCTCAACATCGAAGTGCAGAACGAGGCTTGCCCACTTAACTTGGCTCCAACCTCCAGTACCACCAACATGTTGGCTCTGGGCGATGCATTGGCCATGGTTCTCCTCCAGTCACGAGGATTCAAGGCCGAGGACTATGCTAAGTTGCACCCTGGCGGAAGTCTGGGTCGCCAATTACTCACTCTTGTGACGGACATCATGAGAAAGGATAGTCTGCTAGCTCTTGTGAAACCTGCTGATACGATAGCCCATGCCTTGGAATCGATGAAGCAATGCAAAGCTGGGGCCGTTGTTGCTGTCGGCGAGACTGGCAAGTTGGAAGGCATTTTCACCCATGGGGATTTCGTTCGCGCCTATCAAGAGGATCGCAATATAGCCGACCAATTGGTCATCGATTACATGACGAAAGACCCTGTTTCAATTACAAGCGANAAGTTGGCTGCTGAAGCTGTCCATGTCTTGCAGGAAAACCTAATTGATGAATTGGTCGTGATCGACGGGGATTCCAAGGTTATCGGCCTTATTGACGTCCAGGACTTGTCTCGGGCCAAGATTTTCTGAACTAGGTGGTTGCCGCCCGCCAATCTTAGTCATTTGTTGCACCCAGTAGTTCCTCATAGATTGCTCGGTATTCCGATGCTACCTGTTTCCATGTTCGCGAAAAATTCTTTGCAGGAGTGAAGTTCGACAACAGTCGATGAGCCGCATTTGTCCAATCTTCTGTTCCATTGGCAGCCGGTAGGGTGGCGCCGTATTCCTTGGTTACCAAGCTGGCTGCCCCGCACTCGGCGGAGCAGAGTACGGGGCGTTGCGCCGTCATTGCCTCCGCAATGATCATGCCAAAAGCTTCCTGCTTTGCTGGATGCAACAGCAAGTCGATGGACTGGTAAAAGGATCTCTTGTCATCGATCCATCCCAGTACTTCTACGCCCTCGTTACTTTGGTGCAGAAGTTCGCTGATTTCTCCCTGCGGGACACCCGCAACCCGCAACTTTAATGCTGGACGAACCTTCTTCAGCTCGCTCCAAATTTCAATCACCTTTGGTAAACCTTTTCTCTCCCATTCCCTCCCGATGAAGCCTATGGTTCCTCCCTTTTCCTTAACATCCGGTCTCGTCCAGTTGCCTTCCGCTTCCAAAGCGACTCCCGGAAAGATCGGGCCGCGAAGCAAAGGCTTCATCGAGGGATGTTTCTGGAGAAGGGCTTTTCCCAAGTTGTCGGAAACCGGAACAATGGCCTTGGTTTTCGGGCCCATCAGTTCCCTTTTTTCAAGATACTCGTAGAGGAGGTGGCGAGGACTTGCCCGATGAAGTAATTTCTTTTTTTTCCCTGCGCCGAATGGAGTCGTGTGGAAAGTGGTCAAGTTATGCGAATTTTGCCTCTCGTGGCTGTGTGTGATGCGGTTTTCATCGGGATGTTCCCTCAACCAACGATCAACCGCCGCGGAGAAGCGAAAATGTGAAATCCAGTGCGGTTTCCGATGTTTGCCTAGTTCCACCACCCGAATGCCTCGAGGTGACTTGGTTATCTGCTTTTCGCAGAGCACCGTAACCTCTGTTTCCCGGGCTGCCAATTCCTTCGACAAGTTGAATACATATTCTTCCATGCCGCCGATCGGGCCATAGTTTTTGACCACTTGGATTACCTTCATTTCAGCATCGAAAAAGGTTTCTTTCGAAGTGCGGAAATCACTTGATCCACGTCTAGCAAATTCATTGAACAGCCGCCTTCTGGCGGGCAATCTTCGGGTTGTAGGCATACCTTTGGTGAATCGAAGAATGGCCCCGTGACCAAGGGGTTCGTTGGTCCGAATAGCACTGCGACGGGGGTGCCCAGTGCATTGGCCAAGTGCATCCCGCCGGTGTCGTTGCCAATGACTAGCGAGCAAGATGCAAGTTCCTCCGCCAGTTGGCTCAAGTCAGTCGATCCCGCTTGGTTCCGAGTTTTCCCTTTGGGCAATTTGCCGGCAATCGCCTCCGTTGCCTCGCGGTCGGCCTGCGTGCCATAAAGATGAATGGATGCTTCGGGCCTGAGCTTCAGAATTCTTTGGCATAACTTCGCCCAATTATCCGGAGGCCATCTTTTTGATGGGTTGTTGGAGGCTCCGGGAATCAATCCGATCTTGTTGGGAATCCTGCTTGCTCCCTTAAGGGCAAAGGAAGCTTGTGGAAGTTCGACCTCGAGCCCGAAATGTTGCATCATGTGCTCCCACAAACGAGTCTGGTGCAGGTACTTCAATCGGGCAATTGTATCGGGGGCAGGTCGGTGGGTGTCGGTAAGTAAGCGACGAGATTTTCCAGGCAAGCTAAGGCCGAAACGTTGCGGCGCTCCGATCAGCATGGCCTCTAGGTCGCCTCGCAGGGAATTGGTCAAAAGCAAGTGGAGGTCAGGGAACTCGTTCCGCCAAGGTAGCAATTGCAGATAATAATCAAGCGACCCCTTTTCGGGAAGTNCCTTCACCGCGTCGGTGACTTCGAGTTGTTCGAGCAAAGGGCGAAACTGCGAACGACAAAGCAAGGTGAGTTCGGCGTCGGGTCTGGCTATGCGAAGTGCCTGCAGCAGCGGCAACGCCATGACCACGTCGCCCAACCAGTTGGGCATCCGAACCCAGAACTTTGTCTTGCGAGGAAAATTTTCCGGTGGAGGTAGATCCTTTCTCTTGGCTACCAAGCGAAAACGATTGGGNGCCCGATTCTGCGTTTTCCAGCGCCCATGAGCCCATAACCATTCTGCGCAGGCTTTGTCGGATGATCGTAGGTATCGTTCCAATAGTTCGTGCGATTCAGCGATCAACCCGTTAGGATCTTTGCTCCTCATTTCTTGCAGGAACAAGGTAGCNCGAAAGAAACTTTTGCGTTGTGGCAACGCGAAGACCGCTCGGGCCTTGGTGCCTTTGGCGAGAAGGCCAGGCAAAGGCGTTGCCGAGGCAAGCCGGTCAAGGAAGGTGATTAGCGTTCCGTTTATGCCCGCATTTTGGTCGTAGAGCACGGCCAGCCAATTGTTATCCAGTAGGTGGCTTTTTGCGCTGACCAAGGCCTTGTCTCGGGCAAACATTCGATTGCCGCTCCTTTCCCTTGCATCAAGCATCCATTTTTCAATCGCTGGGTTGCGGTGCGGTCGGTAAATTCCTCCCAGTTTTTTATCCCCGATTGGTGCAAAGAGGGGCGATGCCCCCAATGTCTCGAAGAGAGCGACGTGAGGAATGAATACCACCACCGGTTCTCCCGTGCGTTGCAACTCTCTCATTTTCACGACGGCAGCGGGGGAAAAGGACAAGCTCCGCCGGATCCTTCTGTCGCTCATGCATGGGTAAGCGAGCGAAAAGAATCCCATTTCTACCATGCCTGCCGCAGAGGCTAGAGCAACCTGACGAATCCGTTTTTCAGACCATTCGGGGAATGCTCGTTTTAAGTTGGAGAAAAGGACGCGCTTGCGCGAATTCGGTATAGTCGCCAAGGCATGGCCTATCGTCGTTGCGATTGTGGACAACAGATTGTTCGGCGTCTTGGATAGGCAAAAACCGAAGATTTTCAAAAGCATGGCAGTTAGTCTGTCCACGTCGGGTGTGCCTATGGACTTGCCGCATGCTTTGCAAACTCCATCCTAAAAAACAATGCGCGAACTTTTGGTGATCAAGCCATCTTCTCTTGGGGACATAGTACATGCCCTCCGGGTATTGGCTTCGGTGAAGAAGGATCTTCCCGAGCTCAGGATTTCCTGGGTGGTTCGAGATTTGTTTGCCCCTATCGTGCTGGCCAGCGGAATCGTAGATCGGGTCTATGAGTTTCGCCGCGGGGCAGGGCTCTTTGCATTCTGGAAACTACTCAGAGAAATTCGCCGCAATCGTTTCGATCAAGCATTTGACATGCAGGGATTGCTTCGCAGCGCCGTGATGATTGCTTTTTCCAAGGCGGATCAAAAATGGGGCCGCCATGACGGGCGAGAGGGGGCAACTTTTTTTTACGACAAGGTTTCAGCTCCGAAGAATGGAATTGAAACCCACGCCATCGACGTCCTGCTCGCTTTCAAGGAAGCCTTTGGCTTGCAGCCGGAACTGACGGGCAAACTATCTTTTCCTGAGTCGCGATTGTCTGCCGAGAACGAAAAATCGCTCGATCTCGTCACCAAGGGGGGGACGCTTCCCTTGGTCACCTTGTTTCCAGAAAGCCGACGTCTCGAGAAGGAGTGGCTTGGATTTGACGAGTTGGCCCAAAAGTTAATTGCTTCTGGCAAGGTCGCCGTGGCGTGGGCTGCCACCCGTCCTGCCAGGGACAACTATCCCGAGGGCTTTGCCAATCTTGGAGGCCAAACTGCNTTGGTGGAGTTGCCGGCACTTTTGCAACGCTCGANCTTGGTGGTTTCCAACGACAGCGCGCCGTTGCACCTTGCGTCTGCCTTGCAACGCCCCCTCCTCGCGCTTTTCGGCCCCACGGCTCCCCTCCGATTTGGTCCCTATCCAACTAATTCTTCCGCAGTTCGCTTGATGCAGGCACCGGAAAACGATCTTGGGCTCCTGTCCGTTGAAGCGGTTCATAGCGAAGCTCTCGCCTTGCTTTAGGTTATTTAGTATTGTTCCCGCTCAAGTTTCGGTTTTGCTGTGGCGATTCATGATCGATCTAAATTTATTGCGCGAACAACCGGATCTCGTCCGTGAAGCCATTGCTCGGAAGAAGTTTGATTGCGATTTAGACGCTTTCTTTTCCTTGGACGAGGAGCGGCGTTCCTGCATTGCCCGTTCCGAGAAAGCTCGAGCTGACCAAAACAGCGCCAACAAGGAAATGGCCGCCATGGAGAAAGGCTCGCCCGAGTTTCTCGAGAAGATCGCCGAGATGAAGTCGATTGCCGCCGAAGTGAAGGAACTCGAGGGCAAGACCAAGGAGGTCGAGTCCCGTTGGCGCGATGCCTACTTGACCATTCCGAACTTGCCCGATCCCTCCGTTCCGGACGGCGATGGCGAGGACGACAACCAAGTCGCCGAGACTTGGGGCTCTCCCGAGGATGTTTCCGGGGACGCCATTCCGCATTGGGACGTTCCGTGGTTTGCGGATTTAGCCGACTTTGAGCGCGGAGCCAAGGTGACCGGAGCAGGTTTTCCCTTTTTCGTGGGAGACCTTTCACGGTTTGTCCGCGCCTTGATCCAGTTTTTCCTGAAGGAGGCAGAGGACGCCGGTTACCTGGAAGTTTCATCCCCCTTGTTGGTCAACGAGGATAGTGCCCGAGCCACTGGGCAACTTCCGGACAAGGAAGGCATGATGTATCACGCCTCCGAGGACGATTTCTACCTGATCCCCACGGCCGAAGTGCCGGTCACTAATTTTTTCCGCGACGAAATCGTTGAATCTTCACAGCTTCCCTTGAAGCGTGTTTGCCATACTCCCTGCTTTCGTAGGGAGGCGGGCAGTTGGGGCAAAGACGTCAGGGGACTGAACCGACTGCACCAATTTGACAAGGTGGAGTTGGTCAAGTGGACTTCCCCGGACACAAGTTTCGATGAGCTTGAGCTGCTTCGCGGCAATGCCGAATCCTTGCTTCGTAAATTAGGTTTGCCTTATCGTGTCCTTCTCATGTGCGTGGGTGACATCGGTTTTTCGCATGCCAAGCAATACGATTTGGAAGTGTGGGCCGGAGGTCAGAAGCGTTGGCTGGAGGTCTCCAGTTGCAGCAATTTCACTGACTTTCAGGCCAGACGAGCTGGTATCCGATTCCGCGACGAGAACGGAAAGCCCCGGGCCGTGCACACTCTCAACGGTTCAGCCTTGGCAGTGCCCCGTGTCTTGGCCGCCTTGATCGAGAACAATCTCGATAAGGAGGGTCGGGTAAAGGTCCCAGACTGCCTTCGCCCTTGGTTCGACAAGGATTTCTTGACGGCTTGAAGGTGAAACTGTTTCCCGGCGGGTCGCTTGACCGTGAGGCTCTTCGATGTTTTCCTTTGGCTCATGACCTCTTCCTCCCAAGATTGGATCGCCGCTGCCAAATGCCTGCGCGCCATTTTACCGCGTGATCTCTTGGATGGCACCGCTTTGGCGTTTCTCGAGGAAAGGCATAGCCAACCTTGGGTCATCGCCTGCTCGGGCGGAGCTGACTCAACTTGTCTCGCTCTCCTCGCCTCGGAAAGTTTCCCTGAGCGCGATGCCCCCTTGATCTTGGCTCACTTCAATCATGCCCTCAGGGGAGAGGATTCAGATGCTGATCAATGTTTCGTCGAGGACATGGCCAAGGGGCTCAGCCTCGAATTTGAGTCGGGTCATGGCTCCTTTTCTCCGGACCAACAACTCTCGGAAGCCGAATTGCGGGATGAAAGACATTCTTTTCTACAGGATATCTGTCGCAAGCATGAAGCCGATCTTCTTCTGCTCGGTCACCATCTGGATGACGTCGCCGAAACTATCCTCATGCGGCTTCCCCGTGGAAGTGGCACCGAGGGATTGGCGGCTCCCAGACCACTCCAACTGATCGATCGCCTCTGGCGGGTTCGGCCTTTGCTTTCGCTTTCGCGTGTCAAAATCAAGGAGGCTTTGAGGAAAGCAGGGGCAACTTGGCGCGAGGATGCCTCCAATGCCGATCCCGGCCCTTTCCGCAATCGGGTTCGTAAGGAAGTGTTGCCTCGACTCGCAGAGGCATCTCCCAGCGACGTCCTCACCGGTTTTGAGAGATCTCGCGCCTTGCTGGAGGAGGATGCAAGAGCATTGCAGACTTTTGCGGACGAGGCTTTCCCGAAATTGCTCCGGAACGATGGATCTCTGGACGCCATTTCCTTGCGCGCTTTGCCTCCTGCCTTGATTCGCAGGGTGTTGCGTTTCTGGATGATCGCTGGCGATGCCTCGGATGCCTTGTCTGCAAAAGCTTTTGACGACCTTCTCATCGATCTTGCCGCAGGCCGTTCCCACAAGACGAGCCTAGGTCGAAATCGGTGGGTCGAAGTGAGCGACGAAAAGGTTTTCTTCGTCGAGGAAAGTGTGCCTTCGGCAGGGTGGGGGCCGTGTGCGTTGCCAACCGGGGCAAACTTATTCTTGCCCCTTTCCGGCATCTTGAGGATGGAGCCTTCCATCGAGGGTGAAGCTGCCCGCAGAGTTTTGTCTCAAGATGGAGTGGATGAACGCCGCGAGGCACTAATCGACGCAGATTCCCTGATAAGCCCGCTCACCGTACGCACTTGGTTGCCTGGCGACCGCTACGCTCCCCTCGGAGCTCCGGGCAGNCGCAAGCTGCAGGACTTGTTCACCGACCGCAAGGTGCCCGCTCCCAGTCGCCAACTATTGCCCGTTATCCTTTCCGGTGTTGATATCACTTGGTGCCCGGGCCTTCCCCCCGCCGACTCTTGTCGCATAACCTCAGGAACTAGCACTGTATTGCGGTTGACTTTTGAGGATACCGGGGCATTGTTTTAACCGTGGAAAATCGTGACCCTGAGGGAGGGGATAAGTCTCCGGAACGTTTCCAACCAAAAGTCATGTTCATTTGGTTGGCCCTTCTTGCTGCCATGGCAGGCTTGTGGTTCATGCAAGATCCGCACGAAGGATCCAGCCAACGTACCATCGCCGAAATATTGAAGGCGGTCGACGAAGGTCGAGTGGACAAAGCCGTTATAAAGAATGATGCCAGCGGAGGTGATGAATGGTATGTCATCCAAGGCCGCTTGCGTAATCCCAAGTTCGGCAAGATCGGCTCTGAAGATGAAGCCGAGTTTATTCCTTTCGAGGCAGCTGGCTGGGTAGGAGAAGACGAACACCGTAAATTACGGGACGCCGGTATCAAGGAGCGCCCTTCAAGTACCTTATGGATGGAGATTATGGCTTCGCTAGTGCCCTTCATCATCATAATCGGCCTCCTTTATTTCCTTTTTGTGCGCCAATTGCGAATGGCCGGTCGTGGTGCCTTGAATTTCGGTAAGAGCCGGGCCAAGATGCTTGCCCGCGACAAGGAAAGAGTCACTTTTGCTGACGTTGCGGGATGTGACGAGGCAAAGGAAGACGTTTCCGAAATCATCGACTTTCTCAAGGATCCGAAACGTTTTCAGCGAATTGGCGGTACAATTCCCAAGGGCGTTTTGATGGTGGGTCCCCCGGGCACCGGAAAGACCTTGATCGCCAAGGCAGTGGCTGGCGAAGCAGACGTTCCTTTCTTTAGCATCAGCGGATCCGATTTCGTTGAAATGTTCGTCGGCGTGGGAGCTGCACGAGTGCGAGACATGTTCGAGCAAGGTAGAAAAAATGCGCCCTGCCTCCTCTTCATAGACGAAATAGATGCCGTCGGCCGTCAACGCGGGGCTGGTCTCGGTGGTGGTAANGACGAGCGCGAGCAAACCTTGAATTCTCTTTTGGTTGAAATGGACGGATTCGATGGCCACGAAGGAGTCATCATCATCGCCGCAACCAATCGACCAGATGTCTTGGACAACGCTCTTTTGCGTCCCGGTCGATTTGATCGCCAAGTGGTCATCGACTTGCCCGATCTCGAAGGGCGCGAAGCCATTCTCAAGGTGCATGCCAAGAAGATAAAGCTATCCGACGACGTCGATCTCAGCATCGTGGCTCGCAATACTGCCGGTTTCTCAGGAGCGGATTTGGCCAACTTGCTGAACGAGGGAGCCCTCATCGCCGCCCGTCGCCNCAAAAAGAAGGTGGAACGCAGCGATTTGGACTATGCCCGCGAAAAAATTTCATATGGGCAGGAAAGAAAACGAGCGATGGACGAAGAGGACCGCAAGGTGATTGCTTATCATGAAGCCGGTCATGCTATCATTCAGGCGGTTGTGGACGATGGTATTCTGCCNATTCACAAGGTAACCATCATTCCGCGNGGACAAAGCCTCGGAAGCACCATGTTTACCCCGAAGAAAGATATGCTGAATCACAGCAAGGCTCGCGTCTTGAACCAAATATGCTGTGCCATGGGTGGTCGCGCCGCCGAGGAAATGATGATCGGTGACATCACTAGTGGCGCCGCCGGTGATATCAAGATGGCCACACGTCTTTCCCGTAACATGGTATGCGACTGGGGCATGAGTAGCTTGGGTATGATTTCACTGGGAGACAGACAAGATCAGGTTTTTCTTGGTCGTGAACTGGCCCGAGCCCAAAATTTTAGTGAAGAAACCTCCCGCAAGGTGGATAAGGAGATCAAGTTAATCATTGATGAATCTTATGATCGCGCAGTGAAGATTCTCACTGAAAACAAGGCGGCCCTCGAGAAGGTGGCCGAGGCTTTGCTCGAATACGAGACGATTGACGGCAAGCACGTGCACGAAATTATCGATACCGGCGAAATACAATCTCCTATCCTTAAGCCAGAACCTCCATCCGAAGCAGATGAGGATGATGAGGACGAGGAGGATGCTGAGAAAGCCAAGGAAGAAAAGGACGAGGGTGAAGGCCTCGAGCCTGGATCTGAGCCCGCAGGTGTTCCTGCCTGACTTTTGCCAGATCGGATAGTGGATTTGGTTCCCGCCCGATTGCGGGCAAAACACCGAACTTACTCTTCGGGCTTGGTCTTGACCAAGGCGACCACGCGGTCACCGTCTTTCCACTGACCCCGCTTCTTGAGCAAATCGATACGCTCGAAACGTTTGAGTACGTTTCGTGCCTTTACGTTTCCGCCGGGGGGCTTGAAGCTTTTGTGCTGGCTCATGGTAAGGCGTTAAAAAAACCATCCATTGCCTTTCCGGGCAAGCAAAAAGCGACCCCTCAATCTTGAGGACTAGTTTCCGAAAATACCCAGTTTTCGTATCCGCTGCTCGCCTTTTCCACGTTTACCGCCAACCATTGCGGTTCGTCATAGGGATGATTAGTCAGTAACCACTTTTCCAGTTCTTCCGCTCTATCTGAGGCAAATTTCACCGCGAGGCGCCATTCTTCGTTTGTTTCGATGGCTCCTTTCCAACGATAAGTGGAAGTTAGCGGGCCGTCCACTTGGACACATGCCGCCAGCGAATTTTCGACCAAACCGCGAGCCAAAAGCAACGCATCCTCTTTGCTCTCGGTTGTTGTCCAGCCTATGAGAATTTGATTTTTCACATTGCAAGTCTCCAAGGTCGAAACGCGGCAAGCTCTTGAACGCAAGGCGTTTTTCAAAAAAAAGGATTGCTTGTATTGAGATTCGAGGCAACATTTCGCCCCCCTTTTCGATTCAACCAACCAAGTGGAAGGAATAGGCACCGTGAGAGACGATTATCTCAAACAAGCTCAGCAAATCATCCCGGACCCTAACATTCTGATTAACGTCGTTTCGCGTCGAGCGAAGCAATTGAAGTTAGGAAACAAACCGTTGGTGGAATCGCTGGAAAAACTGGATCCCGAAGACATAGCCTTGAGAGAGGTTATCGAGGGCAAGATCAGCTACGCTCTCGGCGAGGAAGACGAGGAATAGGCNGGCGACTTTCGCTTACGCTTTTAATCATCCCAATCATCGAGAGCCTCCCATGTTGTGTCCGCTAAAGACAAAGACTCGGGGAGGATACAGGCAGTCCGTAACCCGAAAGCTCGCCACAAGTACTTAATAACCGACAAGTACGAGGCTGGGATTGTGCTCCTCGGCACCGAGGTGAAGTCCTTTCGCGCCGGCCAAGTGCAAATTGGTCAGTCTTTCGCTAGATTCGTCAAGAACGAGCTCTTTCTTTTCAACGCTCACGTGAGTGAATATGAGTTTGGAGGGGAGGAAAACCATGATCCTAGCCGCCCGCGCAAACTCTTGCTCAATCGCCGGGAATTAAGTCGACTCAAGGTGGCGATCGAGGCGGGTGGCAAGACGATAGTTCCTCTTCGAGCCTACTTCAAGGGAGCTTTGGTCAAGGTGCAGTTAGGCGTTGGTACGGGCAAAAAGCTCAAGGACAAACGGCAGGACCTCAAGAAACGCACGGCCCAACGCGAAGCCGAGCAAGCACTCAAGAGTTACCAAAAACGGTGATCCACCTGATTCTCTTTCAGCCGGAAATTCCCCAGAACACCGGCAACGTCGGCCGCCTGTGCGCTTATGCCGGGTGCAGACTTCATTTGATCAAGCCCTATGGATTCGAGATAGACGAAAAGCGTCTGCGCCGAGCGGGAATGGATTACTGGCAATCCTTGGACTTGGTCGAACATGATCACTGGGAAGCCTTTCTTGCCTCCACTGATCGTCCCCGCCGCATACACCTATTGTCTACCAAGGGCGAGCGCGGGCTATGGGATACCGAGTTCAATGATGGCGACGGTTTGCTCTTCGGCAACGAAGGAGCAGGGTTGCCAGATGAAATCCATCATTGGGCTGGATCCAATCGAGTCAAAATTCCTCAGTATAAGGACAGTCTCCGCTCCCTCAACCTATCCACTGCCGCTGCCATAGCCACCTACGAGGCACTTAGGCAAATCCGGCCATAGCCTTGGCCTTTTTTTTCTTCAGATGGGAAGGACTACTCCNCGTATTTCCNTTGTGCTTCCTTTCCGCGATGCCTCAGCTACCTTGCAGGAGTCAGTGGAAAGTATTCTGGACCAAAGCGAGGGTGATTTCGAGTTGCTGGCCGTCGATGACGGATCCACCGACTCATCGCCCTTCATCCTCAAGGACATGGCGATTGGAGATAGCCGCATACGACCTCTTTCCAGTGATGGAGGCGGTATCGTTCGGGCCCTCAACTTGGGCTTGGATAAAGCGAGAGGTTCATTCATTGCTCGCATGGATGCGGATGACGTTTGTTATCCGGACAGGTTTAGGTGCCAACTCGAATTCCTCGATCACCAACNCGAGTACGGGNTAGTTGCTTCTCGCGTCGANCATTGGACTTCCGATGGTCTTTCCCGTTCTGGTTATGGTGCCTACGTNGACTGGACGAACGAGCTTCTCCTTTCCGAAGATCTTTCGCTCAATCGTTTCGTGGAATCTCCCTTGGCCCACCCGTCTGTTTTTTTTCGCAAGGAATTAGGGGAGCGATTTGGCGGTTATGCGGAGGGTGATTTCCCTGAGGATTACGAACTGTGGTTGCGCTGGATGGAATCAGGGGTTCGCATGCAAAAACTACCGGATAGGTTGCTGCGTTGGCGTGACCATGAAGATCGCCTTTCACGGGTCGATGCCCGGTATTCTCAAAATGCTTTTTACCGCATGAAACTAAAATATCTGCATCGCTGGCTGGAGAGGCATAATCCGTTTTTCCCGGAGGTCAAGGTGTGGGGAGCCGGTCGAAAGACTCGCCAAAGAGCGCGCTTTCTTGAACAAGCCGGGTCCCATGTCTCCTCTTATTATGACATCGATCCCCGCAAGACTGGAAATCCGCGAGAAGGATTGATTGTTCGCCCAATCGAGGAAATTCCGCCGCCGGGACAAGAGTTCATTGTCGCCATGGTAGGTGCCCGGGGAGCGCGTCTTAAAGTGAGCGCTTTCCTCGAGGAACGGGGACATCGGGCAGGAACTGACTACATTCTTGCCGCTTAAAGCTTCGATTCCGATGCGGTTTTGGCTTGTCCACTTTCGCTTGGTCCTTTTGCGTTCCTCCATTGCCAATCCAAAAACCATTCCTCCTGCAAACCCATGAAATACATAGCGTTTCTTTCTCTCTTCGTTTTTATCACCGCTCATGCTGCCAAACCAAAGCCTCCTGCAGGCTTTGTCTCGCTCTTCAACGGGAAGAACCTAGATGGCTGGTGGGGCCTCAAGACTGAGGATCCCGCAAAATGGATGGCCCTTTCTCCTGAAAAGCTCGCAGCCAAGAAAAAGGCCAGTCTCGAGGACATCAACAAACATTGGTCGGTTGAGGATGGTGTAATTGTCAATGATGGCAAAGGCCTCTACCTCAGCACCGAGAAGAATTNTGGCAATTTCGAGCTTTTCGTGGACTACAAGACAGTGGCAAAGGCAGACAGNGGCATCTACCTCAGGGGTGTGCCCCAAGTCCAGATTTGGGATTACACCAAGGAGGGGGGGAAATGGAAGCTCGGCGCGGACAAGGGATCAGGTGGTTTATGGAACAACGGCAAAGCAGGCGCTCCCGGGCGCGATCCCTTGGTTTTGGCCGACAAGCCGCTTGGACAATGGAACACCTTCCATATCACGATGTTGGGCGATATCGTCACTGTTGTGCTGAATGACAAACTTGTAGTGGACAAGGTGCCATTAAATAACTTTTGGGATCGGGGCACACCCATTGAAAAACGAAAGCCATTGATCAAAAANGGTCCCATTCAACTGCAGACGCATGGAGGCGAGATTCGTTGGCGCAAGATTTACCTGAAAGAGCTCACTCCTTCTTCCGATTAATTAGATCCAATAAATACCGAACATGAAACTACCTGTTATCTTATCGTTTCTCCTCCTTGCCGCCGGCTTGTCGGCGGACAAGAAGGAAAAAGGTTTCAAGAGCGTTTTCAACGGCAAGGATTTCGACGGATGGGCCGGCCCAGTGGACAACTACCAAATTGTCGAGGGAGCCATCCAGTGCAAGAAAGGCAAGGGCGGCACTATCTACACCAAGGAAATCTACGCGAACTTTGTCGTTCGCTTCGAGTTCAAGCTTCCCCCCGGCGGAAACAACGGACTAGCCATACGTTATCCGGGCAAAGGCGATACCGCTTACCACGGCATGTGCGAACTCCAGGTACTGGATAGCGAGCATCCTCGCTATGCGAAACTGGACAAGCGTCAATATCACGGTTCCGCCTATGGTATGGCCGCAGCCAAGAGAGGGCACCTGAAGAAAGCCGGTGAGTGGAACGAGCAAGAGGTAACCGTCAAGGGTTCCACTATTCGTGTGGTTCTCAACGGCACCGAAATATTGAATGCCGATCTTAGCAAGGTGAAGGAATTCATGGGCGGCAAGCCTCATCCCGGCATGAACCGCAAGGAGGGTCATTTCGGTTTTGCGGGCCACAGTGACCCGGTTTCCTTCCGCAATATCCGAATCAAGAAACTCAAGTGACTCATGCCTAAGCTTTATCTTGGCTTTGCNTTTCTCCTCGGGTGTTTGCNTGCCTTGGCTCAAGACAGCGCCCCCTCCGAGGATGATTATTATCGCTTGATAAAAATCCCTATCCCCGAAGGGATTGTGCTGGAGGCCGGCGGTCTCGAGGTCATGCCCAATGGCAAACTTGCCGTGGCCACTCGCAGAGGGGATATCTACATGGTCGAAAATGCTTTCAAGGAGACGGGCGACGACGCCAAGTTCAAGCTTTGGGCCGAGGGTTTGCACGAGGTACTGGGCATTTCCTATGCGGATGGTTGGCTCTATGCTACTCAACGCCCCGAAGTTACCCGTATCAAGGACTTGGACGACGATGGACGGGCCGATCTTTTCGAGACGGTGAGTGATGGTTGGGAAATATCCGGCGATTATCACGAATACAACTTCGGGTCCAAGTTCGACAAGGAGGGCAACATGTGGCTGGTTCTTTGCCTGACCGGTTCATTCAGCAGCAAAGTCCCGTACCGTGGATGGTGCGTGCGAGTCAGCAAGGACGGCAAGATGATCCCGACGGCAAGCGGCATACGGTCTCCCGGTGGAATCGGGTTGAATGCAAAGGGCGAGGCCTTTTATTGCGACAACCAAGGCCCATGGAACGGAACCAGCACACTCAAGCACCTGACTCCCGGCAGTTTCCAGGGACATCCCGGTGGATTTCAGTGGTACGAGCTCGAGGCTACCAAAAAGGCAATTGGCCCCAAGCCGGAGCAACCGGTCAATGGCAGTCGCTTCCACAAGGAAATGGCTCGCCTCCCTAAATATCGGCCTCCAGCCATTTTGCTTCCCCATGGCAAGGTGGGAAATTCAGCCAGCGGCATAGCCTGTGACAATTCGAATGGCCAATTCGGGCCTTTCAAGGAGCAGCTTTTTGTTTCGGACCAGACCCATAGCGTAATTAATCGCTGTTTCCTCGAGAAGATAAATGGTTATTATCAGGGGGCTTGCTTCGCCTTTCGAAAAGGTTTCGGTTCCGGCAACGTTCCACTCATCCAATGCCCTGACGGTTCCATGTATTCTGGCGGCACCGACCGTGGATGGGGAGCCCGCGGAGGCAAGCGCTTTGCCCTTGATCGGGTGGTGTGGACCGGCAAGACGCCTTTTGAGATTCTCGAAATGCGAATCCAAGCCGACGGGTTTGAGCTGGAGTTTACCAAACCCGTTGATCCCAAGACCGCCGGGGACGTTTCTTCCTACAGCATGAAGACTTACACCTATATTTTTCAGGCCAAATACGGTAGCCCCGAAGTGGACCACACCACTCCCACCATCAAGAGCGCTACCGTGGCCAAGGACGGCAAAACCGTCAAGCTGGTCGTCGATGGCCTACAGATCGGTCACGTCCACGAATTGAATTCATCAGGGGTCCGTTCCAAGCAAGAATCTTATCCCTTGCTTCATGAAGTTGCATACTATACTCTGTGGAATCTTCCAAAAAATTGAAATTGAGGTCATTCGATCTTCCCGCCCTTTGAAGCGAAATTTTTAACCTTTCGCAGTCGATTCGAATTTATTGAAAGAACAACTGCCGATTGACGGCCAAAACAAAGTGAACAAATGAAGAAAGCAAACTGGTTGAACAGAATTGTCAGTGCATGCCTTGCCGCAAGCATACTGTCGTTCTTCGCTGTTTCCGCTTTTGCGGATAACCATAAAGGATCTTCCAAGAATGATCGGGGCAAACCCGAATCTCGTTCCTCTGATTGGAGAGAACGCTGGAACAGTATGAGCGAAAAGGAACAAGCCGAGGCGCGGCAACGCATGAAGGAAGCTTGGGAAAATCGCATGAAGGAAGCCCGCGAACGCTGGAATCGTGGAGGCGATCATCGTGACCACGGCAAGTCCGATAACCATCGCGACCACGGCAAGAAGCACGGCGATGATCACCGCGACCATCGCGGAGGCGACCATCACGGCAAGTCCGATCACCACCGCGACCACGGCAAGTCCGATCACCATCGCGGAGGCGACCACCACGGCAAGTCCGATCATCATCGTGACCACGGCAAGTCCGATCACCATCACGGAGGCGACCATCACGGCAAGTCCGATCACCATCGCGGAGGCGACCATCACGGCAAGTCCGATAACCATCGCGACCATGGCAAATCCAGCAGCCATCATAGCCGTTCCTCTCATGGACATTCCTCGATACTCTCGCATATGAGGGACAAGTGGAACAGCATGAGCGAAAAGGAAAAGGAGGCTGTTCGCGAACGTATGCGTCGAATGGGAGAAGCTTGGGCGAAACACCTTAGAGAGCGTTATTCTAAGCACAAGTCGGACCATGGTCGTGATCACCATCGTGGCAAGTCCGGCGACGATCATCGCGGCGGACCTGAGCACGCTCGTTCCGGCGGTCATCGCGGCGGACCTCCTCCTCATGCCCGTCCCGGCGGTCATCGCGGCGGACCTCCTCCTCATGCCCGTTCAGGCGGCCATCGCGGCGGACCTGGCGGCAAACCTCAAGCGCGTCCCGGCGGTCATCGCGGCGGCAAGGGTGGCTCTGGTTGCCGTGGAGGCAAGTGCAAGGGCGGATCCAAGCGCCGCTAGATCAGTTCGCTGATTTTCAGATTTCGCAAAGGCCCGCCAACTTGGCGGGCTTTTGTTTGGGTAAGTTAGATTACGCCCCTGACCAACTTTCTCCTTAGCCCTGATTCAACTAAAACGCCCCGAAATCCTCACGGATCCCGGGGCGTTAGTTGGGAGGGGTAAATTGCTTTGTGTTTAGACCTTTTCCGGTACCACGAATGGTTTCCGATAGCTTCGACTAAGCATCGCATTCGCTTCATCGTCCCCGACGAAAGATTCCGTCTTGCCGTCGAATTTGAGGTGGCGACCCACGATATAGTCGGTTTCGTCTAGTTTGACTCCGTTGTCCTTGAGGTGTTCCTGCATCCGTTCAAGGTATTCCGAGGCATGCTTGCAAGCGCTGAACGACTTGTTCTTCTTGCTGAAGCCCTGCTTTTCGCCGAGCCGATAGGATATGTTGGCTATGTGCCCAAGTCCACTGGAGACATGTCCTTCAAGAACATGAGCGTTCATGTCGGTGGTCTTGCGGCTGCGCACGGCGGTGATAAAGTTTGCGAAGTTGTCGCCGGGACCACGGTCGGCGATTGGACTCTTCACGCCCTTGAGCTTAAGAACTTTCTTTTTGCCTGCCTTGGCGTCCTTGTCGAAGTATTGTTTGTTGGAGACACCCATGTTGGTCTTTCCGGAGAGTCCGCGGACATCGAACACGAGGAGGGATTCGCCGTAGTCGAAGATGGCGACTTGAGTGTTGGCGGTTTCGCCCTGGTCCTTGTAGCCGAAGCGTCCGCCAATGGAGACGACACTTTTGGGCCACATGGCGCCGGGAATCATCCAGCGGGCGATGTCCATCTGGTGGACGCCTTGGTTCCCGATATCGCCGTTGCCGTAGGCCCAGAACCAGTGCCAGTTATAGTGGACTAGGTTTTCATGGTACTTTTCCTTCTGCGCGGGACCAGTCCAGATGTCGAAGTCAAGCTCGGTGGGAGGAGTCTTGGCCTCTTTGAAGCCGATGCTGCCGCGTCGCTTGTGACAGGTTCCAAGGGATACCTCAAGCTTGCCGTGCTTGCCTTCGGCAATTTCCTTGGCCTTATTGGCCCAGTTTTGGCTTGAGCGATTCTGGGTGCCGTGCTGGACGATGCGACCGTATTTCTCGGCGGCCTCCACCAGTTTGCGGCCTTCGTAGACATTGTGGGAAAGCGGCTTTTCGACGTAAACGTCCTTGCCCGCCTGGCAGGCCCAGATGGACATGAGACTGTGCCAATGGTTGGGGGTGGCCACGGAAATGACGTCTATTTCCTTGTTTTCTAGGGCCTTGCGTACATCCTGAATGCAGTCGGGTTTGTTCTTGAACTTAGAGCTGACGAACTTTGTACGGCTCTCGAAGAAGCGAGAATCAGGGTCCACGAGGTGGGAGATCGTAACATTTTTTACTCGCCCTAGGGATCCCATGTGGGACCCTCCTCGTCCCTTGATACCGCACACTGCAACGTTGATTCGCTCGTTGGCGCCGATTATTTTGCCCGAGGACTTGGTCCCGCTGATGGCAAAGGCCCCGAACGCCGTCGAGGCGAGGGCGGATTGCTTGATGAAGTTTCTACGGCTTTGACTCATGGCGTTTGTTCTCCTGTTGGGTAGATTGAATGGTCGGTTGAATATCTTAGA
>PAZC01000006.1 GCA_002716045.1 Opitutia bacterium
GGCTCGGGTTGAGGTTCGGGCTCGGGCTCGGGTTCGGGCTCGGGTTCGGGCTCGGGCTCGGGTTCGGGCTCGGGCTCGGGCGCGGTTTCTTCAACTTTAGTCTCAACAACTGCAACAGCAGCAGTCACCACATCCAAAGTGACTTCAGCAGTAGCTTGAGCAGCTACGGCTACTGTCTCCGTTGCTGCCTGCAAAACAACTGGAGGAGCGGGCTCTGGTGGTGGCGGCGGTGGTGGTTGAACAACTTCAGCAGCGGGTCGCAAAGGTGCATCAGGCGGAGGACGAGGTGGTGCTGTCTGCGCTATAACTTCACCTGCAGCCACATCAACAGGAGCTGGAGCTGGAGGGTTTGGCACTTCAATTGTGGGAATTGGTGGCGGTGGACGAAATGAAATCAAGCCCTTGGGAACAACGAAACTACCACTAAATCCACCACCAGCGGCTGGACGAACACCCAAAGCCACAGTGGTTCCTCGGATGCCTGCCGTACCTACGGGAGAAGCAATGTCGAAACTGGATTTCTTGCTGAGTTTTTTGATGTCGACCACCATATCACCAAAATTCAGGTTGATATCAGTTTTGGAATCACTCGGTTCCTCTTCGAGGTCTGCAATTTTCTGATCTGGTTTCGACTCAAATTTGGTTTGGGTAAAAGTGCGTATATTGAGCTGCGAATCCTCCTTCAATGTCGTGACCGTACCATTTGAAAAGAGCAGAATAGCAGAGCTACCTTTTTGTTTTCCGACAATAACAGTGTGTCCATCAAAGATTGAAGCACCTACTTTGACTTCCGCCTGCGGAAGAAAGGCTCCTGTTGGTTTACCTTCGGGATCTAGCTTTCCATTAGCCTGAACTTTGACGTCTCCAGAGATGTTGGCCAAGATGATGGCTCCCTTAGCGTCACCAGCTGGAGCTTCGTTGGCCGGAGCTGGATCTTGGGCGACAAGGAACGATGGGCAAAGAACCCAAAAGGCCATCGCTGCAAAATTTGCAGGAGAAAATCTGGATGAGATGACCATTAAAGATAAAGGGGGGAAGAAAAGTTTAGATATGTTTAAAAGAATGCGCGCGCAAACTAGGTTATGCAAACATTAATTAATAGCACAGAAATGAAAATGACAAACCTACAAAGCTATTTGTCTTAAAGGTATTAGCCAAAATCACCAAAAGATAACATTTTTTTTCAGAAAATATTCACGATGACATGCAATTAGTTCCGTAAACTGCTTTTTGTGAACTCATTATATAGTACGTTTAATGCAAGCCCCATGAATCAACGCTTGACCCGATAAATCTTGGCCCAAGGGCTTAGATGAACCGGTTCGAAGAGCTCCGGATCCAAGTTTTCCATGACAAATCCCTGAACGACCGTTGAGCGGAAAAGGTCATCGTGCAGGAAAATCCAATTTGGCATCAAAACGAAGCCCTTTTCCCTCGTTTCCCAAGGATAAGTAAACTGGATGGCATGAAATTGTGCATCTGGATTTTTGGGAGTCGGGATCCTTACCGACTTCCCGTTTCGGTAAATGACGTGGTGATAGGAGAAAGGAACCTCAATACCGTTGTGCATGGTCGCCTTGAAGGTCGCGAGATCTAGCTTGAGACTGATAACGCGCCCTTGGCTATCGAGCTGCTGCAAGGTGACGTTCCTTCCCGCCGCGCGGTAGCTAGTTGGCAGGAAGTAATATTTTACTCGGCCCATGTTCTCGGAGAAGAATTTCTCAAAGGAGGGGTGACCGACGACATCTGGATCATATTGATCGAGAAGGTATTTTCGAACAAGAGTGGAACGTCGCATTTTCTCGTCCATTATAAAGATACGATCCGGGTTGGGGGCATGCACCAATCGCATTGGGCTTCTGGGTACGGTTGAGACTTTGAAAGACTCTCCGCCAAAGAGAAGGCTTTGTTGAGAACTACGTGGTTCGCCAGCTTGCTGAATCACATTAACAGGTAATATTCGAGTGGCATTGCCGACTTTGTAATGCAGGTTTCCCTTCTCATCAAGATACGACCCTTGAGCGAATACTAGGGAGGTTCCTTCTTTTTTTGGATCGCTCAATACCATGCCGAAGGGACTGGGAAACTGCAGCCCGTTTACATTGTGAGCCTTTAGCTTAATCTCTGGAGTCAAGAGATTTCGCTGACTAAACCCGGCTACAGTTCCGAAGATTCGCAAGGTCTCATAATGCAAGAACAGATAAGTTTCCCTGGTCTTGGGAGGGAGCGGGAATTCCTTCGATTTCGCCTCTTCAAAGAGCTTCGGATAAAAGATGACATCCGAGGTGCCATCGCGAAACATAGATCTAGCGGCCGTACGATAGTTCGTTTTGTTTCTCTGGTTCCTTTCGGCCATGAATGCACTTTCCTCAGTCATGAGTCTAGCCAGATTGGCAGACTGGGCTTGGTGAGGAGTTCGTAACACTTGGGAGATAAGAAAATTGTCCGGACCACGCTCGCCATGATGCGCGGGCGATGAAAAAGTTCGACAGCCGGAATAAACCCATGTTCCGGAACCATAGTCCCACCAGGTGACCACAAAGTCACCTTCCGATGACTTCTTTTCAAGTGTCTTAAGACTTTCGATAACCCCTTCAGGGAAAACCACGTTTATTCTCTTCGAATAAGTCTCTGCATGCTTGACGTTGGGCCATACGAAAAAAAACGTGACAGTCGCTCCGACAATCCATGTGAAAGCCTTCCCCCAAAAGAGGCCTCGCAAGCGAGCAAATGCCCATGGCAGCGACAACGCTAAATAAGTTGCGCCCAAGGCAGCGACAGCGGTGGCGTGCACAGTAAAACGCAAACCACCCCAATGGGCGTACAAGCCAATTCCGATGAAAGGCAAAGCCAGGAGGAACTCCCAGTGCCTAAGCACCAAAAGGCCGTAACCGATCAATGCAAGAACTGCCATAGGAAGCAAATATGGAGCTGCTCTAGGGTCTGAGCCGGCGAGTGCCCCCGCACCCACGGGATAGTCGGCAGTTATACGCGTCAGGACTCTTCGCCAAGGGATACTGCCAGCCTCTCGCACCGTGGAGAGGGTATTTCGAAAATTCAGGTTGTATGTCTTATCAACTGATTTCCCTATCTCGCCGGATCCCTGCTTGGCCTGAGTGTATACCTCAGCTGTTTGAAAAACAGATTGCAAGGGGTTTGCGGTGACCACCCAAAACACCAGTGCAACCGACCCCACTCCGGCTAAAATACGCTGATCGAGGGAAATTTTTGAAAGCACGGCGTAGAGCATGAACAAAACGACCAAACATAAATAAAAAGGCATTGCCGAGGGTTCCAACTTGGTACCCCCTGAAAATGCGCAGGTAGCAGTTCCTGCTCCAACGAGAATCGTCGAACGCCAAGCAAACCCAACAATTGCCTTACAATTATCGGAATCAATTTCTTCTTCGGCTGCTTTCTCTCTTATCCAATGAATGACGGGAGCCAAAACAGCGACAGACAAAAGGACAAATGCCATCAAGGAACCGAATTTTCCTCCGAACACACCTTGGAAGGCAAAAAACCATGCGAAGTATAGGCAAACAATCACGTAACCAGCCAAATGAAACCGATGTTCCGCACCTTTGTTTGTCCTTAAATGAGAATGGCTAAAAGCTTGAAACAACTGGAAGCCTACAAAGGCTAAACCCAAGGCAATGGGAATTCCTACACGATTGTAAAACAAAGGATAAAGAAAACAGGCCAAAGCTCCCACAAAGGCAAAAAACAGGGATTTTCGCCGCAAGGCATACAGCAAGAACATCAAGGCGAAAGCAGCTGCGCTGACGCTGAAGACATCAGTATCATAATATCCGGCCAAGGTGCGATTGAAATAGCTGAGAGCCACGCCTGCAATGCAAGCGGCAAAGAACCCCCAGATAACACTACCATACAGTCTGCCAACTAGAACAACGGGCACGCAAACCAAGCCCGAGGCATAGACAGTGAACCAGAGGAGTAACTGCTCAATGGTCAGTGATGGAAAGATTTGCAAGAGCCCATAGGAAAGCATTGTTATCATGCCGTTTTGCACAACGGAGGGCACCAAATCGTTTTCCTGATGCATCCCGAGATGAGCCTTTTGCAAAATAGCGGCGAAGTAAAAACTATCATGTGTGTTGGGAGTGGGTTGTCCCTCCCAGCGCATGGAGGCCCGGTCATCGCTCATGGCCATCTCGATCCACGACATTCGGACGTGAACCGCTAACGAATAAGCAACAAGGATAAGTACGACAGTGACCCACCATGGGGAGCGATCCTTGGGTAGCTCGAGGGTGCCAGCGAAAAAGCCTGGAAGACGAGCATTCGACTCGTCTTTTTCTTTAGGGGGGGGCTCTAATGTAGCTGCGTCATGAACGAGAGCCTCTTCGGATGGGCTTTCCGTGGTCGAGGAGATATCGTCAGATTCTGCAAAAGAGTCATCCGGAGACAATTCAGACAGAGGTACATACTTGGCAGAAGGCTTACTGGAACCCTTCGCTTTTCGGCGACGTTTTTTTCGAGACATGTGGGGGCACCGAACCAGAACCCAAAGGGAACTTGATTCGATTCAGCGGAATTTCTCCTCCATCCCGGACAAGGATTTGCCTAGTTGAGCCAGAGTCCGAGTGGTGGTAGTGTTATTGAAACGATCGCCTACGTAAGTGATGCTGTCGCGGCGAATTCTCTTTGTCATGTCCTTGAAGACGAATGCATAGTCATCGTTGACCATTATGCCAAGGACTTGGCCCGTTTGGGCAAAGACTAGATCACCTTCCGAAGCTTGAAATTCTCCTCGTAGAAAACTGAGGAATTTCTTTCGAAGGTTAACGTAGCCTTCGTTACGAGGATCACGAGTAAAGGAGGTTTCACCGAAATTATAGGCATCTGAATCAACAACCACAGCGTTGGCAAAAACATGGGGGTCATTGACCGGTTCAAACACAGTCAGTCCTCCCGCAGCAAGATCTTTCAAGGGAGTGAACACAGGAATAATAAGAACACGCGGATCCTCAAGGAAAGCAACCTGAGCCAGTGGGATGGGCTTGCTTAAACGTCCTCCGCTAATGGAGCCTTCGACTGAGATCAAACGGCGGTGATTGGGAGTCAATCGGAAAGGGGTTTCCTTAACGTGAACCATGGCATAGGCAAGAGACCCATCGGTCAGGAGTATAGTTTCGGTTTCGAATTCGGCGCTTTTCTCGCCACCCAAGAATCCTCCCTTGTGCTTGTAGCTGAGCTTAATGGTGACAACGTTATCGAGATAACGCGTGTAAATTTCATTCAAGGAATTGGGCTGCTTTTGAATGATGTCTCGAAGCATTTTCTTCTGGTTTGCATCTCTGCCAGCAATCTCCATGCTGACAGTGGCAAGACTTTCATCAACTCCAGCTACGTCTTGCCTTACCTCGGCTACGTCCGAACTTACTGTAGCCACCTCTTGACGGACATTTGCAACATCGTCACCCACAACATTAATCTGCTCCCCCACCCCCTTGAGTTCTTTACCGACAGAAGACAATCCCTCGCCAACTGTTTGGAGACCTTCGCCCACTCCATCAAGGCGGGTATTAATGGTACCCAATCGTTCGTTGATCTTGGAAGTCGAGGCTGCCAAGGCATCACCTCGTTCACGTTCACGAGCCAAAGCCGTCGCTGATTCCGTTCTCCGTATCTCTTCGGCTTGAATGCGTTCGCGGGCTGCAGCTAGTTCAGCTCGAGCCGCCTCACGTTCCTTGGCAGTCAATTCCTTGGCAGCGAGCAATTCTTCGGCTCTTTGCTTTTCCTTTTCCAAATATGCTGAGACTTTGGCAAAATCTTGCTCTACCTTGGCCTTGCGCTCAGCTAAATCGCGACGGTCTGCCTCCAATTTAATTTTTGCTTGGGTCAAGGCTTCAGCGTCTTGCGCTGCATCTTCCAATTCCTTCCTAGCTACTTCGATCTCAGAATCCTTACGGCTTAACTCATCCTGCTGAGCCGAGAGTTCGGCCTCTTTGGCAGACAAGGCTTGTTCACGCTCGCGAAGCTCCGCCTCCAATTCTTCGCGCTGTTTGATCAATTCATCTTTGTCAGCCCCCAGATTACTTTGCAAAGTCTCGTTTGTGGCTTCCAGCTCAGCCACGACGTCATCATAATTTTCTCCGTCACTTTTTCGCTCGACGACACCTGCTTCCACAATCTTCTGGTCCTTGCCCGGAATCTTGGTCTCCGGCTTAATATCAAACCTTGCAAAGCCAAGAATACTAAGCAGGAGGAAGTCACAGATGATAAGGAGGAGACTACGATTCATTGTTTCATTTCCTTGGATCGCGCAACAAGCAGTTCGTTGCGATAAGGTCTAACATGAAAGATCTTGAGGATAGCCACGAAAATGATGCCAAACAAGGTAGAAGCATAAGCTCCGATCAATGCATCTTGTTTCACCTCTAGAATAAGTAGCAGAACAAGTGATAAAACAGTTCCTCCGAGACCAACGTACAAGCCTAGGTCAAACAGGTTGTCTTCGTTATCAAGCAATTCCAGCTTTAGACTAACTTTGCCGACCTGCTTGCGTACTTCGGAAATCCTCATCAGGCAGAACACATAGATGATGATCTGCAACAAAAGGAATCCTCCCGCGACGAGACCGGTAACCAACGTCAAATTATCAGGCATTGTTTGACTACTGGCAGTCGCTACCAAATTCGCAAGCGCGAAATCAAACCCCGCTCGCGATGCTCCTGTCGAGGGGGTCTGTAGCAAAGATGGTTCCAGCGCCAAGATGGCAACCAAGGACCCAAATGCGCCACAACTCAAGTTGCGGCATAAGCGAAGCACCCGCGTGGATCGCACATCCTTTCGATACTGAGCGGAAGGCAAGAATCCAACAAATGCCATGGTAACTAGAACGAAAGAAATTGCCAAGGCACAGCCCTTGATAAAAAAAGCTGACTTACGGTGAGAATGTGACAATTCAACTAGCCAATTCCCTCCGACTAGGGGGAAAAGAGGTGAAACCGCGCTCAAGGCCCAACCAGGCTCGTACACGGGCAACGCAAGCTCCAAAAGATAATTAAGTGAGGCGGTTCCCTTTGACATTGCGGAACGTAAATCCGCCAAGGCTCGCTCATCCTGATCATCTCCGCTTACAGGATAGGTTCTGATGTAACGAAGAACAGCAGATGGATTATCGGAAAGCAGAGCCGACGCGTAAACCGTTGCGAGATCCAAGGCAGAATCAGCACGCGCATGGTCTAATTGGAGTTGGAGACTATTTAATTCCGAAGCAACCTCCTCCTTTTTATTTTCATCAGACAGATTATCCTGTAGGCGAAGCAGTCGCTTTTTTCGGCTGTTTAATTCTGAGGTCTTGGAAAATGCCAGTCGGACTAATGCGGCCATGTCGTCAACAGCCTGCAAATTGGGGCATGAGTCCAGTAACTCAGCCATCTGCCCCCAGTTTAAACGACTCGCCAATTGATAGATCGACCAATAAGCAGCCCGAAGTCTTTCCTTGCTAGGAAGGTCTCCCTGAAGCATACCAGTAGAGAGATTGCCGAGCTCATACCCTGGATCAGTTCCAGTATCAAGGTAGCCAGTCTCAACAAACATAGCCGTACCGAGCATCATGGGAACTAGCATGGGGTAAGGCAACCAACGACCATGTGCCTCCAAATTGCCATTCGGCCCGAGCACTCCGCCAAGGATCACATAATAGAACTCACCATCTTCCGTGGAACCTGCGGCCAATTCTTCGAATCCTCCTGAGATTTCTCCAATAGATCCTGCGGTGACTTTGGCGGAAAGGGATGCATCCTGCGATTCGAGCTCCAAATGTCCATTGGCTTGACGCAAACAGAAACGCTCAATCTCAAACTCTTCCACATCCAGTTGCAGGCGTGCCTCTTTGCGACAAGCGTCGATGGCTGTCTCCAAATCTTCTTCAGACAAGCCCTTCGTCGACTGAATCGCAACCGAAAGGGCTAATCGTCTATCCGGGAAAAAACGAAAACCATCCAGTTTCACGATCTTGGCGCCAGGCAAATCCCGAATTTGGGGATTGGATAAAAGATAAGACCAAAAGGCACCGGGTCTCCCCTCGGTGGGAACACTCTGTAGAATACGCTTAACGTTTTGGTTATTACTCTTTGACTCCAGCCAATTCTTCAAAACTCCTTGGCGATAAGCATGATTAAATACGAAAAAGGCAGCGTTTCGCCCCTTGCCCCGGTTGAATGGGTCGAGCCCGCCAAAGTACTTGCGAAAATTCTCGACGTCAACGGCACTGGCTGTGCCGGCGAGCAAATAGACTGAATCAGAGGAACTTCCGTCATCACTTGCTAAAACAGCATCCATCCGTTTATCGAGATAGGTTGAATCGGGCAAACCCACTTTCTTGAGGATTTGATAGGGCCCAACTTTGGCAGCCCGAACTAACTTGTCGGCTTCCTCTGTCAACCCAGGGGAACCTTCGCCTATGCTAGTCAAGGTTTCAGGAGCCACCGCACGAAAATAAGCAGGAGTTGCCAATCCGATCAACAAGGCTAGCAATGCCCCGACCACCAACAAAATATCTCTAATATACGACCCTCTCATATGACCACGAGGCCAAAGCATTAGAACTCTATCTCCATTAAAGCAACTTGCTTTTTCGAAAACCTAGAAAAAGAAATGAACAGGAGCTTGGAGAAGGCCGCTTTTTTCTATTTCAAGTTTGCAAGCAGCTCTAGCAAGGCTACGATTTTTATTCTATGTCTCTGCGTGTGATACAATACGACGAAGCCGTTCTGAGGCAGCCCGGCTTACCAGTGGAAATCTTCGATGATGATCTGCGAATGCTCGCGGAGAACATGCTTGAAACCATGTATGAGGAAGAAGGAATTGGATTGGCGGCCCAACAAGTGGGGAGAGTCACAAGACTCTTCGTCATGGATTCGAGGCCGGCTAGTTCGGACAACTTTTCCAGATGTGTGATAGATGGTCGGGAGCTTCCATTGGAAATAATAATGCCATTGGTATTGGTCAACCCAACGCTCGAAACTTTTGGTGAGCCCTTAACGATGGAAGAAGGGTGCCTTTCACTTCCTGAAATCAGAGGACAAGTCAAAAGGCCGAGCCAAGTCAAGGTCTCCTTCCAGGACTTGGATGGGCATCCTCATCTACTTGAATGCGATGGCCTCTTGGCTCGTTGCGCGCAACATGAGCAAGATCATCTAGATGGCATTCTTTTCATAGATCCCGAACGAATGTCTGACTCCGAAAGGACCCGACTCAAGCCCGAAATAGCTGCCCTTAGGGAAAGCACCCGTAGGTCCCTCGGGTAAAGCCACTAAATTATCTTTGTCTCCATGCAGCGACACACTCGCCAAGGTACCGCAATACGTGAGATAGTTCAACAATCCGAGCGACCGCTTACCGCGAGTGAAATTCATCGGAGAGCGATTGGAAAATTGCCCAATCTCGGGCTAGCGACCACCTATCGCCACCTACGAAAACTCGAGTCGGAGGACCGCTTGGTTGGCGTAGATTATCCGGGGCAACCCACCCGCTACGAGTGGGCTGATGGCGAACAAAAGATCCACTTTGGGTGTCGTTCCTGCGAGAAATTATTCGCGGTGGAGGAAGGCGATGATTTCAAGGAACCAAAGCCGCCCAAGCTACCGCATGGATATCAAGTGAACGGAGGAGAGTGGATTTTATATGGAACTTGTCCCGCGTGCTCCTCAAGCCAAAGCTCAGTAACGCCAAGTAACTCCTAGAAAAGCACTTCGACCAAAGGTTCCATAATGATTGCCGTTCCAATCCACCATCTCCGTGTAGTCGTTGTCGAAGATGTTTTCGATCCGAAGATGAATCTCACAATTTGCCCGTGCTCTCACAATAGTAGTCAAGTCGCACACGGTGAATGCCGGTGAGTTCAGATTCGCGCCGTCTAAGCGTTTGCCAACGTGACGAAACCCGAGATTCACACCCAAAACTTCATCGACGGAACTCCAGTCGATTGATCCGGAAAACATTTTCTCTGGGCGTGAGTAAAGAGCTCTCTTTTCATTAAGATCTTCTGCTTCCTGAAGAGTCATGGATAATTGGACTGACCAAGACGAGTTAATGTTGAGATCGAGTTCTCCCTCCAGTCCTTTGGATTTCGTACGATTAACGTTAATGACATAGCTCGGATTGCCAGGAGACCAGGTCGACCAGTCAAATTGCTTCTTGGTCTCCCGCTGAAACCACCCTATCGAGGCAAAGCCAAGGCCTTCACCGAAAGACCGCTCTATGCCTAAATCAACCGCAACTCCTGTTTCCGGTCTCAATGAGTTCAAGCTCTTCGCATTGGCCAAATAATAAGCATTCGGAGCAACGAAAAAAGTTCCGAGACTACCGAATGCGCGCCAATTCGGATGCCAGCTACCTGATACCGCAAACTTGCCAGTTGTCTCTCCTCCATAGCGATTGTTTTCATCATGGCGCAGCGCAATTTCTGTGAACAATGAATCTGACCACTCGACTTGACCGTTAAGATAGCCAGCCCAAGTATTTAAGCTAACGTCTTGATCAGGACTCCAGACTAACTCCTGTTTACCACGGTCGTCGGAATGTTCCAAGCCGCCCCCAACAGACAAGCGATCAGATATCTCGCCAAATAATCGCCAATCAAACTCTTTGGAATAACCATGATAATTGGATCCAAAGCCATCCGTCGAATGGAACGTCTTACTGGAAAACCCTATGATCGATTCTCGTTCGGACTGCGTTAGTCCTAGTTCCAACTGGCCGCGCAACAATGAGTTTCTTTCTTTGCAAACGGCTAACGAATCAAGGGAGGCTGCGTTATCAGTATGGGCCAGCGAATCTGTCCGAAAACCAAAAAATGAAAGTCGGGAGCCTTGGTTGAGTGCATAATCCAAGCGACCTTGAAAATAATCCTTATCGTAAGGATCTAATTCAGTTCCCGAACGAGCCGCGGAAACGCCCTCCGTCTCAAAATGATCGGACACAAAAGAATAGTTCAGCGGACCTTTCGAACCAGAGGTTGACCAAGTTGCCCGCATGGAATTCATAGAACCCGTTTCCAGGGCAAACTCTCCGACAGGCTCGACTGTACCGGGCTTGGTCACGATATTAATTACACCACCCGCTGCGTCAGGACCATAAAGGCTGCTTTGAGCTCCCCGCAAAATCTCAATCCGTTCTATATTTGCGGTGGACAATGACCCTAATGGATAACCGTTCGCGTCGTTTGGACTGCGAAGACTGACGCCATCTATGAGGATGGCTGTTTGTCTGGGTTCCGCTCCCCGCAGATATAATTTTATTGGCTGCCCAGGTCCACCGGTTCTGGCTATCCTAAGCCCTGGCACTCCACGAAGCATGTCATGCAAGAGTGGTTGTCGCGACCGAGTGATGTCTTCCCGTGTCAGGACTGAAACCGATCCCGCCACTTTATGACGAGATATCTCACCACGACGAACAAGCGTTACAATTTCCTGCAACTCCTTTGCCTCCGATTCACCAGAGGAATGGTATGAATCCAAAAGAAACAAGGATAGAGTCGTAGCCCAAATAAAAGAATCCCCCAAACACCGCATTCAACCCTTATTGAGAATTGATTATTGATAAGCAACTACGAAATACAGCCTTAATCAAGGGTATCTACATTACCTGAAGTTGCAGGAGGTATTGTGCTATTGGCGTGGAGATAGTCAGATAAGCCTTGCCCACATTTGGTTGCCAAGTGAATAGTTCGGAGTTCAGGGTAAAAAGTAGTCATGGACTTCATTAATTACGCATCGGAACTGGCAAAAGATTCATCCCAAACCAAGCCTTGGGCAATTGCCCTGGAAAAGACTTGGGTAAAAGTTGGGGCTAGTTTTGCGAACGTAGAGTCCTTCATTCACTGTGCGAAGGCTTTCCCTTCAACAGACAAACTTTTGGAATTCTCT
This sequence comes from Opitutia bacterium, assembly GCA_002716045.1. Classification (GTDB taxonomy): domain Bacteria; phylum Verrucomicrobiota; class Verrucomicrobiia; order Opitutales; family Seribacteraceae; genus UBA2993. Next base: position 11,901 of record PAZC01000006.1, read on the forward strand.
AAATTATTTGAGGGAGCAGAAGAGATGAAGCAATTACTTCAAGCCATCGACGATTCGATCCACCCACTGAACGAATGGTTAACCGCATTTGATTTGATGAATAGTTGGCTGATACAAAACAGACGAAAAGCTTCCATGGAAAAGCGGATCGGCTACCTTTCTTGTTGTTCGAAATCCTGCGCGAATTTCTTCCCCTCCCCCAAACTTAGAGAAGTAACGCGGGAAATGCTAGACCTTCATGGCATGGACTGAGGGCCTTTCCTCGATAAACCCTCCCCCTAAAAGACGAAGGCCCCGGCGTCGAAAACGACGCCGGGGACCTCCCCCTTTTCATCGGTTCCCCAACCGATGACGGTTATCCCTCTAACGGTTCATTGACATGCTTCACATGTCTCCCCATTCATCATTGCATCGAGGCTGCAGGCCGATTGCTCCTGCGAAGATGAGTCAGACTCACCCTCTTGACTATCGGTGGCCACGGCCATCTCTCCTCGAACGTCTTTTCTCACCGCAATGGTTGCCTTCTCGATATTGGAGGCCCCCAGCGTACGTAGATAATAGGTCGTCTTGAGTCCCTTGCGCCACGCAGCGCGGTACATGTGAGAAAGTGATTTGAGCTCAGGTTCGGCGAGGAAGAGGTTGACTGATTGGGATTGGTCAATCCACTTCTGCCTTCGAGCAGCTGCATCAACAAGATACTGCCATTCCACTCCAAAAGCAGTCAGATATTTTTTCTTCAGGTCTTCGGGAATATCGGGGACATCAGCTAGTTCCCCGTCAAAATATTTCAATTGGTCAAGCATGTCTTGAGACCACATTTTTTTCTTCTTTAAATCCTTAACCAAAAATTGATTAAGCACTATAAACTCACCCGACAGATTACTCTTCACGAAAAGATTCTTGTAGGTCGGCTCGATGCATGGAGAAGTCCCCATCACATTGGAAATGGTCGCAGTCGGAGCTATGGCCAGACAGTTGCTATTGCGCATGCCTTGCTTGGCGATCTTGGCACGTAGCTCGGTCCAGTCCATCTTTCCTTCCTTCGGCACTTCAACCACCTGTCCTCTCTCCTTCTCCAGCATAGCTATGGTGTCCTGCGGAAGAATGCCTCGCTCCCACTTGGACCCTTTGTAGCTTTGATAGGTTCCACGCTCGGCAGCCAGATCGCTGGATGCTTCATAGGCATAGAAAGCAATTGCCTCCATGAACTCGTCATTGAACTCGACTGCCTCATCCGAGGCGAAGGAAACACCTCTCTTGAAAAGCGCATTCTGCAACCCCATTACACCTAGACCTACAGGTCGATGACGCGCATTAGCAGTCTTGGCGGCTTCGGTCGGGTAAAAATTTATATCAATGACGTTGTCCAACGCTCGAAGAGCGATACGTATCGTCTCCCTAAGTTTCTTGTGATCCAAGGAGCCATCGTCCTTGAGATGGTTCTCAAGAGATACGGAACCGAGATTGCAAACGGCAGTTTCCTCCGGACCAGTGTTTAATGTAATTTCAGTGCAAAGATTGGAGCTATGTATGACACCGGTGTGGTCCTGCGGACTACGCACGTTACAAGGATCCTTGAAAGTAATCCAAGGATGACCGGTCTCGAAGATCATGGAGAGCATCTTCTTCCACATATCGATGGCTGGCATCTTTTTGCCAAACATTTCCCCCTTCTCCACTTTAGCTTCATACTCCAAGTAACGTTTCTCGAAATCCGAGCCGTAGGTCTCGTGGAGGTCAGGTGCTTCGTTGCTGCGAAAGAGAGTCCAGTCATCACGGGACTCCATTCGTTTCATAAACAAATCAGGAATCCAGTTGGCGGTGTTCATATCATGGGTGCGCCGCCTTTCGTCCCCGGTGTTTTTCCGAAGCTCCAGAAAGTCCATGATGTCATTGTGCCAAGTTTCAATATAGGCACATCCGGACCCTCGTCTCTTGCCGCCTTGGTTAACGGCAACCAACTGGTCATTATGCATTTTAAGGAATGGTATGACTCCTTGGCTCTCGCCATTCGTTCCCTTGATATAACTGCCGGTTCCCCGAACCGAGGTCCAACTACCGCCCAATCCACCTGCCCATTTAGAGAGAAAAGCGTTTTCAGCTATACCGCGTTGCATGATGGACTCAATGGAATCATCCACCTTGTAGAGATAGCAGGAAGAAAGCTGAGAATGCAGGGTTCCTGAATTAAAGAGAGTGGGCGTGGAGGAGCAAAAGCGACGACTCTTATAGAGATTATAGAGCTGAATCGCTTTTTCCTCTGAATTCTCCTCTTGCTGGAAGAGGCCCATGGAAACACGCATCCAGAATAACTGAGGTGTTTCCAATCGCAGATCTTCCTCGCCGGTCTTATCTACAATCAAGTAGCGATCGTATAAAGTTTGTATGCCCAGGTAATCAAAATCAAGATCTGCCGAAGGATCAATTGCTTCAGCCAACCGCTCCAAGTCCAACTCGAGCAACTTCGGATCTATGCGTTCAATTTCGATCCCACGCTTAAGGTTGTTTACAAATCCTTTGGAATGTGCAGCCCGGAGTGACTTGATGCCATCTTTCACGATATCCCAATCCAACACTTCCTCGTAAATGTAGCTGAGCAGGATGCGGCCGGCGAACTTGGCGAAATCAGCGTCTTTCTCAATAAGCGACCTTGCATTCAACACAATGGTCTTCCTGAGATCATCCTCTGTTATTTCGGGATATATTGATCGGCGGAGCTCTTGTTCGATCTCGTCGCTCGAAAGACAGAGGTCCAATCCGATCGAAGCGAACTCCAGCCTGCGTTTCAAGTCAGCTCCATCCCAGAAAAAAGTGTCTCCTTCGGAACGCTTGATGACGATCATCGAGTCTTGATGGACCTCGTCCCCGGAGGCTTGCTCGCTTTCCTCTCGGGTAGCTGCCCGACGAGCTCGATACAAGATATATCTCTCGGCCACCTTGAAGTAGCCTTGTTTCATCAGCTCTTCCTGAACCAAATCTTGAATATCCTCTATATGAACAAATGCTTTCCCCAAAGACTGGGCTCGATCAGTGACTGATTGGGCAATGCCTAAAGCCGGGCTCGAATCCATGCGCAGGGAAAGAAAGGCTTTGCGGGAAGCTACCTCGATCTTACTACTGTTCCATGGCACGACCTGCCCCTTTCGCCGAATTAACCGGATGGTTCCATTGGAAGGATCTGAACCCGATTCGTCCCGCGTGTCACCTTCCACTGGTCGATTGAAAACCAAGCTTTTTGCCACATCATGGGCATCGCTTTCAACAAGTGCTTTCTCGATCGCCAAATAAATATCCTGCGGTTCGAGACGGCGAGTGCCATTCTCCTGAATCACGATAGCCAACTGAGCAGCTACCATAGTGGCAATCTCGCCAACGAACGCCTGGTTTTTTTCGGTAAAGATTTCGTCCTCTTCACGGGATAGCAGGAGGTCGGTCAAGGCAACCCCCACGGTGTCGGCAATCTCGGTCACGTCAAACTCCCGATCCTCGCCTTTCACCGCAATCTTCAAATGCGGTACGTTCGGGCGATCCTCTCCAAAAACCTTGCCCCAGTTATAGCGCGGTTTCTCTTCTCTTGGTGCTTTGACAAATTGTTTGAGACGCTGGTCCGCTTCGAAAGAAATCTTTAACATTGTTTATACCTCCCTTGAATATGCTGTTTTGAATGGTTTGAATCAGAGTTCGTCGTCGCTGACCATAGTAAGCGAGGATGCCTTCTGATACTCTGTCACTCTTCCCTCGAAGAAATTCTGCTCCTTCTTTATGTCCATCATCTCGGCTAACCAAGGGAAGGGATTGGCAACGTCTTCAATCAATGGCTTCAAGCCGACGCCCTCCATTCGGCGGGCGGAAATATAATCCACGTACTGGCAGAATTCTTCGGCGGTGAGACCGACTGCATTGACCGGCAAACAATCTCGAATGAATTCCTTTTCCAACTCAACGGCTTCGCCCATCAAGGCACGAAGATCTTCGCGGAATTCAGTGGTCCAGACATCGGGGTTCTCCTCCACCAAATCCATCAACAAGTTACGAAATACCTCGATATGGTTCGATTCGTCACGCAAGGTATATCGGAACATTTGACCGATCCCGGGAAACTTATTCTGACGATAAAGACTAAGGATCATCCCGAACAAACCGTAGAACTGAGTGCCTTCCATACATTGTCCAAACACAAAGATATTTTTGGCGAACTCCTGCTTACTTTCGGTTTGAGACAAATCCATGTCTCGACGCATACTGCGCGAAATTTCTGAAACAAACTCGTTCTTCTTGAGGATGGTGGGAATTTGCTCGAACATTGCTTCACACTCGTGGGGATTAATTCCGAGCGAGCTTATCATGTAAAGTAGACTGTCGGCGTGGATATTTTCCTCATGGGCATGTCTTCCCAGAACTAACTTGAGTTCGGGCGCCGTGACCAACTCTCGAACCACATGCAAAATATTGTCCCCCACAATTCCTTCAGCCGCCGAGAAATAGCCAATTCCCATCATAATGATCCAACGCTCGCCCTCACTTAATTCGTACTGGCTTTGCCACTGCTCTACGTCTTTCTGCATCGGGATATCTTCCGGCTCCCAATGATTGGCTTTCATCTTACGGTACAGATCGTATGCCCACTGGTATTTCAAAGGCAGCAGATTGAAAGTCATCGTTTGACGACCGTTAATCACTTTCTTGGCCGCATATGCATCAACCGCCTTCTCCTCATCCAACACAAAGGTTTTATTTCCGATCTGATACCTCTTCTCCATTGTCACTCCTTCTCGTTTGCCGTTACTGGTTCCTAGTATATAAAAAATGCCCCGTGAACCTTGCTAAATTGGCTTGAACGATTTCTTTAGGCTTCAGTTCGATGATGGGTAGTAAAAGTTAGAAAGCCTATCAGCGAATGAAAAGCAAAAAATCAAAAAAAAATCAAAAAACATTGTTTTATAGCACAATATGCAGGGTTTTCATCGACATTCGAACACTATATCTAGTGGTGTGAATAACTTTTCCCTTATTTTAAAAATAATTCATGCGACTTGTTTCGCGTTGCAAGAAAGTGGCTAAAATTAGGGTTTCAAGTCCACTTTCAGCAAGGAAAACTTGTTAGAACTTATTGCCCGGTTCATCTCATGTTGTTCACATTGGCCAAAGAATGTGCAATTGATGAATTTTCTAGCCAAAGAAGCCTTCAAAGGAGACATTTCGGGCAAATGGAAAAAGAAGGCGCAACTTTTGAGGCTTCTCGCAGTTTAATTAATTAATTATGATTGCGATCGTCCAACACCTGAAAATGAGCGAAGCTGACCCGGACTCCTTGCCCGAAGATTCCTTGGCGAAGAAAAGAACCATCGTCGAGGAGGATATAGTGATGATGCAAAGGGTGACAGCGGGAGAGGATGCCGCCATGTCCTTTTTGGTGGATCGCTGGAAAGGCCCGTTGATTCGTTTCTTCAATCGCAGCTTGCACTCACTTGCGGATGCGGAGGAATTATCTCAAATAACCTTTCTGAAGTTGTACCGCGCCGCAGAGCGTTACCAACCAACTGCTAAATTCTCGACCTATCTTTTTACCATAGCTCGCCGAGTCTTGCTTGATGAACATAAAAGGCGAACTCGTCACCCAGTGGATCCTATGGATCCCGTGGAAATGCGAGCCGAAGCCCAACCTTCCAATAAAATCCTAATTTCCGAACTCGAAGAATCTCTGCAAAAATGCCTCAGNAAACTGCCTGAAAACCAACGGACCGCAATCCTGTTAAGGGTCNAAAGAGAACTGGCTTATGAAGAAATAGCTTCCGTCATGAAAGCTAGCGAAGGTGCAGTAAAAACATGGATACATCGAGCGCGCACGCATCTACGNGAGAACCTTAAAAAAACACTTTGATGCCATGACTACACACGATGATTTAGATCGAGACATTGACGCTTACCTGAAAGACAACTCAAGCCAGCCAAGCATTGACTTCACCGCCAAGACACTTGATCGCATAGCTTTGGACAAACAGAACCGAAGTCGCGCCNCTGAGCAAAGCCGTTGGTGGCTCTTGCTGCCTATTGCAGCTGCCATCATCATGGCCTTTCTGTTTTCGCGAGATAAAGTTACCTCGCCCGACAAGGACCCCAAGGTCGCTGATTCCTCGGTCAAGGAAAACGAGCTCGGATTTATCGCAAAATCTTCAGCTATCGACATAGAGGAGATCTTGATCATGGAAGAAAGTCTCCGAGACTTCGAGATTCTGTTCGATGACGAAGCCTTGGATATTTTAGCCCTCCTCGAAGAATGACAATGAAAGTCCAATTCCTTTTACTTGCTTGCCTGGGATTGGGAGCAAGCCTACTCGCCCAAAGTGAACCTAACAAGGAGTCACCGAAAAGACCTGCTTCTCAAAAACATGACAAGAATGCAAAGGGAACCGAGAGCAATCCGCGTCATAGCGGCATACACGCGGAAGAACGCGTATTATTGCTGAAACGCATGATGGACCTTCCGCCTGAACGCCTCGAAATACTACAAGTCACAATCCGTCGCATCCAAAGTCTATCGCCGGAGGAGAAAGCTAACCTGAGGAAACGTCTGGACAGCTTCGGACGCATGAGCGGGCAGGAACAACGTCGCCTTCTGGAAGCCTTCCGCGATGACGAGCGCAAGAGATGGGAGGAGTTTCAACGCCGCCACAAGCACTTGCCTCCTGATCAACGAAAACGGGAAAAAAGCCGTATCCATTTGCTTTCTCCCCATGAACGCCGCGCCTACTTCGAGCAACTTCGCCGCAACAAACAACCCAAAGGGGCACCTCATCAAAATCCGCCTCGCCCCCGGCGGAACGGTCCTCCACGCGATGGTCCTCCCAACCCACCTCATACCCCAAAAGGCAAACCTTGAACGAGACTGTTCAAAGCCAATCCTGCAGGGAATTTAATCCTTCGGATGCAGCTTCGTTCTTGATGCGGGCCAACACCTCGCCAATCAAGTAAATCGAACCAGTCACCAAGACAATGTCATCCGGTTTCCCCAAGACCANTTGATCATTCTCGGGAAATAATTCCTCAAGTCGGTAACGCTGGATAGAGCCTGAGAAACTCGAAGGAATAGCTTTTTCCAAGACCTCGAAAGAACATGCTCGAGGCTGACCGGGCATCACAAGCGAAATGCCCTGAGCCCATTTGGCCACTGTCTTCATCAAAGGAACTGCCCTATCCTCACCGAGAGTACCAACGATTACCCATGGCTTTAATTTAGTTTCCCCAATCAAGCTAGCCAAGTTATCTTCAAGAGCCCGAGCACCCTCTTCGTTATGGGTTGCGTCTAGAATAACTTGTCGGTCTCCAAACTGGATCTTTTGCCATCGGCCCGCCCATTCGACCTCGCGAAGACTCTCCCTGACAAAGGCTTCATTCAATCCAAACCTATCTCCAAGCGCTTGGCTTGCCATAAGAGTGGTAGCTGCATTCCATCTCTGGAAATTACCATCAAGACTGGTAATGGGCAAATCCTGGGGCGCCTCCGGAAAAAATGATTCCACTTCGATAATCTCGGAACGCCGTTCCTTCGCCACCTGTCGAATCGCCTCCTTGGCCTCCTCGGGCATTCGTCCAATTATGACAGGTACATCTTTTTTAACAATGCCTGCCTTCTCTATGGCAATGGAAGCAAGATCACCGCCCAATTGCTCGACATGATCGAACCCCACTGAAGTAATGACGGAAAGAATGGGGCTGACCACGTTGGTTGCATCCAAACGGCCTCCCAGACCAGTCTCCACAACTGCGACGTCTACCTTCTCTCGTGAGAAAATCAAAAAACCCATGGCGGTGATAAGTTCAAAAAACGAGGGTTGGTCGCCGGCGTTAGCCGCAGCTAGTTGCTGGGATATTGGCTTGAGCTCGTCGACCAAACGGGTGATTTCCTTATCATCGGTCTCCAGTCGATTTATCTGGATGCGTTCGCCCAATCTAACCAAGTGTGGAGAAGTAAGCATCCCAACCTTAAGTCCCGAGCGTCTCAGGACGGCCTCAAGCATGGCGCAAAACGAACCCTTGCCATTGGTTCCGGCCACGTGGACAATTGGAAAATCGTTCTCGGGATGATCGAGGAGTCGAACCAAGGCAACCATTCGTTCAATGCCGAATTTGGACCCGTGGTTTCGTAGAGAGAAAAGATATCTCTCGGCCGCCAACGCTTTATTTGCTTCGCTCGAAGTCATCGAAACAAAGAAATGGGCTCCTCCGAAACCTTTGCGGGAGCCTATTTTTTGGTCGCCCTAGACTTGGCCGTTTTGGACTTGGCGGACTTGGGCTTAACCGGCTTGGTGGATTTAGGTTTCATGACGGGAAGCAAAAGATCGAACAAAGAAATCAAGCGATTGCGCAATTCATCTCGTGGCACGATTTGATCGATCAAGCCATGCTCCAAAAGAAACTCGGCAGTCTGAAAACCTTCCGGCAAATCTCGTCGAGTGGTTTCCTTGATAACACGGGGTCCGGCAAAACCAACCAAAGCCTTTGGCTCTGACAAAATAACATCACCAAGAGACGCAAAGCTGGCCATGACGCCAGCCATCGTTGGATTGGTAAGCACTGAGACATAAGGTAGTTTCGCCTGACTCAAACGAGCCAAGGCGGCACTGGTTTTAGCCATTTGCANGAGGCTTAATATGCCCTCGTACATGCGCGCGCCACCTGACGCGGAAACAATGACCATCGGAGCATTCGCCTCAATGGCGCGCTCGATGGCACGAGTGATCTTCTCGCCCACGACTGAACCCATACTGGCACCGAGAAAGCGAAAGTCCATGACCGCCAAACTAACTTTTCGACCGCCCATTTCACCGACACCTGAAACCACTGCATCCTGCAAGCCTGACTTTTCCTTGTTGTCCTTAAGTTTTTGGGCATAAGCGGCTACACCCTTAAAGTTAAGAGGATCTTTGGAGGATAGTTTTCGGTCTTCCTCGACAAAGGTTCCCTTGTCTACGAGAGAAGCGATGCGTTTATCAGCGGGTAGCGGAAAATGGTATCCGCTCTTTTGCACCACCATAAGATTTTTCTCCAAGTCGTTGTTGTAAACCATTTCACCGCTTCGAGGGCACTTGGTCCACAATCCCTTGGGAATATCACGCTTCTTGACGTTAACCGTCGAGTATTTCGGTTTTCCGAAAATTGCCATTGTTCGATAATTAGTTATTAACCTCGCCCCAACGCCGCCACATCAACCCGACTAGCTCCCGCTTTCCGCAAAACGCGGCAGCAAGATTCCAAAGTCGCTCCGGTCGTGATGACATCGTCGATTACCACGTATCTAAGAGTTTCATCCATAACTGATTCCGGTTTGGTAGCAAAGGCATTTTTGACGTTTTTCAAGCGTTTCTCCTTGGGCAAGGCAGTTTGAGTGGAAGTCGACCTAGTCCGCACCAGAAGATCGGCATAGGATGCACCCTGCACAAATTCGGCTAATGTTCCAGCAATCAAGGCAGCTTGGTTGTACCCGCGCTTGCGAAGACGATAGGTGTGCAAGGGGACTGGGACGAGGACGGCGTCCTCGAAAAAAGACAAGTAATCAGGTGCCTGAAGAAGAAGATGGGGCAAATCCTTCAATACACCAACTACTCCGCGATATTTCAGGTGATGCACCAAGGATTGCCCTATGCCATGCAATAAAAAGGCAACTCTCCCACGATGAAAGGAGGGTTTCAAATGAACGCAATTGGGACATTCGCGAACTCCCACCAATTCGCCGTGAAAAGGTTGTCCGCATTTTAGGCAACAGGGGAATTGAAGCCAACGAATCTGACCTATGCATCCATCACATACGTAAAGACAGGATTCCTTGCTCTCCAGCAAGTCGCCGCAACCAAGACAGACCCGAGGAAAAAGCAAGTCGAGAAGGTCACCCCCTACCAAACGCAATCTCGCAGACAGGTTCACTTTCGAGGTCTTCGGAAATACACTTTTTCCAAACAAAGCCCGTGAGATGGAGCGGTAACAACCAGCGAAGTACGCTCTCGCTGATCCAAAATCTCTCCTAGCTGTGAAACCGACAACCTCCCCCGTCCAACGTCGAACAAGGCGCCGCACAAACTACGGACCATCTTGTAGAGAAAACCACTACCTTCAACCGCCACCTTCAAGCGCTTGCCTGTGCGGGAAACTTCAAGGAGCCAAATCGTCTTTACGGGATTTTCCTCGCAAGGGTAACCGTGAGAAGCGCCGAAAGAAGTAAAATCATGCTCCCCCAACAAAGAATCAGCAGCCGCTTGCATCATCGTCAGATCAAGGGAACGGGAGGGCAAGGAGGCGCGGTACCTTGTTTCCATAGGAGGTGCTTGTCCCTCAAATGCGCGATAGACATATCGTTTCCCCTTGGCCGAAATCCGGGCATGGAAGGAAGATGCCACTTTCTTGGCAGTCGAGATTTGAATGTCTTTAGATAGTCCGGGAATCATCGCCTTGCGCAAAGCTTCGCCGCCATATGCCCAAGAAACGTCAAAATGAAAAACCTGNCCTTTGGCGTGTACGCCGGCATCCGTGCGTCCACTGCCATGGATTCTGGTTTTTTGACCCACTGCATCCGACAAGGCTTTCTCTATGACATCCTGAATGGCTCGTCCGGTGATTTGGCTCTGCCAACCCGCATAATCCGTACCATCGTATGCACAGACACATTTCCACCTGGAGAGGTCAGAGCTCATTGGATGCCACATCTCTAGAATCCAAGAAATCTCGCAAGATCAAGGTAGCTGCCTGAGAATCCACTTCACCACGATTCTTGCGCCGAGCCCTAGCTGTCTGACTTATATCCTTCTCGGCTTGGTATGTCGTGAGGCGTTCGTCAAATTTTTCGACCGGCAAGGCAAATCGGCGTTCAAGCTCCTCCGCAAAGACATCCACCTCTCGGGTGCGAGTACCCATGCTTCCGTCCATGTTGTAAGGGTAGCCGAGTACAAGAAGTTCGGGCTTACGTTCACGGACCACAGAAACCAAGGCATCGAAGCATCCGGACTCATCTACTCCAGGGATAGCGTCCAGAGGGAAAGCAATGCCTAGTTCGTCTGCGAAACTCAATCCGATGCGACGACGGCCGTAATCGATGCCCAAGGCGTTGGCCATACTATTCAGACCCAGTTCTCTCCATCCTCACGCTGAGCGATTTCCTGAGCCAGGCGCTTAACCTCCTGGGCCTTGTCACGATGGCAAATCAAAGTGGCGTCCTCGGTTTCAACTACGATCAAATCATTGACTCCGAGCAATGCCGTCAGGCGCCCCTTGGATGAAATAACCAAATTATCGGAAGCATCCAAGGCCACCACTTCGCCACGCGTGACATTCCCAGCCTCGTCTTCAGGAAAATGTCGGGTGACGGCAGGCCACTCGCCCACGTCATCCCAATCAAAATCCGATTCCATCATGACAACATTGTCGGCCTTTTCCATCACAGCATAATCAATTGAAATCCTAGGCAAATCAGGATATATGGTCTGCATGCATGAGTCCAGACTTTGGCCGTCTCTCCAGCGTTCCTCGAGGACGGAAAGATGTTGGTGCAAATCAGATGCGTGAGTGGCCAATGCATTAAGGATAACCTCTGGTCGCCATACAAACATCCCTGCGTTCCAAAAATAGTCACCCGATTCCAGATAACCTTTTGCAGTCTCGAGATCGGGTTTCTCAACAAAGCGACTGACGTCATGAACCTGACGATTATCAGCAGCCATCTTGATGCCACCTCTTTGAACATAGCCGTAGCCAGTTGCTGGCTCCGTTGGCTGCACCCCAATAGTGACAAGAATTTCCTCTTCTGCGGCTGCCGACATGGCCGAACGGAGGACATCGCGAAAGCCTGTGGCATCGTCTATGACATGATCAGCTGGCAACATTGCGAAGGGCGCATCAGGGCTCTTTCTCTTGACCAAAAGAGCTGCCAATCCCACGGCGGCTGCGGTATCTCGTCCGACCGGTTCGCCCACAACCTGCTCGGGCAACAACTCGGGACAAGCATCCAGAGTAGCTTCGCGTTGCTCGTGGTTAGTCACCACAAACACCCGTTCCGGAGGAACCAAGCCCTCCAAACGCGCCACGGTTTGAGCCAACATCGGACTTTCGCCGACGATGGGCAGCAAATGTTTTGGTCGACGGATGCGGCTATGTGGCCAAAACCGCTCACCTCGACCACCGGCCATGATAACTACGTAGGGTTGGGTCATCGATTGCTTTGGGAGAAACTATGAAGATTACCTTAGGCTTGAAGGAGAAAAAGACATGCGCCGCGGCGCGGTCATGTGGAGGAAATATCCCTCGTCGTGATCAATGAAAGGAGAACTGGAATAGTCAATCGACTGGTCGCCAAAAGAGCGAACCCATCTAGACCCTTCCCCGGAATCCCCAAACAAAAAGTATGAGTCGAAACCAGTGCCATTCCAAAGAAAGGCTTGATCCGCCATTTCAGGAAATCGTCTGGCCGCAAAGCCATGAAGAGGAGTCAAGCCAAGTCTCGCAAACGATTGACGACCTGGAAAACCCGGTGCGACAAAATTTGCTCCAACTCTCAATGGCAAGGCCAATCGATTATGCCGGACCTCTCCATGAAGAAACAATGAAACGCCATGATCCTGTCGTAGTTCGGCAAAGAANCCTTCGCCGGGGAAAATCGGGCGGTCATCCCAAAAGCGGGAAAGGTCGCCCCAACGCGACCAGCCCAAAGCTCGGCCATTATTTTCAATTGCAGCGAAATGGTATGGCGCCAATTTGCCGATTTCAAAGAACCATATACGGTTCGTCTCCTTGGGTGAAGATGATCCCACGAAAACACTTTCGCCGGCACGCCCGAAAACTTGGCCCAAGGTAACATGGGGGCGCACCACAACCTTTTGACCAGCAAGTTGAGGCAAAGCTCCTTGGCGGGTGTTGGCGGCATGATCGACAGCCAAGGAAATACGATCGCCCCATGCCTGAACACCGGAAACTTCCCACCGCTCACCCTCGAAAGGTCCATCGACCACCTCCAAGTAGGCTCGATCTTTCCCGAGCAAGTCAACCAGAGGGAAGTCCAGTGCAGTCAAGGTGACGGAGGTAGCGTCGTTGCGCACCACGAGACCACCAACGAGTCGCGAGTTGACGAGCGGCAAACCTGCCGATCGAACTCCAGGGTCAAGGACGAGGGCATGACCACCCCACCAAGGGCTATCGGCAACAATTTCCGAATCAGCCATGCTTGCGCGCAGGCGCAAAATTCCGACTTCTCCCTCGGCCACGGGGATCGAAGCTTGACGAGTCTTTCCGCTCCATTCGGAAGCCTCCTTAACCGCCTTCCAGTCACCATCGATCAAGGCTTCCGAAACAATCCGAACGTCTTTCGCATGATTATTAACGCGATATCGCAACGTAAGGCGATAATTATCGCCATCGTCCGAAGATTCGATGACAGGCAAATTACGGGCATTTGCGACCAATGGATTTGTGCCTAAGGCATATTCAAGCAAATTAGGGTACTGATCGCCGTCGGGATCTCCTCGAGGATCCACTTTTACTTTGCCAAAACTAGCCTCGGTCCACTGAGAGTAGTCAAGCGAAGGGTCCCCTAAAGGGAAATCAATTTCAAGACGAGCCCTTGGGCTACTGAGATTTGCCTTTATTACAGTGTCTTGGAGCGGTTTCCATTCATTCCAGTCGATTGCAACGGAGTAATCTCCCCCCGACAAGTCATCAAAACGATAGCTGCCGTTGGGTTTGGTGCGAGTACGCAAGATGACCCTATCCGCACCCGTACCATGAGAAAGGAACACCTTTATCCCACCAATGCCCTTTTCAGTGAAGTTTTTGGCAAAGTCACGGTTAAAGTCATTCCAAACGATTCCTTGAATTACACCGGAGGGGGAAGGACGGTCGTTTGGATCAAGAGGATTAGTGGTGGCTTTCAGCTCGATCCCGTCAGGAAAACCATCTCCATCAGAATCTGGAGTGGTCGGATCCAGATACAACAACCTTTCTCGCAGGTTAGTCAGTCCATCTTGATCTGCATCTCCCATGGCATCTTCGTGGGTCCCTCCAAAAGTCTCAAGTTCCCAAGCGTCGGGCAATTCGTCATCATCATAGTCGAGCACACTATTTGTTTGAATATGCCAGGAGCGCTGAGTCAGCACCCAAGCCGCCCCCCGCCCTCTTGCAGTAGGCGCTTCATTTCCTCCTCCATCCAACAAAACCGTACCACCCTTTTCACCATGGACTACAAGCATTGTTAAAATAGAATCAATCGCTTCCGAAGAAAATCGGTTGTAACGAGCATCCAAGTGCCGCAACTCGGAATTTAGATCAATCGAGAGCACGGCCAAGTCATTGTTGCCCACACGCAATTGCTCAAGATCAGGATTACCGGAAAGGTCCAATACCTTCAGGCGGTTATCCGAAAGGTCGGCCGTACTCAACCTGCTGTTTCCCCTCAAATTCAATGTTTCAAGGTGATTACAGAAAAGCTTGGCATGAAATAGAGAGGCAAACGAGCTCAGGTCGAGCCCTTTGATCAATCCCTTGTTGGAAAAGTCAATCGAGGTAACACTGTGGAAGCCAGTTGGAGCAGTGACCTGAAACCATCGAGGCATGTCATCGGCAAAGCCCACGGAAGGTAATGGCAGAGATTTGGCCTTGTTAATGGAGGGAGCATAGCTCCAAGTGGCTGGAGCTTCGCCTCTTGTCAAGGGTGGTGGAATCCAGAAGTACGACTTGGCTAAAAGGTCGAAATGCCGCTCGGGGCCAGACACGGGAATCTGCCAAGCTCGAGAGCGCAAGGTGGCCAAATTCATTCTTCCGCCAAAGCCCAAGGTTTGCTTGTCCAGACCGTTCAAGCCCAAAAAACCTCCTCGTTGCCCATGTGAAACCAAGTTGGACAGAAGCGCCTCCTTTCCTCTCCGATTGAATGGATTTCCGAACAGGAGAAGTCGATCCAAGCGTGGGGCTCCTGAAAGATCCAGACGCTGAAATCGATTTCCTTGGGCAGAAAGATGCCTTAATTCTGGTCGTGCCCCTAACTTGAGCGCTGGCAAATCGAGATCGTCAAAGATTGCTTTAGCCTCTTCTCGACCCCATGTCTTTGGACAAAGGACGATCACGACCGCAATGCTGACGAGTGCAGTCCACGATGACCGATAATCGGCGCGACAAGATGAGCAAGGCCTATTAATTCCCAGTCCCATGGGTAATTCCAAGGTGAGCTTTCTGTCGAAATCCAGCGCCTTCCGCAAGCCTATTGCAAAGAGAAAGGAAGATGGATGGGTAATCTAAACTTCTTCCTAGCTTGCCATCAGGAGATGGATTCGCATGCTGAGCGGGCTTTCCAAGATGAATAAGACACACCACTGTAACGAATTACGCAAAAGCGATGCGGGACAATCAATTTCGCTGATCGGCTGGATCGATTCCGTACGCGATCACGGCGGCATTCTTTTTCTGGATTTGCGCGATCGGGAAGGCAAAACTCAAGTTGTCTTTGATCCAAGCAATGAGGAGCTATCTGCTCTCGGTCATCAGCTAAAGCCAGAAAGCGTGCTGGGAATAAGCGGTGAATGCCGAGAGCGTTCAGACGACACCATCAACGTCGATCTACCAACCGGCGAAGTAGAGGTTTTTGCCAATGATGCAATTGTCCATAACCTATCGCGCACCCCACCCTTCCCTCTTGACGATTCCACCGATAAGGTAAATGAAGATCTACGTCTCAGTTACCGTTATCTGGACCTAAGACGACCTGCAGGAATCGAAGCCCTCAAATTGAGGCACAAGGCCAGTCAGGCGACCCGCAAGTTCTTTGACCAAAACGGTTTTCTGGAAATCGAGACACCCATGCTTTTCAAGAGTACCCCCGAGGGAGCTCGCGAATTCCTCGTGCCCAGTCGCCTCAATCCTGGTCAGTTCTACGCCTTGCCGCAATCACCGCAACAATACAAGCAGATGTTGATGGTTGCCGGCGTAGAAAGATACTATCAGCTGGCGCGATGCTTTCGGGACGAGGATCTTCGCGCCGATCGCCAACCAGAGTTTACGCAAATCGACATCGAAATGTCTTTCATTGATCGTGAAGACATGTACGCCTTGATCGAAGGCCTTCTGGTGACTGTCTGGAAGGAAACCTTGGGCGAGGACATAGAAACTCCCTTCTTGCGCATGCCTTTTGAAGAGGCAATGAACAGGTTTGGGTCTGACAAGCCTGACATGCGATTTGCCTTGGAGATAGAAGACTTCACCGAAGTCTTTCGTGAATCGGAATTCAAGGTATTCGCGAGCGCCGCCCAAGGAGGGGGTGTCGTAAAGGCCTTCAACGCAAAAGGATTGGCAGACGTTACCCAAGGTGAAATGAAGCATCTTGAGGAAACCGCCAAAAGTCTCGGGGCCAAAGGCCTCGCTTTCATAAAGGCCGAAAACGGTGAGTGGAAATCCCCCATTCTGAAATTTCTTTCCGAAGGGGAGCAAGCGAACTTGCGGGAAAAACTAGAGGTGGAAGACAGCGACATTATCTTTTTTGCAGCTGGCGATTGGGAAGCTTCCTGTAATATACTTGGTCGTATCCGCCTTGAGAGCGCCTTATTGCTGGAAAAACGCGTGAAGCTAAAACGCAACCCGACCGACTGGAAATTCCTATGGGTAATCGATTTTCCTCTAATGACATATGACGAGGAGCAAGACCGATACGTGGCCACACACCATCCCTTTACTTCGCCCGTGCCGGAAGACGCAAACTTGCTCGAATCAGAACCTAGGAAAGTTCGAGGTCAACACTATGACATCGTACTTAATGGAGTGGAACTAGGTGGAGGAAGCATTCGTATTCATCAACCTGATTTACAGAAGAGAGTGTTCGAGGACATACTCAAGATTCCTCCCGATTTGGTGCAATCCCGATTTGGCTATATGTTGGAATCCTTTCAATATGGAGCACCCCCTCACGGAGGCATTGCCTTGGGTTTGGACAGGCTTGTCGCCACCCTCGCCCAACGCGATAGCATTCGAGACGTGATAGCTTTTCCAAAGACCCAAAAGGGGCAGGACCTCATGACGCAAAGTCCTGGTTCCGTAACGGACAAACAGTTGCGAGACCTGCATGTGCGCTCCGTGTTGCCCGAACCAGAGTCCTGAACCAACTCCACAGGCTACTGAACTCTCGCGTTTACCCATAGCCAAAGGCATGGGCTCTCCCAATGCCGTTGAATTGGGCAAAGGCACATGACGGGAAGTGCATGAATATTATACATGCACCCAAGTTAAATTCGCTACCTGCTATTCCTGATATATTTGCAAAATTAACGGCATTCAGATTCGTGAGTAAAAAGAAACCTATTTAGCATTTCAGCGAAAATTGGCGCGGGAGTTGCAAACAAGGATCGTCAAACGACATCCAGACAAAAAACAACAATATACTAAGCCATGAAATCAATCTTAGGATTGCTAAACAACAAAGATCTATCTGCGTGGAAGTTCTGCCTTCTCGGGATGGCTCTTTTCTTTGCCAACGCCAGCTCAGCCTGGGCTCAAAACTCAACCAACTCAGCACCGGCTGCGGAAACCTCCGAGGAATCTTCAACCAAAGAAGATTCACTTGGGGAAAGCAAAGCCGAAACATACAATTACGGAGAAATCAAACAGTATGGTGTGGATGAGAAGACGAAAAAGGCCAAAGAAGGAAATCCCTTCTTCACGATCAGTAACCTTTGGTTGCTTTTGGCTGCAGGTCTGGTGTTCATCATGCACTTGGGCTTTGCCACTCTGGAATCTGGCTTATGTCGGTCCAAAAACACAGTTAACATTTTATTCAAGAACGTTTGGATAATTAGTGTAGGTGTACTTACTTATGCATTCTGGGGCTTTAACGCCATGTATCCCGGGGATGCTTTTGACGGCAATGGAAAACCTCTTTCCGCAGACGACGCAGATTGGAATGGTTACGTCGCAAAGGGATCTTGGTTTGGCAACCCTGGAGAAACCCAAGAAGAAATCGACGAGTGGAACCAAGATCAACTGTCATCGGATTATGCCGACTACAATTGGTGGACGGATTTTATTTTCCAAGCAATGTTTGCAGCTACCGGGGCAACGATCGTTTCCGGGGCGGTGGCAGAAAGGGTAAAGCTAGGAGCCTTCATGCTATTCGCCGTACTCTTGGTAATGTTCGCCTACCCGATTTCCGGCGCTTGGAAATGGGGTGGAGGATTCTTGGATAACGACGGATTCTATGACTTCGCCGGTTCTTCGGTCGTTCATGCATTTGGCGGTTTCGCTGCCTTGGCCTGTGTCCTTGTATTAGGACCACGCAAAGGCAAATACACGGACCAAGGAATCAAGCCGATTCCCGGACACAGTTTTCCACTGGCAGCGATCGGGGTGTTTCTTCTGTTTCTCGGGTGGTTCGGATTCAACGGAGGATCCGTCCTGAACGCCGACCCCCTTTTGGTCGCTCATGTATTCTGTACTACTACCTTAGCTGCAGTCGGTGGAGCAGTGGCATCGATTGCCTTTTCCTGGTTTGCTCTGAAGAAACCTGATTTGTCGATGGCTCTTAACGGCATATTGGCTGGGTTGGTCGGTATTACCGCTGGAGCTGACACCGTGGGAATGGGATCCGCTATTATCATTGGTTTGATAGCAGGAGCAATTGTGGTTTATGCCATCGTGACATTCGACAAGTTGAAGATCGACGATCCCGTGGGGGCCATTTCGGTTCATGGTGTCTGTGGAATTTGGGGAACTGTTGCCGTTGGTATTTTTTCCTTTAATTCCGATCATACCTTCATGACTCAAGTCAAAGGAACGCTGATCATCTCTGCATGGGCCTTTGCTTTCTCTTACGTCGCATTCACCGCCATAAAGGCACTGTTGGGAGGCGTTCGCGTAAACGAGGAAGAAGAAGAGCGTGGGCTAGACTTAGCAGAGCACGGGCAAGAGGCCTACGCCAACTTCCAAACCAAGAGCAGTTAACCTATTACGCAACGATCCAAACAGGAGAAAATTCAAATGAAATTGATTAAAGCCATCCTAAAGCCATTTAAACTTGAGGAGGTCAAGGATGCCTTGGCTGAAATTGGGATAGAGGGAATGACGGTCTCCGAAGTCAAGGGATTCGGTCGACAAAAAGGGCATACCGAAATCTATCGAGGCAGTGAATACACTGTCGACTTCCTGCCCAAGGTAATGATCGAGATCGCCTTGAACGAGAGCGTCGTCAACGAAGTGATCGACAAAATCGTGGAAGCCGCCTCAACCGGGAAGATCGGTGATGGAAAAATCTTCGTCTTACCAGTTGAGGAGGCTGTACGAATCCGAACGGGAGAAAAGGGAGACGAGGCAGTCTAAATCGCGAGTATTAGATTCTAGCAGAAAGGGCCGTCCTTGGGGCGGCCCTTTTGGCATTGAATTGCACCTCTTCTAACCCGAAGAGCTCAAAGGGTCTTGACCCAACAGTATTCATGAGAATGTTAAGGGGTTGCACATTTCCCATTAGAAACACACCTCATGAAACTAATCAAAGCGATCATCAAACCCTTCAAACTGGAAGAGGTAAAGGACGCCCTCGCAAAACTTGGCATAGAGGGCATGACAGTATTGGAAGTCAAAGGCTTCGGCAGGCAAAAGGGTCACACCGAAATCTACCGCGGGAGTGAATACACAGTCGATTTCCTGCCCAAATCGATGATCGAAGTCGCCGTCACCGACGAACTTGCCGACAAAGTGGCAGATGAGATTATCGAGGCAGCCAAGACCGATAAAATTGGAGATGGCAAGGTATTCATCATGCCAATTGATGAAGCTATTCGCATTCGGACGGGCGAACGCGGCGAAGAAGCCATCTAGGGAATCTTTCGGTCCGCGCTTATTCTGACGCCAGAGCAGCCGACGCCTTGGTATCAACGGCCTCCGAAGGCCACCCTCCCCACGCGCCAAGAAAGACTAAAGCCAAGGCGAGAATCATCGCCCGACTCCTTTGTTGCCCAGGCAAGTGGGAGGCGCCCCACCTTCCATAGACCCAAGCGCCCAAGGCAGCAATAACCAAGCCGAAGGAAACCCACAAGGAGCTGAAGCCCTCAACGGGCAATTGCCTATAGAGAGTCCAAAGTAACCATGCGACGGTGGCGTACAAGGGGAACGCCATGAATTGCTTGAACGTCTCCATCCAGGCACCCGGCTTGGGCAGAAAACTAATCATGCGAGGGAAAGCGGAGAGAAACAGGTAGGGCCCCGACAAACCAAAGGCAACGAAGGTAAAGACAAGCAAAGACTGGATTGTGGAAAATTCCAAACTCAAGGCCGCGCCGACAGCTGCTCCGAGGAAGGGGGCCATACAAGGAGTTGCCACCACCACGGCCAAGGCTCCGGAGAAAAAGGTTCCCGTGAAACCAGGTTTGTGGGAGAGCTCCGAACCAGCGCCAGTCATGCTGAGGCCAATCTCGAATACTCCGCTCAAACTCAGCCCGAGCAGCAACAAGAGCATGGCCATTAGATAAACGAAGCCAGGTTCCTGCATCTGGAAACCCCAGCCCAATTGCTCGCCAGCCGCACGCAGGGCGAGTAAGGCTCCTGCAAGGATCCAAAAGGAGAGAACCACTCCGATGGTAAAGACTGCGCCATGCTTGACTACTTCGCCGGGCTCCTCGCCAGCTAGCTTGGTGAAACTCATTATCTTGAGTCCTATGACGGGAAACACGCAGGGCATGAGGTTCAGAATCAATCCTCCGAAAAAAGCATAAGCCAACACCCCTCCAAAGCCAAGCGGGTCTTCCTTTGCCTCCTTTCCCTCCAAGGCATCAAGGACATTTGTCTCGGTGAGAACAGCTGGCAATAGGATGCCATCAGTGAGGCCAGATCGATCCTTGGGATAAAACACGTTCAAAGGCACACCTTCACGACCAAAGGCTTGGAGCGCTTCCAAGATGACGGGGTCCTCGTTGGTCCAATCCGCCTTCAATGCGACTACACCGAGTTCGTTCATTTTGCGAAGCACCTTGTCGTTGGAGTAGATTCGCTTGTTCACCTGGCAACTCAGGCACCACTTCGCAGTAAAGTCGACGTAGACGGGTCGACCCTTTTTTTGCAGTTCACGTACGAGTTCGGTGCTCCATTCCCGCCAAATCAATGGAGTCAGGGCGGCACTCTGGTTGCCATCGACGCGAACAACCGACGGCGAACCGGTAGAATTCGAGTCATTGCCTGGACCGAGATGAGGAAGAGTTAAAGACTCACTACCAAAGGTCTTTCCCTTGGTCGCCAAGTCAATTTTCCACGCCTTGGCTCCACCTGGCAAACTATGAGAGGCGCTGAGGATTCCCCTGAAGCGTTCAGGGACATCGGAAAACTCAGCTCTAGCCATACGCAAAACATAAGTTTCATTCTCCAACGAAAAGTTCTGCGAACCGGCCGGCGCCACTACCTCGTTACGCGAAAAGAAATAAAAGTTGCCTAGATCAGTCTCGCTAAATCCATCCCCACTCAATCGAAGAATGATTTCCTTTTCCCCAACGTAAGCCGAACCTAGGACTGTATCGGGTTTTGGCGATGGAAGGGATTGCCTGGCTTTCTCAAAGGTCGCCTTTTGGGCATCGTCGTAAGCGGTTTCATCACCCATGGACAAGGAAAGTGAAATCTTTCGATCGAGAGGAAAGCAATTGGTCTCGTTGCAAACCGACCATGAAACCTCTGCAGTCACCTCGACATCTTTGCCCTTTTCCCAATCATCCGGTATCGAAAGCGGCACAAGGACGAGGAAGGTTCCTTCATGAACGTAACTCACGAAACCTTCGTATTCAAAACGAGCGGGAATCGGAAAATGCAGGTCACCTACGGTAACGCCATCGGGCACGCTCCATTTCACTTCGGTCGGCAAACCCGTGTCGCCTGCAACCGCCCAACCCAAGTGCCAATGAGACTCCACTTCAAATCGCAAACCCAACCACACGGTTGAACCCGGCTTCGCCTGCGTAAGCTCAGAAACCAAAGAAGCCTTGGATAACTTCGCAGGATCTTCGTCCTGGGCATGCAAAACGCCCAGGTTCACAAAGAAGGTAAGCGATACTCCCATCAGGAGCAAAAGTCTCATGCAATGCATTGTGCGAACGATGGTACTCTTGTCGATTTCTTTCCCCTTGGAGATCTTCAAAGCGTTCGGAAGGACAATGCCCACTCTTTCTATCTTGTTATTTTCAAACTTTTGTTTTAAACATATGTTTGAATCTTAATGAGCACAACAGTAATACCGAAAGGAACTGGGACCAAGGAACGCATTTTACGATCGGCCGAACTCATATTTGGCCGTCATGGATATGCGGGTACCACACTCCGCGCCGTAACAGCAGATGCAGGAGTGAACCTTGCTTCCGCCAATTATCATTTTGGCTCGAAGGAATCTCTTGTCATGGAGATGTTAAGGCAGCGGGTAGCTCCAATCAACAAGGAGCGAGTCCAGTTGCTCGAAAAAGCAAAGGAAGAAGCGAAGGGAAAGCCAGTTTGTCTGGAAAAGATACTTGAGGCGCTGATTTTGCCATTGGGCGGAGCGGCCCGCGGTCCTGAGGGACCGGACCTCTCCTTTCTTCAATTGGTAGGACGAGCATTTTCTGAGCCAGCCGAATTTCTTCGTCGGGTACATGATACTTTTTTTCGAGAGCTGGCCGAATTCTTCATGAAAGAAATTCGCCGATCTTGCCCGGACGCTTCGGAAAAAGACCTGTGGTGGAACCTGCATTTTGCAATCAACGCAATGCTTGGATCGCTCAGTCAGTGCCGCCGAGCAGAAACTATTTCGAGTGGCATTTGCGAGGTAACTGACCTCGACGATATGCTGAATCGACTCGTTGCCTTTCTTGCCAAGGGCTTTGCAAAACCTTCCCCTCACCTTCCAGCAAATAGATTGTAATGAATTCCTCGCCCCTTTTGTTGGCGAGTCTGTCGCTCGCCTCTTGGATTTGCTCCGGTTGCATTCCCAAAAAACCGGATATGCCAGACGCCATCAGCCAATTCCCTTCTCATTGGAGTTCGAAAACAAACAACGAAGAAGCAAACGCAACCCCCTGGGTACCGGCCATGGGGAGCGTCCAACTGGAAAAACTCGTAACCGAAGCTTGGAAAAATAATCAAAATCTCGCCGCCGCTTCCCAGCGGATGGAAATAGCCCGAGAAGAAGCGGTGATAGCAGGAGCCGATTCTTATCCACAAGCTGGACTTGGTGTTAACGGGTCACGCACGAAAAGAAATCTCATTGGTTTTAATTTTCCCAACTCATCTTCGTCCTTCACCTCAGAGAGCTACGGCCTCAACCTCAACCTCAGCTGGGAGCTTGATCTATGGAGAAAGTTGAAAGATACCCAGACCGCCTCTGAAGCAGAATGGGCGGCGTCTGCGGAAGATTATGAAGCCGCAAAGCTTTCTTTGGCTGGTCAAGTGGCAAAATCATGGTACTCATCAATTGAGGCAAAGCAGCAACGCTTACTTGCGGAGGCAATGGCACAAACTCATTCCCGCAATTCTTCCTATATCTCCAAAAGGTTCGATAGAGGGTTGGCGTCAGCTCTAGATCACAATCTTGCTAAAGCTGCCCTTGCCTCCTCAAAGGCAGTTGTGGCTCGATGGAAAAGACAAGGCGACCTGTCTATCAGAACTTTGGAAACATTGTTGGGCAGGTACCCTGATGGCAATGCAACTTTACCTGAAAATCTTCCGCAGACAATCAGTCCAGTGCCCGTATCCACTCCAGCTCAAACACTGGAAAAAAGACCAGACCTACGGGCCGCTCGACTACGATTGGTTGCAGTCGGACTACAAGTGGCTATTGCAAGAAAAAGGCTGCTACCATCTTTATCCCTTTCCGGCAGCCCCGGAAGTCGGTCCGATCAATTCGAAGACTTGTTGGACAATCAGTTTCGCATATGGAATATAGCGGGCAACTTGACCCAAACATTGTTTCAAGGAGGTCGGCTAAAGGCAAACGCGCGGCGCGCGGAAGCCGCGCGAAAAGGAGCCATTCAAGAATATAAGGACACAGCTCTTCAAGCTTTTCGAGAAGCGGAGGTTGCGCTGGCAGCAGATAGTTTGTTTTTGGAAGAAGAGGCTGAACTAAACAGAGCTGCAGAATCATCGAAGTTGGCAGCCGACTTGAGCTGGGATCGTTACCAGAGAGGGCTGGAAGGAATTTTAACTACGCTGGAAGCAAGTCGACGTGCCTTCGAGGCTGAAAGCCGCCTTCTTTCTCTGCGCCGGGAAAGATTGCTCAATCGAGTTGATCTCCATCTGGCTCTCGGAGATGAAGCTTTAGCTAAGGAAAGGAAAAATAAGGAAGAACCGAAATGAGAATTATCCTGCCACTTATTCTATTGGGCTTATGCGGAGGTACTGCATGGTATTTTATCAAAAACCCGGTTGAGAACGAAAGGCGCCCCCCCCGGACCACACTTCCCTCCATCGAGGTAATGAAAGTCGAGATGCAATCAAAACGCTTGTTTGTGAATGCATTCGGAACGGTTCGACCACGCACCATGACAACAATCATTGCGGAAGCCGCCGGAAGGATTGAAGGAGTTGCGCCCTTTGCCTCCCGAGAAAATAATAGGACAGGCCCTCCAGCCTCCTTTCGAGCAGGAGGTTTTTTTGAAAAAGGTGACCTACTGGTAACCATTGAGAAAATAAACCATCAAGCCTCGGAAGCCGAAGCCGAGGCAGCGTTGAGGCTCGCAGAGCTTCAATTGGAGCAAGAAAAGGCTTTTGCGGCGCAAGCCAGAACGGAATGGGAGTTGGACCGAAAGTGGGAGGACGCTCCGGAGCTTGTTAAACGAATCCCGCAAATAAGAAAAGCTGAAGCAGATACAAAGGCAGCGCAGACACGACTGGCTCAAGCCCGGCAAATCCTGAAAAGAACGGAAGTCCGTGCCCCCTATCGCGGACGTGTGCTGCAAACCATGGCAGACGTGGGACAACAGGTGGGAGCGGGTTCATCGCCCATTCTCGCGAAGGCTTACGCTTTGGAAGCTGCGGAGATCGACCTTTCTTTAAACGAAAAAGAACTCAACATACTGGAGTTCAGGGACGCGAGCAAAGGTAGTGCCAACCTGATCGAGGTTATAGTAATGGATGGCAATCGCACACAACATACTGGCATCCTTGATCGCTCGGAGGGCACGATTGATCCTCGGACTAGATTAATCAAGGTTGTCGCCAGGATAGATGGCGCTTTTGCCGACCCTTTCCAGAAAGAAAGCGTTGATTCGATGACTCCTCTGAAACCGGGACAATTCGTTGAAATCAAATTGATGGGTCCAGAGGCACAAGTATTTCCAATTCCTTCTTCCGCTCTGCGAAACCGAAATTTAATCCTAGTTCTAAACGAAGAAAACAGATTGTTTTCTAGAAAAGTAAACATCATCAAGTGGACGAAAGAATTCGCTTGGGTGACAAAGGGATTGAGCGAGGGAGAAAAAGTCTGTCTCACCCCGATAGAGATCTTGGCCGAAGGGATGCAAGCCAAACCCATTAAGAAGGTGCCATGATTGCATGGTTTGTTAGGAACGGAGTCGCCGCAAACATCTTGATGGGGCTCATCTTAGTTGGTGGAATTGCTTCCATGCGGGGCATCAAGATGGAACTCTTCCCCGACTTCGATCTTGATATCATAACAGTGTCTGTCCCTTATCCGGGAGCCGCACCAGTCGAGGTGGAAGAAGCGATTTGCGCTCCAATAGAGGAGAAAATATGGGATTTGGCGGGCGTTAAGGAACTAAAGTCCTATGCGAGGGAAAACGTCGGCGTGGTTGCGGTTGAAATCGAAAGCGGCTTTGAGGTTTCTCGTTTGGTCGACGAAATCAAGGCAAGAGTGGACACTTTGGAGACACTCCCCGAGCAAGCGGAAAAGCCCATGGTCGAGCCTCTGGTCGCCAAACGCCTAGTACTAGCCTTGGCCATTCATGGGCAAACGGATGAAAAAACCCTGCGAAAGCTCGCCGAAAGAACGCGAAGCGAACTGACCGATCTGCCAAACATCACTCAGGTCACAATCTCAGGTGTAAGAAATCCGGAGATTTCAATCGAGATTCCGGAAAAAAAGTTGCGCGAGCACGGGCTTAGTTTTGATGACGTGGCACGAGTTCTTCGAGCAAGCTCAACAGATATGGCAGGAGGCGTCGTGAAATCGTCCGCGGGCGAAACCTTGTTGAGGGTAAAGGGCAAGGCTTACTCAGGTACGGACTTCGAAAACATAGAACTTCTTTCTACGCCGCAAGGCGGTAAAGTTTATCTTGGAGACGTGGCTGAAGTGATCGATGGATTCGAGGACAACACTCTCTATACCCGATTCAAGGGCGAGCCTGCCATTACCTTGCGCGTGTTTAGGGTGGGCAAACAAAGTCCTCTGGACATCTCAGAGCAAGTAGCCGCCTACGTCAGTGAGAAGAAAAACTCCTTGCCGGATGGATTGAGCATGGCGATTTGGCAAGACCGCTCCTACTATCTAAAAGGACGGCTTCAAATGATGGTGGAAAATGCCACCCTTGGTCTGTTGTTAGTCTTTCTGGTACTATCGCTTTTTCTTCGTCCATCACTCGCCTTTTGGGTTGGACTAGGCATACCTATTTCCTTTTGCGGAGCCTTTGCCATGATGGGGGTCATGGGAACCTCGGTGAACTTGGTCTCCCTTTTTGCATTTATAGTTGTACTTGGCATTCTGGTTGATGACGCAATTATTGTGGGCGAAAGCGTCTACACCAAGGGCAAGGAAGGACTCTCTTCGCGTAAGGCAGCCATTGAAGGCACGCGCATGGTGGCAGTCCCGGTAACCTTTGCCGTGATCACGAGCATGGTTGCCTTCATTCCGATGCTTTTTCTACCAGGGTGGGCAGGCAAACTCACTCGAGATATTCCATTGGTTGTCATTCCCGCTCTTCTTTTCTCCCTGATAGAATCCAAATTCATCCTACCTTATCACCTATCGCTTTGTCGGTTCTCAAAAGACAAAGTCAAAAGTTTTGTTCTACGTATTCAGGACAAAATCGCCAATTCATTGGAACGCTTTGTGAAAAAAGCATATCAACCTGCCTTGGAAGCCTGCTTAAATCGAAGATACCTCACTCTCTCGGCATTCATGGGTATACTTATCGTAACAGTCGGATTGATTTGGGGAGGACATCTGCCATCCATTCGAGGATTTCCTCCTGTGCCGTCAGATTACATTTCAGTGAAGCTCGTGATGCAGGAAGGTACCCCGGGAGAGGAAACCGAAAGAATACTAATAAAGATTGAAAGAGCTCGCAGAGAAATGGTCGCGGAATTGTTGGCCGAAGGAAGCAAGGACCCCTTCAAGCACGTAATGACCACAATGGGGGGGAATCCTTTTGCTGGAGGGCCTCGTAGCGGTGGACAAACCCCATCCGGCGCAAACCTCGGAGAAATCACCGGGGAACTCGTAAAATCGGAGGAGCGATCGAAGTCGGCACCAGAAATCTCCGCACTATGGCGAAAGAAAATAGGCCCGTTACCAGGGGTCAAGGAATTGAACTTTCAAGATGTCGCAGCAGGTGGAAGTCGGGTAGCTATCGATCTTGAAATCGCTGGCAGAGATTTAAAGGAAATGGCGGAGGCCGCAAAAGAAGTGAAATCCGAGCTCTTGGGATACGAAGGCTTGTTTGGGATCACGGACACCTTTGCCGGTGGCAAAAAAGAATTGGAACTAAAATTAAAAGAGAACTCCAGATCTCTTGGAATCTCGCAATTCGATCTGGGAAGGCAAGTAAGGCAGGCATTTTATGGTGAAGAAATCCAGCGACTGTTGCGTGACAGTGATGAAGTGAAGGTAATGCTTCGTTATCCCGAACGCCAACGCAAGACCCTTGGTGCCTTGGAGGAAATGCGCATCCGAACGGCCGATAGAGCTGAGATCCCTTTTTATGAAGTTGCCCAAGCTTCCCCGGAAAAAGGCTACCCCACGATTCACAGATCAAACAGGATGAGAACAGTTAACGTGCAGAGTTCCGCGGACAAGTTCGTGGCTAAGATACCTGAAATCGAGGAAAAACTGGATAGTGAATTATTGCCGGAATTAAAGACAAAGTACCCTGCGCTACGCTTTACCTTCGTTGGCGAAAAAAGGGAATCGGATGAATCAGACTCCTCTCTTTTGCAAGCATTCATGATCACGCTGTTCGCCATTTACGGTCTCTTGGCGATCCCGTTCCGTTCCTATCTTCAGCCCTTCCTGGTGATGACAGTGATTCCCTTTGGTCTGGTGGGGGCTGCCTTGGGACATTTGCTGTTCGAAATCCCATTGAGCCGCCTTTCGATATTCGGCCTAGTCGCATTAACGGGTGTAGTGATAAACGACAGCTTGGTGTTGGTTCACTATATCAACAGAGAAAGGGGGAAACTCGAAATTCTCCATGCCGCCCGAAAGGCAGGCTCAGCTCGATTCAGGCCAATTATCCTTACTTCGCTAACTACCTTTGTAGGGCTATTGCCCATCCTCTTCGAACGGAGCCTGCAAGCTCAATTCCTGAAGCCAATGGCAATATCGATTGGTTTCGGTGTACTCTTCGCGACCTTGATAACCTTGATCCTCGTACCTTCGCTTTATCTTGTACTCGAAGATTTACGGATCTGGGTTTGGCGCTTATTGGGACACCTCGGTTGGCGCAAAGAGGAAGAAATTTCGACGCTCAATAAAACGACCCAGGGCTAACCGTCCTGAAACTTGCCGGCAAAAAGTTGCCGGAGCTCAGCGAACAACTCGTCGGCTTGGGGGGAATTCGTGAAGATTGTAAGTTTGGAACCAGGACCGGCAGCCAACATCATGATACCCATGATACTCTTGCCATTGACACGATCGTCCTGCCCTTCCTTTTCCACCCAAATCTGACCTTCATACTTGTTAGTGATTCGAACCACCATGGCAGCAGGTCGCGCATGCACTCCCATCTCGTTAACAACGACTAGTTGTTCGGTACGGATGGCTAGATCTTCACTATCGAATGGTTCGCTCATGTTCAATGAAGACCTAACTTATGCCATTATTGACAACTGAAAAGAAAAATTCACGGAGCTAGCCCCATCCATCGCCAACTAACATTCAAACAAAGGGCAACGAAAAGGGCTGCCAAGACATCATCCACAACTACTCCCCAGCCATTAGGCAAACGCTGACTGGCTCTAATCCCAAAAGGCTTGGCAATGTCAAAAACTCGAAAAGATAAAAAGGCTACCAAAGCCCAAATAGAAATTTCAGAGGCATCTAGGTGGATCATTACTGAAGGGGTCATCGTTCCAGCAAAGCAAATTGGAACTGCCGTAAATTCATCAAGTATGATCTCCGGGGCATCTTCTCGCTCCAAGTGCTTTTCAGCCGAGTGACAGAGCGGAATCGCCAGAAGGGGAAGAGCCCCACAAGCTATCCAGTAGAAGAAATCAGTAAATTGAAAAACCAAGGTGAGGAAAACATAGGCTGCAAATCCAACCAAAGTACCTACCGTACCCGGAGCTATCGGGCATTTCCCGATCGGTCCCAAGGTCGCAAAGCAAGTAGCGAAGACTGAACCTCCGTTACGAGGGGCCATTTTCATTGACCCTTTGCCCCAAAGAAAAGGTTTCCATGCCGCCACATGTAACCAACGCCCGAAGTGACCGTTAGAATGGTTGCCGCCCAAAGGGTATAAACCGCACCGACAGAAAGGTAATCTGACAAGGCAACAATTTCGGCTTGCTCAAGTAGACTGGCTTCCGGGAACAGAGTTGGGAAATCATGCACCAAAGCCAAGTCTGCCAAAAACAAAGTCAGGCAACATAGTTGAAGCACAGTCTTTATCTTGCCAGCTCGTTCGGCGGCAAGAATAACGCCTTGAGCAGCTGCCGCCAGACGTAATCCAGTTATAAGAAATTCACGGGACAAAATCAGCAAAACAGGAAACAAAGCCCAGTCTGCCAGTTCATTCCCCTTGTCCAGAGCAAGCAAGCTGACGAACATGCCCAACACTAGAATTTTATCGCTGAGAGCATCCATGAATTTGCCAAAATCGGAAGTCTGTCCCATGCGACGGGCCAACCATCCATCCAACCAATCGGTCAAGGCGGCAAAAAGGAAAATCAGCAAGGCTGAAAGGTGGGCCCCGGGGAAAGGAGCATAAGCCAAGAGCGCAACCACTATCAACATAAGTGGGATGCGAGAAAGAGTTACTAGGTTAGGAAGATTCATTGAAGAAATAAAGCAACAGGGTTTGCGTTATGCACTCAAAGTGAATCAGCGAGCAAGATGTTTTTGTCAAAGGACCGATGATGATGGACGTCCAATGGTTTTTGAATAGGCTGATTTTCCTTTATGAGAACCGCTCTGTATCCTGGCAGCTTCGACCCAATCACAAATGGTCATTTGGACATTTTGAAACGTGCCCTCAAGCTCTTCGATCACATTATTCTCGCAATTGCGGCAAACGAGGAAAAAGAGCCTACGTTCTCCTTGGAAGAAAGGTTGCAATTCGTAGAAGAAAACGTCTATGGCTTGGAAAATGTCTCAGTGGAGGCATTCGATTGTCTTTTGGTGGAGTATGCTCGCAAAAAAGAAGCCATTGCCTTGGTCCGAGGATTACGAGCGGTCTCTGACTTCGAATACGAATTTCAAATGGCTCAAATGAACAGGCATATGGATGCGGAAATCGAAACCATTTTCCTGATGCCGAACGAGAAATACTTTTTCACCAGTTCGCATTTGCTCAAACTTGTTCATAAATATGGCGGAGAAGGACCTGCCTTGGTGCCGACCAACGTCCTGAGGGCACTCAAGGCAAGCTACAAGGCATCGACGAAATCTGACTGAGTTGTGCCCCTCAACCAAAGGAGAACCAAGAAATATGGCCAATAAAGGCACCGGTCGCGTATTCGGGATAATCTTCCTGACCATTTTCTTGGACATGGTCGGTTTTTCGGTGATCTTCCCTCTTTTTCCAGCAATGCTTGACTACTATCTGGCTGCGGAGGAATCAAGCGGAGGGGGTTGGGCCAGCTCTTTCTCCCATTTCTTGACCAGCATTGGTGTTTCCGGGCAGGAATATGGCCAGAGCTTTCGTATCGAAACCGTTATTTTCGGAGGTTTGCTGGGGTCCCTATTTGCTATTCTGCAATTTGTTTGTGCTCCAATTTGGGGAAGATTGTCTGACCGCATAGGCCGAAAACGGGTACTTATGATAACTTTGGGGCTTACCTCCGCAGGCTATCTGCTCTGGGTATTCGCCGGTCAATTTTGGATATTGCTTCTTTCTAGAATCATGGGAGGCATCGCGAGCGGCAACTTGTCAGTTGCAACAGCTGCCATAGCCGATGTCACTGCACGTGAAAATCGAGCAAAAGGCATGGCCATAGTGGGCATTGCCTTTGGCTTGGGCTTCATTTTAGGACCAGCTATCGGTGGATTTGGTTCCATGCATGACCTGACCGAAGGCAATCCCAATTTAACTGAATTAGGCCTGAATCCTTTCTCCATCCCCGCCTTGGCCAGTTTTGCGTTGGCCTTGCTCAACTGGGGACTTGTCGTATTCGCCTTCAGCGAAACATTGAGCGAGGACAAAAGAATCCTCAAAAAAGAACGACCCTCGTTCTTTCAACTGAGAAAAGTTGAAAATCCCGCCATTAGAAGAACCTGCTTATCTTATTTTTGGTACATGATCTCTTTTAGTGGCATGGAATTCACCTTAACCTTTTTAGCTGTCGAACGCTTCTCCTTTTCACCTGATCGTCTTGCGTGGATGTTCGTCTTGATTGGTTGCACCTTGATATTAGTGCAAGGCTTTGCGGTAAGACGACTAGCCGCGCCCGTGGGGGAAAGAAACCTTGCGCTGGCTGGCATCGTCATGGGGTGTCTTGCCTTCGTGGTTATTTCACAGGCGGGCGTGAGCAGTGATCATGACACTATTCTGGAGTTTGGGAATCTGCCGTTGTTTGGTCTTGGTTTATTGCTGATGTCTGGTGGAGTCGCACTGATAAGCCCGTGCTTGACCGCGATGACATCACTATTTTCGGAAGAAAGCCGCCAGGGTTTTCACTTGGGTGTATTTAGGTCTGCGGGATCTTTGGCCAGAGCCACGGGTCCTTTGTTGGCAGCAATAATCTATTTTCGTTACGGGTCGGCTACGGCATATCTTGGAGGAGCATTCTTACTAATTCTTCCCTTGGCAGTTTTATTAACTGTACCACAACCAGACAAAACCAACGACTAAAACAAATCGAGAAGCAAGCAACTTTGGACTCGCAAGAAAAAAGAAATTGGGCTCTGATGTAAAACTCCTCTTATACTAATAAAACAATCCGACTTTTTCTTACTGATGAATAAAGAGGTCATCGACTCATTGATAGACGATAATCCCGAGCTAGCCGATCAACGCGAAGCCTTGGAAGCCATGCAAGACGGTTCTCACTGCATTCATCGCAGCTGGGGATTCGGCCAAATCCAAAGCTTTGATTCCGATCAAGGTAAGTTGATCATTGATTTCGAGGACGGAGAGATGAAGGGCCACGCCATGGATCCAGTTTTTTGCTTGGGCAAACTAGAGGTCCTGTCTGGGGAACATATCCTGTCCAGAAGCCGATCAGACGCTGAAACGATTGAGCAAATGGTAAAGAAGGACCAAGTCGGTCTTGTAATAGAAATACTTTCTTCCACCGAAGATTTCTGTGCCTCCACTCGAGAGATGGAACGGATTCTCCTTTACCTGTTGGGCCCAGTTAAAGCCAAGAAGTGGTGGACGAACGTCAAAAAGCAATTGGTCAAGGACCCTCGCATTGCGGTGCCAAACAAGAAAAGTGACGTTTATGTCCTGCGGGATGAACCGAAAAAGCCCGAGGATGAGGTTTTGGAGGAATTCCATGAAGCCCAAACGTCGAAGGAAAAGATTCTACTCGCCGAAAAACTTCTCGAGCTTTCTGCAGACAAACAAGAGCTGAAAAACAACTTGCCTGCTGTCCTAACCAGTTTGACGCAAGCTATCATTGAAGCCAAACGCCTCACTTTGGCCGAAAGACTTTACGGAGTTTGGATACGCAACAATTTGGCGCGAGACGTGGAAGATGACGTCGACGTGCTCGAACCAACCTCTGGCTCAGTGCTGGAAGAAGTGGAAGACTTCTCCGAACTAGCTGACGAACTACCGGTCAAGTTTCAAAGCCGATTTCTTGACCTTTTGGAACGGGCCTATCCTGAGGACTGGAAGGAGAAAATCATCGACATCTTCCGTAAGAGCAATGGCAAAATCACTGCGGAATGCGCACATTTCCTAACCGACCATGAATTGCAGGACGAACTGCTCAAATCGCTTCAAAGTTGGTTGAATGAACAAAAGATCAAAGCCTCCGTGCTTCTGTGGATGATAAAGAATCGCGAAAGTCGAAAGTTTAAGGAGATGCTTGCTCCTTTGATCGGTCCACGCCTAGTTACCCCAATCTTTTCAGCCATAGATCACGAAGCATTGCACAATCCCGGAACACGACGCATCCCCTTGGCAGAAATCCTTCTGGACGATGAGGACCTGATGCCAGACCTATTGTCGGAAGCAGATCTAGAGACCGCCAAGGACTTGGCTCAGACCCTCATTCTCAATCAAGGCTTTGAAGATTTAAGCAAAAAATCCCTGCTGGCTCGTTTCATCAAGAGGTTTCCTGAAATACAAAGCTTGTTGGAAACCGATGGTACGGTTGAAGAAAAGACTGTCGAGACCATCTTCGTTTCGCAACCGAGCTTGGATAAAATGAAAAAAGATTTGGAAATTCTCGTTTCGGAAAAAATTCCGGCCAATTCCGATGCCATTGGCAAAGCCTTGGAACTCGGTGACCTGCGAGAAAATGCAGAGTACCAGATGGCCAAGGATGAGCAAAAGATTCTCTTGGCCAGACGATCTGAAATTGAGCAGAGCCTTACCAAAGCACAAGTAACTGACTTTTCAGACACCCCTACCGATCACGTCGGGATTGGTTCGGCAGTAAAACTATTTGACGAAACGACCGAACAAGACAACGAGTACGTGATCTTGGGCGCATGGGATGGAGACCCCGAGAAAAACATTATATCCTACCAAACTCCATTGGGACAAAGTCTGCTCCAAAAAAAGGTTGGTGAAGTAGTGGAAACTGAAGTGGAGGGTGAAAAACGTTCGTGGAAAATAATGGAGCTATCTCGTTGGATAGACCGTAATTGAGAACCCCGACATTAATGGTTCAGTAAAATATCTGAACCAAATCTGTCCTAGCCAGTCCATTATGCCCGATCCCTGGGAAATCCTAAAGGCACTTGCCGACCCCACTCGGTTGCGAATCATCCACCTCTTGGATAAAGGCGAATTCTCTGTCGCCGAGATGCAAGAAATTCTCGGAATGGGACAGTCACGCATTTCATCTCATCTTGCTAATCTTCGTAAAGGGGAGCTCGTACAAGACCGAAAAGAGGGAAAGAAAACCTATTATCGCCGAAAAGAGGGTGCTGAAGTTGAGCAAAATATTGTGAAAGCCGCACTCACGGCCTTTGCCGAACAACCGGAATCCCAGAGTGACCTAGTGAGCCTGAAGCGAGCTCTGGACAAACGACGGCGGGCCACGGAAAACTATTTCAATGCGGTGGCAGGACGACTAGGAAAGAACTATTGCCCTGGTCGATCATGGGAAGCCATCGGGCATCTCCTGCTCCGCCTTGCACCACCGATTGTAATTGCGGATTTAGGCGCGGGCGAGGGGATGGTTGCTCAACTATTGGCACCTGCGGCAAAAAAAGTCCACTGCATTGACAACTCCAGAAGCATGGTGGAAATAGGAACCAAGTTAGCAAAAAAGAACGGACTTACGAACTTATCCTACAAATATGGTGACATCGAAAAGGTTCCTTTGGGCGATGCCAGTATAGATCTAGCCTTAATGAGCCAGTCGCTCCACCACGCGCAACGTCCTGAAATCGCCCTTCGAGAAGCTTACAGAATTCTCAAGCCCAGCGGAAAAATTCTCATTCTTGATCTTAAGGAACACGGCTTTGAAAAAGCTCGGACACTCTATGCTGATCGATGGCTTGGTTTCGCCGAAAATGACCTTTACGGGATGGTCCGAGATGCTGGATTCAAGGGTATCTCAGTGAGCGTGGTAGCTCGGGAAGAAAAAGAGCCCTGTTTCGAAACTCTTCTGGCAGCTGCCGAGAAAGGCTGAGAACGTTCAGCCCTCCGAAGCCATAGTTGACCTCAAGAAAGCTTTGAGGCAATCATGAACCCCATTGCTTTGGTCGCAAGAAAGGACATCATCCAGCAAAATCTCCGAATCCTTTGTGGAAGTTCGGCTCAGCACATATTTCACTTCGGGAATGAGAGGAGGAGCTACGCTCAGCTCTTCGACTCCCATACCAATAAGAACAGGTAGAAAAGTAGGATCACCAGCGATCTCTCCGCAAACGCCGACGGAGATGCCTTTTTCCCTGGCCACTTGAATCACTCGTTGCAAAGCGCGCAGAACCGCTGGGTGACAGGGTTCGTACAAGTAGGCAATATCATTGTTAATTCGATCAACGGCCAACATGTATTGAACCAGATCATTGGTGCCAATACTGAAGAAAGAGCAATGTTCCGCCAGTAGGTCACAAATCGCCGCAGCGCTAGGAGTTTCGATCATCACGCCAACTGGAAGCTCCGAATCAAAATTGACGTTCTGACTTTCGAGCTCCTTCTTGCACTCACCCAAAAGATGATTTGCGTGCAACAGTTCCTCGACACTGGTAACCAACGGGTACATCAAACGAACCTGGCCGAAGGCACTAGCCCTTAGAATGGCTTTAAGTTGGGAACGAAAAACATTCTCGTTCCGTAAACAATAACGGATAGCCCGCAAACCCATGAAAGGGTTAGCCTCCCGTGATGAAGACGAGGCCAAAACCTTATCACCTCCCACGTCCAAGGTCCGAAGAGTTACTGGTCGAGGAGCTAACAACTCGACAGCTTGGCGATATTCCTGAAACTGCTCCTCCTCGGTAGGAAACTTGTTGTTACGGAGAAAAACACCTTCCGTTCTGAACAAACCCACCCCGTCGGCACCTAGCTCGAGAGACCGCTTGACTTCGTCAAAGGTTTCCACGTTTGCAAACATGACTACCTTTTTACCATCTGCAGTAATCGCTGGGCGATCGGTCAAGGAGTCTGCGATATCAGCTATTTTCTCCCTTCGCTTGGATATCTTTCCATAGCGAAAAAGCGTTTGTTCCGAAGGATTCACTACGACCGTGCCATCAAATCCATCGATGAGCAGATCCGCTCCATCCTCCAGAGAGTCTAACAAGTTCTGCAAACCGACTACAGCCGGTATGGCGTTAGCCCTTGCCATAATAACCGCATGGCTAGTGCGGCCACCGGAATCAGTGGCAATGCCCAGAACCTTTGAGGTATCTAAACCCGCAGAGTCGGAAGGCGTCAAATCATCCGCAACGAGGATTCTAGCCTCATTCAAAAATGCAGTACCCGATCCGGTGAGACCAAGCAAATTCCTTAGCAGGCGACCAGTAACGTCAGCGATGTCGGTGGCTCTTTCCTTGAGATAACTATCCTCTATCTTGGCAAAGATGTCTAGGTAGCGGCGAGAGACACGGTGGACACATCTCTCCACGTTCACTTCGCATTCTCTGATCTCCGCAACGACGTCATCAATAAAAGCCTGATCCTCAAGCACCATGATATGGGCATCAAAGATGCGGGCCTCATCGTCGCCCAAATTCGCGGCTACCTCGTTACGGATTTCCCGGATTTGGCAACGAGTCTTCGACAGCGCCTCATCGAAACGCTGAACTTCGGTGTCAACAGATTCGAGCGGAACCTCATAGGAGGGAATCTCAATATCTCCGTGGGAAAACTTGAAAACTAGTCCATGAGCCACCCCGGGAGAAGCTGGTATACCATGAAAAATGGCTTCTTCAGGGAAATTGTTGTCAGGTTCAGTCATGTTTTCGATGGAGAAAAGAGTAGTTTAAGCAAAAACAAATGGCGAAAGGCATGCGAAAACAAAGTTTCCCTTAAAGCAAGTCGATCCACTCAAAACCGGCTTTTTCTCCCCATGCCAAGCGAACAATTCTCTTCAATTCATTAGCCTTGCAGGCATCATCGACAAAGGCAAAGCATGCAGATCCACTACCTGTAATCGAACAATTTACCCCGATTGACTGGCTCAAATCATTGAACAAACAGTGGAAGGCAGGAAATTTCTGAAATAGTACCTCCTCGAAATCATTGCTTAACAAAGTTTCAGGCGGTTGATCACTCTGCAGCCATTTCAGTAAGATTTCTTCGGATTCAGCTTGGCGGGAGAATGCACTCACAGCTTCATCAAATTGGCCATATGCCCAAGCGGTTGAAATTGAAAATGATGGCCAAAACAAGGCAAGCTTTCGTCCTTGTAAGCGAAGGCGAGCCGATTGATCAATCTCGTTAATCTTTTCGCCTCTGCCTCTTATCAAACAAGGTACCTCCTTTAAAAAAAGCGGGCAATCCGAGCCAATTCGCGAAGCCATGGAATGAAGTTCCTTCTCCGGCAGGCGGGTGTCAAAAAGTTGATCGAGCCCTAGTAATACAATGGCTGCATTGGAACTACCTCCGCCAAGCCCTGCACCAACCGGAATGCGCTTACGCAAACGAACCTTCAAACCATCGTGACGACCTGTTCTTTCTTGAAAGGAGAGAATCGCCCTGACTACGAGGTTCCCGTCGTCAGTAGGCAAATCAGGATGATCGCACTTGAAATCAATACCCTCTTGAGTCTTAATCTCTATATCAATTTCGTCTCCGAAGTTGATGGGGGCCGCCAGAGAAATTAAATCGTGATACCCATCCTCGCGAATACCAGTG
This sequence comes from Opitutia bacterium, assembly GCA_002716045.1. Classification (GTDB taxonomy): domain Bacteria; phylum Verrucomicrobiota; class Verrucomicrobiia; order Opitutales; family Seribacteraceae; genus UBA2993. The sequence goes on from PAZC01000006.1 coordinate 49,730, forward strand.
ACCGCAAGAAACAAGTTGATTTTTGCTGGCGAAAACAAAGTTGCGGAATGCATGATCATCCAGCTGCAGAAATATGATTACAGCAGAAATTTTTAACGACTTCGCAAACCCTTAAAATAATAGATTCAAGTCTTCTAGCAATCCTTTACATGAATAAATGTTCGCATCGAACAAGAGACATCGCAAAGTCCATGTCTCAATGAGCAGTTATGCAACAAATACAGAGGTTATACTGGCCCTCGACGTGGAAAGCCGCCAAAAGGCAATGGCTGTTCTCGCAGAGGTGGGATCGGGATTGAAATGGGTCAAGGTAGGATTGCAAAGCTTCCTGCGCGACGGGCCAGACTTCGTGCGAGAATTGGCCGATACAGGCTATGATGTCTTTCTCGACCTGAAGCTGCATGACATCCCCAATACCGTCTCAAAGGCCATAGAAAGTTTGTCGGGGCTCCCCATCGGCATGTTGACAATGCATGCTTGTGCTGGATCGGAATGCATGAAGGCGGCCGCTGAAACAACTCGGAAGCACCTTACAGGAGCCAAGCTACTTGCTGTAACCGTGCTGACTTCATTAAATAAGGATGGTTTGCGTGAAATCGGTTTGGAAGGTGCAGTCGCAGGACATGTTGAACGCTTGGCCAAATTGGCTGTGAATTCCGAGGTGGATGGGATCGTCTGTTCGCCTCTGGAAATCGAACCACTCCGTCGAATTCTGCCAAAAGAAACGGCCTTGATCACGCCGGGAATCAGACCTTCAGGCACTTCCAAAGATGAACAAAAGCGAGTACTGAGCCCTGCGGATGCTTCAGGATTGGGAGCCGATTATTTGGTCATAGGTCGTCCAATACTAAATTCCCCTGATCCCGCTGAAGCCTTTCACGGAATAATGGCCGAACTGGAGGACGCAGACATATGATAGCCGTCATTCTGCTGGCAGGTGGCCAAAGTTCACGAATGGGTCCGGAGATTCCGGACAAAGTCTTAACCGTGGTAGAAAAACGTTCAGTCTTTGCATGGTCGTTAGATACCTTTACCTCAAGCGGTTTCGTCGATTTAGCGGTGATAGTTCACAGGGATGAAAAGCAACGCGAAGACTTGGAGCGAGAAATGTCCTCTTACCCGAGCCTACCAACAATCATTTGGGCCAGAGGCGGAATCAAAAGGAACGATTCAGTACGCAATGGGCTACGGGCCATGCCAGAAGAAATTGAAACGGTTTTTATCCACGATTGCGCCCGCCCGCTTATTCGACCTGAAACCTTGGTTTCATTGAAAAAAGCCGTGGCAAGACATGGTGCAGTGACCTTGGCTCACCGAATGACCGACACAACGAAACTCGTTAGCGAAACGGAGAAGGAGCATATCTACATGACAAAGTCATTGGATCGACAATGCCTATGGGCAATGGAAACACCACAAGTCTTTCAGAAAAATCTAATTATCAGGGCGCATGCTCATGCTGAACGAGAAGAGATTGAACTGACAGATGATGTTTCGGCAGTAGAAGCTTTGGGCGAACCCATCCATTTGATGGAAACCGGTTACTCCAACCCTAAAATAACGACGCAAGACGACTTGAGCTGGATCAAACACCATCTCGCCGAGAGAAAGACCGCATCATGAAGGATCTCCCATTTCGTATTGGTCATGGTTATGACATACATCGTTTTGGGCCGAAAAGGCCATTGATCTTGGGTGGCGTTGAAATCCCCCATAATCGTGGACTGGAGGCGCACTCAGACGGAGATTGCCTATCTCATGCGATCGCCGACGCGATTTTCGGAGCGCTGGGTCTTGCAGATATCGGTCATTTTTTCCCAAACGAAGATCCTTCATGCAAAGGGCTCGATTCCATGAAGATTCTGGAGAAGGCATTGCAGGAGTGCAATTCCAATGGATATAGTTTGGGGAACATAGATGCCACAATTGTGACAGAATCACCGAAGATCGGGCCACATATCCAATCAATGAAAGCAGTGTTAAGCAAAGCTTTGGACATTTCCCCTTCCCTGCTCGGTATCAAGGCAACAACAAATGAAGGGATTGGTGGAATCGGCAACGGAGATGGAATCGCTGCATTCGCAGTGTGCCTAGTCTTGGGAGAACCTACTTAAGCGGAAGTCAAAAAAGCTCCGCCGAAGAAAAAAACCGTTCGATTTCCAAGGCAGCGGAATCGGTTCCGTCCGAGGCATGTAAAATATTCTGCATGCTATTCGTACCCAAGTCACCACGGATTGTACCAGTGGGAGCCTTCGTTGAATCAGTCGGTCCCAAAAGATCGCGAACCCCCTGAATGACGTTATCACCCTGAAGAACCATTGCGATTACAGGTCTGGATTTCATGAATTCCAAAATGTCCGGGAAGTTCGACAAATGAGTAATATGAGCATAGTGCTCGTTCAACACCGTGTCATCCAGTTGAATCATCTTGCAAGCAACAATACTGTACCCAGCTCCTTCAAAGCGGGAAAGGACTTCGCCTACTGCACCGACGCGTAAGCAGTCGGGCTTGAGCAAGATGAGGGATTTTTCCATAAAAGACAGTTTAAACTAGCTCTAGGATCCGGACTTGTCAGAAGAAGACACTTTGCGACTAGCCTTGGTTTGCTCAAATAGCAGGGATTCTCCATCCTCGTGAATCAAAACCTTGATTGTCTTCCCCTTCTTGATCGAGCCAGCAAGCAGAGATTCAGCGAGGTTGTCCTCCAAGTACTTCTCTACCGCTCGTCTCAAGGGGCGGGCGCCAAGTTTCTCATCATAACCTTTTTCAATGAGGAATTTCTTAGCCTTATCGGATACAGCCAACTTGATTCGCTGTTCCTTCAATCTAGTCTGTAACTTGGCCAATTCGAGATCAACGATGACTTGCAAACTCTCCTTGGAAAGAGCGTTGAACATCACAATGTCGGTCAAACGATTAAGAAACTCCGGCTTGAAGGCCTTCTTCGCCTCATCCATAATGCGGTCACGAAGGCGTGCCTCGTCAATCTCGCCACCAACGGAGAATCCCATGGAAACATTTCTTTGCAGAATTTCAGCTCCGACGTTGGATGTCATTATGAGAATGGTGTTACGAAAATCCACCTTGCGTCCAAGACTGTCCGTGAGCCGTCCATCCTCAAGAATCTGAAGAAGAATTTGGGTGACGTCTGGATGAGCCTTTTCAATTTCGTCAAACAGAACAACCGAATATGGTTTGCGGCGTATGGCCTCGGTGAGTTGACCGCCTTCCTCGTAGCCGATGTAACCTGGAGGTGATCCTATGAGGCGGGATACTGCAAACTTCTCCATGTACTCGGACATATCAATCTGCACGAGGGCATCCTGATCTCCGAACATGTTCTCTGCCAAAATCTTGGCAAGGTGCGACTTGCCAACGCCTGTTGGCCCGAGAAACATAAATGAGCCAATAGGACGCTTGGGATCCTTGAGGTCGGCCCGGGAACGTCTCAATGCCTTGGCTACAACTTCCGTAGCCATGTCTTGGCCGATGACTGCTTCCTGCAAGTCTTTTTCGAGGTCGAGCAACTTCTTGTGTTCCTTGGCTGCCATCTTCTGCAATGGGATGCCAGTCCAGTCAGCTATCACGTTCTGCATTTCATCCTCGCAAACCTTGATGCGCTGCTCATCTCGGCTTTTTTTCCAATCCTCGAGCATCTTCTCTCGTTCAGCCCTGAGCTTTTTTTCCTTGTCGCGAGCCTTGGCCGCTTCCTCGAAGTTTTGTTCACTGATGGCGGTCTCCTTCAATGTGCAAACTTCCTTGATTCGGTCGCTCAAGCCCTCGACTTTAGGGGGCCGTTTGAGCGATTCGATTCGAGCTCTGGCACCAGCTTCGTCCAAAGCATCTATGGCCTTATCCGGCAAGAATCTTCCGGTGACGTACCGATCAGTCAACTTTGCTGCGGAAACAAGGGACTTGTCCGTAAATTCGACGTTATGGTGCTCCTCATACTTGCACCGAATTCCTTTCAGAATGAGTACTGTGTCCTCCACTGATGGTGCCTCGACCTTGACCGACTGAAAACGACGATCCAAGGCACTGTCCTTTTCGACGTACTTGCGATATTCCGACAAAGTAGTTGCGCCGATGCATTGCATCTCACCGCGGCTCAAGGCCGGTTTGAAGATATTGGAGGCATCCATGGCCCCTTCGGCAGCTCCGGCGCCTACGATAGTGTGCAATTCATCGATAAAAAGAATGATATTCTTTGCTTTTCGAATCTCATCCATCACCGCCTTGATGCGCTCTTCGAACTGCCCACGGTATTTCGTGCCCGCAACCATCAAAGCCATATCCAAGGTAATGACCTTTTTGTCCAGAAGAAGTTCGGGAACAAAGCCAGACGATATCTGTTGGGCCAAGCCTTCCACAATGGCCGTTTTACCCACACCAGCCTCGCCAATTAAAACAGGATTGTTCTTGGTTCGCCGGCAAAGAATCTGAATAACTCGACGTATCTCCTTTTCTCGGCCAATGATGGGATCCATTTCCCCTTTCTTGGCAATCTCAGTGAGATCACGTCCAAAAGCCTTGAGCGCAGGAGTTTTCTGGTCTTTTCGCTCATCACCCGTGCCACCACCAGCGATGGACTTCTCGGAATCATCTTCCGCCGCAAAATGAGGGTCCAGCTCCGAAAGAATCTCCGCTCGACAACGTTCTATGTCAACGTCCAGGGATTTGAGAACTCTAGCGGCCACCCCCTCGCCTTCACGAAGCAAGCCTAGCAAAATATGTTCGGTTCCCACGTAACTGTGGTTGAGGGTCTTAGCTTCCTTGCCAGCCAAAGCCAAAACCTTTTTGACACGAGGTGTATAAGGAACGTTACCGGTATGCTTTGCATCTGGCCCGCTACCAACTTGTTGCTCCACGGCAGCTCTTACTGTGTCTAGATCAAGCCCCATCTTCTGCAGGACATTGACAGCAACGCCTTGACCGAGATTGATCAAGCCCAACAACAAGTGCTCTGTCCCAACATAGTTATGGTGGAAGCCGTCCGCCTCTTTACGAGCCAAAGCCAAGACTTGCTGTGCCCGAGGAGTGAAATGATTCATGGGTTCATCCATATATTTTCTTCAGTTGATCGATTAAAGAGGGGTTCATGCTTTGTCAAAATCCAAGCTAGGAAACTTAACAAACTTGCGACGCAATAATTCAGCCCGCATGGCATCACGCTCCTCGGGTTCAATGTTTTGTCCAGCGTGGTGCTGGATGTGACCGGGTTGACATTCGATAAAACTCCCATCGATGACCACTCGACATTTCTCTGGCAAGAAGCCGAAATCAACAGCCAAACGCATGTATGAAAGCCTGTCCATTGCATCCGAAGACGTCAGCATGTAAGCGTTGCTTAGCACACCATAAGCTCTCCCTATCTTGTCAAAAAGCATTTGTCTGCCATCCTCCAACAGGCTTTCCCTCGCATTGATTTCCTGGGATTTGACTTGTTCCAAAGTCTTGCCCAAGCGATTGAGGATGTCTTCCTCCGTCTCGCCCAAGGTTTGTTGATTGGAGATCTGGAAAATATTCCCACTGGCATCCGTGCCTTCCCCGAAGAGACCTCTGACAGCGATCCCCAGTTCATTTACTCCTCGAATCACCTTGTCCATGTGCTTACCCATGAAAAGGCCAGGCAAGTGCATCATGACGGAAGCTCGCATACCCGTACCCAAATTAGTGGGGCAAGCGGTCAAGAAGCCATAATCGGAAGAGAATGCATAGTCAATGGAGTTTTCCATCTCCAAGTCCATGCGATTCGCCATCTTCCAAACGCCTTTCAAATCGAATCCCTTGCGCAGGACCTGCATGCGGAGAGCAGCGACCCGGTCACCAGGTAGATTCAGGTGACCAAGTGACCACGTGACATCGTGGCCAAGCAGCTGGGGTTCCGTGACCA
>PAZC01000007.1 GCA_002716045.1 Opitutia bacterium
AAAGAAAACAGGCTTGGTAGAGGAACGATCGAATGCGCGCGCTTGTTTCAGCAAACGGTTTTCCATTCGCCAAGGAGCCTCCAACTTACTTGAGTTGATTAAACGAGATGCTAACCTGTAGTGACTTGATGGACATCCTTGTTGGGCAACGCCAATTTTAGCCTAATTTTTCCATGCGTATCACCATTGCCCAAGGTGCATTTTTGCCAGTTCCCCCAACTCATGGAGGCGCTATTGAGAAAGTTTGGTTTCAATTGGGTAAGCTGTTTGCTGCCAAAGGGCATGATGTTACCCATGTATCACGGTTGTGCGATGATTTAACTACAGAAGAAACTATCGACGGTGTCCGTCATTTTCGGGTTCCGGGTTACTCTACTCCTGCCTCAATATGGAAACTCAAGTTTCTGGACTTGCTTTATTCGAGAAAGGTCAAGCGAGCTTTGCCTGAAGCAGATATCCTTATAACCAACACTTTTTGGTTACCTATCATCCTAAAAGATTTGAGCAAAGGCCTGCAATACGTCCACGTCGGGCGCTTTCCGCGAGGGCAGATGAGGTTGTACAAAGGAGCCGCCCGCCTCCATGCCCCGTCTTCGGCGATTGCAGAAGCAATTCGGAGTGAAGTTCCCCGATTTGCCGATCGTGTCCGCAGCATCCCATACCCGCTTCCCTGGAAACCTTTGGCTTTGGACAAGGTGACTGTTCCCCGGGACCGAACAATATTATATGTAGGCAGGATTGCCCCAGAGAAAGGTTTGGATTTACTTTTACGCGCATACGTCGCTTTGCCTGAGGAGTTGCGCGGCAAATGGAAGCTTCGCATCATAGGCCCGTCCAAGGTATCTCAAGGTGGTGGAGGCAGAAGTTACTTGGGTCGGCTTCGAGAACGAGCAGCAGCCGTTGCTTCTCGGGTTGAATTCCAGGGCCCCGTGTTTGATGAGAGCAAACTTCGGGCGGAACTTCTCCGAGCCAGTCTTTTTGCTTATCCCTCGATGGCCGAACAAGGAGAAACCTTTGGCTTGGCCCCTCTCGAAGCAATGAGTTGTGGCTGTCCACCTCTTGTCTCGGGCTTGGCTTGCTTCCGCGATTTTATAGAGCCTGAAAAAGATGGGTTTGTTTTCGATCACAAGGCGAATTTTCCGGCAGATGTTTTGTCACTAAAGCTAAGAAATCTTCTGGAAAGCCCAGATAAGCTGAAAAAAATTATTGAGCCAGTCCTCCGCAAGGCGACTGAATTCGAGGCTCCTCGCATAGCCGATATATATTTAGCCGACTTCAAGGAATTGCTTGAAACTAATACCTCCTGAACCCTTCAGAATGAAGCAATTCTGAGAATTTCAGGACATTGATCTGGATATTAAAAGGACTTCAATCGCCAGGGTTTTGTTCGTTAGGCTCTGGATCTATGGGTTTGACCNATGTCTCGATCACGCGTCCATCCTCCGCTTTTTCCACGGTAATCTCTAAATTGCTTAACAGGAAAGATTCTCCTGATTGAGGTATGCGACCCAAAGCCATCGTTATCCATCCTCCAAAGGTGGAAACTTCATCGTTGCCGAATTTAATTCCAAGAATCTCTTCCACGTCGTGAGTTTGAGCTAAGCCTGCAATGAAAAAGGAGTCGTCGGCTCGTTTTCTGATGGGATCTTCCTCTCCGGCATCGAACTCGTCTTTAATTTCTCCCACAACTTCCTCGAGGGCATCTTCCAACGTGACGACACCAATGGCTCCACCGAATTCGTCACGAACCAAGGCCATGTGCAATCTGCCGCGTAACATTTTCTGCAACACTTCGATTAAAGGCATCTCGGGAGAGAAAGTCGAAAAGTCCCGCTTTATCTCTTTAAGCTTAACCTCTTTCCCTTCAGCCATTTGTCGAAATACGTCTTTTATATGGACAATGCCCACGCAATGATCAAGATCGCCATCGCATAATGGNAAACGGGTGTGTCCAGATGATTTGGCCAAGGCCAAGTTCTTCTCGATGGGATCATCCAACTCAAGAACCTGTATTTGATTGCGTGGCATGAGAATGTCCTGTGCATCCAAATTGCGAAGTTGAAGTGTATTTCCAACGATTTGACGGATTCCGGAGGACATTTCCTCATTTGTTTCGTCATCCAAAGCCTCTATTTCAGCACGCAATCCGATATCTCTGGAAGCTGATTTAGGGGTGCCCATCAACCGCCTCATGCTGCGCTCCTTTAATTTCACCATAAGCCGAACTGGCCAAGTGAGCCAACTAAGCACAAGAGGAATCCAAAAGACCTTTCCCCATGCTTGAGGGGAGAACTTCAAGGCTAGTAACGTTGGAAAACTTACTGTGACAACATGCAGCAGGAGCGTGGTCAATCCAGCCAAGCCAATGGCTAGTGTAATTTTGGATAAAATACCAGGGAACGATCCAACCAAAACGGACAAATCCCATAGAAAAAGAAATGTGATCACGCTCACAATCGATCCACAAAGAGATTCCCCGATACGCAAGGCATCCAATTCGGGAGAATTCCTAGAGAGCCGATCAAGCCCTTTGGGCAAGGCGCTCTTGCCGTTCCCGTTCGCCCGGTTGTTTTTTGACAAGGCTTCGGAAAAGGAAAGGATTCCTTTTGCTAGGATTGTGATCGACATTATGGCGAAAGCCACTTGCCAATACGGAGCCGATAAAATGCCTATCTGCATTCAGTTTGCGGAAAAATTTTCCGTCACTTGACTCAAAATGGATAAAGCTTTTACGTTTTGTTCTCTTGTCCCGATGCTGAAGCGCAAATATTCCGCCAACTGTCCACCCAGAGTCCTGGCAATGATTCCATGATCTTGCATTGCCTCGAAAACCGATGTGGCGTTTTCAACTTTCACTAGAATNAAATTAGCTTGGCTGGGCACGTAGGGCAAGCCCAGTTCTCTGCAACCAGTTTCCCATTGAAGAATCCCCTCCAGATTAGCTTTTCGACAAAAGGAAACATGATCCTCGTCGTCCAATGCCGCTAAAGCCGCTGCTTGTGAAATGGCATTTGCGTTAAAGGGTTGGCGAACGCGGTTCANGAGAGTGATCAAATTCTCTGAACCACAACCGTAACCGATTCGCAAACCTGCTAAACCGTGAATTTTTGAAAAAGTTCTTAGGCAAATCACTTTGTGACCTTCCCTGACTAGAGGAAGTAGATCAGGTGGATTGTCCAAATATTCTGCGTATGCTTCGTCGAAACCGAAGATTACGTGCGGAGGGAGGTCCTGAGCGAAACGGACAAGTTCTTCGGAGGAATTTGCCACCCCCGTTGGATTATTGGGGCTAGCCACGAAAATCAATTTTGTCTTATCCGTCACCGCGTTTCGCATAGCGCTCAGATCATGCTTGAAATCAGACATGGGAATCTCAATCGGGCGAGCGCCAAACAACAAGGAGACCAAACGATAAACTACAAATGAAAGCGCTCCGCAAATCACCTCGTCCCCTGGCTCCAGAAAGGCGTGCCCGAGAAGCTCAATAATTTCATTTGAGCCGTTCCCGAGCACAATCTCGTTAGGTTGCAATCCTTTCGTTACCGCAATTTTTTCTCGCAGGGCAATGCCGCTTCCGTCTGGGTACAATCGAACTTCTCGCAGTGCTTCTTCCGCTGCCTTCAATGCCTTTCGTGATGGACCGAAAGGATTTTCATTGGACGCCAGCTTGATGATGCCTTCGGTATCAAGTCCACGTTCTTCGGCTACTCGCTCTATGGGTTTTCCCGGCTCATAGGTCGGTTGCTCGAGGACGCGTGGATTAACCAATTCCTCGTACTTCATGGATTGTCATTGCAAAATGTCACCCTGTTATCTCAAGGCAAGCCAAGACAGCAAATTACATGAGGTTTGCTTTATTTGGCATTGTTTGAAAAGGGAAACCAATCATGCTGTTGCCATGAAAGTCGCGGTATTCGGTGCCTCGGGCATGGTGGGTTCTGCTTTTTGCCAAGCTGCCGTTCACCGTGGATTTGTCACGGATGGTTTTTCGCATCGTCATCCCATCAAAGTAAAAGGCATGGCGTCCGTGAGCCAAGTTGACCTTCGAGACCTTAATGTTTTGGAACGTCCATTGCTTGACGGATGGCCGCAGGTAATCGTAAATGCGGCAGCTATTTCCGAGCCAGACCGAGTCAAGGAGGATGCCGCCATTTCCCGAGTCATTAACATCGACTTACCTCACCGGTTGGCTGAGATATCCAATCATGTCGGAGCTCGATTTCTGCATCTTTCCACTGATTTGGTCTTCGATGGTTCGGCTCCGCCGTATCGCTCCACTGATCGCCCAAATCCATTAAGCTTGTATGGCAAGCAAAAGCTAGAGGCCGAAGAGGCAATATTGAATTGTTGTCCTGAAAACGTGGTCGTTCTTCGCATCACCATTGTCAATGGCAACAGTCCATCAGGCCGTCGTAGCGTCCATGAAAAACTTCTACGTGCGATTGCCAAGGGAAGGCGCCCAACCCTTTTCAGTGATGAATTTAGGCAACCCTGTTCTTGTGCAAACGTAGCCGATGCTTTGGTCGAACTATGTCAACGCCCCAATCTCAACGGTTTGTTTCACTGGGGTGGAGTTGAACGTTTGAGCCGTTTCGAACTCGGGCGAAGTATATTACAACGCTTTGCCTTGCCTGAGAAATTTGTGGAATCAGGCTCGCGACGAGCTTTCCCCGGCGAAGACGAACGGCCTGCCGACCTTGCCTTCAACCTGGATCCCCTTGAGGGCAAGCTTAACACACGACCATCCACGTTGGCCGAGCAACTCGAGGAGATGTCTATTCCGGATGATCTGTATGATTGGTTTAAAGAACACACCGCTGACACCTCGTGTTTTTTGCGCAAGTTTTCCATAAACTGATTCCATGTCTCCTCCATTGTTGACACTGCCATTTTTGATGGATTCCCCATGTGCCAACATGGCCACCGACCTTTGGATGCTAAGATCTTTTCCTCAACAAGAATCACCCCGTTTCCGCCATTATGGCTGGGACAGACCTTGTCATACTTTCGGTTATGGTCAGGACTTTGATTGGGTATCTCAACAGATTGGGCAATCTCGTGAATCATTNTGCCGAAGACCTACTGGTGGTGGCTTGGTGGATCATCGGGACGATTGGACCTACGCTTTGGTTATTCCATCTACTCATCCAGCCGCGAGTAGCCAAATAAGAGCCTCCTACGAAGCACTGCATCGCGCCCTTGCCAAATCCATGTCTCTCCTTGGTGTCGAAACGAAGACAGTCGCTCCACCTTTTCGACAGGGGGGAGAGGGGGATTTCCCCTCAACCCCTGGATGCTGTTTTGAGGAACCCGTTGCATATGACATATCGCGAATAGAAGATGGAGCCAAGGTGGCTGGAGCTGCAATGAAAAGAGGCCGCGAAGGGTTGTTACTTCAAGGCTCCATTCAGAAGGAGCTAGTGCATCGTCTTTCTTGGGAAAGACTGGCTGAAGTTTTTTCGCAAAAGTTGGCCCTTTTTCTTGATACCACTATCGAGAAAATTGATTGGCCAGAAGGATGGGATGATTCTCGAAAACCTTTCCTTAGAGAGATCGAGTCTATAAAATGGCAGCAAAGGTAATCCGGAAGTGGTTTACTTTATTAGCGTAGCCACAGTTTCGACGTGTCTGGTCTGCGGAAAGAGGTCGAAGGGTTGAATGCTTTCCACGCGATACCCTCCCCCCAACAAGATTTCGACGTCTCGAGCCTGAGTGGCTGGATCACAGGAGACGTAAATGATGCGCTTTGGGCCGAAAGCAAGGGCTTGCTCCAGAAATGCCCGGTCACATCCCTTGCGAGGGGGATCGATTACCAAGGCCGAGCTGTCTCCCGAAAAAGGCACTTCGGAGAAAACTTCCGAGGCCGATCCCAAGATGAACTCGCAGTTTTCCAAGCGATTTATAGCTGCATTGGCCCTTGCCCATTGAGCAGCTTGTGCACTAATTTCTATGCCCGTGCATTGCTTGAAAAGATGACTGGCCGAGATAGCAAAAAGGCCGGACCCACAGTAGGCATCCACTAAATATTCAGCGCCTCCGCCACTAGCCTCATCAGCTACGTAGGTTACCATTTCGGGTAACAAGAATGGATTGTTTTGGAAAAACTCGCCGGCCTTGAACTGAAAAATCTGTGAACCGACTTTCTCGGTCACCACTTCATCGGGATCGGTTACAATCCCTTCTACTACTTGCCTTAGCAGCAAGGTGCCCCCGCGTTTTCCTTTCCATTTTTTGCGCAACTCTTCCTTCGCCGTGGGCAATCGTTGGTTGATGTCGTCTGTAGCGATTGGGCATTGGTCTACACCCACGATCGAATGACGCCTTCCATACCGTAAAAACCCGATTGGATCTATGCCTTCTGGACTTTTTTTAAAATGGGGTGTCAGTTTGGCCCGATAGCCATAAGTTTGCGGTGAAGGCCATGTCGGTTGTATCTCAGTTTCCAGACCAGCCAGCCGGGCAAAGGCATCCTGCACGTGCTGGCGTTTCCAGGAAAGTTGCTTCTCATAGGATAAATGCTGATACTGGCAACCCCCGCAGTCTCCGAACAAGGGGCAAAGAGGTTCGACACGATCCGGCGCAGCTTCAAGCACCTCGATCAAATCAGCCTCTGAATAATTTTTATGATTACGGTAAATTCGCAGTCGAACGGTTTCCTCGGGGAGAGTAAAGGGGATCAGGATCACCCAACCGTTGTCTCGCCCCACTCCAAACCCCAAGTTAGTTAACCCTTCGATTTTCAAGGTTAGTTCTTGATGGTAAGGATATGGATCCGGTCTAAAGTTTTTTGGTGCTTCTGCCATCTGTAATCTTATGTAATAAAACCTTCTATAATCGCGCTCGACCTCGATTGGGGAAGCGTTTTTTCCTTAGTAACCAATGATTGAAAGCTTCCAGAACCAAGAAGTTAAGAGGGTTGTTAAACTGCGGCGGGCTCGGATTCGGCGCAAGGAAAGATTGTTTGTGGTAGAAGGCTGCCGAGAAATCCAAGTGGGCCTTCGTTCCGAAATTTCCTTTCAGCAGGCATTTTTTTGCCGAGCCTTCTTCGCAAATGATTCTCAGGAAGAAGCATTGGCCGAGATGCGAGAGCGTAAAATTCCGTTAATTGAGGTAGCCGAAGGGCCTTTTGAGAAAATTTCCATGCGAGCTAATCCAGATGGTTTGCTAGCCCTTGCGCCCACTTGGGAGACGGGTATTGAGGACTTGTCCCTTGGAGAGCATCCTCTTGTGTTGGTTGTTGACGGGATAGAAAAACCGGGAAATTTAGGTGCGGTCTTGCGCTCTGCCGAAGCTTTCGGAGTAGATGCCCTTTTGTGCGTCGACCCAAGTCTAGATCTTTTTAACCCCAACGTAATACGTGCTTCGCAGGGACTTTTGTTCCGAGTACCTGTTGCCGTTTGCGAACGCGATCGAGCAGTTTCGTTTCTGCGGAGTCGTCATTTGCGGATTTTTTCCACTAGCGCCAAGGTGGAGCAAAGTTATTGGAAAATGGATTTTACCGAACCGGCGGCTATTGTCTTGGGGAGCGAAGCATGGGGTTTGGATTCATTTTGGCTAGAGGCCAGTGACGAACAAATTACTATTCCCATGTTTGGCGAGGCTGATTCCCTTAACCTTTCGGTTGCAGTCGGTTGTTTGCTGTCGGAGGTTAAGCGCCAACGACAGTTCGAAAACTAAATTCAGCGACCAATGGATTGTAGCCAAGCGACAGTTTCATCTAAGCCTTCATCCATTGAGACTATGGGCTGGTATCCAATGTCACGCCGGGCGGCGCCGTCGTCAAACCAATGATCCTTGCCTAGTTGGATAGCAACAAAACGCGTCATGGGCGGGTCGCTTTCAAGGCCAAGAACTTTCCATGCGCATTCTAGCAAAAATCCCATCGCATATGCTTTTCGTAAAGAAATCCGTCTTCTTACAGGTGCTGCGCCGAGCCTGCCAAGCAGGTTGTTTAACCAAGGCCACAAGGCAATGGGTTCCCCTTGGGATATGAAGTAAGCCTTACCTCCGGGATGGGCTCCGGAAACAAGTGCATCGAGGGCAAGCAAATGCGCATGGGCGGCATTGTCCACATGTGTGAGGTCAACTTGGTTAGAGCCATCTCCAATCATTCGCAGCTTGCCCGCCCGCGCCTTGGATAAAACTTTGGGGATGAGGTGAGGGTCACCTGATCCCCACACGAGATGAGGACGCAAAGCGATTGTCTTGAGATTTTCTATTTCATTGGCATCAAGAACTTCCCGTTCGGCAATCGCTTTTGTGCGAGCGTAGTGGCAGAGCCAATTCCTGCCATAAGGCAATCCTTCGTTCTCCCCTCGAAAGGGTTGTCCGGTGAAAACTACACTCGGGGTGCTGGTGTGAATCAAATATTGGATGTCATGTTTGCGACAAAGATCCAGTATTCTNTGGGTCCCGAAAACATTTGCGGATTCATAGGATGCCGACGCACCCCAAATCCCTGCTTTTGCCGCAACGTGAAATATGGCGTCCATGCCCCTGCAAACCTCGTCAGGGACTGGTTCGTTAGCGATATCGATGCGGTGAAAGCATATGGACTCGTCCTCGGGTTTGGTAGAGCGTCCGATCACTGTGACATCATGGTTTTTGTCCATCAATTGTCGGACAATCCGTTGGCCGATGAATCCAGCGCCTCCAGTGACCAAGATTTTCACGGCAATTTCAGCTTGTCGGTGTATTCCCGAGCGAGCGCAAGGCGGTGGATTTTTGCGTTGTGACGAGCATCTACCGGAAAAGAACGGCGAAAGAAAATTCGGCGAATGCCATACAGGCTAGCGAGCTCCTTTGCTTTCTCAAGCAGTTCATTGCTAAAGTGTTTTTTTTCACGGGTGCTTCTGGGAAAAGCCCCGGGTTCCGGTTCGATCACTATGGCAGGCTCCCTGAACTCTTTATTTCCTAGCCCAATCAATGCGGAGCGCCTTACGTCGACATGGGCATGGAAAACAGGCTCCACTTGTTCGGTGTACAGAGGGCCTTCAACGGTTTCTACCCTTTCTGCTTTTCGCCCACAGAACCATAGACGGCCATCTTTGGCCAAATAACCGACATCTCCCATTCGATGCCAGACGATCTCTTTGTCACGAACCTTGTGAGCTTTCGTCTCCTCGGGGAGGTTGTCATAGGCTTTCGTTACTATGGGGCCACTGACTGTGATTTCCCCGATTTCTCCGGGATCCAACGGATTGGTGTTTTCCATCGAGGTAATGGGATTATCCGTAATTGGCAGGATAACGATATCGACCTCTGGAATCGGGCGCCCCAAGCAAGTGCCTTTTCCTTGTCCGGTCAAACGGGCGGGGCCTGCCAATATTTGGTCTGCCGTTGCCGATGCCACGGGCAGTGCTTCCGTAGCGCCATAAGGTATATGGATAGATGCGTTTGGCAGTGACCTTTGCAGGCGAAGCAAAAGGTCTGGAGTTGCACTGGCCCCTGCTATCATGATGCGTTTAATTAGAGGAAGCCGAATCTGCGCCTCATCGCAATGATCGGAAATTTTCCGCCACAAAGTTGGGGAACCAAAGGCATTGGTCACCTTTCTTTCGACCATTGCTTGCACCAGTTTTGCGGGATCTGCCTTTGCTGGTCGACTCGGATTGAGTTCAGGCACTACGGTGGTTATTCCCAAGGCCGGGTTAAACAAACCGAAGATGGGCAAGGTGGTAAGGTCGATCTCACCTGGTGAGATTCTATACCGCTCGCGAACGAGCCTGACTTGTGAATCGAAGATGCCATGTTGATACCGGACCCCTTTTGGAGGACCGGTGGAGCCTGAAGTGAAGAGGATCGCTGCCAAATCATCGGCCGAAACTTCGGCTGGCGGCAAAGGTATGTCAGATCGAAAACGCTCGATGTCTTGGCGAAACTTCTTTGTGCCTGTTGTGACACGAATATTGATTTTGCTAAAAGTCATGCGGCGAACAAAAGCCAAAGCTTGCGCTAAGCGGACACCCACCATGGCCTTGGGTCGAGATTGCCGGACGCAGGCCAGGAAATTCTTCAATTTCATGCCCGGATCGATCACAATTGGTATTGCGCCAAGCTTGAAAAGAGCAAAGCAAGTCAGGAGAAGGTCGCGCCCCGGTCGCACCATGACAAGAACCCGCATGGATCGTTGAATGCCAGATTTTTGTAGAATCCTTCCACAGGCATCGGAATCCCCGTTTAATTCTTCAAAAGTCAGGCTTTGATACTTGATGGAACCATCGAGCCTTCTGCCTTGAGGTATGCGGGCTGCGATTTCGTCAGGATATCGCTTGGCTGCGCGCGGCAGAAAGCGGGCAACGTTGACCGATTCGGATTCCTGCCCTTTGGGCATAACTTTTATTACCCTTCTTCAGCTAGCCACCGCTCGCACTCGATTGCCGCTTGGCAACCCATGCCGGCAGCGGTGATGGCTTGCCGATAGACGTGATCCGCGCAGTCACCTGCAACGTAAACCCCGGGGACAATCGTTTTAACCATAGAGCCATTGAATGGAACGAGGTATCCATTTTCGTCAAGATTCAGGATACCTTCGAATGGTTTAGTATTTGGAACATGACCAATGGCAATGAATACACCTTTGCAGGGAATTTCACTTGCTTCGTCGGTTTGACGATTACGGACACTGACTGCCCTCGCCAAACCTTCCTCGTCAGCCAGCACTTCTTCCACAACGGCATTCCAGACCGGTTTTATCTTATCGCATGCGAGGGTGCGTTCAGCCATGATTTTGGATGCACGTAGTTCGTCTCGTCGATGGATTAAGGTAACTTTTGAGCAAAAGCGGGTGAGAAAGAGGGCTTCCTCG
The DNA here is from genome assembly GCA_002716045.1 of Opitutia bacterium. GTDB lineage: Bacteria > Verrucomicrobiota > Verrucomicrobiia > Opitutales > Seribacteraceae > UBA2993. The sequence continues at coordinate 10,808 of PAZC01000007.1, forward strand.
CAAGCGGAATCACCTCCACCAACGACCACTACCTCCATATCTCTATAAAAAGCGCCATCACAAGTGGCGCAGGTAGTCACACCCTTTCCTCCGAACATTTCCTTTTCGCCAGGTATGCCAAGGAGTCGAGGGGAAGCTCCTGTGGATATAATGACAGCTTTGGACTCATAGCATTTGCTGGCAGAATGCAATTGCTTCGTGTCTCCATCCAATTCCACGCGCTCGATGTAGTCATTGACGAAGCGGGCTCCGAAGCGGGCCGCTTGTTTTCGGAGATTGTCCATCAACGCGTAACCATCGATGCCTTCCGGAAACCCGGGAAAGTTTTCCACTTCTGAGGTAGTGGTAAGTTGGCCTCCTGGCATGTCGCCCTCTAAAACCAAGGGTTCGAGGTTGGCTCGAGCAGCGTATATTGCCGCCGTGAACCCTGCGCAACCGGTTCCTAGAATAATGATGTTTTCCATGCCCTGTAAAAATTCTTGCTTGAGCGAAATGTTTTCTTGTGAGTTGAGTGGATTGCCGAAACATTCCACGCCTCACAACGAAAGCAAAGCTTTTTTATTCCGCTTGGCCTCTTATTTATATGTCATTGTTCGATAGTCATTGTCATTTGGATCGATTTTTTCGTGAAGGTATTTTGGACCAAGTCCTCTCACGGGCCGAGGTCGCCGGGGTTAATAGGATGGTTGCCATCGGTACCGAACCGAATGATTGGTCAATCTATCGTGAGTTGGCGAAAACCTATCCCAAAACCATTGCATACACAGTTGGCTTGCATCCTAATGAGGTGGGGTCCGAATGGAAAAAAAACCTAGAGGATCTAAAGAGCCGNCTCTTGTCGAATCCCGCACCAGTGGCCATAGGAGAAATTGGCTTGGATTATTTTCGATTACCCAAGAAAGAAAGCAAGGCAGGACTCCTCAAGGATTTGCAAAAGGTTGCCTTCGCCAACCAGTTAAACATGGCGCGGGAGGCTGAGTTGCCAGTTGTCATTCATTGCCGTGAATCCTTTGAGGATTGTATCACAATGATCGATGAATCGGCGATCGACTGGAACAAGGTCGTATTTCACTGCTTTTCCGAGGGGCCANCGGAAGTGGNAAAATTGCGCGAGCGGGGAGGGCGAGCGTCTTTTACCGGCATTATCACCTATGGAAATGCCGAGAATGTTCGAAAGGCAGCCATTGCCCAAGGTCTAGATGCACTTATGCTGGAAACGGACTGCCCATACCTTTCCCCCGAACCTCAGCGCGGCAAAACGAACGAACCTGCTTATCTTTTAAACACCGCTGTTTTTTGCGCAGACCTATTCAATACCGACGTTAAGACTTTGAGTACCCTTACATCAGATAATGCCCATGCCTTCTATGGGTTGACCAAGCAATCTCCATGACCACGAACTCCGATACCAACGTTACCTTGGGCGAACTCAAGGAACGGATTGCCTCTTTTGCCAAAGCTAGAGATTGGGAGCAATTTCATGCACCCAAGAACCTTGCCATGGCCCTAGCTTCCGAAGTGGGTGAACTGATGGAACATTTTCTCTGGAGTGACAATTTGGAGTCTCGCCAACTTTTGGAGGATTCCGACAAGCGTACGCAAGTGGCTGAAGAATTAGCGGACGTGCTCATCTATGCCCTTCGTTTTGCAGATGTAACTGGCCTCGACGCGACAAAGGCAATCTTAGCCAAGATGGAGCGTAACGAAGAGCGCTATCCGATCGAAAAAGCCAAAGGCTCATCAGCTAAGTACAATGAATTATAGCCAAGCTTTTCTCATTTGACAACTTTCCCCTCTCCTCATTGAAATTAATAAACTCCAGTTTAACCCCATGGACCAATCCAGCGATCGCCAAACCAAAGATTCTTTTCGTGAGCAAATGCGAAGAGATCGGACTAAAGTTCGTCAACGCATGAGAGAGTTGCGAAAACAACTCGAAGAAATGGAACTTTCTCGGCAAGCGGGACAGGAGAATGGTGCCGACATAGAGGCCTGCATGGGCGAAATACAAGTGTTGAAAAAGGAGATGCAATCCATCGAAGAAGGCGGACATACTACTTTCGTCGCAGCCAAGGAGATGCTCGAGCCCAAAAAGGACGTTGGGGCCAAGAATCGGAACATCCAGTTCCGCAGGGTGGAATTAAATCGAAGCATTGCCAAATTGGAGGGGGATTTGACGAAATCTGACTTATCTCCCGAAGGCAGGCAGGAAATTTTGGCCGAACTTGCCAAATTGAAGGAAGATCGCATCGCGCTCAAACAAGAGAATCAGGCTCTCAAGGAATATAATCACACTCGCTTCATGGAATTCGCCAAAGAAAAGGTTGATGCCGACAAACAGGAGCAGGAACTTGCGGAAGTTAACCAAAAAATCACCGCCGCCGAAGATGCTTTGGCGAAGGTCACTGAAAGCGACGATTCTGCCCTCCTTCAGGAAGCAAAGGAGCACTTGCATTTGCTTTTGATGGAAAGGGAGTCTATCGAGAACTTTGCCCACGATCTTTTCCTCAAAAATCTCGAGCAATTGAAAGCCAAGCGCAAAAGCGACTTGGCTTAGTATGGTTCGTTCCCGGTCTAGNTTTTGGCACCTTTCTTTTTTGCCTCGTGCGCCTTTATTGCATCGGCAAATATGGTAACCTTAGTGTCTTTCCCTCCCATTATGCTGCGAGCTCGACGAATCGCTTTTGCNGNTGAAAGGGTTGGGTTGCGAGGCGAGTCCGGAAAAAGATTTCTTCGGCTTAATCTCATCAGCAACCCGGAGTCCCTGAAAATACGAAGAATATCTTTTCGGATTTCGCACAACATGACATGACCGTCACGCTCTTTCATCGAGTCGAGTAAATCTTCCAATGCCAGAATGCTCGTTGCATCCATGTGATGGGCATTCCTTAACTTGAGAATAAGTACCTTGAGGTTAGGATCTTCGCAAACCCTCCTAATTTGCTCTCGAAACAATTCAGCTGCCGCAAAGAACAATTCACCTTCCACATGAACAATGGATATTTCGGGATTGGGGCGAACTGTCTTCTTTGATAATTCGGCGAGCTGNCCTTCTTCCGTGAAGGCGTATTCAATCAATTCGGGAGCGGAAACTTTCTTAAGAAAAAGGCCGATCGAAACAATGACGCCTGCAAATACGGCAACTTGTAGCGAAATAAACAATCCGCATGCCAGAGTCACGTAAAAGGTTATGGTGTCTGAGGGCGTTGCCCGTGAGACGCGACGAATTTCCCTCAAGCTAATAAGGGATGCGCCGATGAAGACAACTAAGGTAGCCAAGGCCGGCAATGGGACGAAACTGACGTATCCGGCAAAAGCAAAAGCTCCTCCCATTACGATTAATCCGGCCATTAGACTTGCAACTGGTGTTTTGGCTCCGCTTTCCACGTTGAGCGTTGACCGAGTTAGCGATCCGGAGGCTGGCATGCCCGAAAAACAGGCGCATCCCATATTGGCCATCCCGAGGGAAAAAGCTTCTTGGTTTACGTCCACTCGCCCTCCTTGACTGGCAGCGAGGGATTTGCCAATGGAGATTCCTTCGAGCGCGCTGAGAAGAGCAATCGCAGCTGCAGCNCCGAACAAGGTTTGTATGGTAGCCAAGTCAGCCGAAGGCACAGTGATAAGGGAAAGATTGATCTCAAAGGAATTCAATCCCTCGAGGCGATTTTCTCCTTGTTGAAATACATAGCTTCCAGCAGATACCAAAACNAAAGTGATCGCCACGTTTGGCCATGCGGGAAACTTTCTATGCAAAAAAAAGTAAACAATGGCAGTTCCCATACTCAGCGTCATGGCTGATGGAGTGGCTTCTCCCAAATGGAGGATAGTCATTTTAACTACCTCGAAGGCTGTGGTTGGAATTTCCTCGCCATCAAAATGAAAACCAAGGACGTTTTTGGTCTGATTGGCCAAGATCAGAATAGCTGCCGCCGTTACGTAACCAGTGATTACTGTGCGGGAAACAAATTGCACCATCCCCGCAACCCGCAAAAAGGCAGCAAGAACCAGAATGATGCCGGAAATTGTCAAAAGACTGGGTAACAAGCCCAAAGCTTCCGCAGAAAGCATGCCATCTGCATTTAGCATTCCCAGAGACGCAAAAGTTCCCAATAGGATGACTGCGGTCGCGTTGGTTGGACCTAGCATGATGAACCTCGAACCTGCGAACAATGAACCGAAAAACGCAGCAAGAGCAGATCCGTAGATGCCATACTCGATGGGCAGACCCGCGATCAAGGCATAGGCCATTCCTTGAGGAAAGGCCAGCAAGGCAACGTTGAAACCGGCCCGGAGGTCAGCTTTGCATGAATCACCGCTGTAAGAGCTTAGAACCTTCTTTATGGGGAAGGGCTCTACGCCTAGAGTAACTTCTCGTTTGAGAAACTCGTATGTACTTTCTTTCTTCAGGGAAAAGGATCGCTTTCTGATGAAATTCTTAAGGTAGAGTTCAATAGTCTTTTGCCTCCGTCGCTCCAAGACCTTTCGCGCTCCCGTAAAAAAACTATTTTTTTTCTAAAGCTTTGCTACCACCTGTCGATTTTATCCCCTGTCGCATGGAAGCGACCTAAGAAATAAATAGGTCCCCGCTCGCAAGGAAGTGGTTGGAGGCCGTCAAACAACGTTTCTCGAAAGGAGAAGAGTTGTGGGACTCTACACCGATTCCATAAGCACTAGCGTGGCCTTTAAGGTCAACGAAGCCCAGCGCGATACCGATCGCAATCTACGTAGGCTTTCTTCCGGCGATCGCATCTTGCGCCCCGAGGACGATGCGGGAGCTTTGCAAGTAGCCATGAAGATGGATAGTTCCCGCAAGCGCAGTGACGCTGCCTTGCTCGGGCTACAGAACGCTCGTTCTTACACCGAGGCTCAAGATCAAGCCCTGGACGTGGTGGGGCAACTTTTCACGCGATTGTCCGAATTGGCTACTTTGGCTACGGATGCGACCAAGAATTCCTCCGATCGAAGCGGTTACAATTACGAATTCCAAAACCTAGTGCAGGAAATTCAGCGCATCGACCTTCAGGAATTTAACGATATCCGTCTCTTTCGAGGAACTACCTACAAGCTTTTTGACGTGGCCGCCAATATCAAATGGACGGACGCAAAGGCGGCGGTGGATGCCCAGAATGCCGCCGACACCTTGAATTATCATTATCTTGCCACTATTACCTCACAGTCCGAACAGGATGAGATTGCCCGCCAGATCGGCGACGTTGGAATAAATGCCTGGTTGGGAGGCCAGGACACCGCAGTGGAAGGAGAGTGGCGGTGGACGGAGGGCCCCGAAGGAGATGAGGACGGTGGCCAAGGCCGCCTGTTCTGGACAGGCACTTCCGGCGGGAGTGCAGTTGGCGGAGCTTACCAGAACTGGGGGACTGGAGAACCCAATAATTCCGGCGACGAGGATTATCTTCAAATCAGCCAAGCCTCTTCTCCCACTGGTTCATGGAACGATTTGCCGGATCGGGATACAATGGGTGCTGGCTATCAGCCTCGAGGATATGTTCGAGAAACGGAGGAGGGAAATCTGCCCATAGCCTACCACGAGGATGGCAGCACTTTTGGTCTTTCCAAGATTAGCTATACCTCAGGCAGGGAGGGGGACGTCTTGTATCTACCCAACGAGCTCTTCTCCTCGATGAACGTCAATACCATTGCCGACGCGACTCGTGCCATCGAGTTGATAACGGGCAAGAACCAGCAACCTGAAACAGATGAGGATCGCTTCAGCGCATTGTCCGTGATCGCCAGACTTCGGGCTCAAGTGGGAGCCAATCTCTCTCGGTTGGGCAGTGAAATCGAGCATCTGACCCGTAAGCGGGACAATTTTGAGGCGGCTCACTCTCGGACCGCGGACTTGGACGTGGCTCTCGAGAGCACGCGCTTCCAACGCAATTCGGCAAAACTTGAATTTGGAGCCGCCATGCTCGCTCAAGCCAATGGACTGTCCCTCCAGACCTCCGTGATGAACTTTATCTAACAAATCTTCAAATGAACTCCATAGAGCCGCCAAAGCGACTTGTGAGCTTCCTCAACGGCAGCAGGCAATTACTGAATTTATTTTAATTACCAATAAAATTCTAACCCTAAAAAATCATGGAACTGACAAATTACAGCGCCATAGACATTCGAGGACAATTCCTCACCGCGGAACCAGAGTATGCACGCACTCTTGAACGTCTTGGTACAGGCAAGCGCGTCATCCGGTCATCCGATGACCCCGGTGTCACTGCGATCTCTATGAAGAAGCACTCGGACCTGACTCGAAACCATTCGATTCGCACAGGTATTCAGAATGCTATTTCTTATGCCCAAATGCAATATCAAGGCCTCAAGCAGGTTGGCGAAGTCTACCACCGCATGGGTCAGTTGGCCCAATCTTCGCTCGACATCATGAAGAACAATGATGATCGCGGACTGCTTGACAAAGAGTTTAACGAACTCGTTGAGCGACTACTCAAGATTAGAGATGACAAATTCAACGGAGTGGCTCTGTTTGATCCTCTAGTCAGTTGTGACGGTGGAGCCCCGGTGGATTTCAGCGATGGTCTTAATGAACAAATGCCGGCCGACTACACCAGTGGTCCGGAAGTTGTCGACCCCAGCGGCAAAACATGGAACAAAATGTGGGAGTCCGCCGCGGATGTTCACGCTACGGATGGCAGGCTGACACTCAAGGTCAACGGAGGCTCCGCTGCGGAACGTTTTGTCGTTCGCCAAGGAGACACTGTGATTTTTGATACAGGCGAATGGAGGTCCCGAGGGAATGCCTACCAATACGATTTCGATCAGTTTGTTGTCGAGTTTGGTAATGGAAAGACCACTACCTACTCTTACACCGAGTTGGATACTGGAGGGCAATTCGGTGTTGCCGATCCCTCTACAAACGGAAAGCGAAGTAATCCCGCGGGCACTCCTAGCAATCCAGATCCCAATGGAACGTTAGACAATAGCGCTGCCAATTTCGGTGATGGCGGGACCAGTCAAACCGGAGTCGTCCAAACATTTGATGCACCTGGGGACAGTACCGTGCTCAAGATTCAGATTTATAGTGATACCTTGTTTCAGGCCGAAGCCGTCTTCGAGCCCATTGTGGTCAACAACGACCAGATAGTTCTGACTGACGTTCGGGGTGAGACCATGACCATCGACAGTCTTGGCTTCGGCACCATGGCAGGGTTCGGCGTAAAAACTGTTGCTGATGCACAATCTACCCTCGAAAAACTCTATGGGAAAACAGGTGATGGCACTCAGGAAGGTGAAGTGCATTGCCTCTGGACGGAGCAACACTCCAAAGCTGTAGCCCATATTTCCAGGCTCAATTCTGCTATGGAGAAACTTCGTGTAAATCAAGTGAGCGAGGAGCGCGTATTGAGCACTATCGAGGACTTGGATTTTGCTTCTGAATCGACCAACTTGGCGAGGCATACCATCAAATTGGACGTTCTCAACAGGCTCCTTGCCACGGCGGTCAAGATGACTGACGTCCTCATGCCATTGGCCACCCAGCGCTCTGGATCCACCTCATGACCACCCAATTTCAACAGCGGGTATTGTATGTCTTTACCCTTCCTCCCAATTGAATGAAGACCATTAACCCAAGCAAAAGGCCTTTCTTTTGATTAGGACCTTCACTTTTCCCGGAAGGCGCCCTCAGCGTTTTCCACACGCCAGTAGTACAAACCCATGTAATAACAATATGATCTAGATTCGCACCTCAACTTCTCGATCCATACGGGATCACGCCAAACGCGAACTCTTGTTTCCGCGTTCAAAAAACTATTCGCTTGGTTTTTCTCGGTATAGTTGTTTTTCCAGATACCCAATAGGCTGTATTCAGGGAATTCCGCCAATGTCGTAACTAGGCGTGCAAGGATGATTTCCCGTATGGACTCGATGAATATGCAAGAGCGGACTCAAGGAAGGGACCACCATGCAACTAACTAACTATTCAGCGATAGATCTTCGCCATGGCTCGGCGAAGATATTGAATGATCGCGACCACTCGATTCGACGGATTACCACCGGCGATCGATTAGCTCGGCCGTACGATGATTCCGGGGCGGTTGCCATCGCCTCCAAACATAATGTAACCAATCAACAACGCGCTGCTCTGAGAACCAATCTCCAGAATGCGCGCACTTACTTGGAGGTCCAGGGCGAAGCCTTGCAACGGGTTCACGATGTCTATGGGCGAATGGGCGCCCTTGCCACCAAGGCCCTCGACATTACCCTGACCGACCAAGACCGCGAGGCTCTTGACGTCGAGTTTCAGGAACTTGCCTCCGATTTGGACCGTATAGCGAGCGAAAAGTTCAATGGTGTGCGACTCTTCAATCAAAACGTCAAGTGCGGCGGTATCCAAGACATCCCCTTGGGTGAACTTGACTACCGGACGAAGGATCCGGGTCCTGACGGGGTTAGGGGTACAGCTGATGACGTGTTACAAACATTGCGCGGCCAAACACTAGATGTTCATGCAACTGGGGGCACGCTATCTTTCAGCGTAAACTCCGGAACTGCCGGCGAAGTGTATCGCGTCTTCATGGGCGGTCAGGAGTTGTTCTCAACTGGGCCTTCTTTCGCGGGCCCTGATCCCACTGTACCCATCATTAATAGCTACCGCGCTTCCTACTCCGGGCCCAAGCCCAATGATGATACCTCGGGATCCCTGCAAACCGCAAACTGGGGAAATGATAGTTGGCGTACCTCGGATAGTGCCAATTCTGGAGACAAGGATACTTTTAAGATAACTTTTGGTCCCGGCAAAACCACTTCCTTCGAAATACAATATGGGGCCAGCAATCAAGCGGAGTCCTTTAACAGCGGTGGTGGCATGCAGGGTCAACTTGTTGCGGATGGTGGTGTAATCCGCACCGATGATCTGGGGGTAGGTGCCTCGACCACGGAATTAACACTTCAATTCGAAACAAAATCCATCGGGATCATTTCAGATGTTAACTTTGAGCCCCAAAGCGAAGATATCGAGGTCACCATAAGTGAAAACGGAGATACCATGACCATGGCGGCCAAAGGCTTTTCCAACATATCTGGATATGACATAAAGACAGCGACAAATGCGCAAGCTGCTCTGAATAAATTATTAGGTGATGAAAACACCTTGGGCGAGGCCGATTGTGTGCTATACGATCGTTTGAGTGCAGTTCGAGCCGAAATTTCGCGCCTCGATGAAAGAATTACCAAATTAGCCGACGATCTCGTCAACGGCGAAGCGGCGCATGGACGAGTCGCGGATTTGGATTATGCGAGAGAGATGACAAATTTTGCCACAAACTCCCTCCAGCTCAACGTTATGACAACCTCCATGTCATCCGTTAACCAGGCTACTGACGTACTCATTCCTTTGACCACGCAACGCTTTAACAGCGCTATGACCCAACACTTTCAATTAATTTGAGCTTACAAGAAGATCATACGTAAGGTTGTGGGCAATATTCCCCAACAAGTCCCTTGGGCACCATATTAGCAGGCAATTTTCCTGTGCATCGCATTATGCAAAAGAGGCAAAAAGGCGCGCGGTCTACCCCAAAACCGCGCGCCATATTGTCTCAATACATAGCCTACCCCAAAACTATGTATATCTTTTATGGAATGGATTTTACAAATTGTTGCAAGATTTTTTTCGAAAAACCATGAAATATTTCCCTTCAAGGAGAAATGTTTTGAAGTTGGGATGGAGGAATATCCTTACTTAAGTCCCCAATTACAAGTTGGTTGCGAGCATTGCGCCATGTTGTGGAGTTGCTCTTAAGCTCCTTTTCCAGAGCGACCACGGACCGCCTTGCCGCCAACAATTGATTCGCCTTGGGATATTTCAGCGAAAGTTCTGCAAAGTCATGCTGAGTTTCAAGCAATTGCTCATTTAGGGTAATTTCCTGCTCAAGGAGCTCCTGTAATCGTTTCTTCATTGTTGCGATGGCAACATGAATTTCCTTTTTAAGCTTAACCCGAATTTCCTGAGCCGTTTTTTGATGTGCTGATACAACTGAAGCCTTGCCTTCCAGCCTGTATTTTTTGGTGGATTCTTCCAATTGGAACCAATTTTCACGCAACATTCTTATTTTCGGAAATTCTATCAATGCCTTGAGGTCAGCAAGCTTCATGATGTCATTCGAATTATTGGAGAATGCAGTGGCAATTTTCCTTAAATTGTCTGCTATTGAGCTTTTGTCATCTCTGCAATTCTCCAACAATATCTTGATTTCGTCCGCCTTTTGTTTGCTCGAAGGCGTTTTGTTCAATTTAGTGAAGGCTACCAAGTCATTTTCCAAGTCATTCCTTTCATCGACAGCTTTTTTCAGCCTTTCTGCAAGTTCCACAAGTTTGGGATGGAAGCCGGAAGCATCATCCCGAGCTATTAGGCGCAAGTACTCAATTTGGGCTATTTGAACCAATCTTTTAGCCGCCACAACCGATTCGCCGAAAGCTTCTAAGGCAAGCAAAGGTTCCTTGTTCCCGTCAACTGTTCCCTCCACTCGGAAGAAAAGCCTGTTGCGCAGAATCTCGGCAAGGGAAATCGGGCCATTTGCCAAAGAACCAGCTAAAAGAGTTTTGGTATCTTGGTCGCCGCTTATTTTTTTTACGATGTGTTCAAAGAAAATATCACATTCTCCGAACTCTTGGTGTAGATAAAGATAGGATTCTTTGATAGAGAATGATTCTGAGCTGCTACGGGGATTGTTGGTAGTGGGCAGCTCAATCATCAACGTGACTTTAACTTTTTCTTTTGCTTGCGGCGCAGGCGATTCCTCCACCTCGGCGACGACTGTTGAATTGTTGCCGAAGGAAGTAGGTGAGCCTCTACTTTCTCTAAGCATTGCCTCTATGCTTTCTATCGATTGGGTATTTTCGGAATCTTGCCGAACCATTCCGATACCAAATAGGATCAAAGTCAGCGCAATGCCCAAAATGCAAAGAGAGGTCTGCATACAAGAGAAATAGCGTCACCTACTTTTAGATAACCCGCAAGCGGAAACCCAATTCCTTTAATTTTTTATACCAAAAATCAAATAAAGAACCATGTAAAATGTATTGTAAATAATAATGTAAAACAAAAATAATCAAAGACATACAAAAACTTTAGTCATTATATACAATTTTTAAACCATGTAGAATGGTTTATATTTCCACTTTTCGCCACATCTCGCATTTAAAAGCCCGCAACAATTGTTGGCTCTGGTTTTCTTCGCCTTTAGAGCATTGACACCAAGTTGTCTGGATGTGAATGTCATAATGCATTTGTTGGCGTAGGTACATGTTTTACACTGACAAGTTTTGCCCCCCAAACATTATTCATGGTGAGCGACCCAATTTCCTTTGAGTTTTCTCAACTCCTGACTCAATCCCAACGTAGGATTTACGCGTTTATTTTAACTTTGATTCCTAATCGGGCAGAGGCTGAGGACATTTTACAGGAAACTAATTTAGTGCTTTGCCGCAAGGCAGGCGAATACGATCCAAACAAGCATTTCCTGGCATGGGCTTTCAAGATCGCTCGTTTTCAGACACTTGCTCATTTAAAGACTAGAAGTCGTAGCCCGTTGGTCTTTCAGGAAGACTTGATGGAAAAATTATCCGATGACGCCGAAAACCTAGAAGGTTTCAGTTCTTTGCAGCGATCCTTAGCTCTCTGTCTGGAGAAGTTAACGAAGCGTAATCGTGAGTTAATTAGAATTCGTTATGAAAAAGGGCTCAGCGTTGAGGAAGCGGCGAAGAAGCTAGGCAAGCCCAAGGGAACTGTTTCGATGGCTTTGTATCGTTTGCGCACTGCATTGTGGAGATGCGTGGAGCGAACCTCTAACGAAATGGGGACTTGAACCTGCTCGCTTCATCCAATCCTTGTAGTTTGCTGCTTTGATCTACCCCTTTTGCGATCTATGAGCCTGGTGATCCCATGAGAACATCCCATTATTTTTTCCTCGGTTCCTTGTTGTTTTCCGGAACTCTTGCCGGGGCTGATTGGCCATTTTTCGGTGGATTAAACCGTGATGGAATTTCCTTGGAGCCCGGTTTGGTGGTTGATTGGAGCGATGATCGCGAACCAGCGAGGCTTTGGAAGGCCAAGATTGGCAAGGGTTATTCATCGGTAGTGACCGGAGGTGGGCTCGCTTATGCCGTGGGCTATGCAGATGGCAAAAACATAGTTACCTGCCTAAATGCCAAGACCGGTACCTTGATTTGGAAATACAAATATGCCTGCGACAAGGCGGCCAAATATTTTGACGGTGGATCCAGAGGTACTCCTGCCTTGGATGGAGATATCTTGTACTCACTTAGCCATGAAGGGGCGCTGTTTGCCTTCGACGCAAATTCCGGGCGCGTAAAATGGGCCAAACATCTAATCAAGGACTTCAATGGACGCCGCCCTACTTGGGGGTTTTCGGGCTGCCCACTTATAGTGGGCAATTCTTTGATTGTGGAAACAGGTTCAGCCAAGGGATCTCTGGTCAGTTTGGACAAAAAGAACGGTAATTTGCTTTGGCGTTCCGGCTCAAGCGAGGCAGCCTATTCTTCTCCGATGCTCCGCTCGGGCAATTCTGGCCAAGGGTTAATTTTTGATAGGGAAGGGCTCAAAGGCTTTAATTTATCCGATGGCAAAGTTCTTTTCCGATACGATCACAACACCCGCTATGGTGTGAATGCGGCCCAACCCGTCGACTTGGGATCACATGTCCTGATTTCTTCAGGCTATGCAAAAGGTGCGGCGCTCGTCGATCTTCGGGGACCTAAGCCCGCAAGCAAATGGGAGTCAGAAGAGCTTGCTTGCCAAATGTCAGGCGGGGTTCGCAAAGGAGATCATTATTATGCAATTCATGGACAAGTCGGTGGGCGTTCACGTCATGCAACTCTGCGATGCCTGGAAATCATGAGCGGAAAAGTACTCTGGGAAAAAGGAGGATTTGGCATGGGTACGCTTATCAGAGTCGGTTCCGTCTTGGTCATACTTACCGATCAGGGTGAATTGGCTCTTGTCGCCGCTGATCCTGCGAGGTTCAAGCCATTGGCTCGCTTTCGCGTACTCGGGGGCACTGACATTTGGACTCCGCCAAGCTATTCAAATGGATTGCTCTATTGTCGCAACAAGGATGGGGACCTTGTTTGCCTGAAGCTTGGTGTCGATTAATTTTTATTCACCGAACATCGCAAGCTTTGCTCGCAGAAGCCACTTTTTCGAGCAAGGCGAGAAAGGTTTCTCGTTCTTTTCGCGTTAGAATGCTTAATGCCGCTTCTTCCAATAGGAGGGCTCGCCCCTTTGCTTTCTCAAAAAGTTTTTTTCCTAATTTTGTGGGCATGACTTCCTTTGTTCGCCTGTCCTTTACATGTGTCCTCCGGCGAATCCACCCGGCCTTTTCCATGCGCCTTACCAAAGATGCAATGGTGTTAGGATCACTTGCCATCCATTCGCTCAATTCTCTTTGGGCAAGCCCTGGAGTTCCTTTTTCCAATAACCAGCGCAGTGCAATGTATTGGTCGGGCGTGAGTCCAACGCCTGATAATCTACCGAGAAAAGTTGCGTTTAATTTTAACCATGCTTTTCGCAATAGGGGAGGGAGCCTTCTCCTTCTCGGATCGTCAATGGCGAGTTCTGAGGGTGTAGTCAAGCGTGGGTCTCCGATTAAAAAAGTGGAAATTTTACCTATACCGTGTTTGACAAATTAGTACGTATAGGTACGAATTGCCTCTTTCCCTTTGAGTTTTCAACAATAAACTACAGACCCTTTCTTCTTGAGTTTTTAAATACGCGGAATTTTTCCCATCATGAATGATACAACAATTCGAAACCAAAACTGGAGACATTGGACTTGTTCAATTGCCCTGACTTTGTTGATGGCGACTTCCTGCGTTTCCACCGACACTTCCAAGCAAAAGAAGGGTAACAATGAAGTAATCAACACTGCCGCTGGATCTACGGATGGCGTTGGGGCTGACTGGTTGTATTGGCGTGGTCCTAATGGTGATGGGGTCTCAATGGAGACAGGGTTACCCGAAAAACTGGACCTGAACGACAGTTCTTTGCTTTGGACCCACGAGATTCAGGGAGGCGGTGTGCCTGTCGCTGCCGGTGGTCGCATCTACCAGTTCGGATATTATGGTGTGACAGGTGACTTGCAAGAAGCCCTTGTTTGCATGAATGCAGCGAACGGTGATATTATATGGGAACGTCGCTACAGTGATTTTCTCAGTGACATCGTCTACAATCGCTATGGAGTAGGCGCGGCAAGCGTCGATTCCGAGACAGGCAACGTTTACTTTCAGACCAGCCCGGGTCTTTTACTTGGTTTCGACAAGGATGGCAAATTGCTTTGGGAGCGTTCCCTTATGGAAGAATTCTCTCGCCTCACTTTTCCAAATGGTCGCACCGGTGGACCCTGCGTTGATGGTGACCTTGTCATCATTCACGCAATTACTGCAAATTGGGGTTCGAACGGTCCTGCTCGAGATCGCTTTTATGCCTTTGACAAGCACACGGGTGAACTGGTTTGGTTTTCTACCCCGGGCATTACGCCCAAGGATAGCTCCTTTGCCCCATTGAATTTCGAGGATTTGCCAAATGGTCGCCGAGTTTTTTACAGTGGGACGGGATGCGGCAACGTAGTTTGCCTCGATGCGCGTACCGGTCAGTCACTATGGCGGTTTCAGATGTCTTACGGCGGCGTGAATTCAGGAGTTGTTTTACATAAAGACACTGTTATCGCGATCCATGGCAAAGAAAACGTAGATGCCACCGAGATGGGGCGAATGGTGGCGATCAAGAAACCCACCAAGCTGCCAGGGCCAGGAGAGAGCGCATTATTGCTTGGCAAGGAAAGTGAAAAATGGCGCAACAACGAGCTGGAGGCTTTTACGAGTACCCCAGTTTATAGGGCTGGACGAGTTTACTCTACAATTAAGACAGGAGAACTTCTCTGTGTGAACGCAGATTCCGGTAGCGTTATTTGGCGCTTGAAGCTAGCACCGGACCAAGTGCATGCCTCGCCCACTTGGGCCGATGGCAAGCTTTTTGTCCCGATGTTCGATGGAAAGGTGTTCGTTGTTAAGGACAAGGGTACTGAAGGTGAGATTTTGGACGAAGTTCAACTAGATGGTGCTTGCCTGGCGGCGCCATCCGTATCCCATGGACGAGTTTTCGTGCAGTCCAAGAAGCGGCTTTATTGTTTTGGCTCAAAAAAGCCAGCCGCAGATTTCACTCCCCGGGCAAATTCCGCCGCAAAGGGTTTTGGTCAACCAGTGTCCCTGCAAGTGGTGCCTGCCGAATTTGCCCTGAAATCGGGCTCCACCCAAAAATTCGAAGTCTTTTCTCTTGATAAGGCAGGCCGCCGGATTCGCCAAATCACGACTGGCCTTACTTGGGAAAAATGGATTCCCCCTACCGCCAAGGTCCAAGTTGAGGTAGATGCCGAGATTTCCAATAATGGCGTTCTTAAGGCCGACGCCGACGCCAAGCTTTCCGCTGGTGCCTTGCGGGTTACGGATGGCAAGGTGTTTGGTGTTACCCGCGGCCGGATTCTACAGGATCTTCCATATGCGGAAAATTTCGAGAAAGGTTTTTCATTAACCCAAACCTCATCAGACGAAATTTCATTTTCCTATCCGCCGCTTCCTTGGCTAGGTGCTCGCATGCGTTGGCAAATTCAGGACATGGATGGCAACAAGGTGGCCGGCAACACCTTGGATCGTGTTCTCTTTCAGCGTGCGATGAACTTTTTGGGTAGCAAGGATATGAGCAATTATACCATGGAAGCTGATGTGATGACTGATGGCAACCGCCGCATCAAGTCCACCGTGGGTCTTGTCAATCAGCGTTATATCATCGCTCTCGTTGGCAATTGGCAAAAGTTGGAAGTGTTTTCGAATTACGATCGTTTCAAGCTTTCTGTCCCCTTTCCCATCAAGACCAACACATGGTATCACTTGAAAACCAGGGTGGACGTTGCTGCCGATGGCTCAGGTGTTGTGCGGGCCAAGGCTTGGGAGAAAGGCACCGAAGAACCTAAATCCTGGACTATTGAGGCACCTCACCAAAATGTTCACAAGCAGGGGTCTCCGGGAATTTATGCCTTGTCTCCCCAAAGTTTGAAGAAGGTTTACGTCGACAATATTTCCATCACATCAAACCGTTAGATAATAACATGAAGCTTCAAAGCACACTTCGCATGAAACATTTTTTCTTTCCCCTTATGGCGGCGATTCTCGCCCCCATTGCGACCCAAGCCGCCGACTGGCCGACATGGGGAGGAGATGGTTCCCGCAATATGGTTTCTCTGGAAAAAAGCGTTCTTCTTGATTTTGACCCTGGTCGTATGGACGAAGACGAGAAGGTGGATATGAAAACCACCAAGAACGTGAAATGGATCGCCAAGCTTGGCTCTCAAGCTTACGGGAACGTCACCGTTGCGAACGGTCGCGTTTACGCCGGCACCAATAACGAGTCTCCGCGAGATGCCGACAAGAAAGGTGACCGTGGAATCGTGATGTGTTTCGACGAGAAAACAGGAGAGCTTCATTGGCAACTTGTCATTCCTAAACTTGGGGCGGGCAAGGTTAGCGATTGGGAATATATCGGTGTTTGTTCGTCTCCTGCCATCGAGGGAAACAGAGCCTACGTAGTGACTAATAAGTGCGAGGTTGTCTGTTTGGACGTCGAAGGCCTTAAGAATGGTAACGAAGGGCCCTTCAAAGATGAGGCCAAATATGTCAACCCGAAGGGTCAAACAGCACCTCTCAAGAAGGAATTGGATGCCGACATTATATGGAAGTACGATATGCGTGACGAGCTAGGCGTGTTCCCTCACAACGTGACGAGCTCTTCCGCCGTAATTGTAGGCGACGTCGTGTTTGTTGCTACTTCCAACGGTGTCGATTGGTCTCACACCAATATTCCTAGCCCGAATTCTCCTTGTTGGATAGCTCTCGACAAAAATACAGGCGAATTAGTGGGTGAGGACGGATCCGATGCAGGTAAGAGTGCCATGCACGCTGCTTGGTCTTCCCTTACTTATGGAAAAGTCGATGGAAAGGATACTTTGTTTTGGGGCGGCACTGACGGATTTTGCTATGGTTATCCCTCGAAACCCGTCAAGGACGCTGAGGGATTCGATATTTTCAAGCCGCTTTGGAAAGTGGATTGCAACGAACCCCACTATCGCATCGACAAGCAAGGGAAGAAGATACCCTACGCCACACCTCCGGGACCGAGTGAACTTATCGGTACCCCCGTGCTTTATGAAGAGAAAATCTACGTAGCCATCGGCCAAGACCCCGAACACGGAGATGGGGTGGGGCGCCTCACTTGCATAGATGCCGCTACAGGAAAAGTTATCTGGAAATACACAGACGTCGGGCGAACTATTTCCACTGCTTCCGTTGCGGATGGGTTAGTTTACTTGGCTGAATATGCAGGACTCGTTCATTGCCTCGACGCCAAGACCGGCAAACTGTATTGGAAACATGATTCATTTAGCCGCATATGGGGTTCCACCTTGGTCGTCGGGGGCAAAGTGTTGTTGGGTAATGAGGATGGAGACCTAATCATACTCGATCATGGTAAGGCGAAGCCGAAGGTAAAGACGGTGGACATGGGCGCTCCAGTCTACAGTTCGCCCGTGGTGGCCAATGGTGTTCTGTACGTCGCCACCCAGACTCACCTTTACGCAATTGGAAAGTAACGCTGTGACTGCCTCAAGTTCCTCTTCCGGGAAGGCCTTGGTCTGGGGATTGTTTCTCGTTATGTTCTGTCTGCATCAGGACAAGTGGCTGTGGCATGATGAAACCCTCGTTGCAGGCTTCCTTCCTGTCGGACTTGCCTTTCATGCTTTTTTCTCCATTGGTTGCGCGGCCTTGGGTTGGTTAGCCATCAAAATAGCATGGCCGCACGATCTTGAGGCTTTTGCCGACGAAAACTCGTCCAACGGCCAAGAAACTGAAGAAGAAGTATGACAACCTTGATCGTCATTGCTTTGTATCTTTGCCTTCTTCTCGGGTTAGGCTTTTTCAGTAGTCGTTTGTTCCGGGGCACCAGCAAGGATTATTTCGTTGCCAGCCACAGTATTGGACCGTTTCTGCTGTTGATGAGTGTGTTTGGAACTACCATGACGGCTTTCGCTCTCGTTGGCTCCACTGGGAAATCATTCGAGCGTGGTATCGGCACCTATGGACTGATGGCATCCATCAGCGGTCTCGTGCATGCCGCCATCTTTTTTATCATCGGCATCCGACTTTGGGCTTTTGGCAAAAAACATGGTTTTGTTACGCAAATACAATTTTTCCGGGCCCGCTTTGAATCAGATGGAATAGGATATCTTCTGTTTCCAATACTTGTCTTGCTCGTGGTGCCCTATCTGCTCATAGGCATTATTGGCGCTGGCAAGGTGATTGAGCCCGTAACTGCGGGAGCTTTTCCTGAAATGTTCACGAACCCCACCAATCCGATTTGGGTAGGAGGCATTCCGCCGTGGCTCACCGGTTTGGTGGTGTGCGCAGTGGTATTGGCTTATGTCTTTATGGGCGGCTCTCGTGGAGCTGCTTATGCCAACACCTTTCAGACGATTGTCTTCATGGTCATGGGGGTCGTGGCCTTTGTCTTCATCGTGAAAGCCTTGGGTGGCATCGAGAATGCAGGCAACGTACCTGCCCGAATAGCGGAGGATGGGAAAATCGTGCAAGATTTTCGATACGACAAGAAAGCTGCTCAACTGATTAAAAACGATCCTCCAAAACCTATTGGGCGAATAGTGAATACCGACTTGCGCAAAGAATTATCCGATGCACGCCCCCACTTTTCCCGCACACCGGTCCAAGTCGAATTCAAGAAAAAGAATCCCAAGACCGGTGAGATGTCATCTTTTGAGCGAGAACTGGGTATCCCCTTCATTACTTTTGTCACTTACCTTTTTATTCCACTTAGTGTCGGTATGTTCCCTCACCTTTTCCAACACTGGCTTACGGCCAAGAGCGCCAAGTCCTTCCGGCTCACGGTCATCGCCCACCCACTTTGCATCATGGTGGTGTGGGTGCCATGTGTTTTAATTGGGGCATGGGCTTCGGGGGTGTTGCCTCCGGCTATTCCTCCGCCTGCCGTGCTTTCGGCCATGCTCAATCTCTTGGTCGGGGACCCCATTCTAACTGGGCTTCTAACGGCCGGGGTCTTGGCGGCAATTATGTCATCACTCGATTCTCAGTTCCTGTGTCTGGGAACTATTTTCACCAATGACATAGTGCTTCACCGTGTTGGGAAGAAAAAGTATTCTGACAAACAGATTATTTTTATCGCTCGATGTTTCATCATCGCAATCGTTGCTTTGACCTATGCTCTCGCGATGTGGGCGAAGAATGCCAATGTCTTTGATCTGGCAGTATGGTGCTTCAGTGGTTTTTCCGCCTTGTTCCCAGTTGTATTTGCGGCCCTATATTGGAAACGAACAACCAAGCAAGGAGCTCTTGCGGGGATTGTTTCGGCAATGTTCACTTGGCTATATTATTTTCACCAATCCGGTTATGGCGGCGAATACTTTGTTGGTCCTGGGATTGTTCCTGCGGCCATTTGCTTTGCCGCCGCTGCCATTGCCTTGATTCTTGTTTCTCTTGGCACAAAACCTCCCTCGGAGGAGACGTTGGATAAATTTTTTCCGAAGACTCGGAACTGAATAAAACTGATCGATTCTTGAAATCCCCATGAGCTTGGAAGAAAAAGTCAAACAGGCGGCAGAGGCCTTGGATGCCCACGCCATTGAAATGGTAAAATGGCATTTCTCGCCGGAATCGGGATGTTCCTTTTGGTTGGAATGGGCGGACAAGCAGGACTGGAATCCGGTCGAGGAAATTTCTTCCTTTGCAGACCTTACGAGGAAGTTCCCGAACTTTCAGGATGAATGGTTGCGTGACCTTCAGCCCGAGGTGTGGGTGCCCAAGCAGTACGAGGGGAAGCCCTTCAATATTTTCGAGACCGGCGGGACTACGGGCATGCCCAAGCAGCGCATCGGCTGGGAGGACTACAAAATTGATTACAGCGAGTTTTCCGACACCTTGAACGACGATCATTTTCCTAGGAATCATTACTGGTTGATGGTCGGGCCAACTGGGCCACGGCGACTTCGTCTTGCCATCGAGCATTTGGCCAACGTGCGCGGTTGTTCATGTTACTTCGTTGACCTCGATCCACGCTGGGTGAAACGGCTCATTAAGAATGGGCAAGGCGATCAAGCCAAGGCCTACATGGAGCATGTGGTTGATCAAGCGACTACCATCATGAAGAATCGCCAAGTAAGCGCCGTATTCACTACCCCAAAACTGCTGGAGGCTATCGCAGAACGTTTCGAGGAAGAGGGCTCCACGCTGTACGACGCCGGTGTACGCGGGGTCTTCTGTGGAGGCACCACGATGAATCCGCAATACACTCGCTTTCTTACGGAGGAATTGCTAGAGAACAAAATTGGATTCGTGCCCACTTATGGCAATACCCTGATGGGGCTCGCCAAGCACAAGCCGATGGGTCCGGAGGATAAGTTTTCAATTACCTATCATGCTCCCCAACCACGAGCCGTCTTACGGGTTGTAAATCCCGAAACCAACGCCTTGGTTGATTACGAGGAATGGGGTCGCGTGGAATTGACCACCTTGACCAAGGAATTTTTCATGCCTCGCTTTCTCGAGCGAGACGAGGGCATGCGCCGCCCGCCAATTGATCCTTATCCTTGGGATGGTGTGGCGGAGGTGAGGCCCTTCGGTGCCATGCAGAAAAAAATCGTCGAAGGCGTTTATTAAACCTATTCTTTCAAGATATTGGTAAACTGTAGCCGCTAGTGGCTTCTCGGAGAAAAACAAAAATGATCAACATACCTGTACTTCGGTGGGGAGAACCCTACGAAAGCCTCGACCAAGATGAAGTCGTCCACTTCCGCACGGGCGAAACCTTGGCCAAGGTGGGTCAGGCCAATCCCGGGTTGCTTGCGCGCGATGCCCGCAAGGCCCATCGGGCTCGCGACGTTCTACGAGAGATTCCGATTCCCGAGCTCGTGGAGATGACCAAGAAGGCGGCCGACCTTTACCTTAACGCCACTTTACCTTTGGGCGACGGCGAGCAGACACCGGACGATTTTGCGAGACAACAATCCGCATCCACCGGTCTACCCGAGCATATGACCAAGTTCAACATGGAGAAGAATCACTTCGTGTTGACCAACATGGATCAAATTTTGGACGCCCTTACACGTGGACTTGACTTGGACATTCTTTCTCGTGGCTACGGAGTGGAGGCTCGCAAACCCGATTTGCCGGTTAGCTACCAGGCACAATCCCCTGTGCTCGGCATGGTCTTGCCCTCAAATTCTCCCGGCGTACATACTTTGTGGCTGCCGGTAATACCCATGCAGATCGGTTTGGTCCTCGAGCCCGGACCACAAGAGCCTTGGACTCCTTATCGCATGGCGGCGGCTTTTTCCGAGGCTGGCATCCCCAAAGAATGCATAGGCATCTACCCTGGCGGTGGTGAAATGGGGGCTGAGGTAGTTAACCGTTGTGGGCGAGTAATGATCTTTGGCAGCGCCCAGACCGTTCAGCATTATTCGGGTAACTCCAACGTTCAGGTACATGGCCCTGGATACAGCAAAATTTTGTTGGGCGATGACATAGTCGACCAATGGGAAGATCATATCGACCTCATGGTGGACAGCATCTACAAGAACAGTGGACGNGGATGCATCAATTGTTCNGGAATTTGGGCTTCCCGTNACACGCATGAAATCGCGGAGGCNATTGCCGAGCGAGTNGGGCCCATCGAGGTNAAGGATCCGGAAGATCCCGAAGCGGGTTTGGCCGCCTTNACCGTTGAGGGACAGGCCGAAGCNATATGGGGNATGATCGAGGAAGGTTGTTCGGAGAATGGTGTTACACATGTAACGGGCAAGCATGGGGATCGCTTGGTGGAGATGGAAAGGTGCGCTTATATACGCCCCACCATAATTCACTGCGATTCTCCGGAGCGAAAGATGGCGAACACTGAGTACATGTATCCCTTTGCCAGTGTAGTGGAATGTCCTCAGGACCAAATGCTCGACAAAATTGGTCACACGCTCGTTGTCTCGGCTATTACCGAGGATGAGGATTGGGCCGCGCAGTTGGCTGATGCCACTCACGTAGATCGGCTCAACGNAGGGCCCTTGCCCACTATTGCTTTGAATTGGCTCCAGCCTCACGAAGGGAATATCGTGGATTTCTTATTTCGAGCCAGAGCTTACCAAACTACTCCCGCTCGCTTGGAAACTCCCTGAGCGTCGCTCACGGGAGGACAGATGCCATGTCTGCGCCAGACTTGATTGAATCCGAGGCTTTCGTTCGCCTCGCCGAGCATCCTGACATTCGCGTTTTGTTTGGTCCATCCACCATCCATTCCCTTGGAGAGGAGGCCTCAAAGCTTGGCAGCAAGGTCTTGTTGGTTACGGATGCAGGCATAGTGAAGGCGGGTCATGCCGCCACAGCCCAATCCTCCCTTGAAGCATCGGGTTTGCAAGTCACTATCTTCGACCAATCGATAGAGAATCCAACCAGTGCTTGCGTAGATGCTTGTGTGCTGGTTGCGAAGGATGCCCAAGTGGATGTGATCGTGGGTCTCGGCGGCGGCAGTTCTATGGATACTGCCAAAGGGTGCAATTTCGTTCTTACCAACGGTGGGTCCATGAAAGACTACTGGGGAATCGGAAAAGCGAATAATCCCATGCTTCCACTCATTGCCGTGCCGACTACTGCGGGTACAGGAAGCGAATGCCAATCCTTTGCCCTAATTTCCGATGATAAAACTCATCGCAAGATGGCTTGCGGTGACAAGAAGGCCTTGCCCAAGGTGGCTATTCTCGATCCGGAACTTACTGTTTCACAACCTCTACAAGTGACCGCATGTACGGGGATCGATGCTTTGGCTCATGCCTTGGAGGCAGCCGTGACCCGAGACCGCAATCCCGTGTCCGATCGGCACGCTCGAACCGCATTTTTCCTCGTCCAGAACAACTTGAAAAAATTGTTCTCCAGCCCTGAAGACCTTTCAGCCCGAGGCTTCGTTCTACTTGGAGCGTCGCATGCAGGCGCCGCCATTGAGAGCAGTATGCTTGGTTGCGCCCATTCCATGGCCAATCCACTTACTGCCAGACGTGGAGTCGCTCATGGCGCTGCAGTTGGCATTTGTTTGCCAGCAGTGATGCGGTTCAACGCCAAACTTTCACCAATTGCCGCTATTTACGCTGGTCTTTCCCGGGATGCTGGTTTGTCCCGGCCAGAGGATGCCGATGGAGCTGCCACCGAAGACATCATTGCTCATGTCGAGGGTTTGCTCAAGTTGGCGGGCTTCCCGCTTACCTTGCAAGAGCATGGCTTTGCCGAGGATGAATTACCAAGCTTGGCCACTGAAGCCGTCGAGCAATGGACCGCTGGTTTCAATCCTCGTGAAGTTACTTTGTCTGGCGTCGAAAAACTTTATGCTTCGCTTTATGCCGGTTCAGCTTGCGAAGACGAGGGGGTCGAGGCATGTTCTTAAATATCGCGAGGATGCAAGTTTGGGCATGGTTCATGGTTTTCGCCTTTGTAGGGCAAAGCTTTTTTTCGGATGTTCTTGCGGCTCCTAAAGGCAAAGAATGGCGGCAACATCGCGGTGGTCCTGAGCTTCGTGGTTTGGCCTCCGGAAAATTGGGAACTAAGCTTAAACTGTCATGGACCTTTGAAACAGGGGATTTTCTCAAATCTTCCGCCGTCGTGAATGAGGGGCGAGTCTTCATTGGTTCGGATTCAGGAAAGTTGCATGCCATCGACCTCGCATCGGGCAAGGAAATTTGGCATTTCAAGACAGAAATGGCTATCGAGGCCGCTCCATTGTTAGTTGGTGATGCGGTTTACGTTGGTTCTACCGACGGTTTCCTCTACGCTCTGGAAGCTAAAAATGGGAAACTACTCTGGAAATACGAGACTGGAGCCGAAATCATCGGCGCCGCCAACCATGCGTTCCGACCCAAGGCCAAGGACGATGTCATTGTCGTAGGTAGTTACGACAATTACGTTCATTGCGTCGATGCCAAGAAGGGCAAGGTATTATGGAAGTTCGAGACGAATAATTACGTCAATGGAGTACCGACGATCCTGGAAGGGGACAAAGTCGTTTTCGGAGGGTGTGACGCCGTCCTCTATCTAGTGGGTCTTGAAGATGGTAAACTAGTGCGTTCGGTTGAGGTGGAGGCACCCATCGCAGCTTCTGTTGCGGTAGCGGATGGCATAGGTTACGTCGGACACTTTGACAATGCTGTAATGGCTTTTGATTTGCAGACCGGAGATGTTGTGTGGACTTATCGGGCGAAAAATTTCCCTTACTACTCCTCGCCCGCCGTGACAAATAAGTTTACACTCATCGGCGGACGCGACAAAGGCTTGCATTGCATAGACCGCGTCACGGGCAAGGGAACTTGGAGGTTCGCGGCCCGTGGGCGCATTGATAGCTCTCCCGTGGTCTGCGGTGACAAGGTCGTGTTCGGGACCATGGACGGCAAGTTGCATATGCTCTCTCTCAAGGACGGCAAGGAGGTGGTCAGCTATGAGATCGGCGAATCCATTTCCTCCACCCCTTGTGTGGTGGATGGCAAAATTATCGTGGGTTGCGAAGACGGCAAAGTCTATGCTTTCGAGACCAATCCCAAATGAAGAGGTCCTCCATGGCGTCATGAGTGAAGAAGTAACAAATTGTTCCAACTCGAGTGACGAAGACAAAACCGAAGCGGGAAATTATTTCGTATCCAATTACCCTCCTTTTGCCTTTTGGGGCGAGGATGACCTGACGTGTTTGGACAGTCTCCTCAATAGTCCGCAACCTGGCACCGCTCCCCTCGGTCTCTACTATCACATTCCGTTTTGCCGAAAACGTTGCCACTTTTGCTATTTCCGCGTCTATACCGACAAGAATTCCTCCCAAATCCGCCGTTATATCGCGGCCACCATGAAGGAACTGCGGCGTTACGCCGAAAAACCTTATATTAAGGGTCGCCTGCCCAAGTTCGTTTATTTTGGAGGTGGCACGCCTTCCTACCTGTCAGCCAAACAGTTGACGGAACTTACCGACGAGATGAAGGAGATCCTGCCCTGGGATGAAACTGAGGAAGTTACCTTCGAGTGTGAACCTGGAACCCTCACCGAAAAGAAATTGGAGGTCATCAAGGGCTTTGGTGTTACCCGCCTCAGTCTAGGAATCGAGAATTTCGATGACCATGTTTTAGGAATCAACGGAAGGGCGCATCGCTCAGAAGAAGTTTTTCGAGCCTATGAATTTGCTCGTTCCCTCGACTTCGAACAAGTCAACGTCGACCTTATTGCGGGTATGTTGGAAGAGACCGAAGACAATTGGAAGGACAGTGTGCGTAAGGCGATTGAATTGGCTCCAGACAGCGTAACCATCTATCAAATGGAAATTCCCTTCAACACGACCATTTACCGCAATATGCGGGAAGAAGGGAAACTGACTGCGCCGGTTGCCGATTGGCCCACCAAGCGGAACTGGGTTGACTATGCCTTCAGTGAATTCGAGAAATCCGGTTATTCTGTTACCAGCGCCTATACCGCGGTAAAGAATCCGGCCAAGACCAAATTCGTTTATCGTGACCGCCTTTGGGCGGGAGCCGACATGTTGGCCACGGGTGTGGCCTCCTTTGGTCATCTCGGTGGCATCCATTACCAAAACCTACCCCATATCGAGCAATATCAGGAAGCGCTTGAGGAAGATCTCTCAGCTGTGTCACGCGCTTTGATGACTACCGAGGACGAGCGCTTTCTCCGAGAACTCATTCTGCAATGGAAAATAGGACAAGTTAACTTGAATTATTTTCGCGAAAAATTTGGGCAGGAAATCGAAACTCGATTCGAAGGAGTTCTCACGAACCTGGAGAAGCGACAGTTTCTTGAACGAGGTGAAGACGAGCTACGCCTAACGCGTCAGGGTCTTCTCCAAGTGGACACTCTGTTACACGATTTTTTCCAGGAAAAACATCAAGGTGGAAAATACGCCTGATTTCCAATCCATGAGCGAAGGAACGGGACACGACATTCTATATCCCTTGAGCATGTTTCGCATGACACGTGAAATACCTTCTCTTTCCTTTGAGGTTATCGAAGGAAGTGAAATACCAGATCCCTATCGCGATTTGCTTTTCCATGATGGCGACATGACTTCTCGCTTGGAGCAGTTTCATGGTGGGACTATCTATGTCGATAAACTTCATTCCTCGAGCGATGGCCGAGCTTATTTTCGTGAGGTCACCTTGCGGCGAGAAAAAGATAGTTGCCCCGTGGAGTATGGTGCCATTGAGATCAGTCTCTCTGCCTTGCCTACGGATGTAGCGGAACTAGTGCTTGAGGCGAAGCGGCCGTTGGGTGGAATCCTGAATCATTATCGAATCAGTTACACCAGTGCACCGAAGGCTTTCCTCAAGATCATTCCTGATGATGCCATCAGGGAAATCTTTGGTCCTGTTGAAGATACCTTGTATGGGCGTTGCAACGAGATCACTGGGTTCAACGGTGACTCTTATGCCCGAATCGTCGAAATTATTCCTACTGTTAATGGTTCCCCCGCTTGAGAATTCCATCCATTACCTTACCTTTTTTGTTATGATTTCAGCTAAATCCAATTATGATGTTATAGTCATTGGAGCCGGTCCCGCTGGTTCCACCACAGCGGCCTTGCTCGCTGAAAAAGGTCACGACGTATTAGTCGTTGAGAAGGATAAGTTTCCGCGGTACCATGTCGGTGAATCGCTTATGCCCTTTTGTTATTTCCCTCTCAAGAGACTGGGTTTGGTGGATAAACTTCAACAATCCGAAAACCCAAAAAAATACTGTGTGCAGTTTGTTCGTGGGAATGGCGCCGTGTCGCAACCATTCTATTTTTTTCAACACATGGATCATCCTGCTTCCACTACTTGGCAGGTTTGGCGCTCGGAGTTTGACGCCCTGCTTCTCGACAAAGCGCGACAAGAGGGTGCATCCGTGCTTGAGGAAACCAAGGCCCAAGCTCTTCTAAAGGATGGTGATTCCGTTGTCGGGATACGCGTTGCGCCGAAGAATTCAGAGTCTATGGAGTTAAGGGCTCCTCTGGTTGTAGATGCGTCTGGTCGCGATTGTTTTTCCGCTGTGAAGGAGAAATGGATGGAACGTGACCCGAAGTTAAAAAAAATTGCCATTTGGACTTATTTCAAGCGGGCCAAGCGAGACCCAGGCCTCGATGAGGGAGCCACAACCGTTGCCTACTTGCCCAATAAAGGTTGGTTTTGGTATATCCCCTTGAGTGGTGATATAGTAAGCGTTGGTATTGTGGCCGAACACCGGTATTTGTTTGATGGCAGCACCAGGGACCTTGCCGAAATTTTTGCACGCGAAGTTAAGAAGAACACTTGGATCGAGGATCACCTTGCTTCCGCTGAACAATATGGTGAATATCGCATTACAGGCGAATTTTCGTATCGAAACCGCTTTTGTGCCATGGACGGGCTCGTTCTCGCCGGCGATGCCCTAGGTTTTCTCGACCCGGTTTTTTCTTCGGGAGTCTTTCTTGCCCTCAAGAGTGGCGTGATGTTGGCGGATACAGCGAGTGAAGCCTTGGAGAAAGGGGATTTATCAGCCGCAAGTTTCACCAATTACGGCAAATCCATGCAGTCGGCCATCGAGACGATGCGTAAAATCGTTTATGCCTTCTATGATGAAAACTTCAGCTTCAAGGAACTTATTCAAAAAGACATGCATTTACGTTCCGATCTGACCGACTGCTTGGTCGGAAACGTTGATGGGAAAGATTTCACATCCCTCTTCAAGGCCCTTTCGGAATTGGCTGAAATGCCCGAACCCATCGAGCACGGGTTACCCAAGGTTTCAAAGTGAAGTTGGCTTTCATTACCCCCGGCACGGGGAATTACTATTGCGGTGCATGCATGCGCGACAACTCGCTTGCTCGCAACCTCATGGATGCAGGACACGATGTCACCATTTTACCAACCTATTTGCCCCATTTTCTGGATGAAGACCCGGTTTCGCCTGATCAGCCAATTTTTCTAGGTGGCATCAACGTTTACCTGCAGCACAAATTTCCTCTTTTCCGACACACTCCCGAGTGGGTTGATCGTGCCTTTGACAGCAAATGGTTGCTGCGAAAGGCGGCGGAACGCAGTGGAATGACTTCCGGCAAGGATTTGGGTGAAATAACCTTGTCCACTTTTCGTGGCGAAGATGGTCCATTGGCCAAAGAGATTCAGAAGGTTATCAAATGGTTTCGCACTCAGGAGACACCCGATGTGGTCTTACTTTCCACGATTCTTCTCGCCGGACTCGGACGGACCATTCGACGCGAGTTGGATATTCCAGTCTACGGCTTTCTCCAAGGAGAAGATTCCTTTTTGGACTCCCTTCTCGATGAATATCGCGAGCAAGCTTGGAATTTACTATCCTCGGATGTGGCCAAACTAGATGCATGCATTGCCCCGAGTCGCTATTTCGGGGAGGAAATGAGGAAACGACTTCAATTGTGCCCGGAAAAGGTTCATCTGCTTCACAATGGCATAAACCTCGACGGTTACCTTGCATCAAGCGCCTCCCCATCGCCACCTTCGATCGGGTTCCTCGCTCGACTTTGCCCGCTAAAGGGACTCGATCTTCTCGTCGACGCTTATTTGGAAATAATGAAACGTGGAAACAATCCCGAACTGGAATTACGCGTGGCCGGTGGCATGACGAACGATGACCAGCCATTCGTGGATGAACAAAAGAAAAAGCTCGATGCAGCTGGCTTGTTGGACAAGACCACTTTCAGACCCAACGTCGATCGCAATGAAAAAATGGCTTTCCTCCGGAATCTGTCTATTTTTTCGGTGCCCGTTCGTTTTCCCGAAGCCTTTGGCCTCTTCGTGTTGGAAACCCTTGCCGCCGGCGTTCCGGCAGTTCTTCCTCGCAAAGGCTCTTTCCCCGAGCTTATTGAAAAAACCGGCGGCGGGCTTCTTTATGACGAAAGCCAACCATCCGCATTGGCCGATGCCTTGGAGGATTTGCTCTCCCGTCCGAACCAAGCCCGCTCAATGGGACTGCAAGGCCAGAAAATTGTCCGACAACGCTTCTCCAACGAACATCTGGCAAAAGAATTGGTCGACAATATCCTCGCTCCACAACCTTTTTCCGCTTAGCCTTCATATCATGTCTTCCGTATTTTCCATCACCCGTGAAGTCGAGTTTGCCGAGACCGATATGGCCGGCATCATGCACTTCACGCATTTCTATCGATGGATGGAAGTGTGCGAGCATGAATTCCTTCGATCTCTCGATCTTTCCGTAGACATGAAGTCCGGCGAGGATCGTATTGGCTGGCCAAGAGTAAAGACCTCTTGCCGCTTCAAGCGCCCTTTGCGTTTCGAGGACAAGGTGGAGCTCCGCCTGAGCGTCCGCGAGGTGCGCGATCGATCCATCGTTTACGTCGTGGATTTTTGGAAGGAGGAAAATGGCGAGACTGTCAGGGCCGCATCAGGTGAGACAGTGGCCGCTTGCGTTCGTTTTGATCCCGACACCTTGGGCATGACACCTATTGGAGTGCCTGATGCCTTCCGAGAAAGAATGAAGCCATTTGTTTCCGAGAACGGTGAACAATGAAAGGCTTGCCGGCAAGGGTTGGGCGAAATTTCTCGATAGGAATGCGTTGAACTAACAAATCTACAATCATGAAATATCAATTTATATACTGGGCTTTGCTTACCGTCGCGTGTTGGGGAACTTACGGGGTTTGCATGCATATCGGCTCCTCCAACATGGGTGACAAGGAAAATGGCCGCATCATGGCTTTCCTCTGGGTGGGAGTCGCCTATTTCTTGACTGCCGTGGTGGCACCATTGCTCATTCTCAAGTTCAAGGGAGGTAACGTTGCCTTTTGGACCTATCCCACCGATGGGTGGAAGTGGTCTCTCATCGCTGGCACTTTGGGAGCAATCGGAGCATTGGGGGTTTTGTTGGCTTTTGGGAAAATGCCCACCCCTGCGTACGTGCCGGTCATCATGTCCATTATTTTTGCGGGAGCTCCAATTGTGAACGCAATTGTTAGTACCACCAAGGAAGGAAATTGGGGTTATGTGAAAATACCTTTTCTCCTTGGCATTTGCTTTGCGGCGCTTGGTGGAGTCTTGGTGACAAAATATGCTCCCAAGCCTCCTGACGAGCCATCGGCCCAAAAGGCTGCTGCCAAGGAGTGATCACCCAGACATGTCTGATTCGCCTCCATCTGTCAGCGAGGCCATGAGCCAAAGCCAATTGAGCGATCTCCGCAACTTGCTCGGAGTTGTCTTGGAGAGTAATCTATTCCAACAGGGCAAACTGGTATATTCCGACCTAGATGAATCACTCGAAAGCGTGGGGGCGTTTGTTGCTCGATGCCCTTATACAACCAAAGATGATTTGGCCCGGGATCGTCTCGAAAACCCTCCTTACGGGACCAATCTGAGCTACCCTCTCAGCTGCTATAACCGTTTTCACCAAACCAGCGGGACCAAGGGGGAACCCATGGCGTGGCTCGATGTGGCGGAGGACTGGGATTGGATGTTGGGCAACTGGGATCAGGTTTTGGACGCCGCTGGGGTTTCGACCGGCGCCAGTTGTTACTTTGCATTTTCCTTTGGGCCCTTTCTCGGGTTTTGGACGGCTTTCGAGGCTGCCTCCAAGAGAGGTTGCCATTGCATTCCGGGCGGTGGTCTTCGTAGTGAGCAGCGATTGCGCGCCATTCTCGATCACCAGGTGGAATATCTTTTCTGCACTCCAACCTATGCCCTGCGCTTAATTGAGGTTGCTGGCCAACGAGGTATTGATCTCACGGCTGCCTCATTGAGGAAAATCATTGTCGCAGGCGAACCCGGTGGCAGTTTGAGCGGTATGCGAGAAACCATCTCCCTTGGTTGGGGCGGAGCACAAGTCTTTGACCACTATGGCATGACGGAGGTGGGTCCCGTGGCCTACGAAACACCGGGAGGGGAGGGCGGTCTTCGTATCCTCCACGAAAGCTATTTGGCCGAAGTCGTTAATCCTGTGGGAGACGAGCCAGTAGCGGATGGCGAGGAAGGTGAATTGATACTCACCACCTTGGGTCGAGTGGGTTGCCCCGTCCTACGCTATCGAACGGGTGATCTCGTCCGGCCTCTGCGTGGCGAGGACCATGATGGCAATCCGACCTTCGACTTGGTTGGCGGCATCCTTGGTCGAGTCGACGACATGGTCGTGGTCCGGGGCGTTAACCTTTACCCCTCCTCCGTCGACGCCATTGTACGTCGTTTCTCCGAGGTGTCCGAATACCAAGTGTCCATTGACAAGTCTTCGGCCATGGTCGAACTTGCCATGCAGGTTGAGGCAACCGTCGAGGTGGCCGCCGCCGTTGAGCAAGCCTTGACCGAGGCCTTTTCCCTACGGATATCGGTGAAAGCCGTGGAAAACGGCACGCTTCCGCGCTTCGAGATGAAAGCTCGCCGCTGGACCCGTTCCAATATCGAATGATCCTAGCCACAACAAGATTCCCATGAGTTCTTTCATTGAGTTAAACAATGTTTCCAAAAGCTATGGTTCTCCCTATGGCGGAGAAGTACTGGATGTTTTCTCGGGTGTAAATCTAGAGATTAAGGAGGGCGAAGCGGTTGCCATCGTGGGTCCTTCCGGATCAGGTAAAAGCACCCTCCTGAACGTAATTGGCACCCTAGATCAACCGAGCAGTGGAGAGGTACAGGTCGATGGTCGGGAACTGAGTGCCTTTTCTCCCGATGAGGCATCTGCCTTTCGTAACCAAACCATTGGTTTTATCTTTCAGTCCCACCACTTGTTACCACAATGCACCGTGCTGGAAAACGTCATGGTACCGGCACTCGCTGGTCATGGAGATCTTTCCGGTGATGCTTTGCGAAAGCGTGCGGAGGAATTATTGGCGGAAGTCGGGTTGTCCGATAGAATGCATCACCGCCCTGCTGAAATTTCCGGTGGCGAAAGTCAGCGTGTGGCGGTTGCTCGGGCATTGGTGAACTGCCCCAAGTTGTTGCTTGCCGACGAACCGACCGGAGCTCTCGACAAGGCCAACTCGGACAAACTAGTCGACTTGTTGGTGACCCTCAACGACAAGCGAAACCTGACGCTTTTGGCCGTCACTCATTCGGCAGAAGTCGCCTCCCGCATGGGTGTTACCCATCGTTTGGACGAAGGTGGATTGATCCTAGGCTAAACCCATGACTCTTTTCGGTATAGTCATCTGCAACTTGCGGTACTATTGGCGTCAGCACATCGGCGTGGTGATAGGGGCCGCATTGTGCTCGATGGTGCTTGTGGGAGCCTTGATGGTGGGAGATTCCGTCAAGGCCACCCTGAAGCGTTTAGCCGATGAGCGCATTGGGCAGGCAGACGTTGCCCTTTTGGCAACCGATGGTTTTTTTCGCGAACAATTGGCGGAAGACATGGCGGAGCATCTCGGATCAGGAGTGGTAGTCGCCCCGGTGGCTTTGACCCAAGGCAACGTGTCTGTATTGAATTCTGATCGCAATGTCGCCAATGTTCAAGTCTTGGGAGTCGATGAACGCTTTTGGAAGCTGACTCCTCAACTAGGGGCTGTGACGGATTTCGGGAATAGCCGAGATTTTTTTGTCAATGAGCACTTGGCTCGCCGTTTGGAAGCGAAGGTGGGTGACAAGCTCAGGCTGACCATCGAGATGCCGAGCTTGCTTCCGCGCGACGACGTCCTGTCCGGAAAGAGCAATGATGATGACATAGTTGACACCTATGCCAAGCCTTTGGCGCGGATCGTTGGACCTGAAGCTTTCGGGCGCTTCGGGCTGCAAGGAAACCAAAGAGAGCCACCTACGATTTTTGTGCCCCTCAAGGTCTCCTCCAAGAATGAAAGATCAGAAGGTCTGCAGTCCCAAATGTTTAAGTTTCTCGAGGAAGAAACAGGGGAAGTGGAATATGCGAATCTTCTCCTCATGGGTCGTCCTGGAGATGAAAAACTGTCTTTCAAGCAAGCTGAATCGGCTTTGGAAAAAGCATGGACTTTGGCCGATGCCGGCATTTCTGTGGAGCAACTGGAGGCCCATTGGAGCATCCGGTCGCAACAGGTCTTTCTTGGTGATTCCTTGCGGCGAGCGGGAGAATCTCTTCGACTTCCAGGAGCGGAATCTCTCCTCAAGACCACGGGGGTGCTCACTTATTTCGTGGATACCATTTCGAAGGTTCGAGCTGATCAAGACACGACTGCCGGCATTCCATATTCGATGGTGGCTGCGGCAGATGCTAAGCAGACCGCCCTCCTGCCCAACGATCTCCAAGATCATGAAATCGTCCTCAACAAATGGGCCGTGGATGACTTGAACGTGTCTTCAGGAGATAGTGTCTCCTTGAAATACTATGTATTGGACGAACGACGGCAACTTGTTGCTAAAACGGAGACCATGACCGTTCGATGGGCTAAACAAGCTCCTACTCCAGAGGATTTGCACGATCTCAATTCCAGCGACTGGACCCCGATGTTCCCTGGATTGTCAAAGGCCGAAAAAATCGCCAAATGGGAAACAGATATTCCCTTTGATGAAGCCCGGTTTGAGGAGGAAGATGATCTGTATTGGGAAGATCACAGGGATTCACCCAAGGCTTTCATTACTCTCCGCAAGGGGCAGGACATGTGGGAAAATCGTTGGGGTTCCCTGACCGGTCTGCGCATAAGTAAAGACGACGCCTCGCAGGCTAAAATTGAAGAGGCGTTACGCCAAAAGTTGAGTCCAGGTGAAGCAGGCTTGCTCATTCGTTCATTGAGGCAGGATGCCTTTGAGGCGGCCGAGTCACCAATTGACTTTGGGCAACTGTTTCTTGGGTTCAGCTTCTTCGTCATTGTGGCGGCCTTGGCCCTTACGGGCATGCTGTTTGCCTTCGTCATGGAGCAGCGTAACCGGCAAGCCGGACTCTTGCTGGCCGTTGGATTGCCCTCCAAGATGGTGCGCCGCATTTTCCTGACGGAAGGTTTATTGCTGTCTCTCGCCGGAGCATTGGCAGGTACTTTTCTGGCCATCTACTACGGGTCGACCATCCTCGGATTGCTGACCGGCGAATGGAGCGGGGCAGTGTCGGGCGCCACTTTCGACTTCTCGGCCAATCCTGTCTCAATCGCAACCGGTTTTTTGAGCGCAGTGACCATAAGCTTGCTTGCTATGTGGTGGTCCACTCGTCGCCAACTGCAAGCGGAGCCCAAGGAACTTCTGTCCATGGGGGAAAACCTTTCCGCTACCGCTCCTCTTGCCACCCCAAGTGGCCAAAGGTTTGGGAAAACTACAATCATTCTGGCTTTGGTCTTGTTACTGGCTTCCTTCGGGATGACATTCGCAACCGATCTTTCCGGTCCCTTCGCCTCCATGCTTTTCTTTGGTGCTGGTTGGTGTCTGTTGGCCGCGGGTCTTCTCTTCTTTAAGGTTAGGCTCTTGAAGGCTGCTTTCGAATCCGGAGCCTTTCCTAATGCGGCCACCTTGAGCCGTCGGAATGCAGCTCGTCGTTCAGGCCGCAGCTTAGTCACTGCGGGCGCGATGGCTGCCGGAGCCTTCCTTGTGGTTGGCACGGGAGCTTTTCGAAAGGATGCTTCCACCATCTCGGGAGAACCTACCTCGGGCACCGGTGGATTTGATCTAATTGGTGAGACGGCATTACCTATTTATGATGATCTCAACGGGGAGAAGTCCTTCGAGTTGTTCGAGGGTCTTGACCGGGCTCTTTTGGAAGGAACGAAATTTGTTCAACTCCGTGTCCGCGAGGGAGACGATGCCAGCTGCCTCAACCTGAACAAGGCGCTTCGACCTCGTCTTTACGGAGTGAAGCCTTCGGAACTTGCAGGACTCTTTTCTTTCGCAGAGGGCGATTGGTCGACCTTGGAAGAGCCGACCTCCGATGGTTCAATCCCAGCTGTGGTCGATCAAAACACCATGATGTGGGCCTTGAAGAAAGGTGTGGGCGATCTCATCGAGTACCGAGACGGTGAAGGTAAATCTTTTCAAGTCAAGTTGAGCGCGGTTGCCAAAGGATCCATGCTGCAAGGGGCGCTCTACGTAGACGAGCAACGTTTCAAACGCAAATTTCCCAAGCAGGGTGGATACCGCGGATTTTTTCTAAATGTGCCTGCGGATAAGGTGCAATCCGTTGCCGATCACCTGACCGATCAACTGGTTAATCACGGCATGGAACTTCGCCCGGCAAAGGAACGCTTGGCGGAACTTCAGGAAGTGGAGAATACCTACATCTCCATTTTCCAAGCCTTGGGTGGTCTCGGTCTTTTGTTCGGTACCGCTGGCCTGGCTGTGGTGGTTGCCCGTAATTTATTGGAGCGCTCGAGGGAATTTGGGCTTATGGAGGCAGTGGGTTATTCGCTTGCCACCTTGCGACAACTTGCGTCGGCGGAGCATCGAGGGCTAGCTTTTTGGGGTTTGGGCATCGGAGTTGTTTCCGCAACCCTTGGTATTGCCCCAATGCTGCTTGGCGCAGCTGGTCAAAAACCAGGAGTTGGCTTCATCTGGCTGCTTGCGAGCTTACTTTTGCTCTGTGTGTTTTGGATTTGGCTGGCGGTCACCCTTGTGCTTCGCAAAAGCCAAATGAGTTCCTTGAGAGACGAATGATTATGCTAAAAACAAAACTTATTGTTATTTCCCTGCTTCTATCGCTTGTCTTTGGCGGTGGCTGCCTTTGGAGAGGAGGAATCAAGAATTCAAACCAAGGCAAAGACATTGCTTCCAAACCAAGCCTACCCGAACCAACAAAGGAGCGTGCTGTCTACGAAAATAATTTTTCGGCCTATGCTTTGGGGGCGGAACCCGAGGATTTATTCATTCTGGATGGGGATTTTTCGGTCAAGGAAGAGCAAAAAAACAAGGTCTTGGCCCTTCCGGGAGTGCCGATCGGAGACTTTGGCATCCTTTTCGGCCCACGCCTAAAGGGTAAACCGATAGAGCTTCGGTGCAGAATGTTCTCCACCCGAAAAGGACGACGTCTACCTGCCTTTGTAGCTGGACTGGGTGGACTCAATGGTTTTCGCCTGCGGATCGATTGTCCCGCCGGCAAGTTGCGGTTGATTCGTGGAGAGGATGCTCTCGCCGAAGTGCCTTTTACATGGAAGTCGGGCTCATGGATGCATTTGCGTTTCAGGACAGAGCCCGCGGCAGAAGAGGGGACCAAGGTTTTCTGCAAGGTTTGGGATACGGCAGACAAGGAGCCGTCCGAGTGGAGTTTGGTTCACCGCGACAAAGCCCCCTTTGCGGGAGGCAAATGCGTATTATGGGGCATTCCTTATGCCAGCACAGAAATTTTCTTTGATGATCTCCAAATCTTTTCTCTTGCTGATTAACAGCAATCTGAGCATGTTCCGTCTCCCTTTTTTATCGCACGCCTTTATTATGAAATCACTTCTTGCATCTTGGATCGTATCTGCTGTCGCCCTTGTTAACCTCAGTGTGTCTGTACTTGGACAGGACAAGAATCAAACCGTCCCACCTGAATTGCCACCAGTCGAGGTTCAAGAGAAATCTCCCCCTCTCTTTTTCGGGGAAGCGACCACCTTGGACACTTTGGAACTCTCCCGTCGTGGGATCGCTTCGCTTAGTGACCTTGAGGGTGCCGTTCCCAATTTTAGCATCACCTCCAACGGGCTACGTTCCTTTGGGGACCAAGTTTTTCTTCGGGGCATCGGAAACACCCGCTTTTTCGGGGACAATGGCGTGGTAGCCGTTGTGGACGGAGTGGCCTACGGTTCAGTAAGTATGTATCCATCCGAACTGTTGGACATTGAAAGCATCGAAATTTTGCGTGGAAACCAAGGCCACCGTCTGGGAAGAAACGCACCTGGAGGAGCCATCCTTATTCGTACGGAACAGCCCGGTCAGCAAATGCGCAGCCGCTTTTCCGCCACCTACGAGCGATTTGACCAACGTGACTTTCGTTTGTCGACCTCCGGCCCGATTAATGACAACTCAGCCTATTCTTTCTCTTCTTATCGTTCGCTCTCCGATGGATTCATTGAAAATGCCGCTGGACGGGCAGTGAACAATCGAGACGCTTGGGGAGCACGGATGCAATACAACTTCAAGCCCAGCGAAGACTTGCAGGTTTCCATTGGCTTTCATCGCGAGGAATTCGACGATGGAGCGCAAGGCATGGTCAACTTGGCGTCAGGAACCCCTTATACGACGACTTCTGACACCGCTGAATTTACTCGCATTGATCGAGACACCGTTTCCGCCCGAATTGATCGTATTTTTGATTGGGGCACCTTTACTTCAATAACCGCTCGAAGCGAATGGGATTTGCAACCCAATCAGTCGGATCTGGATTTAAGCGCAGTGCCCATCATGTCTTCCAGCATGGGAATTCATCGACGTGATTTTTCTCAGGAATTCCTTTTTCAACCGAATACCTTAGGTGATGGATCTTGGAATTTCGGAATGTTTTACATGGACAGCGAAAGAGACGAGCTTTCCGTGAAATCCGCCGGTGGTTTTCCATTTATCACTTCGGACTTTGATACCCCCGAGGAAAACTGGGCCGTTTACCTCAATGGCAATCATTCCTTGAGCGATTCCACTACCTTGGAACTTGGCCTCCGCTACGACCATATGGAGAAAGCCATAACTGGATCGCAAACCATCTTACCAGCCACTGTTGTTCCTTTGAACGAAAAAGAAAGCTATTCTAGACTAATGCCGAGCTTGGGGTTGAGCCATGTCTTGAACCCGCAGACTACACTTTTTGCACGCTCTTCCTTGGGCTATAAACCAGGTGGATTTTCTGGTTACATGAACACAGTTAGTTCGCCTGAGCATACTGAGGAAAAGTCATGGCAAAATGAATTCGGGATAAATTATGTCACCGAAGACCTTACCTTAAGCCTCACGGGCTTCTGGAGCCGCATAGAGGATTATCACTTGGAGAAAACCACTGCCTTCACGGATTACAAAGTGGTCAATGCCGATAAAGTGAGAGCTTTCGGAGTGGAGGCCACATTGGCTTATCAGGCTTCCGAGGGCCTGACCTTGGGCACTTCCTATGGGTACACCGAGGCTGAATTCAATGAATATGAAACCAATAATGGCAACCGCGTCCCTTATGTGCCTCGTTTCACGGCTGGACTTTACGCTGATTATCAATTGCCAGATGGGTTGTTCCTTCGATTGGACAACTTGAACATGGGCGATGTTTTTCATGATGAAACCAATTCGGAAACCCTCCGCCAAGTCAGCTATTCTTTGCTCAATGCTCGTTTTGGTCTCAAGCGTGACGACTGGGGCATCGAGGTCTTTGCCGATAACCTGACCGATGAAGTCTATTACTTGCATATGATCAACACCGGCTTGGCCAATGGTGGTATTACTGCCATGCCCCGTACCTTTGGTATTAGTGTAACGAAGGAATTCTAGGCCTTCCCCCCTCTTGCTGCGAGCAAGCCGCTCGCCCGGAAAATCTCTCGCGTGTCCTCCTGACACGGTTGCATTTCCCCTATTTCTGCATACAGTCGTCTTGTTATTCAAGCACTTTGAACGAACATGACTTTCAATTCCAAATTGCTTTGCATTGGCTTGATTCTATCGAGCTTTACCTGTTCCGGCTGTTCGGGTGAATCC
The DNA here is from genome assembly GCA_002716045.1 of Opitutia bacterium. GTDB lineage: Bacteria > Verrucomicrobiota > Verrucomicrobiia > Opitutales > Seribacteraceae > UBA2993. Next base: position 49,480 of record PAZC01000007.1, read on the forward strand.
TCCGCTGAAACGGTTTCAACCATGTCCGATCATGCAAAGGCGCTGGATCGATACAGTGAATATATAGAACCCGTTTTAGCCGAGTATTGTTACGATTGTCATGGGGATGGAGCCGAAAAAGGGGACATTGCCCTAGACGAACATCCTTCACGCTCCGAATTGGTCAAGGACGTCAAATTGTGGAAACGGGTGTGGGAGAATCTGCATCGTCGTAATATGCCTCCGGGACGGAAGCCGCAACCTGGAGATGAGGAACGAGAACTCGTCATGCAATGGATCGAACGCGAAGTTTTTCTATTCGACCCGAGCAAGCCTGATCCCGGCAGAGTAACCATACGGAGACTTAATCGAACCGAATACGATAATACCATCCGAGACCTGACCGGAGTCGATTTCCACCCGGCCAAGGACTTTCCCGCTGATGATACTGGCTATGGGTTCGATAACATAGGGGACGTCCTCACTCTCTCTCCCGTTTTACTTGAGAAGTACTTTGCGGCTGCGGACGAGATTGTGGACAAGGCACTTGGTTCGGCTAATATTCCATCCAAGTCCCACAAAATTGGAGCGAACCGTTTGAGAGGGGATGGATCTAGATCCGGTGATTTCATCACCCTTTCCATGAATGGCGTCACCAGGGCCAGGATGTCTTTTCCGAGGGTAGGGGAATATCGACTGCGGGTTCAGGCCTACGGGAGCAGGGCCGGGAAAGAATTGGCCAAGATGCAAATTCGTCTTTCCGGCAAAACATTGGCTACCTTCGAGGTGAAGGAGGAATCTCCGGCAACTGGTATGTATGAGGCCAAGGCCAAGATCGATCGTCCTGGCGATCGCGAGGTCGAGGTGGCTTTCATAAATGACTTTTATGACCCAAGGAATTCAAACCCCCGCTTACGGGATCGAAATCTCTACGTCGAGTGGGTGGAAGTCGTTCCCCCTCCGGATCGACGCAACAAGGCTTCGAGTTCCAGAAACCTGATTTTACCGGATCGCCCCGATCAACTGGATGACAAAGATTATGCTGGGCTCGTGTTTCGAAAGTTTGCATCACGCGCTTTTCGAAGACCAGCCACAAGCACCGAACTGGAGGGTATTCTTGGTCTCTATGACACGGCTATTTCTCAAGGAGATGATTGGGAGCAAGCCATCAGGTTACCTCTCAAAGCTATGTTGATCTCACCCAATTTCCTATTCAGGGGCGAGTTCCAGCCCAGTCCCAATAACCCCAAGAAGGTTCATGAGGTGGATGAATTCGCCTTGGCATCGAGACTGTCTTATTTTCTTTGGAGCAGTATGCCCGACAAAGAGCTTTTTGACCATGCCTTCAATGGGACCTTGCGAAAAAACATGCGACGGCAAATACGGCGTATGTTGAGGGATCCCAAAGCAAAATCCTTGGCCAGCAATTTCGCTGGCCAGTGGTTGCAATTGCGAGATCTGGACTTGGTAACGCCCGATCCCAAGCGGTTCCCGCAGTTCGATGACAAGTTGCGTGGCTCCATGCGAAGAGAAACCGAAACCATGTTTCACTACATGCTGTCCGAAAACCGGAGCATACTCGACTTTCTCACTGCGGATTACACTTTTGTCGATGAACGCTTGGCTCGCTTTTACGCTTTACCTGGCAAGTATTCGGAGAAGTTCACCAAGGCATCTCTCCGTGGCACTTACAGAGGAGGCATCCTCACCCATGCGAGTATCCTCACTGTAACCTCAAACCCCACTCGCACTTCTCCTGTTAAGCGTGGCAAGTGGGTTCTAGACAATCTTCTGGGCACGCCTCCCAAGGATCCTCCCGAAAATGTGCCGGAATTGGAAGAAAACACTCGTTCCGAAAAAGGCCTTACCTTGCGCGAGCAAATGCAAATCCATAGCGAAGATGCGCGATGCGCCAGTTGTCATACCGTCATGGATCCTCTTGGGTTTTCTATGGAGAACTTCAATGCCATTGGTCTATGGAGGGCTCGTGAACATGGTAAATTGATAACTACCGACGGCAAGCTTCCCACGGGCGAAAGTTTCGAGGGCGCCGTTGAGTTGCAGCGTTTACTTGCCAGAGTCCGTCGCGAGAGCTTCGTGCGTTGCGTTGCCGAAGCCATGCTAATCTATGCCTTGGGTCGGGGGCTTGAATATTATGACCGACCCGCACTGGACGAAATTTATGAAAAAGTGGAGATACGGGGCTTCCAATTCAATTCTCTCATCGAAGCTATTGCAGAGAGTATTCCTTTTCAAAAAAGAAGGGGAGATCCTCTTTCTAATTAAGGTACTATGTGGTCTTTGTTGCTTGCATTTGATAGATATGTGGCATTTAGTGTAAATACTTTGGAATGAGTTTTGGTATGCAACTGTCGAGGCGAACTTTTTTACGTGGCTTAGGCACTTCGATTGCCCTTCCGGCACTGGAAGCTATGTTGCCTGCGCCGTCTTTCGCCAAGAAAGCCGGAGCAATTCCCTTGAGGATGGGTTTTGCTTATGTGCCCAATGGCGTCATAATGCCTCAGTGGACTCCTGAGAAATTGGGTAGCCAATTTGCTTTGCCAACTACCCTGCAACCCTTGAATGGATTGCAAGACAAGCTGCAGGTCCTTGGAGGCCTCGATCAAGACAAGGCCAAGGCAAACGGCGATGGAGCTGGCGATCATGCTCGGGCAAACGCCACCTTTTTAACTGGTTGCCAGGCAAAAAAAACTGCCGGAGCGGATATTCGCATCGGGATTTCCGTCGACCAAGTGGCGGCCGCTAAGATCGGAAGCCTGACCAAGTTACCTTCGCTAGAACTTAGTTGTGACAAATCCAGACGTTCCGGAAAATGTGATTCTGGCTATAGTTGCGCCTACCAATTCAATCTCTCTTGGAAGAGCGATTCCCTGCCCATGGCGCCGGAAGCGAATCCAAGGGAGGTGTTCGATCGTCTTTTCGGTAACGGAGTGCGCAGCGAAGAGGCTGAGAGCAAGGAGCGCCGCCTCCGCCACGAACGCAGTATTCTGGATTTTGCATTACAGGATGCCAAGCGTTTGCAAAGCAAATTAGGCTACACTGATAAGGCTAAGGTCGAGGAATACCTTGAAGCAGTTCGTGACTTAGAGAAACGCATCGAGCGCACAGATAAAATCGAAAAACCTCGCCCCAAGTATCCTCGGCCCGATGGAGTGCCCTCCAAATATGAAGACCATATTCGCATGATGTTCGATCTTATGGCACTTGCCTTTCAGACCGACACTACCCGTATTTCCACTTTTCTCCTTGCTCATGATGGTAGCAATCGAAGCTTCAAGGACATTGGAGTAGCGGAAGGGCATCACTCGATTTCCCACCATCGCAACGATGAAAAGAAAATCGACAAGTTGGCCAAGATAGACCGCTTTTACGTTCAGCAATTCTCTTATTTCCTCAACAAACTAAACAAGGCAAAAGAGGCGGATGGCTCCTCCTTGTTGGATCATTGCATGATTGTTTACGGTAGCGGCATTAGCGACGGCAACCGCCACAACCACGAAGATTTACCTGTATTGCTTGCCGGAGGCTCCGCCGCCGGCCTTAAGACGGGTCGCCACAAGCGATTCGATGGAATCCCCATGACCAATCTATATCTATCCTTGCTTGAACGCATGAGTGTGGAGGCTGAGGCATTGGGAGATAGTACCGGCAAACTGGCTGACATTTGATTTCCTGAATTTGTGTATTCTCGCTTTTGGGGTATTCTCGTGTCCCCAAGCATCTCCGGAGAAGATCGCCAGCTTGATTTCCCTTATGCGCCTCGGGATTACGCATATTGGATTATTGTAGGTTTTCGCTACATTTATTCCTTCTTGTAATGAAGTTAAAATTGGGGTACTTCAACATATTGTTAACTAATAACCTAGCTCCTTGCCCGTGCATAGTCTCAGCAAGACGTTATTCCATGTAATTGCCATCTTTTGCCTGCTGATGACAGCAGCGTTGTGGTTTGCATCCGTTGGAGAATTCACGGCACTGAATGAATTGGTCCACAAGTTGTCCGCCTTGCATTTCGCAGGTTATGGTCTGGAAATCGTTGATCCGCAGAAACGCCGTGTTGCCGTTGCCCTTTTAGGTTCATGCGTTGGAATTTATCTTTCTGTCAGCTTTTTCACGATAGGATGGATGAATGGTTCCCTCAAGGCCTTGAAAGCATTTTCCTCTTTAACCGGTTCCTTGCTTGGCCTTATCTTTTGTGGCTTATGGATCAAGTTTCTCGGAGATGATCACATTGTGGCTTCTTCTGAAAAAATGGAACTATTGGGCATGTCCATCTCCTTGGTTTTTGGAGCAATCTTTTTATGTTGGGTGGGATTTCGGAAAAGCATTGTCCGACGATCCACGGGAGATGCTGCAACCCCATCTGCCGTAGTTCCTGCGAAATCAGATGATAAATCGAACTTACCTTCAGTGGAGGCGTTGCTCGATGATGAAGGAGCCCCAGTCGCTGAAGGCGATGAAGGAGTCCCTGCCGCTGAAGGCGATGAAGGAGTTCCTGCCGCTGAAGGCGATGAAGGTGAAGATGGCGTTGAAGCACCGATCTTAGATAGTGTAGCTGATGAATTGAACCAGGAGTCCGTCGAGGATGACCAAATGAAGGAAGAAGCTACTCCCGATGCTTTGTTCGAAGATGACGAGGAAATCCCACCGCCTATCGAGGATGTTACCGAAGAAACCGCTTTGCCACCCGAGGAGTCCGATGTTTCTGATGAATTTGAAATTCCCGCCCTTTCACCTATAGAACCACTGTCACCAAACCCCGTGCCCCAAGAATCAACAGTGAAAGACGATCCTGAGCTAATTGCAGAGGCTGTTCCGCCATTGCCTCCCGAGGAAGTGCAGGAGGCGGAAGATAGCGATGCAATGTCTGCTTTAGAGGGTGATATCCCAGATCAAGTCGAGGAGGCTGAGTTAAGTGAACCTCCACCAAGTGATTCCCTGGATCCGGAAGAACCTCCGCCACTGCCCGACGAAGGGATCAAGGGATCTCAAGAAGCAGCCTGATGCGATGAATGGCATTGTAAGAACATTTCTCTTTCTTGTCTTGGGGTGTTGTGGAATCGTCTCCATTGAGCAGATTCTGTATCGTTTTTCAGATGGTTATGCAAAAGCCCGTGCTGATTGGCTTTGGGGCATTAACCAAAAAAGCGATGAATTGAGTTGGTTTAAGGTCTTCCCTTTTGATCAATGGCAAAGCTTTCCGACGCACGATGGCAAAGCGACTTTGGAAACTCGCTTAAATGCAGAAAGCGAATACGCGCAAACTTCCTTGAGCCATACTCGCGCACTTCGTGATAACTTGTATCAGGAATTACTTTCTTCGGACAGTATCCTCCCTGCGGAAATGCCTGCTTTGGCCAATGAGGAGAAGTTGGGAGAAGTCCTTATCATGGTACCCCTGACTCAAATTGGGATTCAGGGTATTCTTCTTCGCGTCTTGCCTCCCAAATCCGCATATCAACCCAACGAATTGAAGTCGGAACACCGAGATATCGAAAGACAATTCATCCCGATGTTGAGAGAATCTTTCGCTTGCGGAATTGTCCACGTTGATAACGAGACCGAACTTCTTTCAGCGGTCAAGGATCTGAATAAAATGGAGAAAAGCATTCCTCGGCGAATACTGGCTTGGGGCAAAGGAAAGGCTGCGAATATTTTAGCAAAGGTTGCTTCCGATAAACCCGATGCCTTTACTTTATTGGTCTTGGATTCTCCCTTGATGACTATGCCACCCTGTCCCGCAAACGGACCGTCCGTATTGTTTTTCATTGATGAAAATACCAGTTCTCCTGTCGCGTGGAATTCTTTGGAATGGGCCGATCGCCTAAGGAGCAATAAACGCAAGTCCGGAGCAGACCGTTTTAGCTGTTTGCTTACTGATGGACGAACCACTGCCCGCGATGCCGACAGTTATCGTTTGGCTCTTGCTTATGGATTTATAACCGAAGTTGCTCGCCTCTCGCCTGTCGGCACAAGTCATTATGAAACACCTTTAATGCCAGATGGCTTCCCTCCTGTTCAAGCGTCAACCGGGAATGATACAGGTCACTCCAAGATCACTCAGCCCCAAACCCCAGCCCAACCCGAAGTGCCCACGATTCCTGTAAACATTCCTCCCGTAGAGGATGAACCCTCTTTCCCGCTGGATCAGGCAAATCTCTACGATTGCAAGGTTGTGCGGGACTTTAGAAAGTTAAATACAAATCCAAGGTATCGCGATTTGACCAACAAGGACTTGATTTTAATTCTTGGCAAGCAATTCGAGGCAGCGGGGGCTCTCGAACGCCTTCGTGAATTGGATATTCGGTTTGTGGAATACTACGAAAACTTCAAGTTGATGGCTGGCCCCGAATTCTAGAGAGAATTCAGTTTGCTTCAGTACCACGACCCTTAAAGGTCAACTCCGCAATCCCAGACTTGTCCAACTCTCCCAAGCCGGCCGCAACCATTTTTTCATACTGGCCCAAAGTTGCTTCGGCAAGCGGAACTTTCACACCAACTTCTTCTGCTACTGCGATTGCGATCCCCGAATCTTTCGCGGCGTGCTCGCTGGAGAAGTAGCATTCATGGTCCCGAATGAGCATGTCCTCGGCATCAGTTTCGAGAACTCGAGAATTTGCTCCGGTTTGGGAAAAGATTTCGCAGAGCATTTCGAGGTCTAGGCCGAGGGCATCTCCAATGCCCAACCCTTCAGCCAAAGCTGCGGTGTTGATGTTCATCACCATATTGACCAAGGCTTTTACTTGAGCGGCTTTTCCCGCGGATCCCACGAAACGAAGGTTCACGCTTAGGTCGTCGAGCAAGTCCTTAACGCTTTCGAAAGTTGCTTCCTCTCCCCCGATCATGAGGTATAAGGTGCCTTCTCGAGCTTGGGTTATGCTGGAAGCCATGCACCCCTCGAGAGTTTTGGCTCCAATTGCGTTTGCCGCCCCCTCCAGTTTAACATGCATGCTTGGCGACAAGGTGGCGCAATTGATGAAGAGTTTGCCTTCGGCGCCTTGCAACAGGTTGTCCCCGTCTCCGAAAAAAATGGATTCCATGGCAGCGTCGTTGGTCACCACGGTGATAATAATGTCGGAGCAAGCCGTCACTTCTGCCAAACTGGAGGCGTTTGAGCAACCGATTTCCTCCGCCAGTGATGCCGCCACCTCGCTTGCGACGTCATTGACGCAACTTACTTGATATCCTTTTTCATTTAGGTTGCGGGCCATGTTTGCACCCATTCGACCGACGCCAACGAAACCAATTTTCTTTTCCTTGTTACTCATGTTGTGAGGAGGGGGTTGAGGATTATTAAATAGAAAATTCAATAAAAGAGTTTTCTCGGGGAGGTTGTCCAACATTTTGTTGGAGAATTCACCTAGACAAACTTGATTTGCATTTGACAGAGTTCGGCAAACCCTTTCGCTGTGCGAAACTTACCCTATTCTGTCAAACAACAACCCATTATCAAGCTATGTCTACAATTGTACCTCTCATTAGTTCTGGAACAGCCGGTCCCTTGGGGGTCCTCCATTTACCTCGCCTTTGGCAAAAAGTCTCCCTCGAGGCAGCTGGCAAAATTGCCGAAGGCTATCCTGGCATAGGCGCCGGGTATGACTCCATGGTTATTGCTGGACTCGGTCTTGACGCCGAAGCCGTTCGTTCTCATATCACAAACGACAAGCCAACTTATCCTCAATTCGAAGCTTGGATCAAAGAACAGCCCGGGGCTATCCTTGACGGTGACTCCATCAAGGCTCTTAACGATTCCATCGAAGGCTACATCCATGACGACGACACTCGTCAGGGCATCCTTTCTGCCAATGGTCTGGCGGATGGCGACCCGCGGGATGCCATCAACTTGAATAATCTCGACGACTGGCTCGAATTCCATGCGGCTGAGATTGCAGGCTGAGTTTTTTTACAGCTGAAAATTTACAAAACGCCCGGTCATTGGAACCGGGCGTTTTGTTGATGGACAACTAGTGCTCCCTTTGGAAAACAATCTCGCATCCTTCATTGATATCCTCTTAAGCTAATAAAACCGTATGTTTGGCAAAATATTCAATTCTCACGGCGAAACAATTGATTACGCCTTTCATGAAGGATCCCAAGGCTCCCGTGACTTGTTCATCATAGGACATGGTGTCACAGGGAACAAGGACAGGCCATTCGTGGAGGCCTTGGCCTTGGCGGTTTCCAGGGAAGGCGTTCCTGCATTGCGCATATCTTTCACGGGTAACGGTGATTCCGGGGGCCGTTTCGAAGATTGTACGATCTCCAAGGAGGTTGAGGATTTGAAATCGGTTCTTACTGCGGTTGAGTCCAGTGGACTTTCCGTTACCTACGCTGGCCACAGCATGGGTGGAGCAGTAGGTGTTTTGGCCGCCTCATCGGATACACGCATCCGCCACCTCATCTCATTGGCAGGTATGGTAAACACGGAGGCTTTTTATGAGCGCGAATTTGGAGAGGAAACGCCCGATGAGGGTTGTATGTGGGAAGATGCTTCTTGTCCGCTTTCATCCCAGTACCTCGAAGACATGAAAACCATTGGATCTGTGGCGACCCAAGCCCCTTTGATTCGAGTGCCTTGGCTTCTTGTGCATGGCACAGCGGATGACGTCGTGCCCATAGAGGATTCCCGTGAAATCTTTGATTTGGCAAATCAACCCAAGAAACTGATTGAGATTCCGGAAGCTGATCATGTTTTTTCCGATCAAGCGCTCGTTCCTATGTGCGAAGCAGTCATTTCGTGGATGGGTGACACTCTTAGACCGTAGCCAAGTTGACAGGTGTGGTCGGAGAAATCCCCTTGATTTTTCCCGGCCAAAAAGATTTTCATAAGAAAAGTCATTTTCATCAAATTCAAGATGCCCCAACTGCTTACATGGTCTATCATTCCGACTAGAGTGTGGGTCTACCCTGTCTCGTTTTTGATCATTTGCACCTCTCCGGCTGCTGCGGCCATAGACATAATATTCGATTATTCCTACGATTCGGGGAATTATTTCTCGGATGACAGAAAATATATCATGGAGCAGGTGGCTTACGCTTTCGAGTCGAGGATGGGTGGAGAGAGCTTTGCCGCTTATCGGCCGGTGCAAGATTTCGGTCTGAGCACGGTGAATGCGTATCTCAATTTCACAAGCCCGTCTTCTTCTTCTACCTTAACGCCTACTATTGGAAGTACGACCAGCGATGGAAACGTAATCGGCAAAGCGAACGAACTGATTATTTTTCTAGGAGCAAAGTCAATTGCAGGAAGTACGCTTGCTTCGGCCGGCGCGACCGGATACGGATACTCAGCTGCCGAAAGCGTAACCGCTTGGACAAATGCCCTTGCGGCTAAGGACAGTTCTACTAATTTTGAACCGATTGCTGGTAGTTCGCAGGTCAATACCAACAAAACTTTTTACTACGACACGGACCTGACGACTCACGACGACGCACTTTCTTCAGGGAAGACCGACTTTTACAGCGTGATGGTTCATGAGATCGGTCATGTCATGGGCTTCAGTACGAATAATGCATGGAATGCGAATAAATCCGGATCCTCTTGGACGGGCGCGAATGCAAAGGCAGAATACAACGGTGAAAACGTACCGCTCTATTCCACACCCCATTGGGGAACTTTAACCGATTCGAAAATAAACTGCGCTTGTCACCCGTCCATGCTTCCGAGCATTTCCATTAACACGAGAACTTCCTTCAGTTCTCTCGACTTTGCCTTGCTCAAGGACATCGGGTACAACATTTCGGCATCTCCGGTTGGTACGAATATTGGAGGAACGTTTACGGATCCGACCTTGGGAGGTACTTATTATATCCCGGTTAAGGAATCTTATGCCAGTTGGCTCGCCGGCGGCGGAGGAGGAGGCGGCGGAGGCGGCGGAGGCGGCGGAGGCGGCGGAGGCGGAGGAGGCGGCGGAGGAGGCGGCGGCGCAGGAACCGCTGCCCCTGAACCGGTCACCATTTTCACTTTGATTGCTTTGGTTCTCGCTAGTATTGTGAGTTGGCGTGAATGGGTTCGCCGAGGCGAGCAAACCAAAATTTCCTTGGAGCGAATCTAATAAGCTCTTGTCGGGTTGTCAGAGCCCAAAGGATTTAACAATGAAGAAGAAGATAGTCGGTGTCATTCTTCTTATTCCTTTTGCTTGGGGTATATACCAATGGCGTGCAAGCAAGGAACGGGGTCGCAGGATCGAGGAAGTTGAGGATCACCTCCAGCAAGGCCATCGCGCGAAGGCATCCATCGCTTTGGAGAGTTTGGTTGCCGATGCTGCCGATGATCCCGAAGCACTCAGACTTCTTGCCCGTATGGCATCGACCGAGAACCCGCAAAAGGCCCTTGATGTTTTGTATCTTTTGCAAGCTCGGAACGAAGCTTCTTGGCGAGATTTGATCTTGTTGGTCGAAATAACCCAAGACTATCCTGAGGAATCACCCGAACTTTCCATTTTGGCTGAGCTTAAAAAGAGTCATGGAAAAGAGCCTGAAGTCCAAGTCCTGCAGGCAAGGCAGGATTTCCTGGAAGGCCGAATCGATGTTTCCTTAGGTATCTTGAACAAGGTGTTGACGAAATTTCCCAATGATCGCTCAGCTCGTTTGCAACGAGCGCGTATCCTTTTGTTGTCACCGGAACTCGCCACCCGCATCGAGGCCAAGCTGGAATTGTTCGAATTAGGCAAGCGTGACGACGTGACGGGCTACAAGGCATTACGAATCCTCGTTGATCGAGAGATAGGACCTACCTTCTTCCGAGAGGATGTCCTCGAGGCTTCGGTTGCCCTTCAACGGCACCCTTTGACAGGTGCCGCCACCTTTTTACGAGCCTCCTCTCTGCGTTTGCGGTTTGAACACGATCAAAGGGAGAAAATCCTATCTACCACTATTCAAAAGGTGGGAGCAACGGACAAGGTTTTGCTTGCTACTTGGTTGAACGGAGAACATGCGCCCGCTTTGACTTTGGAGATTCTTTCATGGAAGGAGTCAGTTGCCGAAGAAGGAAAATTTTTTCCTCGTCTTCAGGCTCTTCTTTTAATGAAGAAAATCGACGAAGCTCATCGACTCAGAAATGAGTCCGATGGCGTTCTTGGACAAGCCGCCAAGTTACGGGGCGATGCCTATTTGGAATTGGCGGAAGGAAAAAAGGACGGAGCGATCAAGCGTTTTGTGTGGCAAGCTTTGAGGAGTGGTGATCAACGCTCTTTGGTGGATGCGGGGCGTTTGGCCCTCTTGGTCGGTAAAGGGGAGGAATCGTGGAACGCTTACTTGCAAGCCTTGAAATTAGGCGGGGAAAGCATCGTCCAACCCGTGGGTTTGCAGTTGTTGCAGTTGGCGTTGTATCGCCGTGAAACTGAAGTGGCGTGGCGGACGGCCAAATTGCTTGCCGAACGGTTTTCACGCCGAGCCGGAAATCGGAATAATTACGCCTATTTGTCTCTTTTGTTGAATCGTGATGCGAAAGAGGCAACGCAGGCCGCCGAAAAAGCAGTCAAGATAGGTCCGAAAAACCCTGCCTTTCAAAGTACATTGGCTCTCGCCCGCCTTAGGGCGAATCGATGGGAGGAAGCCCTTGAACTCATGGGGCGTCGTGATGTCGCCGGATTGACTCCGGGTGAACGTGCGATAAAGGCAGCGATTTTTCTTGGCTTGGACCGTAAACCGGATGCTGTTTCAATGGCACAAGGCTTGCGATCCGAGATGATGCTTCCCGAGGAATGGAATCTGCTAGGAAGTTTGGCAGTGGAAGCAAAGTCTAAGCCTTGAACCATTTTCTTCAGGGTAGAACGGGCCCTTTCTGTTTGGCTTTGGTTTGCGTCAACACGTAGTCCAAGATGCGTCGTTCAGCTGCCAGCAAGTTAATTTTCTCGAACCCGACGACGAGCTCTCTCGCTTCACTGGAAAATCCGTTTCTTAGTAATGCTCTAGCGCCAATGAGTCGTTGCGTCGGGCATTCCGAAGGATTTGCAGAGAGCATGCCTTCTAGCAAACGAAGAGATTCGACTGGGCGATCGCTCTCTTGGTAGCATAGCGCGAGCGTGAAACGATATTCGCGTACGTCAGGATAACGAGCGACTAGACCTTCGGCTATTTTTCGGCAGGCAACCAAGTCTTGCCCATGCAAAACCTTCAGACGGGTGATTCTGTTGGCAGTCTCAGGATTGTTCCGATAGTCATTCGCTTGTATGGCACCGAGCAGTTCCTCGAGAGGTTCGTCCTCCGCTCCTCGTTGCAGGGTAAGAATCAGGAGGGCTTGAGCCCAGCGTTGCATTGCAGGCTCTTTGGCCAATCTGTGCAAAAGTGCCACTAGGGTCGCCTTGTCCTCATGGAGAAGGACAAATTTTCGGAGAATGGGCAAATCCGATGCCGTGGCCATTCGAAGAGCCTCCACCAATTCTTCATCCGCTTTCTTGAATTCCTTGTTTTTGCGGAGCAGGAGCGAGTGCAAAAATCGCCGCTCGCTTTCCGTGAAAGGTGTTTGTTCCATTAGAACCTTTTCGGTCTCTTTGGTTTCATCTGAGCCAATTCGAGCCCTCAGTCCTTCGACCCAAAGCTCTTTGTTGCTCGCCATGGTACGGGTTGGCAGCAAGTCGGTGGCGTTTTCATGGAATCCGAGATTGTTGAGGATCGACGTGACTTCCTGTAGTTCGGTATTGTCGAGGCGATCATATTGTTTGCCCAAGGCTGCTCTTAGAGCGGTTTCAGGCAAAGAATGGCCGAAAAAAACCGCCCGAAGACTCAGCAGCAAGTCATGCCTTTGAGCCAATGGGTGTTCCCAGAGCATCTTAGAGTAGAGGCGTTGCTTCTTTTCGTCTTCAAACGGCAGTTGCAACAAGGTCCGCAGGGCGGCCAAACCCACGGCTCCACTTGCAGCTGCAGTTTGCTTCATATGATTTACTGCCTCACGGCCAAAGCGAGGGTCCATAGAATCTAGACACAGACTCCAATAAATACGGTATGCTTCCAGGGGCGGGGCAGGAAGACTCAGGATTTCACGGCATTGTCGGATGGCTGCGTTTTTGGCAGGTCGGCCATGCGCCAAGGTTGTCAGGAGGCGAAGATAGAGGTACTCGCTAGGTTCGACTTCCTGCTCCCGGAGATTTCGGATTGCTTCTTCAGCCACTTGAGGTTGGTGGAAATCGAGGGCGGTTCGAACCAATTTGATCCTATCTTGCGGTCCACTGTCTGGATGATCAGCCAGTCTTTGTCGCCATGAAAGAAGTTCGTGGTAGTTAATGCTTTCCGCTGTTTCACAAAGCCAACGAAAGGTCTCAAGCGTCTCAGAATTCAACATATAGGAAGCGTGTGCTTTTCGAAAGGCCCCTTGAAGGTCGCCTTTTTGATGAAGTTCTCTGGAGTTCTCCAGAAGTTGTTCGGCCCGGAGAGCTTTCAAAAGACCATATGCGGGGTAGGCCGCTAATACAAAGACCAGACTTGTAAGCAAAAGGAAGGCCAATAGCACCGATTTAGGCTTTCCGCCAATTGTCCATCGACGCAACCATTCCGGAAGATAGATGCTTCGAAATTTACTCCATGAAGAAGCTTTTGCCTCCATTTTTCGAGTGGAGAGGGATTCTTGTTCCCTGATGCTTCGCTGCCTCTTATGCAGTAAATACTTAAAGAAGCCTATGATGGATGGCATATCGGCCAAGCGAGTCCTCACTGCTTGGAAAAAATGCCTCACTCGCATCCACCTGAAATGTTTCCATTGCTTGAAGCGAAACCTTGTTTCTTCCAGGTCGTTCGAAAAATCAGCTCGCAACCGCTTGATTTTGGATTGTCTCGGATCAGCCCGCTGACGAATGTTAGCTCCTTCCGGAATCAGGGTAGGGGCGTTACGCTTAGCTAAACGGTCTTCTTGTTTTGCTCTTCTGGCTTTAAGGAACCGCTTGAACCGAACTTTTCGAAAGTAAATCCATCGTCGCAAGCTTTCGCGAAATTCGCTCCATTCCGTACGCATGCGCACCCAAAAAGGGGTTCTATTCGGTCGGGGCATACCTGGAATGCGGGGTCCTTCGAACTTTACTCGGATTCAATTTCTTTGGCCCGAAAAACGACCTCGAGAGATTTGGCTGGCCTTTTGCTCGGAGGATTGGCGACAAGGATGAAATTGTCTGTTATGAGGGGATTCAATTCTTTGCCTGATTGAATCATTGGCTCAGNCAGACGATTGTCAAAAAAGGCCACGAAGGGGCGATAGCCTCTTTGGGTGCCGTTCTCATTTACGGGGTCAAAGCTTTTGGGTCCATTTGTAGGCGTGATTTTAAAGCGATAAAGGTCTCCTTCCCGAGTCAGGGACTGATGCCAATTAAGTTTTCCGGCAGCCATTTTTGCCTGCCAGGCAGGGTCGCCGTAGAAGGCTACGATATCACGGTCAAAGAGAAGCCCTTTGGCATCGGTTGAACCCAAGCCGAGTTTCCGGGCCTGAGTGGATATCTTGGAGACTGGGCGAACTGATCTTCTTTTGCCTGGGGTGGAACGGGCCACTTCGGGAAAACAAGTTTCTAGTCGATGAATTAGTGCGTGGTGATTGGCAAAGAAGGCTTCCGTGAAGCTGTATCGTCCCGGTTGCTCAATGAAATAATCCAAGCATCCCCATCCCATGTAACCATACCAAGTTACTTCGACGTAGCCCATCATCTGATGTACGCCGGCACTCTCGAGAAAAGCGGCCGCCATCGATTCCGGTCCGTCCAAGTGCCCCATCAGGCAGTTACCTATAGGCATGTAGACTTTGGGGTTGGGCGATTTGACGAAGTATCGTTTGCCTGAGAGGTCAGCTCCATAGAGGGAACCGTTCTTGCAGCGAAAAACCCCATTGCGGTACCTGTAACCTAATTGGAGATCTTGTTCGGTGGCATGGCCAGAGGTAACGAACAAGTCAGGCTTGCCTTGGTTGAGTTCAGAGACGAAGCGTGAGGTGGTGTCTTGGGGCAATTTTATTTCATGGGCGCCTTTTCCTTTTTCCTTGGCGACGCCATGCCCTTTTTTCAATTCGCAAAACCACTTGCCCCGCTCGCACCTGTCGAGAGCGATCTCCGTGCAGGCTAGGGAGTTTCGGATGATGAGGGGATCGGAGGTTTGGGCGATGGCGAGAGCGTTGTCTGCATTGCGTCCAGTCAGGATTCCCCAGAAAAGATCCGTGTAAGGATCGTCGTCAAGCCTCCTTGTCATGCGATGGATGACTTTAACGAAATCTTTGCTGGTTTCCTGTGGGCGAGCAACGAAACAGGCATATTTGGGAAATGAGGCTCTCAGTGCGGGGAGTGCTTCCTCCACCGATTTCTGGTATCGGATTACCTCGGCGGAATGCTTTTTTTGGATAGCAGAAACGACCTTGGACCAATTATTGTCTGCCTCTGTGGCTTTGGATACAACGACGCAATAGTCCTTGGCGAGAGCCACTTGAGCCATCAAGACTGCTAGCATCCAGACGGCTTTAGTCATGGCGGGTTTTGGTCTTCCTGTTTGGATTATCGAACAAGTTGATTTGTTCGATAATCTTTCCAGAAATGTCTAAACGAATTTCGTCACTCCCGGCACGGGAATACCTGGAACAGCCAAGGGCTTTTTCCAGTCGAAGTGCTCAGGTGTAAGATCTTCCTTTGAGTTCAAGGCATCCTCGTAGGTGATCTTTTGGCCGGTGTATGCGGCCATGCGTCCGAGAATGCCGACCATTGTGCTACGAGCGGCGACTTCGCCGTCATTGAAGGGCTTTCCTGCGCGGATGGAAGCGAACAACTCGTCATGCTCGGTTTGGTACATATCGTTGTTTTCGCCCCGGAAACGCCAAGCGTCGTCTTTGCCCAGAATGGCATGGCGGTTTTTGGCAGAGCTGTATCCCTTGGTGCCGTATACTTCGACTTCGTAGCTTCCCACGGTGCCGTTTTGTTGGCGGGAGAAATGGTAGCCTCGGGCTCCGGCACCTGCGTTCTCCCACTGGTAGACAACCGCGAAGTGGTCGAAGATGTTGCCGTACTTGTCCATGTCGTCGTAGACTTGGCGACCACCGGAAGCCTCGGCGTAAACAGGAGCTTTGTCTCCCATTGCCCACTGCATCATGTCGATGCAGTGTATGGCTTGTTCCACGATCGAATCGCCGGAAAGCCACAGATGGGCATTCCAGTTTCGCACTTGTGCCTCGAGGTCTCCCCAGCCTTCCTCGCGTGGCTTCTTCCAGATCTCGCCGCCATTGTAGGTGCTGTACATGGCATTTACGTCGCCCACCGCACCGTCTAGGATTCGGCTGAACACTTCCCGTTTGGGATAATGGTGACGCCAGCAAAACCCTGACATGAAACCAAGGTTCTTTTCCTTCGCCTTCTTGGCCAACTCTATCACCTTGCGTACGCCCGGGGCGTCCACCGCGACTGGTTTCTCGAAAAAGCAGTGCACACCTTTTTCGATCGCATATTCTATATGTTGGGGGCGGAAGTTCGGTGGGGTGGTGAGGATCACGACGTCCACCCCGGAATCAATGACCTTCTTGTAGGCGTCAAATCCGATGAAGGTTGTCTCGTCTGTCACCTGATACTTTGCTCGACCGCGAGCCTTCAGGATGCGGCTGCGCAACTTGATGCGGTCTTCGAAAAGATCGCCTATTGCCGTTAAGGCGACATTATCATCCGCGTTCATGGCTTGGGCTGCGGCGCCACTGCCCCGTCCGCCTATGCCGACCAGGCCGATCTTGAGGACCTTGTCGTCCTTGGCTGCCTTGGCCACGTACGGAGCGGCCAAAAGAGCGCCGGCTGAAATGGCAGACCCTGTTTTCAGGAATTCACGTCGGGAGGAGGGAGGGATGTCTTTCATCTTTTTTACTGAGGTTCGACAAGCGATTTTGAAAAGCGATTTCCAAGTTATGCTTTTAGTTTCGATTTGTTAAGAGGTTTTTTCACCATGTTCGTAATTCATTTTTTGGACTCATAATCATTTTGACCAAAGAATTAGGCTGTCTCGTCATCGTCAGCTTCAGAGGTTGCTGTTTTTTCAAAGAAGGTTACGAGGAAAATACCAGCCACCACCACTGCCATAATGGCGGGGAACATCCAAAATGATTTCCAGTTTCCCATGGCGCTTTGGGTGATCGTCTCAGAGACAACGGGCTTCTCCGCCAGTAACATTTTACCGAAGGATTCCCAGAAACCAAAGCTTGGTGTTTCGAATGCGGCGCCCATTGCGTCAGAGCTTTCTTTGACTTCCGCAAACTTGGCTCCTGCAATCTTGTAGCCGAAGAACATGCCCAGACCTTGGGTAAAGAATACCAGTAGTGATTGAGCCTGACTTCGAACTTCTTTTGGGGCCTTGTTGTCAGTGTACATAAAACCTGTAACGAAGAAAAAATCGTAACAGATACCATGAAGAACCACTCCCAGCAGAATCATCCAAACCACTTGATCCGGAGCTCCATAGGCGAATAGCAAATAGCGAGCCATCCAAGCGAGCATGCCAATCAATATCATGATTTTCACACCGAATTTTCTGAAGAAAAACGGGACCAAGAGCATAAAGAAAATCTCGGAGACTTGACCAAGCGCCATGGTGGATGCGGGAGCCTGAAATCCGATTTGAGGAAGATAGACCGCGGTATAGGCGAAATAATAGGCTAAAGGTACGCAAATCAGGGCCGAGCAAATGATGAAGATCAGAAAAGGCTTGTTCCCCAACATCTTGAACGCATCGAACATCAAGAGGGTGCCTAAATTGATCGGTTTCCCTTTTGCCGGAGGTGGTGTTGCGGGCAAAAGGAAACAAAGGGTTCCGAGGCCTATTGCTGATACGGCCCCCAAAGTGAAGATTTTCGGGCTACTGGACATGCCTAGGCCGCCCACCACCAAACCTGCTGCAATCCAACCAATGGTTCCCCAGACGCGCAGAGCAGGAAACTTGTTACGATCATCTATGTTGGAGAAGGCAACGGTGTTGCTCAACGCAAGGGTCGGCATATAGCAAAGCATGTGAA
Source organism: Opitutia bacterium (assembly GCA_002716045.1). GTDB lineage: Bacteria > Verrucomicrobiota > Verrucomicrobiia > Opitutales > Seribacteraceae > UBA2993. The sequence continues at coordinate 67,427 of PAZC01000007.1, forward strand.
AGGTGATGACCCAGCTAAGGGCATCGCCGTTTCCCTCGGCGATCAAGGAGGGTGCCAAAAGCAAAAGGCATCCGCCAATCAAGTGCATGACCCCCATGGTTTTCTCACAGTTGAAAAACCGGTCTGAAATCAATCCCAGAAACAAGGGCGCGATGATGGCTGCGATCGGAACGGCGGCATAAGCCTCCCCGATCACTGCACTCATTTCGTTGTTGGCGAGAGCAAGGCCGAGCGTGGTGAACCAACTCCCCCAGACAAACAACTGGAGGAACATCATGATGGATAATTTTAGCCTGATGTTTGAATTCATGGGGACTGATTCTTGCAGGTAGTGGGTNAGTACGTCGAGCCTTTGCTCAGGATCTCTTNGCTAATCATTCAAGACTATGGTNCGTTTCTCCTNGGCGGATTGCAAGGCGGCGTCCACCAGACGTTGCCCCACTCGGCAAATCGTGGGAGCCAAGGGACCTTCTATGGGGTCATCGTTTTGCAGGCAATGGATGAAGTATTGGATGGGATTTTCGAAACTGTTGGAAAGATCATCCGCAGGGATTTCTTGTCCCTGTGGACAATCTTCGGTTTGAACGCGGATGGCGGTTTCGGCGTCGTAGCTGGAAATAGTTCCCTTGGTTCCCTTTAGAACGAAGCCACACTTGGGTTGAGGTTGGTGAATCCATGGGTCAGTAAAGGTGCCCCAACGGGTTTCGTATTTGGAGATACCTACGTCATAGCGTACGATTGTCACACTGTGTTCGTCCACTTCCAATCCGTTGGGCAAGTCGGTAACGGTGGTCACCTCCAAAGGTTTGTCGTCGCCATGATACCAAGTTCCAAGGGTTACGCCGTAGCCTAGGTAATCCAGAAGCGAGCCACCGCCTCGGTCTTTTTTGTAGAACCAGCTGTTGGCTTTGTCTTCTTGGGAGGGATTGACCTCAGCTTTGTCTGCCAAGTGGTACAATGGTCCGCGGTTGCCGTTGTAGTAATGCACCTCAGTCAATTTCCCGATTAGGCCTTCGTTTAGCAAGCGATGAGCCGTGACGTGTGTCGGATACCACCGCATGGGCCAATTGATGGCCAGTTTTTTGCCGGTTTTCCGCAAGGCGGCAATCATGCGGTCAGCTTCCGGAAGTGAGGCGGCAAAGGGTTTCTCGATCAAGACATCCACTCCGTAGGCCGATATTTTCTCCGTCCAATCCCCGTGTTCGGCGGTTGCGGGGCAAAGGATCACGAAATCAGGCTCGGCCTGCTCGAGACATGCCCTGTAATCGGTGAAGACACGTTCTTCTGCTATTTTGAAATTGTCGGCGCAGGCTTGCATCCGAGGCAACTGTTCGTCGCAGATCCCCACGATTTCAGCGTTTGGATGTTCATGAACCATCCGCAACAAATCCCCCATGTGCATGTGGTCGAAGTTAATGCCTGCGACTTTCCAAGTCTTATTCATGATCGGATTAGGTTAATCTGCTCTGTATATGGATGGATTTTCAGCATGGGCGATAAGTTATATAAGCCTTCCATTTCTGGTGCAATCCAAAGACGGAATGCGTCGGAGCCCGACTTTTCGTTTGCCATGGGTTACGGGTGCTACCTAGTTTTCCTTTCCGTGCACCCCTTTGTCAGGAAGCAAATTTTCATTCCCAATCCACTCATTCGAATATTCATGAAAAAGAAAATAGCATTGATTNTAGCTACCCTCAGCATGGTTTGCGGCGCCTTGGCCAAAGATAAAAAGGTCGTCTTCGTGGCCGGNGCGAAAAGCCATGGGTATTTTTCCCACGAACACATTGCAGGAAGTAAGCTGTTGGCTAAATATCTGGACGAAGCCAAGGTGGGCCTTAAGTCGGTCGTGGTCACGGATAATGGCTATCCCAAGGATCCTTCCGTCTTCGATGATGCGGCTGCGGTGGTGGTTTATTGCGACGGGGGAGGGCGCCACCTGCTGAATGCTCACCTCAAGGAGTTTGACAAGATCATGAAGCGCGGGGTCGGTTTGGCTTGTCTTCACTATGGGGTCGAGGTTCCAAAGGGAGCTCCGGGCGATCACTTCCTCAAGTGGATAGGAGGTTACTTTGAAACCCACTGGTCTGTTAATCCCCATTGGACGGCCGATTTCAAATTGTTTCCCAATCACCCCATCAGCTCGGGAGTCAAGCCTTTCGCGATCAATGATGAGTGGTACTATCACATGCGCTTTCGTGAAAACATGAACGGGGTGACTCCTATTCTTTCGGCGCTTCCAAGCGCCGATACGCTGAAGCGCCGTGATGGAGCCCATAGCAACAACCCTCATGTTCGTGAATCCGTCCTCAAGCGCAAGGAGGCCCAACATGTTGCGTGGGCCTACCAACGGGGTAAGGATTACAAAGAGGGACGCGGCTTCGGATTCACTGGTGGGCACAATCACGTCAACTGGGGATCCGACAATTTCCGTCGACTTGTGCTGAATGCGATTACTTGGATTGCCAAGGTGGATCCACCCAAAGGAGGAGTGCCTGCGGGTGAAGTCAGCATAAAGACACTCGAGGCAAATCAGGATTATTCACCCGGTCGTGGATGGAATGCCGAAAAAATTGAAACCATGCTCAAGGAATTCAACGGCAAGGCACCGAAGAAGGGAGCTTCTGTTGCCCCTTCAAAGGAAGCCTCTGGCTCGAAAGGCAAGGGGCTTTTCTCGAGCAAGACTATTACTGCTTCCACTCCTGGTCAGGCAGTTGATATCGCCGTTGACCTCAAGGGTTCCAAGGAATTGCACTTGGTCGTCACAGATGGTGGCAACGGGTTCGCCTGTGATTGGGCTAACTGGGTGAATCCGCGTCTGGTGGATGCTGGAGGCAAGGAAACAAAACTTACCTCGATGAAGTGGAGTTATGCTTCGACCGGCTGGGGCACTGTGCAATTAAATAAAAATGTGAAGGGCGGCGATATGTTGGTCGCTGGTAAAACGGTTCAGGGAATAGGTACTCATGCCACTTCGCTTATAAGCTACAAGTTGCCTTCCAATCATAAATTCACCCGNTTTCTGGCACAAGGAGCTTTGGATGACGGCGGAGCCAGACAAGGCAATTGCGGTAGCCAAGCCAGTGTCCAGTTTCAGGTCTTTTCTCAAAAACCCCTTAGCATCAGTGGCTCGATTACAAGAAACGTGGCCAAGAAGGGCACTCGCGTTGGCGACCAAGGAGATCCCGCCCATGCGGTTGATAACTTGGACGTTCACGAGGAAGTGAAAGCCAGTTTGTTTGCAAGCGAACCTATGATCTTGAGCCCTTCGGCCATCGACGTGGATCATCGTGGTCGCATTTGGGTCTGCGAAGTGACCAACTATCGCCGGCACAAGAACAAGCGCCCCGAGGGCGACCGCATCCTGATCCTCGAGGATACCGATGGTGACAACAAGGCGGACAAGGTAAAGACTTTCTACCAAGGCCGTGACATTGATTCCGCCCATGGAGTGAGTGTTTTCGGCGACAAGATCGTGGTTGCAGTCGGAGATCGCATTACTGTGTTCGTGGACAAGGACGGCGACGACAAGCCTGATTCCGCGCCGGTGAATCTTTTCACCGGTATTTCAGGCACGCAGCACGATCATGGCATTCATGCCGTGCATTTCGGTCCTGATGGCAAATTCTACTTCAATTTCGGCAATGCCGGAAGGCAGATCAAGGACAAGGACGGCAAGCCGATTGTCGACAAAGCTGGAAACGAGGTCAACGACCGTCGCAAGCCCTATCAGCAAGGCATGGTCTTTCGTTGCAACGAGGATGGATCGGAATTCGAAACATTGGGCTGGAATTTTCGCAACAACTGGGAAGCGGCTGTGGATAGCTTTGGCAGTGTTTGGCAATCCGATAACGATGATGACGGCAATCGCGGTGTTCGCATCAACTTCGTCATGGAGTTTGGTAATTATGGTTATCGCGGCGAATTTACCGGCCGTGGCTGGCGAGACAAGAGGACGAACATTGAGAAGGAAATTCCTTTGCGCCACTGGCACCTCAACGATCCGGGCGTAATGCCTAATCTTTTGCAGACCGGAGCTGGTTCACCGACTGGTATCATCGTTTACGAAGGTGCTCTCTTGCCTGAAGTGTTCCAAGGTCAGGTTATTCATTGCGACGCAGGTCCCAGCGTTGTTCGGGCCTATCCCGTGACCAAGTCTGGCGCAGGCTATTCGGCTGAGATTGTAGATATCCTCAACGGAGCTTCAAAAGATCGCTGGTTTCGTCCTTCCGACGTGGTTACCGCTCCCGACGGATCACTTATAGTGGCTGATTGGTACGATCCCGGTGTCGGTGGGCATAACATGCGTGATCTCGAACGAGGACGACTTTTCCTCGTTGCCCCGGAAGGCCACAAGTACAAAGCCGCCAAGGTCGATNTTTCCACTGTCAATGGAGCTATTACTGCNCTNAAGAGTCCGAATNAAGCNACCCGTTACCTTGCTTGGCACGCTCTCCANAAACAAGGCAAGAAAGCGGAGTCTGCCTTGCAGAAACTCTGGGGTGACTCCAATCCCCGTCTGCGTGCCAGAGCCCTTTGGCTTTTGGGCAAGATCGAGGGTAGGGGGCAGCATTACGTGGACCTTGCGATCAAGGATAAGAATTCCGATATACGCATCGTGGGACTTCGTTTGGCCCGCCAGTTGGCTAAAGTCAAAACCATTGAGGTGATAAGCAAACTGGTGTCCGACAAATCCCCTCAAGTCCGTCGTGAATGCGCTGTCGCCCTTCGCCATCTCAAAACTGAACAGGCCGCCAAATTGTGGGTGGAACTTGCAACGCGCCACGACGGCCAATGTCGATGGTACCTCGAGGCCTTGGGCTTGGCGTCTGACTTGAATGCCGATGCCTGTTTCGACGCATGGCTAGCCAAGGTAGGCAAGAAGTGGAATACACCCGCCGGTCGAGACATCATCTGGCGTGTACGGGCAAAGAGGGCTCCGAGTTACTTGGTAAAAATCCTCAAGGACAAGAACACGCCTGCCGAAACGCATGATCGTTACAGCAGGGCATTTGATTTCCACTCGGGTCCTGAAAAGGACAAGGCCTTGGAGTCCCTCCTGGACATCTGAAGGTTCGCCTATAATCCCTGTATGGCCAACTCATGAAGAATAGCTTGGCCATCGCCTTGGTTCTGGGGCTTAACCCATTTGGAGTCTTCGCCGAGGATGAAGCCACACCAAAGGATCGCCTCATCGTGGAAACTCTCACCCGGTTGAAGCGTTTCGATGTTTCGGAAAACGATAAATGGAAGGGAGCAGTTGAGCGCACTGCTCGATCCTTGCGAGGGGAGGAAGGTTATTTCGAGCTAGTCGAGCAGTTCACGATCACGGCCGAAGCCCCCGAGCTGATCCGTCTTGTACAGCATGACCCTTCTTCCGGCGAAGCCTCCAAGGCGGTTCAACTGCTCTTCCGGCTCGATCAGGAAAAACTTCTTTCCAATGCCCTGGCGGCGGGACCAAAGGCCAACAGGGATGCCGTAGCCCAGCTTATTGGATTTGTGCAGACTCCCGCCGCCAAGAAATTACTCGAGTCTTATGGGGCCGGGAAACATCCTCCCGCCTCTTCTCCTGCCGTTAATCCAGCCATCTTGGCTAACACTGAGGATATTGAGCGAATAGCCAAACGGAAGGGGAATCCCGTTGCCGGAAAGGTTGTCTTCCAGAAGTTTTGCTTCTCTTGCCACAAGGCAGGTGAGGTCGGCATCGACTTCGGGCCCGGTTTGTCGGAAATAGGCAGCAAATTGCCCAAAACCGAACTATACCTTGCCATTGTAAAACCCAATGCTGGCATTAGTTTCGATTACGAAGGTTGGACCATCCAGACCAAACAAGGAGGTATCCTTGCCGGTATTATCTCGGAAAGTGATGATGTCCTGACTGTTCGCATGGTTGGTGGAGTTAGTCAGAAGATCAAAAAAGCAGATGTGTCTAAAAGGGAAAAGATGCCGATTTCCCTTATGCCTGATGGCTTGCACTTGGCGATGTCGGAACAAGAACTGGTCGATTTGGTCGAATTTCTCACCAACCTGAAATCAAAAGGAAAGTAGTGTTTGAAGTTTAGCGGTTTCCCGCTTGCCCCCTTTGCCTATCGCGGATTCCATTAAGCCATGCTCAATCTTCAAACCCTAAAGATCGATCCTTTTGCCGAACATTTGGCTTCCGGGTATGAGTCGACCTTCGGCACCTTGTATCCAGAGAAAGTTGATTTTCTTCGATTGGCCACTCATCACGCCCTTGAGAATATCGCCAACGGTGATATGCTCTATCATAACGTTGATCATACGATCATGGTTACTATGGTCGGACTAGAGATTATTCGCGGCAAACATCTCCAAGAAGGCCATGTCGATCCCGATGACGGCCTTAATTACTTGTTGGCTCTTCTTTGCCATGACATCGGTTACGTAAAAGGTGCTTGCTTGAAAGATCAGTCAGATCAAGTCGATGACGGAAATGGTGGTATGTTGGAAGTTTCCCGAGCGGGCACCTGCGCTTTGTTAACTCCTGTTCACGTCGATCGGAGCAAACAGTTTGTCCGGGAATGCTTCGATCACTCTGACTTTGTCAATCTCGACCTTGTTGCCGAATGCATCGAGCGTACGCGTTTTCCCGTTCCCGAGGGCGATGAATATCAAGGCACCGCGGATTTGCCTGGGCTCACACGAGCCGCTGATCTCGTCGGTCAGCTTGGTGATCCTGAATACCTCCGCAAGATACCGGCTCTTTTTTATGAATTTGAGGAACTCGGCCGCAACTCTGACATAGGCTGTGATTCTCCGGGTGATTTGCGCCGAGGCTATGCCCAGTTCTTTTGGGAGGTTGCCCATCGATACGTGGAAGACGCTGTCGAGTTGCTTCGCCTTACCCAAGAAGGCAAGGAATGGGTCAGCCGTCTTCACTCGCATGTTTTCGAATGTGAGCATTTTCTTGGACAGACCACCGGGGAATCAGGCCCCATCGCTTGAACGAGCGACTGATTTGACCGTGGCTTTCTTTTGGGTTAACTTGTCATTCATGAACTCAACGAAGAAAAAAGCTGTATCTCTTTGGATTCTCATTGGAGGGTTGTGTCTCTTTGCGGCAGCCGCGCCCAAAGGCAAGGACCCCGTGCAGACACCAAAGCCACCGGTGCCCAAATTCGGCTGGAATGCGGCGGACTTGGATCGCAAGTTAAAGAATATACGCGTGCCGGAACTAAATTTCTTCGAGGTGCCTTTGCCGGATGCCTTGAATGCTCTTCAAACGATGTCCGCCGAACATGATCTCGAAGCAAAAACAAATCCAAAGTTCGCTGGCTTACAATTTGTTTTGCTCACTCGGGAAAACCCACCCCCGAAGATCACGCTCAAGTTGCGCAACGCACGGTTGGGTTCGATCCTTGATTTTCTCGTTGAAGCGATTGGGTACGAATATCAGGTCCGTGATACTGCTATCGTTGTATTCAAACCAAAGCCAAGACCCGCCAAGAAACAAGCGTTTCGTCAATTGGAGACAGAGTTCTTCCATTTGAGCGAGGACATGTTTCGCCGTATGGGTGGGCGCTGAATCGGCTATAGAATTTCTCATGAAAGTTGGAACACGTATTCGTTTCACGCAATTCGCTAGGTTGCTTCTTCGCTCTGAAACTTTTTGGTTTCGCCTTCTTGGTTTGTGACTGAATGTTCTCGCGCTAATCGAGATCCCCTTGTTGTATGCAGTGCCTTTTTTTCTCGTGATTGCGCGAGAGAAAGTATTGTAGTTTGATTTAAAGCCCCATGAACCGAAAAATTCTCTGCGTAGACGACGAGGAAGCGATTTTAAAAGGATTTCGCTTACACCTGCGCAAGGATTACGAGCTTTTTACTGCCAATTGCGGCGAAGAGGGACTCACGGTTTTCGAACAAGAAAGTCCATTTGCAGTTGTCCTTTCGGATATGCGAATGCCCGGGATGGATGGNGCTGCCATGCTTTCTGCCATCAAGGAACGGGATGCTGATGTCGTGACCATGCTCTTGACTGGTCATGCGGATTTTGATTCAGCGATGGCGGCAGTCAACGACGGGCGTGTGTTTCGCATGCTTTCAAAACCGTGTCCATCGGATCGCTTGAAACAGGCATTGGAAGATGGATTGAGACAGCACGAATTGATTATTTCCGAAAAAGTGTTGTTGGAACAAACCTTGAAGGGAGCCATCGATGCATTGACTCAAGCGTTGGCCACTGCGAAACCGCTGTTCTTTGGTCGAGCGATGCGTATCCGGAGGCTTTCTTCGGAATTGGCCGAGGTTATGGGCGAGGATAATATTTGGCGTATCGAAGTTGCCGCGATATTCTCTCAATTGGCAAGCATCACTTTACCTGAATCGGTAACTGAAGACGTTTATGAGAAAAAAGCGGTCCTACCCGAGGTACAGGCTATCGTGGATCGTTTTCCTCAAGTCACGGAAAGGCTGGTAGGAAATATTCCTCGGCTCGAGGAAGTCATCGAAATCCTTAACGCCATTGAGTATAGATTAAACGTCGATCCCGACGAGGAAAGAGGCATTAAGCGGGCGGCATCCATCATCAAGGTGGCCCTAGATTACGATTACCTCATTGAAACGGGCGGCTACGATCAAGCTTTGGTAGTGGAGACTTTGCGAAGCCGAACCAACGAGTATGACAACGTCGTGACCGACGCGTTGCAGAAACTGTTCTCCGTAGCGGAGAGCAAGTATCGAATAATGGAAGTTTCCCCCAAGAATTTTGCTGNTGGCATGCGACTAGCCGAGCCCTTGAGATTGGAAAATGGATTCTTGATTGCCCCTGCGGGAACGGATGTTGATAGGAATATAATGGAAATTGTTCGCAACCACATCGCCTGTTATCAGGGGAATCCCTTTTCCAAGAAAATAAAAGTTACGGTACGGGCAGTCACCCAGACCTGACAAGACTCGAAGATTCCCAGAGGTCTACCTCATTTCTCCGACCATCTTTCATGAAAAGAAGCTTTCGGGCCAAGACCAACACCAATCCCTCCGTAGCTACTTCTTCACAAGTGGACATTGAGGCGCCTCGTCGCGAAGCTTTTAAGGCCAGCACTTTCATGATCCTCCTCAGCATCGTCGGAATGTTGGGTACCTTTGCATTGGCTTGGTTTGTTTGGTACTTGGTGGAGGATTGGAAAAATGCAGAGCACCAGCTCGAGAAAGAAAGACGTGACTTGGATGTACCTTCGCCAGTTATTGGCTCGGCTCTCGATTATTTAGTGAGTGCAAAGGAAGTTCGCTCCGCCGCCTTGCGTGCCAAGTCCGCCGGAACGAAAGAAGGCTTCGGGGACACGGATTTGAAGATCGAGGTCGCGATCAAGAAATTAAAGGAGAATCTGCTGACTTCCTCAGAATTGGAAGANTGGTNTAGGGACATCATTGGACGAAATGAAAGTTCTTTGGAATCGATACGGCTCAAGAATCAAGCAGGCAAAGACATAGTTGGGACTGGCAAGGATCCAACGCAATGGGATGTTTTCAAGAGAGATTATGAACAAGAGATTTCCGAGTTGGATGAATTCCTCAAGGAACTGGAAAGTGGAACGGAAAGTCTTGAGAAAAAACGAAAAGCCGAATTGCTTGCCTTGGAGCAAGAGCATCGCCCCGAAGATCGCAGAGGGCTTTCTAAACTCATGCTTACATTTGCCGTTATCGCCTGCGGAGTGGGCCCCTTGCTTCTTGCTTGGAGTACTTATCGCATTGTCGCGCACCCGATCCAACTTCTCGCCTCGGCTGCAGCTAAATCTCTAGATCAAGGCAAACCTTTTGAGATGAAGGAAACGGGACCGGCCGAAGTGCGGTCATTGACCAAGCGATTGGGTAGTTTGGTGCAGGGTCTGGAGGAACGTGTATCGAACCGAACCGAGCAATTGCAAGCCAAGGCTGCTGAGTTGGAGCAGGAGATGAAGCAACGCAAGGAACTGGAAGGTCAGCTTGTGTTTGCTCAAAAAATGGAAGCTGTTGGACAGCTGGCAGCTGGCATTGCNCATGAAGTGAACACACCGTCTCAATATGTCTGCGACAACTTACGATTTCTCAAGGATGCTGTCACCGACCTCTTGGCGGCGGTGGCTCCTACTTCCAGGGAAGGCGAAACGCCGGAGAAACCAGATGCCGAGGAACTGGAATTCCTTTCGGAAAATGCCCCAGAGGCCGTTGAACAAGCCCTTCAGGGCATGGAGCGAATTACCGACATCGTCAAATCGATGAAAAATTTCGCCTATCGTGATGCGACCTCTGAAAAGAAGCCTCAAGATCTCAATCAAGCCATCAAGGCCACCATTGTGGTCGCCACAAATGAATGGAAATACCAAGCCGATCTGCAAACCGACCTCGATGCCAACCTTCCCTTTGTCCCGTGCAACATCGGTGAGATTAATCAGGTGGTTCTCAATTTGATAGTCAATGCAGCTCATGCTATCCGTGACTCCAAAGGAGATAAGGAAAAGGGCACCATTGCTATCTCCACCCGACAATACGAAGATTGCGTCGTAATTACCATTCAAGATAACGGAGGCGGTATTCCGGAAGAGGTTCAAGGAAGAGTGTTCGAGCCCTTTTTCACAACCAAGGACGTGGGCGTAGGCACTGGGCAGGGCTTGGCCATAGCCCACAACGTTGTCACCAAATCACATGGTGGTCATCTTTGGTTTGAGACCGAGTCCGGCGTTGGAACCACTTTTTTCATTCGGTTGCCCCTAGAGGCTGCTCAGGCACCAATGGAGACCCAATCCTGAGACAAGAACGAACTGAGGTAATTCCCTCCGGCTCTTAGGTTTTTGGGTGAGCTGTTTCAGCCAATGATTTTTGTCGAAACATGCCCTTCGTTCAGGTCCACCCGCTCGGGGCGTCCCTTGTGCATGTAGACTACCTTGGTGTGATCCAAGCCAAGTAAACCAAGGATGGTGGCGTGCAGGTCATGGACATGCAATTTGTCCTCCACCGCGAACAGACCGAGTTCGTCGGTCGTTCCGACAACTTGGCCTTTTTTCACCCCACCACCCGCCATCCACATGGTGAAGCCTGTCGGGTTATGGTCTCGCCCATCACCTTTCTCACTCATGGGCGTGCGTCCGAACTCCCCGCCCCAGATGACCAACGTTTCATCGAGCAGACCTCTCGCCTTCAAGTCGGTGATCAAGCCGACGATCGGTTGATCGACGGCGGCACACAATTTGGAATGATTTTTTTCCATGTCGGAGTGGCTGTCCCACTTGCTGCCGGCTCCATGGTAAAGTTGGACGAAACGCACGCCCCGCTCGACTAATCGCCTAGCCATAAGGCATTGGCGGCCGAAGGTTTTGGTTTCTTCCTGCTCCAGTCCGTATAAGTTCTTAGTGGCTTTGGTTTCCTTGGAAAGATCCACTGCTTCAGGGGCTTCCACCTGCATGCGGGCAGCCAGTTCGTAGCTGCGAATACGGGCTTCGAGATCGGTGTTCGATGAGCGAGATATTTGGTGACGTCGATTGAGGCCTTGCAGGAAAGCAAGTTTGTTTCGCTGTCTGTCCAATGAAATATCTTTCGGGACGTTGAGATAAGAGATGGGTTCATCTCCCGATTCCAGCAAAGTGCCTTGGTAACTGGCGGGCATGAAGCCCGAGCCCCAGCATCGGGCTCCGTTGACGACCATCGCCTTGGTATCCTTGATCACTACGAAGCCCGGCAGACTTTCGTTTTCCGTACCCAATCCATAGGATACCCAAGCTCCCAGCGAAGGTCTGCCACCAAACACTAGACCAGTGTTCATTTGACATACGCCGCCGGCATGGTTGATGCCGTCCGAAACGCAAGATCGAATCACGCAAAGTTCGTCGGCAATACTGGAGTGTTTCGGAAGCCAATCGGATATCCAAAGACCACTTTCGCCATGCTGCTTCCATTTGCGCTTGGACCCCAAGAGAGGCGAATTGACTTCGCCCATGGCGGTGACAGGGCGTTCGAAACTGTCGGGCATGCGTTGTCCGGCCAGTTTCTGGAGTAGTGGCTTGGGATCAAAGAGATCGAGATGGCTCGGACCGCCTTCCATGAAGAGGAAGATGACGCTTTTGGCTTTTCCGAGGGCATGCGGTATCTTGGCTGTGGTTGGGTTGGCCGAGGTGGCGGCCAAGGCTCGTTCACCGGTCAAGGCGGAGAGAGCCACTGCTCCAAAGCCGGCTCCTGCCGAAAGCAGGAAGTCTCGACGGGAGGAAGGTAATTCGAGGCGGTTACAAGCCATTGCTCAATGAAGATAAAGAAACTCGTTGGCAGTTAACAACGCGTGACAAAAATCGGTTACCGCCGCCAGGATGCCTGAGGGTATTCCGTTTGGCGTCTTGGGCTTCTTGTGTCGTAACCAAGTAGTTCCCGTGGTGGGCCGTTCCCCGTCTTTTCCTTGGAAACTCCAGTCAATGAGCCTGTTGGGCAGGTCTTTGGGTTCGGCGATGAGCAGTTGCTCAGTGGTCAAGTTTCCAGGTGACAAGACGAGGCGAGCGAGTTGACCGTCCCAGAGATGGCCGCGCTGATCCCGACCACCGGCCAGTAGGCGAACTTCAGGTGTCTGGATACGTTTTGCTATACCGTGGTCGACTTCGGCGGTTTGGAGTTTTGCATCGGGATCGCTCAGGTCCTTGAAATGAAAGGTTACCTTCCCTTGTCCCTTTGGGTCGGTGCTTATGACTGCGGCTAGATAAACGGGTTTGCCTGTAGGAATGCGCAGATTGGAAGCGACCACTTCGTAAACGACGTCGGCCCCCACGTTTTCTCCGATCAATTGAAGAATGAAATTACGGGGTTGGTAGGCGGACTTTGCGCTGGTCACTCCGAAGGTCCAACCAGGAGTTTGATGGTTGCCGTTCCACTGGGAGATCAAGGTGTTCACGCTGGCGTCGGGATGCAGCTTGTCCAAGCTGGCGACTGCCTCGATGGTAAAGGCATCGAGATCCAGTTTTGGGTTCTCCACTTCAAGTTGTTCGAAACGACTGCCTGGTTGCAACCACAGGGCGTGTTCACCCAAGTCGAACCCTTTCACTTTTCCAAACGCTTGGGCAATGGGACGAAGCCCGTTTTCATCGGGAAACTTGTCGGGTTTTGGTTGCGGTGATTTTTTAGCAGTGGCTTCTTGGGTCGTTAGAAAATTCAACGCTTCCTCCATTTCGCGTTTAGTGGGAGGGCGGCCAAAAGCAGAGAGAAAGGCGTGGTCGACGAGTTGTGAGCTGATCCCCTTCTTTCCCTCAAGCAACTTGGTGGCAAATGCTTTAGCTCGATTCAGTGGCCAATCCCCATTGGCCAGCAAAAGCGACTGCGTCGGGGTGGTGGTTTGCAGGCGAGTGGGGGTGGATTCGAACCCCGCAGGAGAATCAAAGCTTTGCAATACTTTCTCGGGAGAATTCCTCATTTTCTTGAGGTATATGCTCCGTACGGGCTTGTCGCCATTATGGGGAGGGCCGCCTCTTTTTTCTATCAATTCACCGGAAACGGCCAACATGGCGTCGCGCGTTTGTTCGGCGGACAGGCGACGTGGTGGGAAACGCCATAAGAGTCGATTGCCCGGATCCGTGAGGTTTTCCGCTTCAGCCGGTTCACGGCGGGTGGTCTGCCGATAGGTGGCGCTGGTCATGACGAGCTTGTGCAAGGTCTTCATGCGCCAACCGTTCTCCACGAAGCGCATGGTCAGCCAATCAAGCAGTTCAGGGTGGCTGGGCGGTTCGCCCAAGGTGCCGAAATCATTGGGCGTTGGCACAATGCCTTTCCCAAAGTGACGTTGCCAGATACGGTTTACGATTACCCGGGTGGACAATGGATTGTCCTTGTTTGCGATCCACTTGGCCAAGGCGCTGCGGCGTCCCGATGTGTTTCTCATGGGCGTTATTTTCGGTGCAGGTTGACCTAAGAGAGAGAGAAAGGCGGGCTCCACTAGTGTTTTGCCCGAGCGAGAGGGTATGAAGGTGAGGGCAGCTCGTGGCCCGACGTCAGTGCTAACAAAGGCATTNGGCAAATCGGGTTTCAGANCGGCAAAGGCTTCGAGCTTCTTTTTCAGCTTTCTGTATTCGGCCAATACCTCAGGCTTTTTTTCCAATAGTTTTTCTATCTTTTGTTTGCCTGTTTGGGCGACGACTTGCCGTTCCACCAATTGGGCCAGTTGTTCCTCTTCGGGAGTTCGCTCGGAGGCGGGCTTGTGGTACATCGCCTTTACGTCGTCTGGGAATTGTCCCACCGCAAAAGCTTTCTTCCTCGCGTGAGCAGCGTCTTCGATTTTTTTGATTTTGGCTCTAAGCTCTTGGGTTTCGTTCTCCCAGATTTTCAATTTAATAAAGTCCTCCGAAGAACCAATCTTCCGGTTTTCCGGCCACCAGACCCCAGACAAAAAGCTTTGCAGTGCATAATAGTCCTTTTGCAGCAGCGGATCGAACTTGTGGTCGTGGCACTGGGCGCAAGCCAAGCCCAAGCCGAGGAAGGCTTCGCTCGTTACCTTCGTGATCTCGTTCAACATAATCTCTCTTTGCATACGCGCCTCGCGCTGGTTCCATTCGTAGACCCCGTGACGCAGGAATGCCGTGGCGATTAGGGTTTCGGGGTCGTTTGGGGAAAATTCGTCGGCGGCCAGTTGTTCGCGAATGAATTGGTCGTAGGGCTTGTCGGCGTTCAGCGATCGTATGACGTAATCACGATAAAGGTAAGCCCCGGGGCGAAAACCGTCCGCCCTGTAGCCATCGGAATCCGCATAGCGCGCCACGTCCAGCCAATGCGTGGCCCAGCGTTCGCCATAGCGAGGTGAGTTGAGCAGTTCCTCCAGAAGCTGTTCATAAGCTTCGTCTGGATTCTTTTGGTAGGCGGCGAGGAAAGTCGCCATCTGCTTTGGAGTAGGTGGCAATCCATGTAGATCGAAATAAACTCTACGCATGAGTTCGCCAGGTCGGGCTGCAGGGGCGGGGGAGAGTTTGGCCTGATCGAGTTTGCGGGCAACGAAACGATCGATTTCGTTGCGGCACCAGTTTTCTCCATGACTTGGAATTTCAGGATCAATCACCGGTTGAATCGCCCACCACGACCTGTCCTCATCGCTAAAGACATGCTCCCGACCCGACCCTTGCAGCATGCAGTAGAGGCCTAGAAATGCCAGTGCCGTTGCTTTGCGCATTATGAAAGAATGCATGGTCATTTACGTCAAACAGCGTGAAGAAATTTTATCCCACGGTCAAACAGCGTGAAGACGCCATTTCTGGTTTATGCCTGTTGTCATATCCTGTTGACCGTCGGAATCGAGTTGGCGAATGTACCAAACGTTTCATTGGGATCGAGAAGAAGCGGATAGTACTCGCCACCCATTTTTTCGCCTTTGGGCACCCTTGGGTAATTGTCTGCACCTGGAGCATTGGTTCCGTCGTCTTCGCGGTTGCTTACCACGCCATCCGCGAAGACGTTGACCAATGTGGCTCGGCGCTTCCGGTCGGAACGGTTTTCGTACGATCCATGCATCATGAGGGGATGGTGGAAGGCGGCCTCGCCCGCTTTCACCTCGACGGGGATCTTGTTATCGAAGTCAGCTACTTGTTCGGGTGTCAAAACTTCCCTCACGGCATCCATGTCTCCGGCCAAGCCCGTCTTTTCCAAGAGACCCCAATGATGACTGTCAGGCACGTAGTACATGCATCCATTCTCGGTATCCGCGTCATCCAGTCCCATCCAGCAAGTCAAATGGGCCATGGGGGTAGTCCAAGTCCAGTAGGAGTAGTCTTGATGCCACGCCACCACGCTGCCGTGCTTGGCTGGCTTGCTGAAGAGCTGATCGTGAAAGAGCCGAAAGCCCGCGCCCAGCAACTGGTAGGCCGCCATNCGGAANGCGGGATTCCANAGNACGTCGTGAAAGGCGGGTCGAACGCGCCANGCGCCCAAGGCGTGAAACAGCACCTGNTCGACGTTGTCCGACTCGTTGCTGTGGTATTCGTAAAAGAACTCGCGACCCTCGTGCTCGGGATCGACCATTTCAGCCAACTGCGCCTTGAGGGCATCCAGTTGTTCTTCATTGAGCAACTTCACCTTGTGCAGATAGCCATGTTCCTTGAATTGGCGAACTTGTTCTTCGCTCAAGGCATACTGCATCCATTCCTCGGCATTTTGTGGCTGGGGAAACAGCTCCGTCAGCAGCGATTTTTCCAATCCTAAGTCAGTGACCATACAACCTTTTTTTGTAGAAAGAAGGAAGTAAGTGCAAGCCTGTGCAGGGCGAGGAGTTTATTTAGGCGTACGGCTTGACGAAAGGTTTCTTGCCCGAGATGNTGGTGAGATGGCCAAAGAAAAAGAGGGGAGCGAAGCGAGTGGGGAAGATTCGCCTCAATTGCGGGATGACATAGAGATGGACAAGATTCTAGTGGAGATCGTCCTCGGGCGGAAACCCGAGGATTCGCGTTATCATCCGCTGGACGAGGAATCCCTTCGTTGGTGGAGCAAGGTGGAAAAAGAGGTCGCAGAAATACACGCCAAGGGCGGCACCGTCGAAATACCCGACATGTTTTTCTAATTCCGTCCCCTAGGCGATCAATTCACTGACGACGTGCCCGTGCACGTCTGTAAGCCGACGGTCAATGCTGTTGTGCCGCACGGTCATGCGTTCGTGGTCGATGCCCAGCAGATACAGCATGGTGGCGTATACGTCGTAGACTTCAGTGGGATGCTTGCGGTCCAGTGGCTTGTAACCCCATTGGTCACTCTCGCCATGGGTGACACCGCCCTTTATGCCGCCGCCAGCGAACCAGTTGGTGAANACATATGGATTGTGGTCACGTCCCTTGCCGGCTTGCGAACTGGGCATACGTCCAAANTCAGTCGTCCAGTGGATGATGGTATCCTCGAGCAGGCCGCGTTGCTTCAGGTCTTGAATCAGACCCGCTGTGCCTCGGGCCATGCCGAGTGAGAGGGAAGGGTGATCCCGCGTCATGTCCTCGTGGCTATCCCAGTTTCGGCGAGGGAAACTATTGTCGTTTCCGCTCCAAATCTGGACGAAGCGAACGCCTCGCTCGATAAGTCTTCGTGCAATGAGACATTTGCGGCCGAAATACTCGGTCTCTTCCTCAGGATTGATGTTCTTCGGGTACTGAGACTTTGGATTGTCGAGACCGTACATCTTGAGGACATGTTTCGGTTCCTTGGAAATGTCCAGTGCCCTCGTGGCGGACAACTGAAGTCGGGCAGCCAACTCGTAGCTCCGTATGCGGGAATCAAGTCNNGGGTCTCCCNGTCGACTGGTTNTGTGACGTTGGTTCAATTGATTGATCAAATCGATGCCTTCCCGGTGACTNGCCTCGGTGACGTAGTCGGCNNGGGGATGTAGATCCTCGATGGGGTTTTCGCGTTGCGGAAAGATGGTAGTTCCTTGGGTGTGCGTGGGCAGAAACGCGGCCCCCCAGTTTTTCGGGCCATTGGAAGCGAAGCCACGATGATCCGGCANNACCACGAAGGTGGGNAGGTTTTCGTTCTCCGAGCCAAGTCCGTAGCTAACCCATGAGCCTGCTCCGGGAAAACCGGGCAATTGAAAACCGGTGGCCTGCAAATAGGTCGCCTGACTGTGGACCCCGGTTTTGCCTACCATGTTGTGAACGAAGGCAATATCATCCACAACTTCTCCAAGGGGGGCCACGATTTCGCTCATTAGCTTGCCGCATCGTCCGTATCGCTTGAATGCGAATGGTGACTTCATCCATGGACCAAGCCCGTTCTGAAAGGCTTCCACGTGTTCACCGAAATCCGATTTCTCGCCGTGCCTCTTGATCAGTTCGGGCTTGAAATCGAACATATCCAAATGGCTGGCCGCTCCCGCCATGAAGAGTTGGATGACTCGCTTGGCTCTAGGGGGATGATGGAGCCCTTGGGTGATGGCTGGAGCGGAGGCGGAGAGAGGATCTCCAGCCAGCATTGAGGCCAAGGCCAAGCCGCCGAAGCTGGATTGCTTCAGAAAATCTCTGCGTGATCCCGTTCTATTCATCTTAGTCAAGATAAGTGAATTCAGATAGATTGAACAAGGCCCGGCATAGATTTTGCAAGCCGTGCCTACCGGCATATTTCATAAGTAGATTTCCCTCTTCTTTCGTAGGAACTCTGCCAGTGACCAACAGGTGACCGCGTTTCACTTGCTCGGCCAAGTCCTCGGTTTCCTTTTCAAGGCGGGATGCAAAGTGTCGGGCCATTGATATGCTGAATTTATTGTTCAGGAGACTAAGGGCCTGCAGGGCGGTCAGGGTCTCGTTGCGCTTGGGGGTACTTTGGGAGGAATCGGCGCAATCCAGAGTTGTCATGAAGGGGTTCGGTTGCGAACGCACAATAAACCGATAGATGGAGCGTCGGTGACTCTTGGCGTCCTCCGGGTTGAACTTGTGGTATTCGTAATGGGGCGAATGGGCGGTCTTTTCCAAGGCAAAGAGATAGTAACCGGGGCCGCCCATTTCCAGATCGAGCTTGCCGCTGACGGAGAGTATGGCGTCCCGAATCTCTTCCGCGGACAATTTCCTCCGGTTCATGCGCCAAAGCAGGCGATTGCCGGAATCCGCCTTGGCAAACTTTTCGTTTCCATTTGATGATTGCCGATAGGTAGAGCTCATGACGAGCAGCTTGTGCATATTCTTGAAGGATCCGCCTTGGTCCCGGAAATTGAGGGCAAGCCAGTCGAGCAGTTCGGGATGACTTGGGGTTTGGCCAAGCTCGCCGAAGTCGTTGGGGGAGAGGACCAGACCCTGTCCGAAATGCCATTGCCAGATGCGGTTGGCGATTGTTCGCCAGGTGAGCGGATGATCCTTGCGGACCAACCATTTGGCGAGTGCGGCNCGGCGGGCGGATTCGTCATGCTCTTTGGGCAGATCGAACTGCCATGATTCATTCTTGAATATGGGAAGCGTGCCNGGACTAACTTCCTTCCCTGGTTGGGTGACGTCCCCCCGATGTAGAAAACGTATATTCCGCGGTTTGCCATTGGTTGGCTTGAAGTTGCCTTGGGGCTTGAAGTGGGTGGCGGCCGCATAGACCATGTTGCCCTTTGGGAGTTTGACGATCTTGCCGTTTACTTGCTTGATCGCTTTTTCCAGTTCCGCGAGGCGGTTCAATCGCTCGGGAGTTTCCAGTTTGGCCATCAGCGCAGCTTTTTCCTTTTTCAACTTGGCGATTTCCTGTGCGGCTGCCTTGTCCGAGCCTTTTGCCCAGATGCCATCGGTCAAGTTGGTCCGGCGCCAGCGGTTTGGAGCCTCGATCGAGTCGAGCGAGGAAACCTTGGCCTTGAGAGCTCGGTTTTTGCCAGTCCCGTCTTTTACCTCCAGTTCCGCCAAGGCGAAGATATAGTCATTGGATCGCAGGGCCAATTTCGTAGCGCTTATCCGAAGATACCTCGCGGAAGACCGAACTGAGTATTCGACCGGAATCAATCCAGGATTGGCGAAATCCTTTTTCGATTCATCGGCTAACACTTGTGACCGGGAGAAATCCTCGCGATTGGATGAAATGATTTTAAATCCTACGGGAAACCCAAATCCAGCTCCAATGCTGTTGTGGTCGTCATGGCAAGCATGCAGGATGATTTTCTTGATGTCCACGCGCTCTCCAAGATCCACCTGTACCCACTTTGGCTTGTAGGCCGATTTTTCGATCTTGCTGTGGTATCCGAACTCCGGGCGTTTGGAGATTGGCTTGGCCTTGGCCTGCAACGCCTTGATTTGCGAATCGAGCTTGTCTAGCGCTTTGCCGCCTTGCTCCTTGATTTGTTTTTGGATCTTGGTTTTTTCGGCCCTCAATCGTGTCAGCTCCTTCTCAAGGTCGGAGCGTTTTTTCTCAGTTTTGGCATCAGCTCCATACTTTCGGTCCGCCTTGTCGATGGCGGCGAAGACGGACTGAAGACTGTAGTAATGATCTTGCGTGATGGGATCTCCTTTGTGCTCGTGGCATCGAGCGCACTGAATGGTGACGGCGCAGAAGGTGTTGAAGACATTGGAAACCATGTCGTCACGGTCGAGGTTGCGGGCCACCTTGCCGTCGATCTTTGACTCGGGAACCTCGGCGTGGCCGATGAAGTCCCAAGGACCTGCGGCCAGAAAACCGAGGCCGAGAATACCGTCCGATTCGTCGGGAAAGAGGGCGTCTCCCGCCACTTGTTCCTGTACGAATAATGAGTATGGCTTATCCTCGTTGAACGAGCGTATGACATAATCTCGGTAAGGCCAGGCGTTGGGTCGCAACTTGTCCTTGTCGTACCCGCAGGTGTCCGCATATTTGGCTACGTCGAGCCAGTGGCGGGCAAATCGTTCGCCGTAGCGAGGTGAGGCTAGCAAGCGGTCGACCAAGGCTTCGTATGCCTTTTCGGAATCTTTCCCGTAAGCTGCCAAAAAATCTTCGATTTCGTTTGGGGTTGGCGGCAGGCCTGTGAGGTCATGAGTCAGCCTGCGAATGAGAGCCAATGGGGATGCTTCCCGAGAAGGCCGAAGGTCATTTTCCTTCAGTTTTTCCAAGATGAATCGGTCTACTTCATTGCGCGCCCATGTGTTTTGTGAAGGTGGGTTCGGTTTTGCCAATGGCTTGCGAGACCACCAAGTCTCCGGTTCCGCGAACAAGCCGACCGGAATGAAAGCAAGGGTCGCCGTGAATGCGACTATGGTGCAAAGAGGCTTCATTTCTTTAGCAATTTCACCATAGCCTTCCCCATACCTTCGCCGATGAGGTAATAGGTTTCGGCGTTGCCGTTCCAGTGGTAACCTTGTCGCGAAGGAGATACTTCGGCTGGACGAAAAAAGTCGCGGGTTTCCACGCTGGTCACCGTACCCTTGAATTCCTTACGCAGGGCCACCGCGTGCTGGGCGGCGATTATGCCGAGGCGTCGGTCGACCTTTTGGTTGCGTCCGCCAAACCCGCTTACCCCGATTACCACGGGCAGATGGGGTGTGTTCCATTCCTTGCGGAGGTCCTTTATGATATTGCTCAAGTTTTCCTCATAGGCGTTCACGTTATCNATGCTGCCCCCGTCGTTCCAACCTTGNTGCCAACCAAANCCAACCAACTCGTACCCTTTGNCATCATAGGNGGGATAGTACTTCTTGAGGTCCTTGAGCGTTTCATTCACCAGACGAACCATCTCGCGATAATAAAACCCCACTTGAGCCTCGACGTCTTTCATGGTGGCATCCGGTTCCCGCTTCTTTTTACCTGCCAGCATGCGTTCCATCAATGCTTTAGGAGGCATGCCGCCGGAAGGGGCGCGGAAATCAACCATCACGTTCTTGCCGCCCCAACAGGTCTTGATGAGGAGGACCGGTTCGTCNATGGCGTCTCCNACGATCGTGCCGAAGCCCAANTCGGGNCCNATGNNNGTGTTNCGGTANCCGAAACCCGGGACGCAANCCGTCCTGTCGGTCNTCGTAGCGAATCCAGACNTCNTNNCGGGTNATCCACTCGCCNTTTNNGTTCACCAANTGNGNGTACTTCTNGGCNGTNTTNNCGTTNTNGACCAGATAGGCCAANGTNCCNTGTCCNCCNTTGCGGCTGTTTTCCTTNATTTCCACCTGCCCNGCNCCNTGCATGTTGGACTGNCCGGCGAGNACNAACACNTTGAGCTTNGCGTGTGCGANGCCGANNTGNCNAANAGAGNCGCNCNAGAGAAGNATGNANANTCGGGTCATGGCTANATTATGCNTGNATGCCNAGCATGCGGTCGAGNGAGTCGGCGGTTTGATNTATGAGCGCNTCCGGATAGTGAGGATAGGGNTGGAAGTATTCGAAAGTGAGGTAGCCATCGTAACCNGTTTTCTCNAATGCCTCGATCACNGCCGGCCAGTTGGTAGTTCCGTCNAGNAGGGGGCGAAAGCATTCCAGCGAGTGGTCGGTNCCCTTNTTGGTNAATTCCTTGAGATGGACGTTNTGGATGCGTTTGCCGAGTTGGGGTATCCAGTGCTCGGGAAATTGGAANAGCATGATGTTGCCGGTGTCGAAATGAACNTTCACGTATTCNCTGCCGAAAGGATCNACGAANTCGTTCATTTCNTCGGGCGANAGCAGGAANCCATTGAAGAAAATGTTNTCCATGTTGAGCTTCACCTTCAGCTTTTCGGCGGTGGGCAGAAGTTTCCCGATGGCTTCACGGGCCCGCTTGTCGCAAACGTCGTTTGGAGTAGGGTCGTGGTCTTCCCGCCAAGGCATGTGGACGGCGCCTGGTACGACTAGAAGGTTTTCCACTCCGAGGTCGTGTGCGGCTTTGGTCATGAGGCTCGCCAACTCCATGCCCCGTTGCCTTTCCTTGGGATCGTTGCTAGTCAATGGGTAGGGCCAGAAAAGGAAAGAGCACAGCCCGCTTATGGCGATACCGATGTCATCGGCTATTTTGCGGATGGCATGGTATTCCTTGGTGCCGCTTTTCGGAGAGAGGTCGTTATCCAAGTCGTAGTTCAACTCGATACCGTCGAATCCCGCGTCCTTGGCCAGTTGCATGCATTCCCGCAGATTCATTCTCTCTGGGTAGGGAAAGGCCCATTGGTTGATGGACTTCTTCATCTTGTAGCGTTTAGATGAACTGCGTCGCTCGTCCGCCTTCCCGGGAGCGGCGGTGGCGGTGGTCGTACTGGTTGCCGTGGCCACGGCGCCGGCCGCCGCCGTGGCGGCCCACTTGAAGGTGGAGCGCCGAGACATGCCACTCGAGGGTGTTCCCCAAGGTGCGGTCAGCTTAGGTGAATCAGTCATGCCGAATGATTTCCTTGCAGTTGGTTTTAAAGCTTTGGCGGTTGCCAATCGGGAATGCCGCCCTCCTTCAATTGCTTGGCGTGTAGAACGTGATAGGGGCGGGTAGGGGACATGGGANCNTTNTCNTTTACCATCAAAGGNCGCGCTTNCTTCCAGAACTTGTCGTANGCGGCNCGCATNGCCTTCACNNCNTTNGGNTTCTNCNCCGCNACGTCGGTGGTTTGNNNNGGNTCCTTNNNCATGTCGTANAGTGCNTTGTCCACCAAGCGGTAGCGCTGGTTGCGGACGGCAAAACCTTTCCATTGATGNTCGTTTGGTTCGGATCCGGTTCTCCAGCGGGCTCTTTGCGTGAATANNTAGCGGTCCTTCCATTTGNCCTTCGGGTTTTTGAGAAGGGGAACCAAGCTGCGCCCTTCGACCTGCCCNTTGGGCAATTCATCGATTCCGGCAATCTCGGCCAGCGTGGGAAGAAGATCAATGTGGGCAGCGATTCTTTCGACGGTTTGGTTGGCNNTGAACTTTCCTGGCCAACGAACAAGAAAAGGTACGCGCACTCCACCTTCGTCGGCCGAACCTTTNGATCCTTTCATCCCCGCATTGAANCCTTCCATCGGTTTGCCGTCCTTGGANGTGCCGAGCTTGGCGCCTTCCCGATTCATGCCTCCNACCGATCCGTTATCNGACATGAANATGAGGATGGTNTCTTTGCTNAGATCCCATTCNTCNAGTTTGCTCATCAGCCGTCCCATGTTNTCGTCGATGTTCTCGATCATNCCGAAATAGCCNGCNGCTTTCTCGTTNAAGCCCAAGTCGGTGAANCGCTTGGCGTTNGCCGGCGGAGCGATGAANGGACCGTGAGGTGCATTCGTNGTGATATATGCAAAGAATGGTTTGNNTNCATCCTTCACCTTCTTGATCCANCCCATCCCGGCGGTGAAAAACAANTCGGTGCAATAACCCTTGGTCTTTACGAAGGAACCATTGTGNCGAATGGTCGGGTTGAAGTATTTGTTTCCAGGAACATCNGCACAGGAACACTTGAAGGCCTGCCCGATGCCGCCAGCGCCATGGATGAAGGCTTCGTCGAAGCCTCGCACATGCGGTTGGTAAGGCTCCTCGTCACCCAAATGCCACTTCCCGAAAATGCCGCTCACGTAACCTGCCTTGGCTAGCACCTGCGGCAAGGTGACAGTGCTCAGAGCCATGCGTTCGCGTTCCAGTATGGTGTGGGTGATGCCGTTCTTCATGGGATGCCTACCGGACATGAGGGCTGCCCGGGTGGGAGAGCAGGTCGGGCTGACCAAAAACCTTTCGAAGCGCGTGCTTTGGCCATGAAGCTTATCGAGGTTGGGGGTATTTATCCAAGGATTGCCGTGCTTCCCCATAGGACCGAAGCCTTGGTCGTCGGTAATCATAAGGATAATATTGGGCTGTTTCCCGAAGGCAGGCTCTGAAGCGTGAATCGTAGACAGGGCGAAAATCGGGGCAACAGCGACAAACAAGGAATTCATAAAATTACGGAACACGGTAGGATTTCCTTTCAATGGATTTACGGAATTTTGAAACGAGGATTAAGAAAATGATACCTCATAGTGGCCTTAGGTACAATAAAAGAAAAACCTTTATAACCATTTGACCTGCGGAAGGGGAGTTCTTACCTTTAAAAAATCGTATAGATGAGACATCTGCTCTTAATTTTCCTTTTTATCGCGTTCAGTGCCCCTTTGTTGGGACGAGTTTTCACTAGTGCGGATGGGGTGAGGAAGATTGAGGCGTCTGTCATCTCATATGACGAAGAATCCAAAATCGTGAAAATTCGCCGTAAGGATGGTCGTATATTTGAAAGTGCAATCTCACTTTTTAGCGGGGCCGACCAAACCTATGTCTTGCGTTGGCAAACCGGATCCAAGGAGAGCTATTTTATTTATGGCAAGGAATATCCCGGCCATCTGCAGTTACTTATTAAAATGTTGAATGCCGGCGGAATTGGGTATGGGCAGACAGTATTGTACGGTCCAGGTTTTCGCCCGGTCGTCATTGGAAATGGCCCGACCCCGTTTTTAGCTTGGGTGAATGGCTATGATCGTTTGGCGACTAGGTATAATCGATTTAGCACTACGGGAGTGACCTTTGATTTGGTGAAGGACAACTGGCAGGCTCGCATTGCTTTTCGGTCGGGCTCTACGATTACCACCGGCATGGGTGGTCCGATAGCGACGGGAGGTAACTTCATGGGACTTCCGAGCGTATCCGGCCCAATTCTTCATCAACAACCTAGTCAAATCGTCTTTCCCAATGGGGTTCCGGCAAATAGTTCGGTTTTCATTTTGCCGAGAGGTCCATCACCAGTATATGTAAACCCCTTTTCTGGTGGTGTCTCTCTGAACGGCATCAGCGGTGGGTTAATAGGGACCTCCTCTGGGTTTTCGCGTAGAAGCGGTGTCAATATACGCATTTCCCGCTAAATCAAATTTTTAGCCTCACGCTCTATTTCGCCCAATTCTCGTATCTTTTTGCAATGCCTGCGGTTTTAGCGTCATTTGCGTGGAAGAGAAAACGATAACGGAAGGTTACGGACTCACCGTTCTTTACTTTCATGTCTCCAGTCCCCTTTGGTTTTCTTTCGAAGTTGTGGATTCCAAAAGGATTGGCCGCAACTAACCCGTAGTCACGTGCGTGCCACCAAGTCGGATGTCTGGGATTGGTGGGATGATCGAAGATGGAGAAACCGACAACTTTTTTTTCCTGTGGAGCCCAGTAGGAGACCCAAGCAGCACGTTTCCCCCACAGTGCCTTGTCGGTATCGCCTGCGCTGTTGAGCGCTTTGCCTCTGGCAACCGACCCTTTTAATCGAAGGACCGGGTTAGATCTAATTCCCATTGAACCTTCTTTAGTATCGCCGAAAGTAACGTCGCCGGAATCGGCGAGAATTTTTATAGTTACGTCTATAACTCTATCTTCGCCTTTACCGTGAAAAGCGAGTGTTCGCTCGTCGCGACACACAACCTTCCCCTTTGAATCAACCCACTTGTTTCGAGTGGCGATGATGTTTCCTTCCAGTTTGAGGAAGTTTTCGTGGACGATTTCTCCAGTGTTATTGCCGATGTGCCAAAAACTGATGCCGTTTACTTCACCGTGAGTATACCAAAGCGAGGCATGATGGGGGTGATCCTTGGCTTCCCCCTTACCTGGTTCTTCAATTGGGTATCGTCTAGTCATGGGAATGCCGTTCGGTCCTATAATAGGATATAAGATCGGCTTAGCCCGTGTCTCGTCATTGTAAACATATTTGGTAAATAGTTTGTCGTAAATCGTTACGGTAACTGCCGTATTGTCTCGTTTAAGAAGAACCTTCGCATTAGCTTTTTCGGGAGAAGCAAACCCCACGAGCGTTAAGGCAAGGACTGAGCAGAAGGGCATTGGTTTCATAATTCTTTTGTGTTGGAGTGTAAATTTTGGTTCGAAGCCATAAGTTTCTTCAGACAGTTGCTTCAATCGTCAATGCCAGTCTTGCCGTCATCGTTAACAAGATTTTCGAGTTCCCTGCAAACAAGGTCTCGAATCTTGACTGGCAAATGGATTGCCCGAGCATTGAATTCCGTCAATCGGGAGTTGGGTAGTGAGAGTTTGCAGGTGCCTAAAACTTGCTTTAAATGTCTACCTGGCTTAAGTTCACCTTCTGAAATCCTCAAGTATTTTGCAGCTTGCCCTTTAGTGTAGCGAACCGCGAATTCGTCAAGAAGGAGATCGAAAACAAGTTCAAAGGCAAAGATTTCCTCATCTTCGTCAAACCAAATTGTAAGTGCCATTTCTCCATCGGCAAAGCGACATCGATCCTGTTCTCGAACCAGAGGGTTGTTTGGCAAAGGCTTTAGCATTTACCAGTAATATTTTGCTCAAATCGACATCAATTTATCTCCCTTGTCCTCTTGGAGACTTATTAATTTTCCAAGATCCAGATGTTTCTGAACTGCAGGGGATTTCCGTGTCCTTGAAGCTTGATAGGCCCAGGAGTGCCTTCAGGCTCACCGCGAGAACCACCGGTCTTTCCCGGGATTTCATATTTGTCGTGGATCAGGATGCCGTTGAGGCGGGCGGTAAACACGGCGTTCTTCGTTTTCTTGCCATCCTTGGATCGGGCGTTCGTAAACTCGACGTCGTAGGTTTGCCAACGCAAGGGAGGAAAGCACCCGTTCACATCGGATGCCTTCTTTGAATAAATGCCTCCGCATTCGTTATTGAGACCCTCGAGCCCGAAGGAGTCGAGAATCTGCATCTCATAGTGATCCACTTGGTAAAATCCACTGTTGCCTCGACCTTGACCACGAGCACCCGGACGAAAGGGCAGCAGGAATTCAAGGTGCATCTTGTAGTCATTGAATTTTCTCTTGGTACGGATGTCGCTTCCGTCGGTGTTGAGAAGCTTGGTCTTTTCATCGACTCGCCCACCTAGCCATTCGTTCTTGTTGGAACCGTCGAACAACACGATGGCTCCAGAGGGAGCCCTCTTCCCCATGGTGGGACTGACGCGATTTGTTTTGGTTAGTGAAAAACCTTTACCCTTATCGGTCTTGCCTTCAAGTTTTTCTCCCGAAATCACTCCTGAATATTCCTTGTGACCTTGTGGAGGAAAATCTCTTGTTGCGCTAAACTCAGCGGGAGAATTCCCGAGGTAACGCCTTTTCCCCTTTGGTGTATGCAGAATAACGGATTTCCCTTCGAGTTTGCCATCCAACAAAATCTTGTTCTTGCCGTCCCAACCCGCTCCCGGCAAACCACCTGGATAAAGTACAGCTTGGAACGCACCCTTGTCGAGGGCGATCACTTGGGCACCAAGACCTTCTGTCGCATATTCTCCTTGATACCGGTAGTCGGCAGGTAATTTAGGATCGGCGGAATCCGTGAAGGTGCCACGGAAATGTCGTGGTGCAGCCGTTAAAATCGCAGCAACGAAAAGAAATACCGAACAATAGTAGTAAGGTGATAGTGCTTTCATAATTGTTTATCCTTTTGGTTTGCAGACAGTGTTTAGGTGGGTGGGAGTATTAATATTCTCTGTAAGTTTCCCTGTTTACTAGAGGATAATTAAAATCTTACATTAGATGGAAAGAAAATTAGAGATCGAAAAGATCAAGGTTCAGCGACTTGGGATAGCTTTTATGTCTTCCTCCGAAGGCCAGAACTTTTCGATATCCGACAGAGGAGGCACTTCTCTGGGACGAACTAGGCGAAAACCAACGAAAAGAGCATCGGTATGATACCAGACGCTTTTCGGAATTTGGGGATCCTGTTGTTTCCAAGCTTCGTTCGAGCCCATACGAGCAGCACTACGATGTTTGCTCGAACCATCATCCCAAGATCCGCCTTTGACTACTCTTGGATAAAGAGTGTTTGGAGCTATCAAAGGATTTTCCACTATGCCTTTGAAGGCAGATTCATTGGGAGGAACATATTGGTCTAGAACCCATTCCCAAACATTTCCGTGCATATCATGCAATCCCCATGGGTTCGGGGGTTTTTGTCCAACTTTCTGGTATTTGAAACGGCTATTGCCCAAGTGCCAGGAATGCTTGGACAGCTCTCCTTTGTCGTTGCCGAAACTGTAGGCCGATTCTGATCCAGCTTTACATGCGTATTCCCACTCCGCTTCGGTTGGCAATCGATAAAACCTACCCGTTCTAGCGCTTAGCCACATGCTGTACATCTTCGCGGCCAGTTGCGTCATGCAAATTGCGGGATAACCATTCTTGCCCATTCCGAAAGTCATATCGGTGTATGGAGCTGTTGGCTTAGTTACACCATCGGACAACTCATCCGCAAACGTAGGTTCAAGCTTTTTGTACTTACGGTTGTCCTTGTCCAAATTAAGCATCCAGAGTTCGTATTCATCCCAAGTCAATTCATGCTTGGCCATCCAAAAATCATTAACTTTAACTTTGTGGGCTAGATACTCCTCTTTGCCCCGGTTCGGATCTTCTTTGGAGCTGCCCATGGTAAAGGTTCCTCCCTTGATTGGCAACAAGTCGAAAGAGGCATCTGAAGTAGGAATTTCTTGTGAGTAAGCCTTGAATTCATCGTTTGTAGATCCAGGTTTGAATCCTAATTTCTGATAAAGTTCTTTAGGCAACATTCCCAAAACGGTTAGGGATTTCTTTTTGGGTTGAAGTGTAATGTCTTCAGGCCATTCAGCCCCTTCCTCAATCCATCTGCGAAGCATGAATAAATCAGTAGGGTCGAGAGGGTCGTTCCCCTCGGGAGGCATAAGCTCCTCATCGTCCAGCGGTAGAGTGCATAAGTACCAAAGGTCGCTTGCGACGGGGTCACCGGGTACGATGACGTCATCTTTAGCAAAGGCGTGCTCAAAGGTGTCCAATCTCAATTTGCCCTCGGCCTTATCCTTCCGATGACAACTCAAACAATTAAGTTCGAGAATTGGTTTTACGTCATTCACAAATGAGATTTTTTTCGGCAATCTCTTCCTTGGCACCAGTTTAATTCCATCGGGCCACTTGGCTCCTTCCTTGATCCATTGTTTTAAGATTGTTTGCTCTGGTTTACGAAGAGGGTAATCCTTTTCCTCGTTCTTAATCGGAGGCATTATTTCATCGTCGTCTGCAGGAAGTGTGGTCGTCCAATAGAGAGAACTTTCTTCGGGCTCCCCCGGAGAAATTACATCTTTTGACTTAAACGCGAATTCTTTTTCATCGAGGCGAAGCTTGCCTTTCGCATTATCTGCACGATGACAGCTAACGCAGTTGAACTCCAGCACAGGTTGCACGTCTTGAACAAAGTCGACTTCAGCTGCCAATGTTCCAAACAGCCCTAAGCTTGCACTGATTTGCGTAAGTAAATGTAAATGATTCCGTTTCATCATCATTTTGTGGTTAATTCTAACTATCAAATATAGGGTAAACAGACCTTTATCCCAAAAACATTTCGTAGTGTGAAGAAAAAAGCTCTGTTGTAGGAAGTCTAGGTTTGTGCGAAAATATATTATATGAGATTTCTTGCAATAGCTTTAATCCTCTGCCGACTTTTGGTACAAATCTCTCAAGCGGATCAGACCCGCTTTTCTTTCCTCGAAAAGCAAATGGGAACGAATTTTCGCATTGTTCTCTATGCAGATAGTGAAAAGGTTGCCAAGGAAGCCGCTTCTGCGGGCTTTGCTGAGGTCGAACGTCTCAATGCAATACTAAGTGACTATGACCCAGAAAGTGAATTAAGTCGGCTTTCTGATACTTCCGGTTCGGGGCGAAACATACCGCTCAGCGATGATCTTTTTGCCGTGCTTGATGCTTCTCAAAATCTTTCTCGCCAAACGGCAGGCGCCTTCGACGTTACGATCGGACCCTGTGCACGCCTATGGCG